>DATAWY010000001.1:0-65145 GCA_036266955.1 Rhizomicrobium sp.
GATTCACGCTCGATATCCGGCCGGGCGAAGCGGTGGCATTGGTGGGGCCGAGTGGCGCGGGAAAATCCACCGTGTTCCAGTTGCTGCTGCGCTTCTACGAGCCGCAGAAGGGTGCGATCGCCTTCGACGGCGTGAATATCGACGACCTTGATCCGGTGGATCTGCGCCGCCACATCGCCATCGTGGCGCAGGATCCGATCATCTTCTCCGGCACGATCGCGGACAACATCCGCTACGGCCGCATCGAGGCCAGCGACGACGACGTGCGCCGCGCGGCCGAGGCCGCGGCGGCGGCGGAATTCATCGAGCCGTTGCCGCAGGGCTATCAGACCATCGTCGGCGAACGCGGCGCCACGCTTTCCGGCGGACAGCGCCAGCGCATCGCCATCGCCCGCGCCATTCTGCGCAACGCGCCGCTGCTGCTGCTGGATGAAGCAACCAGCGCGCTCGATGCCGAGAATGAACGTCTCGTGCAGACGGGCCTGAACAACCTGATGGCGGGGCGCACCACCATCGTCATCGCGCATCGGTTGGCCACCATCCAGCGCCTCAAGCGCATCGTGGTGATGGATCAGGGCCGCATCGTGGGCGAGGGCAGCCACGCCGAACTCGTGGCGCGGGGCGGTCTCTACAAACGCCTCGCCGACCTGCAATTCAGCCAGGGCATCGCGCTGGCGGGGTAGAAGCGTGACAACTATCACCGCGAAAATTCGCAAGAGCGACGGTAAGCTCGTTCGGGTCCACGAAGATGGACGTGAAGAAGTGCTTGAATTTCTGCCGCCGCTGTCGATGACCGAGACGGAGATAGAGGACGCCGCGCGCAGCGATCCGGATAATCCACCGCGCGATCTTGCAAATATGCGTCGCGTTCCGCGCGTGAAAACTCTCCGGCGCGCCCTCGATCTCACGCAAGAAGAGTTCTCGTCCCGCTACCGCATCCCGCTTGGCACGTTGCGCGATTGGGAGCAGAGGCGTAGCGAGCCGGATCAGCCAGCACGCGCCTATCTGGCCGTTATCGCCGCCGACCCCAATAATGTCGCCCGCGCGCTGAACAAATCGGCCGCCGAATAACGCAAACAAAAAGGGCGGCTCGCGCCGCCCTTTTTCCCGCTCCTCTGTGAGCGAATGCGTTACGCGGCGGGCTGCTGCTGCACCACGATTTCGTTGCCTTGCGGATCGCGCAGAACGTAGCCGCGGCCCCAGACGGTTTCGATGTAGTTGTCGCCGTCCGTCGCCGCCGCCAGTTTCTTGCGCAGCTTGCAGATGAAGACGTCGATGATCTTGAGTTCGGGCTCGTCCATGCCGCCGTAGAGATGGTTGAGAAACATCTCCTTCGTCAGCGTGGTGCCCTTTCTGAGCGAGAGCAGTTCGAGCATCTGATATTCCTTGCCGGTCAGATGCACGCGGCTGCTGTCCACTTCCACCGTCTTGGCGTCGAGATTGACGGTGAGCTTGCCGGTGGTGATCACCGATTGCGAATGGCCCTTGGAGCGGCGCACCACCGCCTGGATGCGGGCGACCAGCTCGTCCTTGTGGAACGGCTTGGTCATGTAGTCGTCCGCACCGACGCCCAGCGCCTTGACCTTGGCTTCGACGATCGCGTTGCCCGAAAGGATCAGCACCGGCGTCTGCACCTTGGCGAGGCGCAGCGACTTCAGTACTTCGAAACCGCTCATGTCCGGCAACTGCAGATCGAGGACGATGATGTCGTAGTCGTAGAGCTTGCCGAGATCGATGCCCTCTTCGCCAAGATCGGTCGTGTAGACGTTGAAGCCTTCGGAACGGAGCATCAATTCGATGCTGCGCGCCATCGCGCTGTCGTCTTCGATCAAAAGCACGCGCATCTTTTTACGCCTCTTGAACGGCCTCTTTGCCCCGGCCGTGGTTAATCCCTACGCGGGGAACGTAAGCGAAAATGGTTAACAACGGCTTGCCATCGTCCGGGTACCTTCATCGCGGGCCAAGGCGGATTAATCGAACGTGACCTTGCCCTCCCCGCAACCCATTGATTCGCTTCGTTAAGTTTACTGCGATTTAAACCCTCCCGATCAAGATGGCCAAGGTCGTCGTGGCGCGAAAGAGCGCAGAAAAGGGGGCCGATGCATAGGATTGCCCGGGAATGCCGAGCGCGCCTTGGAAGGAGGCCGGTCCCCAGCCCCTGCCGCGCCACGCCGCGGTGGCCAGCCCGTTCCCCTGCCGACTGCCAGGATGACAACCCGAATTCCCGGGCGCGAGCCGGGGGGCGCACATGAGACAGCGCGACAATCTGTTGCGTCTCAAGCGCTTCCGGACCGCGGAGCTGAAGCGGCAGATGACGACGCTTGCCGCCATGAGCGGGGGCGTGGAGCGAAAGCTCGCCGACCTGGAAGAATCCGTGGCGCGCGAACGCCAGCGGGCGAACGATTCCGATCTCGGCCGGTTGGCCTTTCCAAGCTTTTTGCGCGCCATGGATGTCCGACGGGAGAACCTCAAGGCCACGCTCCGGGAGCTCGAGCGGGAACGCATCCAGGCGGAGCTCGAGCTGGACCGGGCCTGCGAGGAATTGAAGGTCCTCGAGCTGGCGGTCGAGCAGGAAACGCGTCGCGGAGCCGACGCGGGATTGCGCAAGTCCCGACTGCGCCTCGACGATCTCGCCATGAACCGTCACCTGCGCAAACAGGCCCTCCGGCAAATCTGAGTAGGAAAGCGGTGGACCGGGAGAATTGATTCGAGCGCCTTGATCTCGATCACAACCGGTTCCTTGACGAGCAGATCGATTCTGTAACCTTCCTCGAACATCGGGCCGTCAAAGCGAAGCGGAACCGCAACCGGCCTGCGCACCTCCAACCCGCGCTTCGACAGCTCATGTGCAAGGCGGAATTCGTAGATCCGTTCAAGCAATCCAGGGCCCAGTCCCGAGTGGATCGTCATCGCCGCAGCGACAACCTCGGTTCCTATCTCGTGTGAACGGATGCCGCATTCCTCCCCGCGTCCATGGCGTATCCTCCGCGAACCCCGCGCTGATCTTTCACAAGCCTCAATATGAAAAACCTTTGGCAGGAGTATGCCGGTTGTGTCGCGGGCGATGTCAGCTTCCGACGATGGCCCAGCGGTCGGGAAGGAAGCCGTTGAAATTCGTGCGCACGGCGTAGGAATAGGCGCCGATCGATTCGAACAGGATGAAATCGCCGGCACCGATGGTCTGCGGCAGCATGAACGGCCGCGGCAGCACGTCGAGTGTGTCGCAGGTCGGACCATAGACGCGGAAGGCGCTGTCCGGCGCGGGCTCGGTGAGCGCGCGCCCCTTCGTATCGAGCGCGAAGACCCGCGTGTGATAATCCGTCGTCCAGCCGGGCAGGGTCAGTTCATCGAAACTGCCGTAGATGCCGTCATTGATATAGAGCTTGTCGCCCTTGCGCAGCACGACCTGTGCGACCAGCGACACGCCTTCGGCGATCAGCGCCCGGCCGGGCTCGCAAAGAAGGGACAGTCGGTCCGTATCCGGCAGCGTCGCAAGCGCTTCGCGGATGGTGTCGAAATACCAGTGATAGGGCGGCACGTCCTGGCCCGGATAGGGTCCCGGAAACCCGCCGCCGATGTCGAGGGCGACGATGTCGACCTTCGCAAGGGCGGCGGTCCGGCGTGCCATCTCGATCGCCTGCGCGTAGGAGAACGGGCTCAGGCATTGCGAGCCGACGTGGAACGTCAGCGCGGGTGCGGCGGCGGATTGCGCCACGCGGCCAAGAAGGCGCGCTGCGTCTTCGGGCGTCGTTCCGAATTTGCTCGACAGTTCGAGAACGGCGCCACCGAGCGGCGTCGCGATGCGCACGAAGATGCGGCAGCCTTTCCCGCCTCCGGTTTCCGACAGCAGCTTGTCGAGCTCGAAATCGCAATCGACCACGAAATCGCGGATGTCATGCTGCGCATAGGCAATCCCGGCGCTGCCGGACAGGCGCACCGGCGCCATGAAATGGCACGTCGCGTCGGGAAAGAGCCCGCGCACCAGCTCGATTTCCGCAAGCGAAGCCGTGTCGAAATGGCGTATGCCGGCGGCGTACACGAATTCGAGGACCTGCGGAGCCGGATTGGCTTTCACCGCATAGAGCGTGTCGCCGGGAAACGCCTCGAGGAAACGCCGCGCCGCGGTCCGGAATTTCTCCGGATACAGCAGATAGACCGGTTCGCCCGGCTTCAGCGTCTCGATCAGCCGTTCGACGCTGGCGAAGCGGGGCAGCGCCGCATCCGTCGCACGCAAATTCATCGCCCGGCGCACCCAAAGCTTGCCGGCGCGGATGTAGGGTTATGCCCCTGAGTGGTCAAGGGCCTGGCGCTCCGCCCGTCAACCCCAAATTGTCATCATTTCCGCGAAAGCGGGAATCCGGCCGCCGCGTGTCTACGCGGCGAAGAGAATCATCTGCGCTCGCGGACGCTCGCGCACCGGGTTCCCGCTTTCGCGGGAATGACAATCTTAATATAGCTACCACGCTAGCTAATTAATACTCAATTGCCGTTGCCGCCGTCATCGTCGTCTGGCGACGGGGGCGGGGGTGGCGGCACGTAGCGGTGCAGCACGGCAGGAGGTGGCGCATTGCGATTGCTGGCCGGAGGCGGTCCGGCTTCGTCATCGTCGTAGTCGCCTCCCGGGGGCGTGTCGTCCGCGTCGGCTGGAGGAGCTTCCGCGTTGCGGCTTTGGGGCGCGTCATTCTGCGCATCGCTCGGCGCCGGCTCAGTTCGCGCCGTAGGAGGCGATGCGGGATCGGCCGCCGGGGATTGTTGCGATGCGGCCGATGAGGAATTCCGGTTTCCGAACAGCCAGTCCCAGAACGAGCGGTGCGTACCCTGTGCGGGCTGTGCACCCTCGGCGGACTCCGCGCCCTGCGCCGATTCATCGTCCTGGTCGCCCTGCTGGGCGGAATTGTCGGGGTTGCCATCCGTGTCGTCAGCGGCCGTTTCCACGGGCGGCGGCGGCGGTGCGGATTTGTCGAGCCGCTTGACGGGCAGACCGCGTTCGGCCGCAGTCATCACCGTTTTCCAGATTCCGGCCGGCAGGCTGCCGCCGGTGACGCCTCTCATCGGCGAGTAGTTGTCATTGCCCACCCACACGCCGGCGACGTAGTCGGGCGTGAACCCGACGAACCAGGCGTCGCGGTAGTCCTGCGTGGTACCGGTCTTGCCCGCCGCCTCGCGGCCGCCGAGCGCTGCCGCGCGCCCCGTGCCTTCGACGACGACGTCGTACAGCATCGCCGTCAGATCGCGGTTCACATCGGGCGCGATCACCCGGGTCTGCTTTGGCGGCTCGCGCCGATAGAGAACGTGATGCGTGCTGTCCTCGATCGCGGTGACGAAATAGGGGGTAACGCGCAATCCGCCCGACGCAAACGTCGCGTAGGCCGCGGTCAGTTCGAGCGGCGTCACAACGGAGGTGCCCAGCGCAAGCGAGGCATCGGCAGCCAGCGGCGAAGTAATTCCGCAGCGCTGCGCCGCGGCCACCACCTTCCTGATGCCGACTTCCTGCGCGAGCTTGGCGGTCACGGTGTTGATGGAATGCGCCAGGGCCTCGGCGAGCGTGACCGTCCCGTAGCTGCGTCCCCCGTAATTGGTCGGCGTCCAGCCGTCGATATCGACCGGCCCGTCGTCGCGTTCGTCCCAGGGGCTGATGCCGCTCTCGAGCGCGGCGAGATAGACGAAGGGCTTGAAGGCCGATCCGGGCTGGCGCTTCGCCTGGGTCGCCCGGTCGAAGACGCTGGCGTCGTAATCCCGGCCGCCGACCAGGGCCGCCACAGCGCCGTCTGATTTCATCAGCACGATCGCGCCCTCGCTGGCACGGTCGCGCCGGCCATGCGCATTGAGCGTGTGCGCCAGCGCGTGCCGCGCCGCTTCCTGCAGGCGCGGCTGCAGCGTGGTGTGCACGATCAGGTCGAAATCGCGCGCCTCGCCGTCGGAGCCCGCGAGGCGAAGCGCTTCATCGGCCGCCGTATCGAGAAAGAAATTGCGGGCGTCGGCCTGCGTCCGGTCGATGATCACGGCGGGATGCTCCATCGCATCGCGCGCCTGCGCGGCCGTGATGGCGCCCGTTTCCTTCATCGCGCGCAGCACGAGATTCGCACGGGTCTGCGCGGCGGCGAGGTCTCGCCGCGGTGAGAAGGCGGAAGGCGCGCGCGTCAGCGTCGCCAGCATTGCCGCCTCGGGCAGCGTGAGGTCGCGGGCGGATTTCCCGAAATACACATGCGCGGCGCCGTCCACGCCATAGGCGCCCGAGCCGAGATAGATGCGGTTGAGATAGAGTTCGAGAATTTGTTTCTTGCTGAGCGACTTTTCGAGCGCGGCGGCGTCGAGCAGTTCCTCATACTTGCGGCTGAAGGTGCGTTGGGGCGAGAGGAATATGATCTTGGCCGTCTGCTGGGTTATCGTAGAGCCGCCGGCCACAACATGACCGGCGCGGAAATCCATCCACATCGCGCGCACCAGGCCGCGCAGATCGATGCCGTCGTTCTCGTAGAAGCTGCGATCCTCCATCGCGATGAACGCCGCGGGCAGGTAGGGCGGCATCTGGCCGAGCTTGAGACGCTCGCCGACGATCGCGCCTCTGTGGCCCGCGACATGGCCGTCCGCGTCGAGGAAGGTGAAGGCGATGGGGCGATTGGCGGCGTAGAGATCCTTCGAAAGGTCGAGTCTCGGCGCGGACCACACCAGAAAGACGGGCACCAGACAGAGCAGCACCGCCGATCCGGCTGCCACCAGAGCAAGTATGACAAAGATTCGGAGGAAGCCGTGACCGGCCTGCGGGGCATAGAGCCGATGCGCTTGCAAATTCTTCAACAGACGACGCCAGCCGGAGTGGATCGTGTTCATTTGTGGATCATTGCGGCGGTTTCAAGACGCGAACGCTCAGCGCAGAGGGCGCGGAGGATTCGCGGCGGTCGCGGAAAACGAATTGCGCGCCAAACCCGCCGGCTGTCCCCGGCGTCCTCGAGTGATCCACCGTGCCCTCTGCGCTGATCTTACGGTGCCTTGTTTCAGCCATGGCCACGGGCAGTTTCGTTCCGGATCGATGAAGACAGTTAACGCCCGGAAGAAGGATTGGAGCCTTGCCGGAAGCCGGATTACGATCGCCTGTTCATCCGCCGTTCATTGCGAAACCGTTAGGCAAGGCCATGTTCCGGTCCGCGTATTTCGGCCTGTTTTTCGCGGTGCTGGCGTTTGCTGCGCCGGCCACGGCACAGGTACAGGCTGCGGCATCGGAAGCTCAGGTGCAAACGCAGGCGCGGACGCAAACTCCAGCGCCGCTGACCACGCGCCGCCCGGCT
The DNA here is from genome assembly GCA_036266955.1 of Rhizomicrobium sp. Lineage (GTDB taxonomy): Bacteria > Pseudomonadota > Alphaproteobacteria > Micropepsales > Micropepsaceae > Rhizomicrobium. Next base: position 7,287 of record DATAWY010000001.1, read on the forward strand.
TCGAACAATTACGCCGTCCAGCCGCTCGACCGCATTCTACCGGCGATCCGCAGCAGCAGGCCTGGCCGCTTTTTCGATGCGGAGGGGCCGTTTCCGGATGCCGCCGGCGGGTGGCACTACCGGATCAAATGGCTGACCCCCGAGGGCCGCATCGTGTGGCTGGACGCGGACGCACGGACGGGTAAGGTGCTCGGTCCCTACCGGGGTTATGCGGGCATGGTCCTGCCGCCCGCCGGATTGCGCTACTATCCTGTCCTGCCGGGCCCGCGTGGATTTCGTGGCCGGTTCGGCGGCTGGCGGGGCGGGTGGCGCGGCGGCTGGGGACCGGGACGGCACCGGCGCTGATACGGGAATTCGATGCGCATACTACTGGTGGAAGACGATCCTGACCTGCAAAGGCTGCTCAAGCGGGCACTTTCCGACGCGGGCTATGTCGTCGACAGTGCGACCGACGGCGAGGAAGGCCACTTCCTGGGCGACACCGAACCTTACGACGCGGTGATCCTCGATCTCGGCCTGCCGAAGATGGACGGGGTGCGCGTGCTGCAGGAATGGCGCAAGGCCGGCCGCACCATGCCGGTGCTGATCCTGACCGCGCGCGACCGCTGGAGCGACAAGGTGGCCGGCTTCGACGCGGGCGCCGATGATTATCTCGCCAAGCCGTTCTACACCGAGGAACTGCTGGCGCGGGTGCGCGCGTTGCTGCGCCGCGCCGCGGGCTTCGCGACCTCGGAGATCGAGATCGGACCGTTGCACATCGACACGCGCTCCTCGCGCGTGACGCTGGACGGCAACCCGGTCAAGCTCACCTCGCTCGAATACCGCCTGCTGGCCTATCTCGCCCATCACCGCGGCCGCGTGGTCTCGCGCACGGAACTCGTCGAGCATCTCTACGACCAGGATTTCGACCGTGACTCGAACACGATCGAGGTATTTGTCGGCCGGCTCAGGAAGAAGCTCGACGCCAATCTGATCCAGACGGTGCGCGGGCTCGGCTACTGTCTCGACACGCCCGACGCCGCGCAGCCGGCCGGCGCCGCGCGCTAGAGCGTCATAAGTTCACCACAAAGTACACAAAGCCTGTTGATAATGAGACGGTTCGGGACCTGAAATTATACGATTACGCGTTCCACCACCAACTGTCATCCCCGGCGAGCCGCGAAGCAGCGAGGGAAGGGGACCCAGGTGTCTGCCAAACCACAAACACCCGACGTGTTGCACCACCCGGGTCCCCTTCCCTCGCTTTGCTCGCCGGGGATGACAGTGTCGGCTAATTGTAATTCCTTACCGTTCTTTCTACGTGTTCTTCGTGCTCTTTGTGCTAGAGCGGTTTCCGGTCGAATCGAATCATTGAAGAGGACTCCCCCCTCCGGCCCTTCGGGCCACCTCCCCCACGATGGGGGAGGAAAAAGAAAGGCGCACGCTCTTGCTTTCCTCCCCCATCGTGGGGGAGGTGCCGAGCGCAGCGAGGCGGAGGGGGACGTGTCGTTCAACTTGAAGGGAATCCGCTCTAAGTCCGGTCCAGACGAAGGCTGAGAGATGGACGCGAGGCTGAAAACCGCCGGGGCGGCGCAGCGGATCGCGCAACGGTTCGACTCGCTCTCGGCGCGGCTGATCGCGGCGGCCGCCGTGTGGACGCTGCTGGGCCTGCTGGTCGGCGGTTATGTGCTATCCGGCGTCTTCCGCTCAGCCGTCGAGGGCGATTTCGACGCACGGCTCAGGTCCTATCTCGACGTCATGATCGCCGCCGCCGAGCCCACCGCGGAAGGCGCGGTGTCGCTGCAGGACCGCTTCGCCGACCCGCGCTTCGAGCGCGTCTATTCCGGCTGGTACTGGCAGATCACGCCCGTTGGCCCAAAAGGTCCGCTCACCAACAATGCCCAGATCTCGCGCTCGCTCTGGGACCGCACCATCAAGGTGACCGACTCCTGGTCGGGCCACGGCACGACCTGGGGACATGGCGAAGGCCCGGAAGGGCAGCGGCTGCGCCTCGTGGCGCAGCGCATCGAATTTCCCGTCCAGCCCGGCTCGCCGAAGGACGGCATGCGTGCCTATTCCTTTCTCGTGGCCGCCGACGTGACCGAGGTCGAAAACGAGGTCGCCAAATTCGACACCACGCTGTTCCGGTCCTTCGCCATCCTCGGCCTCGGCCTGATCGCCGCCATCTTCATCCAGGTGCGGATCGGTCTGCAGCCGCTCAACCGCGTGAGCGTGGCGCTCGCGCGCATCCGCGACGGCAAGGCGCGCCGGCTGGTGGGCCGCTTTCCCGCGGAGATCGCCCCGCTCGCCACCGAACTCAACAGCCTGATCGAGCACAGCGCCGAAGTGGTGGGCCGCGCCCGCACCCATGTGTCGAACCTTGCCCATTTCCTGAAGACGCCGCTCAGCGTGCTGGCGAGCGAAGCCTCCGCCCATCCCGGCCCGCTCGCCGACGCGGTGCTGCGCCAAGTGGCCACCATGCGCCGCCAGGTCGATCATTATCTCGCCCGCGCCCGCGCGGCCGGCGCGCTCGACGTGCTCGGCAACCGCACCCCCGTGCGGCCCGCCATCGAGGATCTGGCGCGCGTGCTCTCGCGCATCCATGCCGTGCGCGGCCTTGCCATCGACGTCGACGTGCCGCGCGAGCTTGCCTTCCGCGGCGAGCGGCAGGACCTCGAGGAGATGGCAGGCAATCTCATCGACAACGCCTGCAAATGGGCGCGCTCGCGCGTCGCCGTCTCCGCGCGCAAAACCGCAGGTGCCGCCTTCGAGCTTCGCGTGGGCGACGACGGCGACGGGCTAGATCCGGAAGAACGGGCGCGCGTGGGCGAACGCGGCGAGCGGCTCGACGAGACCATGCCCGGCAGCGGCCTCGGCCTCGCCATCGTCCGCGACATCGCCAAGCTCTACGGCGGCTTGCTCACGCTGGACGAAAGCCCGCTCGGCGGACTGGAGGCAAGGCTGTCGCTGCCGGCGATTGCGTGAAAGAATGACAACGCCCCACCCGCGTCATGGCCGGGCCGTTGTCCCGGCCATCTATGAACACCGCCTGAGAAGGCGAGCGTCGTGTAAAGGTCGCTCCAATACAGGTAACGGCAGGTAACGGCGACAGGATACGCATTGCGCTATTCGCTGCTGCTTGCTGCGCGACAATATTTTACAATCGCTGACCGTGCCGCGAAAGTCCCGCCACGACTTCGACCCCGAGCATCATCTAACTGATCGGGCATGGTCCGCTTTGCCCGAATCGTTCTTCGCGACTTTCCCCACCACGTCACGGCGCGGGGCAACCGCCGCGAGCCGATCTTTTTCGAGGACGGCGATTACGACGTTTATCGCAACCTGTCGTTTTGCGTATCCTGTCGCCCGAACGGCGCAGCCAGGTCGGCTTCGGCCGCTTCGGTCAGACGGAGGGCGCGCGCGCGGCTAATAGCTTTTTTCCCCGTTCGATGATGCGAGCGGCATCAAATTTCCTTACCCGGCCAGCGGCTACCTCCGCCAATCCCTTATCGATGTCTGCCTTGAGCGCCGCGAGTTCTTGCAATTGCAGGACGCTTCATCTTCCAGTCGCGAACTGCTTCGCGCACCACTTCGCTTGCTGAAGCATAATCGCCAGCCTCGACCGCGCCCTTGATGACGGCAGTCATCTCGGCCGGCAGGTGATGGTCAGGCGCTCGATTTCAGCCATGCTCTTCTCCACGAACGAGATTCATACTTTATCATACTTCTGAGGATAAAGGCAAAAAGACGCCTGTCATGCAGAAATCAAATTGGCGCGGACCTGGCTCACGGGGAGCGATTTCATGCGCTAACATATTTTGGCGGGCCACGCCCGACAATGAATGGGCCGCGAGGCAGCGCCAACCGCTTGCAAATCATTCCCTAGCGCTTAGGTTTCTGCTATCGTCAGTGATGCCTACCGTCCTGCGCATCGGCGGCCTCCGGGTCGTGATCTGGCCGACCGACCATCGGCCGGCTCATGTGCATGTAAAGGGCGCGGTTGGCGAGGCGGTATTCAACCTGCATCGCCCCGGTGGACCGCCGGCGCTGCGCGAGAGTTACGGGTTCAAGCTGGCTGACTTGAACCGGATTGAGGACGCGCTGGTGGCGGCGATCGCTGCCCTATGTGCGGAATGGAGATGATTCATGGCGATCACTGAGCAAGAGCTGAAGCAGGCGGAGAAGCGAATGGCCTCGGTTCGCGAGGCCGGCCATGCCGTGTCAGCGCGCTACGACCGTCGTCGATCCCGTGTCGTTGTCGCCCTCAGCACCGGGGTCGAGCTTGCCTTCCCGGCGCGGCTGGCCGAAGGACTGGCGGGCGCTTCGCCTGAAAATCTGGCCGATATCGAAATCAGCCCGGCCGGACTAGGCCTGCACTGGCCTCGGCTGGATGCCGATCTCTATGTGCCGGCGCTGCTGCAAGGGGTATTCGGCTCGAAAAGCTGGATGGCGCGCCAACTCGGCGCGGAAGGCGGTCGAGCGCGCACCGTCGCCAAGGTTGCGGCATCGCGCGAGAATGGCCGCAAAGGCGGACGGCCAAGGAAGGCCGCCACGGCCTAATTGAATTCGGTGGCATCAGGCAACAGGCCCGGACCTCGACTGCGGCCTTGCGCATCTGCTCAGCGAGCAAGTCGCAATAGATGTCCTGGTCGCCGTCCTCGAAGAAGATCGGTTCGCGCCGACCTGCCTTCGCCGAAGCGAAGCTTCAGCTTCGCGCAGGCAGGTTGCCCCGCGCACTGACATGATGCGGGAGGCCGGGAACGACGATGCGCGGCCGTCGAGCCATGGACTTTTCGTGGCATGGCCCCTGGGCGGCAATCTTCCCGTGCCTGTCGCCGCACCGAACGAATCTGTAACAAAGCCTGGCGACTTGACGTTTCGTGAAAAAGCGCAAATTGCCTGGCCTGTATGGCGCCGTGTCAACGAAAACGCTGCCGCTGTTACCTTATTTTCTAACCACGACTATCGAAGCCGTATACGGGTCCTTAACGAAGCGCAGCTTATTCACGTGACGCTTAAGCAAGCGAATCCGAACCACCCGTACCTAAAGGCCCGGAGGCCCATAACGGCGCAAGAGTTCGAGGCTGACCTCAAGGAAGAGTATCATGTCTCATCTGAAAACAAGGAATTTCGGGACGCGCCTGCGATCGGCCGCCGCGCTGCCGCTTTCCGTGGCCGCTCTGATCACAGGCAGCAATTCATCCGCACTTGCGGGGGATCACGGCTTCAAGGTTCTCTACAGCTTCACCGACCAGGACGGTGGCGCCTATCCCGTAGACGGCGTGGTAAGGGACAGCGAAGGCAACCTCTACGGCATGACGTTTTACGACGTGGGTGTTTCCACTCCCGGGGACGTGTTCAAGCTCGCGCCGGACGGCACCGAAACCGTGCTCCACCATTTCACGAACGGAAACGATGGCGGTTACCCCGAATATGACCTGGTCCTGGACAAGGCGGGCAATCTCTATGGCACGACCCTCGCCGGCGGCGCCGGTGGTACAGGTGTCGTGTTCAAGCTCGCGCCGGACGGCACCGAAACCGTGATCCATTCCTTCTCGGATGAAAGCCCTCGCTCGGGCGTGATGAGGAACAAGAAAGGTAATTTCTATGGCACGGCAGCCGGCGGCTGCTGCGGCCTTGTCTATAAGCTCGCCAAGGATGGCACCGAGACGGTGCTCTATGCCTTCACCGGCGGAGCCGATGGCGACGGCCCCGGTTTTTTCGGAAGTCTGGTCGCGGACAAGGCAGGCAATCTCTATGGCACGACCGTGGGCGGCGGCGTCTATGGCGAAGGCGTTGTGTTCAAGGTTGCGCCCGGCGGCACCGAGACCGTGCTTCATTCCTTCATGGGTGGAAGAGATGGCAGCATACCCGATGGCGGCGTAATCGCGGACGAGGCAGGCAATCTCTACGGCACGACATATATGGGCGGTGGAACGGGCTGCGGCGGCGGTTGCGGCACCGTGTTCAAGCTGGCGCCGGACGGTACCGAAACGGTGCTTTATTCCTTCTGCAGCCTCGCCAACTGTTTCGACGGCGGCTTTCCCGAAACTGGTTTGGTCGAAGACAAGGCCGGTAATCTCTATGGCACGACCACCGAGTACGGAGCGGGGCCCTGCGACGAGGAATGCGGTGTCGTTTTCAAGTTGACGCCGGACGGTGTCGAGACGGTGCTCCATTCCTTCACGGACGGTGCCGATGGCGGCCTCCCCAACGGCCTGACAGCGGACGGGAAAGGCGATCTCTATGGCACAGCCCAATCTGGCGGCGCCTTCGGGGCCGGCACGGTGTTCAGGCTCAAGAAATAGCGGCGGCGCCTGCCCAGAGCGGACGCCGCGATTGCTCCAGCGAAAGGCCAAGATGCCTGGTCTTCTCGGGCTTGTCGATTACAGCAATCCCAACTCGCTGGGCTCCCGGCTGCGCCGCCGCAGGTCGTCCCATTTGAAAAGCCTGATCGATTTCATTCATGCGCGACACGGCAGCGTGCGGATACTCGATCTCGGCGGCCGTCGCGTCTACTGGGCGATGTTCGACGAAAGCTGGCTGGCCGCGCGCAACGTGCATGTCACGCTCGTCAATCGCGCGGACGAGGTGGCCAGGATGCGGCAGCAGGCACGGTTCACCATCCTGGCCGGCGACGCTTGCCACTTGCCGCAATTCGCCGACAACAGCTTCGAACTCAGCCACTCGAATTCGATCATCGAGCATGTAGGCGGCTGGGAGCGCATGGAGGCCTTCGCGCGTGAAAGCCGCCGCCTGGCGCCGTTCTGCTATCTGCAGACCCCCTATTTCTGGTTTCCGGTCGAACCTCATTTCCTTGCGCCCTTTTATCACTGGCTGCCCGAAAGCTGGCGCGCCAAGATTCTGTTGCGCATGAAGCTCGGCCATTACCGGCGCGCGGCGGATATGGGCGAGGCGATGCGGATCATCCGGGGCGCCATTCTGCTCGATCGCGCGCAGCTCGCCCATTTCATGCCCGATGCGCGCATAGGCTTCGAATGGCTGGGGCCGCTCCCGAAATCGCTCATCGCGATCCGCGCGGCGCCGGCCCGATAATTGTGAAAGTCATCCCGACCGCGATTTGTTCAGCGGACGGCGAAGGCGCCTACCATTTCGTACCACATGGGCGTGCGGGCAAGGCTGCCGTCGAGCGGCAGCATGCGCGGCCGGTAGCCCGTGAGGCTGGCGCGCCACCCCGGTGCATCAAGAAAGCGATCCGAGAGGCCCCAAGTGAGAAGGGCGACGGGGGCGACATCGATCATCACGTCGAGAAACCGTCGGCTCGCATCGGCGACTGCGCGGTCACGGAGTGCCACGTCCGATGGACCGCCGCTGTCATCGACGTCGTGCTCGGTAACGAGAATTCGTAGTCCCATCGATTTCACCCGCGCGAGAAAGACCGCGAGTTTCGTTTGATCGACCGGCGTGCCGAAGGCCCGCATATGGCCCTGCAATCCCAGTGCGTCGATGGGAACGCCCCGGGCGAGGGCGCGCTCGAGAAAATCGAGCGTCGCGGCGCGGAAGCGGTCATTCGCCGGCGCGCCGAGCTCGCAGCCCCAATCATTATAGACAAGCAGCGTGCCGGGATCGGCTGCGCGGGCGGCACGATAGGCGAGATCGATGTAACGCGGCCCGTAAACCTGGAGCCAGAAACTGTCGCGCAGCCCATCGGCGCGACCGTCCTCGGGTGCGATGGCTTCGTTGACGACATCCCAGGAATGGACGCGACCGCGGAAATGGCCGGCGGTTTTTTCGATGAAGCCGGTGATCAGGGTTTCGTCGCGCGATTCACGCGCCGCTTTTTCGAGCCAGTCGGGATTTCGCTTGTGCCAGACGAGCGGAACGCCGCGGAAGAGCATGTCATGGGTGCGGGCGAAGGCGAGGATCGCGTCGCAGCCGGTGAAGTCATACTGGCCCTGTATCCGTTCGACGATAGCCCGCTTCATCTCGTATTCGGGCGCGAGGAGCCCGGCTTCGCGCGCGAGCGCGGCAGCGAAGTCCTGCTCGCGCAACTCCGTCGTGTTGACCGCGGCGCCATAGATGATCCCGCGCTGCGCGGCTGCGCGGCGAAGCGTCGTGCCGGCCCCCTCGATGATGCTGGTGCGCAGTTTTTGCGCCCATCCGCCCGTTGGCAGCCCCGCGGCAGCGAGAAGAGTTCCGACGAGTTTGCGCCGCGACAGCATCGCCGTTCAACGTAAGACGGAAGAGAATGATCTCATCGCGCGCCGCGCCGCGTCCGCATCGATTCCCCGCAACATCGCCAACATCAGCAGAAACGCGACCCAGGCCGGATCGTCCCCTTCGAGGAAATCCGATTCCAGGAAATTGTGCAATACCATGAAGATAAAGATCGCCAGCAGAACCGATCTGGCATCCGTGCTCACCACGTCAAAACGCCAGAAAGCGCGGGCCGGTTGCACGAGGAAGGTGAGCATCGCCAGCGCGAAGCCAATCGCACCGATTGTTACCAGGAGCTGGAGATAGGCGTTGTGGCCGTGGCTAATGTTCTGCACCCACGCATCGGCGACATAGTTGTGAAGCAGCGAGGCGGCGCCGGTATCGGCGAAGGAACCGAAGCCGCCACCGAGCATGAAATGGTCACGGATGAACGCGACCTCGCCCTGCCAGATCGCCGTGCGGCCCGTAAGCTCGGTCGGATCCCGAAACGCGTGAGAAATGAAATCCGCGTTGCCGGCAATAACGAGACCGGCGATCCCCGCAATCAGGAGGAATCCAGATGCCACGATCGCCCGGTCAATACCGCGCCGCCACGCCAGCCGGTACAGGCAGCCTGCCGCGATCGCCACCGGCAGGAGGCCAATGGAGGACTTGGAAACCGTCATGATCGTAAAGCCGACAGCGCCCACGCCGAAGGCGGCGTTGAGCAGGGGGCGTGTCTTCAGCGCCTGGAAGAAGAAGAGAATTGCCGTGATGGCGCTGACGGAACCCGCAATGTTCTTGTGAAAATACAAGCCGCGCCAGTCGCCGACCAGAACCGGGTCGACCTCGCCTGGTAGATGGATCGCGTTGCGCACCAGCGGAATGGAAATCCAGTTAACGATGAGCACCACGCCGAGCGCGCCGCGAAGGAGCGTGAGGCTCCGCTCCGGTCCGAGCATGTTCACGCCCATCATCGCCGACATCACGATGATGATCTCGAGCACAGCGCGGCGGAGCACGACGTCCGGCGCCGCGGCCCAGGCTGCGCTCAATACGCACCAGCCGAGCAGCGCCGCAAAGAGCGGCGGAACACAGAGCAGCACGCGAAAACCGCCGGCGCGCACCGCGGCGAAAGCAACAAACAGGAAGGATGCGAGATAGGCTACCTGCCGCAGCACGTCACCCGCGCCGGTGAACCCGCTTTCGCCGCCGGCGAGCGTCACCGGATCGCGCGTGGCGAAGGGCTGGAGTGTCACGAAGATCACCAGCAGGTAACAGACAAAGGCGACGTCAGCGAGGCTCCATGCGGCCCGCGCCGGGGCGCGCGCGTAACAGGCTGCAGCCGCGTCAGTGACCATGCACGATCCATAATCGTCGCCGGTGGCGACGGTGGGCCAAGCTGCACCGCTAATTATTCGAAATTGGTTAACGGCGGGCCATGATTTGCGTGTGACAGGAGGAAACCGCTCACTCGCATCAGGAAAGCATCCGCGCCACCGCGGTTTTCAGGATCGGAAGGTCTCGCACGATTGTTTCCCAAGGCATTCAGAAAACCGCAATAGCGTCCCTCTCGATCGCCTTGAATTCCGTGACAGCGACAATGTTCCCCATGCCGCTCAGAAATGCTCGGGCTGATCGGGCCGCGTTTGTTAGTACTTGCGACCCGGTGCGTGGCGGGCGATCGGTGGTCCGAGAACGCGCTCCAGCCCCATACGAAATCCGCACTCCCTGGCGGTTTGCCGAAGGGACGGACCCTGCAGCGATCGCATCTGGAGATCATGGTCGGCGCGCCGCGCCAAATGGCCGACCCGCCCCGCGTTTTTCTTGGCAGGTTCGGGCTGGTTGGGCTCGACCGCGAGATCGCGGAGACAGCGGTCGAAATCCGGCAGGCTCACGGCATGAAGCTTCCAGATGCCATCGTCCGGACTTCGGCGCGCTGCCAGGGACGGCTGCTGGTGACGCGCGATGTCAAGGATTTTCCGCCAGGCGAACCGGTCGTGCGCGCGCCGCACGTCGTGATGCGCGGGTAGACATTACGTTTTCGGTTGACATCAATACCGTATTGGTCATATACCTCGCAGGCTCATTTGGCAAGCGTACCCCATGACCATCTCCCCCTACATCGTCGGCCGCGGCAAGCCGCAGGAGCTTCAGCGCAGGCGGGCCGACTGGGCAAGCCCGGGCCGGCGAGGCTGTTCAAGACGCGGTTTCAGCGGGTGCTCTACGAGGCGGTGGAGCAACGGACGCCGGACCTTGCTCTCGCGCAGCCGACCCTAAACGAAGCGCCATCTTTTTCCCTGGTGCAGGGAAAAACGCAGGGAAGCAGGAAAATGCGGGATGGTGAGCGGCGAAGGAGGCTTGCACAGGCACTGTGGGTCCTTCGACAAGGATGAGGAGAATTGTGAATTGCACAAATGCCTATGGCAGTAAGATTTCCTTCATGCTGAGCCTGTCGAAGCACGCACGGCGGCGCTCCACGGGCAGACGATCACAGATGGGAAATATCGGGAGGCAAAAAAATAACCGGACGCAATCTCAGGGAAAATTCGGGCTCGAAATCCTGTGAACCCCAACTTCGTACACGGTTCGGTCCGGCCGCCTTGCATTCGCCCGGCCGCGCGGCCATAAGCGGCGGCCCATGACGGTGCAGGTGAAGATCTGCGGTTTGACGCGGCCCGAGGAGGCGGCGGCGGTGGTCGCCGCGGGCGCGGATTTCGCGGGGCTGGTGTTCCATCCGGGCTCGCCGCGACATGTCAGGCCCGAGCAGGCCCGCGCGATCGCGGAGCGGCTGCGCGGACGGGTGCGGATCGTGACGCTGCTGGTCGATCCCGCGGATGCGGCGCTCGCGGAGGCGGTCGCGGCAGCGAGGCCGGATTTCATCCAGCTGCACGGCCATGAACCTCCGGCGCGGGTGGCCGAGGTGCGCGGGCGGTTCGGAAAGCCGGTGATCAAGGCGATTGGAATATCCGACGATGCCGATTTCGGGCCGCTTGCGGGCTACGAAGCCGTGAGCGACATGCTGCTCTTCGATGCCAAGCCTTCACCCGGCGCCAGTCCGGGCGGACGCGGGCGCGCCTTCGACTGGCAATTGCTCCGTAAGCGGACGATCTCGAAGCCCTGGCTGCTCGCGGGCGGCCTCGATGCGGGCAACGTCGCCCGCGCGATTGCCTGCGCCGGCGCGCGGGGCGTCGATGTGTCGTCCGGGGTGGAAAGCGCGCCGGGCGTGAAAGACGGGAACGCCATCCGTGCCTTCGTCGCCGCGGCGCGCGCGGCGGAATTCGCAGCAGAGGAACAGGCGTGAACGTCGCCAACACCTGGTGCAGCGGGCCCGACGCGGCCGGACATTTCGGCGCCTATGGCGGGCGTTTCGTCGCCGAAACGCTGATGCCGCTCGTGCTCGCGCTCGAAGACGCCTACGAACAAGCAAAGCGCGATCCGCGGTTCCGGGCTGAGCTCGACGGACTGCTGCATCATTACGTCGGCCGCCCGAGCCCGCTCTATTTCGCCGAACGCCTCGCCGCACAGCTGCGCGGCCCGAAGATTTATCTCAAGCGCGAAGACCTCAATCACACCGGCGCGCACAAGATCAACAATTGCCTGGGCCAGGTGCTGCTCGCCCGCCGCATGGGCAAGACGCGCATCATCGCGGAGACCGGCGCGGGACAGCACGGCGTGGCGACCGCCACCGTCGCCGCCCGTTTCGGGTTTCCCTGTATCGTGTACATGGGCGCGGTGGACATGGAGCGTCAGAAGCCCAATGTCTTCCGCATGCGTCTGCTCGGCGCCGAAGTGCGCGAAGTCACCTCCGGCTCGAAGACGCTCAAGGATGCGATGAACGAGGCCCTGCGCGACTGGGTCGCCAATGTCGGGGACACGTTCTACATCATCGGCTCGGCGGCCGGCCCGCATCCCTATCCCGCGATGGTGCGCGACTTCCAGACCGTGATCGGCGAGGAAACACGCGCGCAGATCCTCGAGCGCGAACAGCGCCTGCCGGACCTCATCGTCGCCTGCGTCGGCGGCGGCTCCAACGCGATCGGATTCTTTCATCCGTTCCTCGACGACGACGCAGTCGAGATTCACGGCGTCGAAGCGGCGGGCAACGGCCTCGACACCGCGCACCACGCCGCCACGCTCAGCAAGGGCGAGCCGGGCGTGCTGCACGGCGCGCGGAGTTATTTGTTGCAGACAAATGAAGGGCAGGTGCTGGAAGCCCATTCCATCTCGGCGGGGCTCGACTATCCGGGCGTCGGTCCCGAACATTCCTGGCTCAAGGACCGCGGGCGCGTGAGCTATTTTTCCGCGACCGACAGGGAAGCGCTCGATGCGTTTGGCGCATTGTCGCGGCTCGAAGGAATCATTCCGGCGCTGGAGCCGGCGCATGCGCTCGCCCATGTCATGCGCCTGGCGCCCGGCCGCGCGAAGAACGAGATCATCGTCGTGGCGCTGTCGGGCCGCGGCGACAAGGACGTCTTCACCGTTGCCTCGGCATTAGGTGAGCGCCTGTGAGTCCGAGGCTCGTGAACGCAGAGCTGATGCGCGGAGGACTGGGGATGAACCGCAAAGGCGCAAAGGCGCCAAGAAGGTTTGGCGCGCCTTCGCGCGCGATCTATTCCTTTGCGTCTTTGCGCCTTTGCGGTTCCTTCCTCCTTGGCTCCGCGGCTCCGCGTGAACTAATTCCATGAACAGGATCGCGGCGCGGTTCGAGGCGTTGCGGCGGGCGGGCTGCGCGGCGTTCGTTCCGTTCATCACGGCCGGCGATCCGGATGCGGAGACGAGCCTCGCCCTGCTCGAAAAGCTGCCCGCGGCCGGCGCCGATCTGATCGAGCTGGGCGTGCCGTTCTCCGATCCCATGGCGGACGGCCCGGCCATCCAGGCCTCGTCGCAGCGCGCGCTGGCTGGCGGCATGACACTGGCGAAAGTGCTGGACCTCGTGCGGCGGTTTCGCGCCCGCGACACCGCAACGCCGCTGGTGCTCATGGGCTACTACAATCCCATTCACGCCTTCGGCACCGCGCGCTTTGCCAAGGAGGCGGCGCTGGCCGGCGTCGACGGACTAATCACGGTGGATCTGCCGCCGGAAGAAGACGAGGTGCTGCGCGCTCCCGCCGCGGCGCAGGAGCTGGATGTCATCAGGCTCGCAACCCCGACCACGGACGAGCGCCGGCTCGACACGGTTCTGAACGGCGCCGGCGGGTTCCTGTATTACGTGTCGATCGCGGGGATCACCGGCACCAAGAGCTACTCCACCGAGGATGTGCGGCACGCCATCGCCCGGCTCAAGGCGCGCACAGAACTGCCTTGCGCGGTGGGCTTCGGCATCAGGACGCCGGAGCAGGCCGCGGAGATCGCGCGCTTTGCCGATGGCGCGGTGGTAGGCTCGGCCATCGTCGCGCGAATTGGAGAAGCCGCCGCGCGTCGTCTGCGCCGGAAGGAACTGGTCAAGGACGCGACCGATTTCTGTGCCGCCCTGGCAGAGGCCGTGCATGCGGCGAGGGAGCGAGAATGTTAAATGGATGGGAGTACCATGGTGCGTGCTTCGATCTGCCTACGCCAAGGCTTCGGCGGACAAGAACTTTCAATTGACCCGCCGAAGCCTTGGCATAGGCAGGCAGGCTCAGCATGAGGGGAATCTTAACTCCATAGGCGTTTGTGCAACTACAAATCCCCTCATCCTGAGCCTGTCGAAGGACGCAAAATGTTGATGCAAGTTTCAGCCAAGCGACCGAGCGTACCATGAACTGGATCACCAATTTCGTCCGTCCACGGATCAAGGGGCTGATGGCCGGCCGCAGCACGGCGCCCGACAATCTCTGGCAGAAATGCCCGGCCTGCGGCGAGATGATTTTCCACCGCGATCTCGAAGCGGGGCTCCACGTCTGTCCGCGCTGCAACCATCATCTGCGCATCGGGCCCGCGGAGCGTTTCGCCATGAGCTTCGACGGTGCCTATCAGGAACTGCCGCCGCCGTCCGTGCCGGCCGATCCGCTGCGTTTCCGCGACGAGCGGCGCTACAGCGACCGCTTGAAAGATGCACGCAACAAGACAGGCCGCACGGAGGCGCTTTCCGCCGCGCGCGGCACGCTGGATGGCCTGCCCGTCATGGTTGCCGTGCAGCCGTTCGATTTCCTCGGCGGTTCGCTCGGCATGGGCGTCGGCGAAGCGCTTGTGCTCGCCATGCAGGCAGCGGCCCAGGAGCATCGGCCGTTCCTCCTGTTCGTTGCCTCGGGCGGCGCGCGCATGCAGGAAGGCATACTTTCGCTGATGCAGATGCCGCGCGTCACCATCGCCGTCGACATGCTGCGCGAAGCGAACATGCCTTACATCGTCGTTCTCACCGATCCCACCACGGGCGGCGTCAGCGCCTCCTATGCGATGCTGGGCGACATCCACATCGCGGAGCCGGGCGCGCTCATCGGCTTCGCGGGCCAGCGCGTGATCGAACAGACGATCCATGAGAAACTGCCCGAAGGATTCCAGCGCGCGGAATATCTGCTCGAGCACGGCATGGTCGACATGGTGGTTCACCGCCACGACATGCGCGCAACCCTGTCGCGGCTCGTCCATCTCCTGATGAAGAAGCCGCGGCCCGAAAGGCTTGCAAATCCACGGCCTGCCATCGGCGGCTCGCCGGCGCCGGCAAGCGCGAGCGCGAGCCGCAAATGAGCGTCGCCGGCACGAGCGACCGCATTCTCGAACGCCTTCTGTCGCTTCACCCCAGGCGCATCGATCTGGTGCTCGACCGCATCCGCCGGCTGCTGGCGGCACTTGGCCATCCCGAGCGCGCCCTGCCCCCGGTGCTGCACGTGGCCGGCACCAACGGCAAGGGCTCCATCTGCGCCTTCTCGCGCGCCATGCTGGAAGCGCAGGGCTTTCGCGTGCATGTCTACACCTCCCCGCACCTCGTGCATTTTCACGAACGCATCCGCATCGCGGGCCGGTTGATCGGCGAAGACGAACTCGCCGCCACGCTCGACGAATGCGAGCGGCTGAACGGGGGCGCTCCCATCACCTTCTTCGAAATTACCACCGCTGCCGCGCTGCTCGCCTTCTCGCGGCATCCCGCGGATGCGCTGGTCCTCGAAGTGGGTCTCGGCGGCAGATACGACGCGACCAATGTGATCGATGCGCCGCGCACCACCGCCATTGCGCCGGTCGGACTCGATCACCAGGAATTTCTTGGGCCATCGCTTGCCGACATCGCCGCGGAAAAGGCCGGCATCATCAAGCCGGGCGTGCCCGTCATCATCGGCCTGCAGGAGGACATTCCGCGCGACGTTCTAGCGCGCCGCGCCGAGGCGCTTCAGGCGCCGCTATGCGTCTACGGCCAGGATTTCTTCGCCCATCAGGAACACGGGCGCATGATCTATCAGGACGACCGCGGTTTGCTGGACCTGCCGCTTCCGCGTCTGGCGGGGCGCCACCAGATCGACAACGCGGCGGTGGCGATCGCGCTGCTGCGCCAAGCGGGCTTGGGCGGCGAACCTGCGTTCGAAAAGGGCTTGCGCAGCGTCGAATGGCCGGCGCGGATGCAAAGGCTGTCGCGCGGGCCCCTGATCGATCTGGCGCCCGAAGGTGCGGAAGTCTGGCTTGACGGCGGCCACAATCCCCATGGCGCGGCGGCGATTGCGCGTGCCGTCGCCGATTTCGAGGAGCGGTCGGAGAAGCCGCTCTATCTCATCTGCGGCATGCTGAAGACGAAAGACGCGGCCGGCTTTCTGTCGGTCTTCCAGGGGCTCGCGCGCCATGTCGCGACCGTCGCGATCGAGGGAGATGCTGCGAGCCGCGGTGCGGGCGAACTTTACGACGCCGCGCGGGCCAGCGGGCTCGATGCGAGCCCCGCCGACGATCTCGAAGATGCCATGATGCAGGTGTCGGCCTGGTCGCGCGCGCGTCCTTTCGAAGGGCCCCCGCGCATTCTCATCTGCGGCTCGCTGCACCTGGCCGGCCGGGTGCTGGCGGAGAACGGGTGAAGGCGTCGACCGGATGCGGGATTGCGGAAATCAGTAGACCTTCCGGCCCATGAAATTGCCCTGCGGCGTGTACTGGCAGACGAGGAAGTCGTTGCCGCCGCCGGTGGCAAGGCCGCAGCCGACCTCAGTCGTGTCGCGCCAGATCATCTGCGTGTAGTGGGCCACCGCCTGCCAGTTGCCGATGCGCGAAACATCGGGAAACTGCGCTTCGATGAAATACTGCTTCTCGGCGCCCCACAGATCGACGAGCTTCGTGAGCGAGGCGCGCCCCGCCGACCACATCGCGAGATTCTCGCCCACACCCGGCGCGCCGCTGTGCTTGAGCGCATGAACCTCATTTGCCAGATGCCGCGCCCAGACCAATGCGCTGGCGGCCAGGCTGTCGGACCACGCCAGCGGAGGCTCGTCCACATCGCTTCGATATTTGTTATGGGCGGCGAGAAGTTCCTGCTCCTGTTTCGCGCTGAAGGGAGCCGCCGAGGAGACCTGGCAGGCGATGAATGTTGCGGCAAAAACCGCAATTCCTCCGATCCGGTATTTCATGCAGCGCTCCAGCAACGATCCTTCATGCTTCCTAGCGGATAAATCCGTAGAGGTGCAAGCCGTGATTCCGGCGGACCTCATTCGCGCGATTACAAATAAAATCCCGGTGAAAGCCGGGCCTGCATCTCGCCCAGGGTCGGGGCTATCGATCACGGTCGCGCTCGGCGCGAAATCCAGTTGGTAGCCCTGATTCACAACTATTTGTTCTCGATCGGATGGGCAGCCAGAAATCTCGATAAAACCAAGCTGGTGCTGGCGACGGAAATGGTCGTCAGTATCAGGTTGCGCGCCTGCGCCACCATGCCGACCACCTTTCCGTGCGAATCATAGACCGGACTTCCGGCGCCGGCAGGCCAGTCGAGGACCATTTGGGCCGCCGCCGGTGCTGCGGGCTGGTAGCCGCCGATATGGCCGCGCGAGGAGATCGGAACGGTATCGAACAGAATGAAGCCGGTGGTGCCCACCGAGGTGCCCACGTCCGGCTGACCATCTTCGAACGCCACGGGCACGGGCGCGAAGCGGCCGCCCCAAGCCTTGGTAAGATCCCCGATCGTACGGCAACGGGCCGCGTCGATGTCCGGATCGACGACGCAGTCCTTGAGCGCGACGATGAAGCCCTGCGTGCTGAAATTGCCGGCGGCATCGACCGGACTCGTAAACCAGATCATCATGGTGCAGCCGGCCAATGCTCCCGGCTCCAGGAAATTCGCAAGGACGCTCGCGGCGGTGACAAAATCTCCCCGCCTCGTCAGGAAGAACGCCGTGCCCGCGACAGAGGGCTGAAGCTGCGGAGACGCGAGTTGCGACGGCGCCGGAGTCTGCTGCAGAGGCAAGGGCTGGAGCTGCGGTTGCACCGCACGCACGCACATCACCGGCGCGACCGAACGCTGCATCGACTTGACCGCGGCGATGAAATCGCGCTCATGGCCGGACTGGGACCATGCCGTGTTCGTAAGCCCGGCGAACTGCAGCGCCGCCAGGACCGCGGCGGTGACCCTCTTCATTTTTTCCTCCCCTCCATCTTTGTCATTCCCGCGAAGCTTGTCCTCGCCTTCGCGGCGACAAGCTTCGCAGGAATGACATTTTGGTTCTATAGCGGATTCAGCCCGATCTGGATCAAATAAACTCCGTCATGGCCCGCAAATGCGGGACACCCAGATGAAGTTCGCTCTGCTCCTGCAGAAAAAAGCGTTGCACGATGACCGGCGGTCTCCAGATGGCAACTGGTTGGCCCGCATTCGCGGGCCATGACAGAAATTGGGGATGATTCAACATGGTCGGTATCTACGCCGCGGTCGGCATCGCCGCGCCCTATGCGCCGGTGGCGACCCGGCTCATCCAGGGCTTCGCCATCGGCGGCGAATATGGCGGCGCCCCGACCGGCTGGATACAGACCGCCGCCACGCTCGGGCTGTTGCTTGCGCTCGCCGTGATCCTTTCGTGTCGTACCCTGTTCGGCGAAGACGCGTTCCGCAGCTGGGCCTGGCGCATTCCGTTCGTCATTTCCGCGGGGTTGCTCGGCCTCTCGCTGTGGATCCGGATGCGGCTCGACGAGTCGCCCCGGTTCCGCCGCATGCAGGAGGAAGGCCGCACCTCGCAATCGCCGCTTCGCGAATCCTTCCTGCGCTGGAACAGCCTGAAACTCGTTCCGATCGCCCTGTTCGGATTGCTGATGGGGCAGGGCGTCGTCTGGTACACCGCGCAGTTCTACACCCAGTTCTATCTGGAGGGCGTGCTGAAGGTCGCGTCCGCTCACGTCAACGCGCTCATCATGACCGCGACGCCAGTAAGCGCCGTCCTCCACATGTTCTTCGCCTGGCTCTCCGACAGGCTCGGCCGCAAGCCGGTGATGTTGTTTGGACTGGGCCTTGCGGCGGTGAGCTTCATACCCGGATTTCAACTGCTCGCGCAGAGTGCCAATCCCGCTCTCACCGCCGCGGCGGCGCGCGCGCCCGTCACGGTCATTGCCGCGCCCGCAGATTGCTCGCTGCAATTCGATCTCGTCTCCGCTATTCTGCGCCGTCGTTTCCCTATCATGTCGGCGTGGGCCGGTTTGGCGGATTTCTGCCGGTTACGGCCTATGCGATCGTCATCGCGACCGGCAACATCTACGCGGGTCTGTGGTATCCGACGATCGTCGCCGCGATCGGCTTTTTCGTGGCCCTGCTTTTCCTGCGTGAAACAAAGGCGAGGGAAATCGCCTGACAGGTCACGCCGGGTCGAGAGGGACTCCAACCTCGTGTTTACTCGGACGGATGACCAGCGCCGTCTTCACGCTCGCCACATTCTTCGCGGCGGTGAGAGTTTCGGTAATGAAAGACTGGAACGCGGAAAGGTCCCTGGCCACGCATTTCAGGAGGAAGTCCACTTCGCCCGACAGCATGTGACACTCGCGCACCGCGCGCCAGTTGCGCGCCTGATCCTCGAATTTCTTCAGATCGGCGTCGGCCTGGCTCGCAAGCCCGACGAAGACGAAGCCGGTGACTTCATAGCCGAGCGACCTGGGGTCCAGTTCGGCGTGATACCCCTTGATGAAACCCGCCTTTTCCAGCGCCCGCATGCGCCGGAGACAAGGCGGCGCCGTAATCTTCGCCCGGCGCGACAGCTCCACATTGGTGATTCGGCCGTCGTTCTGCAGTTCGGCAAGAATGCGCATGTCGATGGAGTCGAGCTTGTGGCGCTCCATGTATGGTCCCTCGACGGTGATTTCGGGTCGCCTTTAGCGCGCGGCGGCGATGGGCGCAATAAAATTTCGGGTTTCGACAACTTCCTGTCGGATTCCCGGCCGATTTTGAAGATTGACCCCGACGGAGAAGCGGCAACTGCTGAGGACAACTCCCCAGGGATTCCGGGCACATTCGGGCGGCGCTTGATCTTTGCCGACGCTCTTCCGATATCGGGGCAGGACTGGGCTGTCAGCCGCCGCGCGCGGCCGGTTTACCCTTGCAGTTGGACGGCGGGAGCGGCATGGCTGACGCGGCGGAAGCGAAGGTTGTCATTCTTGGCAGCGGCCCGGCGGGCGCGACCGCCGCCATCTATGCCGCGCGCGCGATGCTGGAACCGGTCATGATCGCGGGGCTTCAGCCTGGCGGTCAGCTCACCATTACGACCGATGTCGAGAACTACCCGGGTTTTGCGGCCGCCGTTCAGGGGCCCTGGCTCATGGAGCAGATGGAGGCGCAGGCCGCGCATGTCGGCACGCGCATCGTGCAGGACATGATCGTCGGGGTCGATCTGGCGCGCCGGCCTTTCGTGCTGACGGGCGACGGCGGCGTGCGCTACCGCGCCGAAACGCTCATCATTGCGACTGGCGCGCAGGCGAAATGGCTGGGGCTACCCTCGGAAGAGACTTTCAAGGGCTTCGGAGTTTCAGCCTGCGCCACCTGCGACGGCTTTTTTTTCCGCGGCAAACGGGTCGCGGTTGTGGGCGGCGGCAACACGGCGGCCGAGGAAGCGCTGTTCCTGACGAATTTCGCCGAGCATGTGACGCTCGTTCACCGCGGTCCCGTTCTTCGCGCCGACAAGACCAATCAGCTGCGCCTTGCCGCAAATACGAAGATAGCCATTCGCTACGACACCGTCGTGGACGAAATTCTCGGCAGCGCCGATCCGCGGGCCGTGAATGCGGTCAGATTGCGCAGCCTCGAAGACGGCGCGACGGAAACACTTGCCGTGGACGGACTGTTCGTCGCCATCGGCCATTCGCCGGCGACCGAGGTTTTTCACGGCCAGCTCGACATGGATGGTGACGGCTATATCCACACGGCACCGGACTCGACGCGCACCAGCGTGCCCGGCGTGTTCGCGGCGGGCGATGTGAAGGACAAGGTGTTCCGCCAGGCCGTGACCGCGGCCGGCATGGGCTGCATGGCGGCGCTCGAAGCCGAGCGGTTTCTGGCGGCCGCGCACTAGACGCGCGGAGCCGAAAGGAGCGGGCATGGACTGGGACAAGCTGCGCATTTTTCACGCTGTGGCCTCGGCCGGGAGCTTCACGCATGCCGGCCAGATGCTCTCGCTCAGCCAGTCGGCGGTCAGCCGGCAGGTCAGCGCGCTCGAGGAAGAAATCTCCACGCCGCTCTTCCAGCGCCACGCGCGCGGGCTGACGCTGACCGATGAAGGCGAGTTGCTCTACAGCGCCGTCTCCGACGTGCTGGCGCGGCTCGGACAGGCCGAGGAAGCGCTCAAGAACGTGCAGGCGGCGCCGCGGGGATCGCTCAAGGTGACAACGAGCCACGGGCTCGGCACCTTCTGGCTGCTGCCTCGCCTCAATGACTTCCTGCGCGAATTCCCCGAGCTGCAGCTGCATCTCGTGCTGGAGGACCGCGAACTCGACCTTGCGCAACGCGAGGCCGATATTGCGCTTCGGATGCGCGCACCGGTCCAGGCCGATCTGATCCAGCGCAAGCTCTTCACCGTCCATTATCACATCTACGCCGCGCCGGCCTATCTTGCGGGTGCAGGCAAGCCGGACAGTTTCGAGGATCTCGCGGCCCATCGCCTCATCGTCTATGGCGAGACCGCGGCGCCGGAAATCCGCGAAGTGAACTGGCTCGCCAACCAGGCGATCCGCGTCGAGCCGGACGGCCGCGGCCGCGTCCTGCGCATCAACAATATTTCGGGAATCCTGCAGGCATGCGAAGCCGGGATGGGCATCGCCGCGCTGCCGGACTATGTCGCGGCCGAGCACAAGGGCCTCCTGCGCATTCTGCCCGAAATCGAGGGCCCCACCTTCGACGTGCATCTCGCCTATTGCGACGCGCTCAGGCAGTCCAAGCGCGTCGGCGCCTTCCGCGACTTTCTCGTCCGCCAGGCGAGGGAATGGAAGTATTAGAGCATTTTGAGACGGAACGGATTTGCTCCGCATACTTTGTTTGTCATTCCCGCTTTCGCGGGAATGACAAATTTGTGAGTGATTAACTCGCAAACCGCTCTGGCGAGTATCAAACAGGGTGCGGAATAGTCACCAAATCACTCTCGCTGGTGCGTCCGGCAATTCAATGATTTGGCGTGCGCGTGCCGGGAATTTGCGGCTGCCGCTCAGAAACCAGAAGATGGCGTGACTTTCGAAGAGAGTCCTCATCGTTGCTGCCTTCCCAGAGCTTCAATTCTTCTTCGGGCAGCGGATCGAAGAAAAACGAGTCGGGCAGGTCGGGCCATTTGCCTTTCATCAAGCCGGGAACGCGCTGTTTCCTGGCCGGAGCAAGAGGTGTGAGCTTGACCACCGGCTTGTCGTCACGCGCGATAACGATTTCCTCGCCCGCTTCGGCGCGCGCGATGAGCTTGGACAGTTGCGTCTTGGCTTCATGTATTTTCACGATCATGCTTAGCTAGGTAAGTTAGCCATCTAACCACGTCAAGGCGGGCCGCCCGGCAAAACGGCCGGTTCGCCGCCTTCCGCTTGCCCCCGAGGCGGGAGCGCATCCAGGCAGACGAGCCGGGGCGAATGGTTCGCCCCGACTTTTCTTTGTGCGCGTCAGGCGGCAGCCTTGTGGGCGGCCACCACATTCTCGGCGAGCTTGCCCGAGAGTTCGGCCAGGTGATCGAATTCCATTTCGAACGTGCCTACGCCCTGCGTCAGCGAACGCAGGTCGATGATCAGGCTGTGAAGCTCGGCAAGGGGAATTTGCGCCTCGACCGTGTCCCAGCCTTTCCATCCCGGCCGCGCGTCATAACCCATCAACTGGCCGCGCCGGCCGCTCACCACCTGGTTGGCTTTCGACGTGGCGTCGTTGGGCACATGGACCTTCACCCGCATGATCGGTTCGAGCAGCACGGGCGAACAGTTCGGCATGCCTTCGGTCATCGCGATGCGCGCGGCCGTCTGGAACGCCGCATCCGAGGAGTCGACGGTATGATAGGAACCGTCGACGAGCGCGACGCCCACGTCCACCACCGGAAAGCCGAGAGGCCCTTCCTTCAGATAATCGATCACGCCTTTCTCGACGGACGGGATGAACTGCCGGGGCACCACGCCGCCCTTGATCTGATCTTCGAAAACAAAGCCCGTGCCGCGGGGCAGCGGCTTGATATCAATATGGACATCACCGAACTGTCCATGGCCGCCGGACTGACGCTTGTGCCGCCCGTGCTGCCTTCCCGGCTTCTTGATCGTCTCCTTGTAAGGGACTTTCGGCAGATGCGTGCTGATCTTCAGTCCGTATTTGCTGGCAAGCTTTTCCGCCGCGACCTTCAGATGGATTTCACCCTGGCCGGCGAGCGACATTTCCTGCAGTTCGGCATTCTGGCGGAACTGCAGCGAAGGATCTTCTTCCTGCAGTTTGTGGATGGCGGCCGTGAGCTTCACCTCGTCCTTGCGGTCCGTCGTCTCGATCGCCAGGCTGTACACCGGCTCGAGCGCCTCGATCCGGACAGCGGGAAGCGACGCCTTCCCGGTGGACAGGGTTTCCCCCGTCGCCATGCCCTCGAGCCGCGCCGCCGCGACCGTATCGCCGGCCCTGGCCTCGCTCAATTTGGTCTGGCTTTCCCCTTTCAGGGCGAAAAGACCGGCGATCCGCGCATCGCGCCCGTCGCGCGCGTGCAGCACCGCACCGTCCTTGAGCGTGCCGGCCAGCACCCGCACCAGGCTGAGCTTGCCGTGCGCGCCATTGTAGGTCTTCAGGATGTGGGCGACGGCTTCGCCATTGGCCTTGATGCCGAGGCGCGCGGCGGCGGCGGACACCTCGGGCACTTCGTGACGCAGCGCCTTGAGAAGGCGGTGAATGCCGTTGTCCCTTTCCGCCGAGCCTATCAGCGCGGGAACGACGAGACCTGCGGCCAGTTCTTTGGACAGATCCCCGAATACCTCGTCCCGTGGCGGCTCCACATCCGAGAGCAGTTCCTCCATCAGATTTTCGTCATAGTCGGCGAGTTTCTCCAGCATCGAGAAGCGCGCCTGCTTCTCCTCCTCCTTGAGGTCTCCGCTCAACTCTATGACCTGGGATTCCCCATGCTCGCGATAGACCCAGGCGCGTTCGAGAGCGAGATCGACGAAGCCGGTCACGCTGCCGCCTTCGGAAATGGGGATCTGCCGCAGGAGCAGCGGCTTGTCGCTGGCTTCCTGCAGATTGGCGAGCAGTTCCCGCAGCCCCGCGGGCGCCTTGTCGACTTTGTTGATGAACAGAAAATGCGGAATGGCAAGATCGGCGAGGCGCTTCAAGAAAGGCTTTAGCATCTGCACCTTGGCGGCATCCGGTTCGCAGACAACGACGGCGGCATCGACGCCCGGCAGCACGTTGAGGGTGTCCTGAAGAAATTCGATCGAGCCGGGGCAGTCCAGGAAGGTAAAGCCCTCGTCGAGATATCGGGTCGCGGCGCAGTTCACCTCGACACTCATCTGTCGCGCGCGGGCTTCCGGCGATCCGTCGCCGACCGTATTGCGCTGGGCGACCGAGCCTTTGCGCTGGACCGCGCCGGTAACGGCAAGAATGCTTTCGAGCAGCGTGGTCTTGCCGCTCCCGTAGGGTCCTACAAGGGCCACTGCGCGTGGCCCACTTCCTCCATTTGTTTTTGACATGCTCACCTCCTGGCTGATTCCGGATTGATCGGAACAGAGGCCGGTGCGGGCGCAGTGCTTGCGGCACGTCCCGTCGCGCAGCCTTGGGGCGAATGCTCGCGCCTGGAAACCGCGCTGGCAAGAGGGAGGAAGGAAAAGCCGCGAGGGCCTATGCTTCTACCGCAGGCTGGCGCAGAAGCGCTGGATGCGCCGGCAGGCCTCCTCCAGAGACGCGTTCGACGCCGCGTAGGACACGCGAAAGAAGGGCGATAGTCCAAACGCCGCCCCATGCACGGCGGCAACGCCTTCCGTTTCGAGGAGTGCGGTCACGAAATCTTCATCGGTCACAATCGGCCGGCCATTGGCCGTGTGACTTCCGATCAGCCGGCGGATCGAAGCAAAGACATAGAAGGCGCCTTCCGGCCGCGGACATTCGATGCCGCGCGCCTGATTGAGCATCGACACCACCAGGTCGCGGCGCTCCTGGAACGCGCGGCGGAAATCCGCAATGAATTCCTGCGGCCCGTTGAGCGCTTCCACGCTCGCCCATTGGGAGATGGAGGCAGGGTTTGAGACTGTCTGCGACTGCAGTTTCGCCATGGCGCGGATGAGCGGTTCGGGCCCGCCGCAATAGCCGATCCGCCAACCGGTCATCGCATAGGCCTTCGAAACCCCGTTCATCGTCAGCGTGCGACCGTAAAGACGCGGCTCGACCTCGGCCACTGTCGCGAACTGGAAGCCGTCATACACCAGGTGCTCGTACATGTCGTCGGCGAGCACCCAGACGTGGGGATGCCGCAACAGGACATCGGTGAGTGCGTTAAGCTGATCGCGCGTGTAACAAGCGCCGGAGGGATTGCAGGGCTGATTGAAGATCAGCCATTTGGTTCTGGGCGTGATGGCGCGTTCGAGTTCTTCCGGCGTCAGCCGGAATCCGTTCTCGATTCCCGTTTCCACGATGACGGGCCTTGCGTCCGCCAGCAACACAATGTCGGGGTAGCTGACCCAATAGGGCGCTATCACGATGACCTCGTCGCCGGGGTTCAACGTCGCCATCATCGCGTGATAGATGACACTCTTTCCGCCCGGCGCGGCGAAACATTGGGCGGGTTTGTAGTCGAGCTCGTTCTCGCGCCTGAATTTCGCCGCGATCGCCTCGCGCAGTTCGGGAATTCCTTCGACTGCTGTGTATTTGGTCTCGCCCCGCCGGATCGCGGCAATGGCTGCTTCCTTGATGTTTTCGGGTGTATCGAAATCCGGTTCGCCAGCCCCAAGCCCGATGACGTCACGGCCCTTGGCCTTCAGATCGCGTGCCTTCTGGGACGCCGCCATGGTCTGGGCGGGCTGAATCCTGTCGAGGGCTCGCGCGAGGAAGCCTTCTGGAAGCGTCGGAGAACTCACGAAGCGGAACCCTTCAAATGGCGGCAGGGCAGATATCCGCCGTGAAACATCATGTGGCAAGAGGCCAGGGGACTTCCGGCCCAGGCGCTGCGGCCTCGCGCTCACGATGAATTGAACCCGCGCCCGCCCGCTCGTTACACCCTGGCCCCCAGAAAAAACATTGCACAACAAGGGCTTACCCTCGGCTTCGGGCGACCGTCGCATGCAATCGGTGACGGTGCCGGACGGCTGGATCGCATGGACGCGATCCGCGTCCGGTGCGACAGTTCCGTGGTGTCGACTGGAGAGCGCAATGAGATTTTCCACGCTGGCCGGGATCGCGGTATTGGCAACCGCCGCAGTTGGAGTTCAGACCGCCGACGCGGCGGTTTCGGTAGTGGGCAACGGGGTGGCCCACAGCTGCTTTCAGTTCGCAGAATTCGGCGGCAACCCGACCGATGGAATCGCGACCTGCAGCTTTGCTCTGGACCAGACGGCCCTTTCGGTGAAGGACCGAGCCGCAACGTTTGTCAATCGCGGCATTCTCCACGCGCGCGACAATAACAGCGACGCCGCGCTGGCCGACTACGACCGGGGAATCGCCCTGAATGCGGCGCTCGGCGAGGCCTATGTCGATCGCGGTGCTCTGCTGATCGTGTTGCGGCGCTATGACGACGCGCTTGCCGATCTCGACAAGGGCATTTCGCTTGGAGCCAACCGGCTGCAGATTGCCTATTACGATCGGGCGATCGTGGACGAAGCGTTGGGCAACATCCGCGCCGCCTATGAAGATTACAAGAAGGCTGTGGACATCCAGCCGGACTTCAGCCTGGCAACGCAACAGCTCGCCCGCTTTCGGGTCGTGCACCGGCCACCGAGCGGAACATAACGCCGAAAACAAAGCGCTGGCACGACAGATCGATACAATTCAATTGTTGCGCGCCGCCGGTGGTCGGATATCAGTTTCTCCGGCGCAGCGGCGGGAGATGCCGGTTGTTATCGCCACAGATGCACGAACATGTCGATCGTGGACGTGAACAAATTGATCGTCCGCGGCCGATCGGATTGTGGTGCCTGCCTCGCAGCGGCGTGGCGTCACCACCGCAGTCGCGACCGCACCCTGGTCGGCGCTCCAAACAGGGTGTGACCGCGCGGGCGGCCGGGCCGTTTCCTGTACCCCGAATATGGAATCGCGTCCGGCCGCCGATTTGCGCAAAGGCTTCGTTGCCAAAAAGCGGGGCGAGGTAGAGGCCCGGCGCGGTATTGCATGACCCATCTCCCAGGCGAATAGCCGGTCCTGGGCGGTCCGGCTTGTTTTACCGCCTGCAAAAGCTATTAAGAGTGTTCAGCCGGGCGGGCGTATCCCTAGAAGCGGGTTCTTGATTCATGTTGTCCAACATCCGGGTTATTGCGCTGGCGGCCGTCGGTTGTGCCGTGGCTGGCTGCTCGACGCCGGTTCCACAGGTGATCAAGCCGCAGGAGCTTCCGCCGGCATTCACGGGTCCGGTTGCTCCGGGAGCGTCGCTCTGGCCCAACCCCGACTGGTGGAAGGCTTTCGGCAGCGACGAGCTGAGCGGGCTCGTCACCTCCGCGCAGACCGACAATCTGGACATCGCGGTCGCGATGGCGAATGTGCTGCAGGCAAAGGCGAACCGGGACATCGCAAAGGCGGCGCTGTTTCCCACCCTCGATGCCGAGGGCAGCGCGCAACGGAGCCGCTCGCCCGGCGGCTCGACCCAGATCACCAACCCGGTGACAGGCGTCACGAGCAGCGCCAGCAGCGCTTACACGTTCAGTCAGTTCGGCCTTACCCTCGACGGCACATGGGTTCCCGACATCTGGGGGCTGGCGCAAGACAATCTGCGCGCGGCGCAAGAAGCTTTGAAATCGTCGCGGTTTGCGCAGCAGGAAGTCGCGCTGACCACGACGGCCACCGTCGCCAATACCTATCTGGATATCCTGGCGCTTCGCGAGGAAATCGCGACGATCCAACAGAACATCGACGCGGCCAACGGCATCCTCAAGATCACGCAGGCGCAGGTGACGAATGGAGTCTCTTCTGAACTCGATCTTGCCCAGCAGGAGGCAACCGTCGATGGACAGGTGGCGGCGCTCCCGCCCCTGCGCGAGCAGGAGCGCGAAGCGGTATTCGCGCTCGCCATTCTGCTCGGAAAGCCGCCGGAAGGATTCGATGTCACGGCGAAGAACCTGAACACGCTCGAATCGCCTGCCGTTGCGCCCGGGCTTCCCTCGGAGCTGATCGAGCGCAGACCGGATGTTGCCGAAGCCGAGGCAAATCTTGCGAGCCAGCATGCCGATGTCGATGCCGCGCGGGCCGCATTCTTTCCGCAGTTGAGCTTGACCGGCGACGGCGGCCTTGCCAGTACGGCCATCGGCACCTTGTTCCG
This sequence comes from Rhizomicrobium sp., assembly GCA_036266955.1. Lineage (GTDB taxonomy): Bacteria > Pseudomonadota > Alphaproteobacteria > Micropepsales > Micropepsaceae > Rhizomicrobium. Next base: position 35,222 of record DATAWY010000001.1, read on the forward strand.
CGGATCCAGCTTCGAATGGAGCCTTGGCGCCAACGCGCTGCAGACTGTCTTCGACGGGGGCAAGCTGATCGGCGAAAGCGATCTCGCCAAGGCCGAACAACAGGGATTGATTGCGACCTATCGGAAAACCGTGATTTCCGCGTTCGAGGGCGTGGAAACCTCGCTCGGCCAGGTATCCAATTTCGGTGACGAGCAGGTGGCGCTGGAAAAGGAAGTGAAGGCTTCGGCCAACGCTTTCCGCATTTCCGAACTGCAGTATCGCGAAGGAATCGTCGCCCTGCTGACGGTGCTGCAGGCCCAGCAAACATTGTTTACCGCCGAAAATCAGCTGATCCAGGTGAAGCTGTCGCGCCTTCAGGCGGACGTGGGCCTGTACCAGTCTCTGGGGGGCGGCTGGGTCGAAAAGCCCAAGGATGCCACGCAGAAAACGACGACCACGGGGCAGCTGTTGATAACGGCCCAGCCAGCAGCGTCCGCGCCCGCAGCCAGTCCGCCCGCGCAGCCGGCGATCACACCGTCGCAACCCGCGAACGTGCCCGCCCAGCCGGCCAAGGAATAGTTCCTCGTGCCTGCCGGGACGAGAGTGATCATCCGGCTGCAGGCGGCGCAGAGAAATTGCGATAGATGTAGCTTGTGGAAGATGCCGCGGACTCTTCGGTCGCGAGGGCGGTCACAGCTGCGTGATCGGGCGAGAGCGCGCAGGCGGGATCGGTGCGCGCGGCGTCTGCGGTGAGCGCAAATGCCTGGCAGCGGCAGCCGCCCCAGTCGATTTCCGCGCGGTCGCAGGAGCGGCATGGCTCGGGCATCCAGTGCGTGCCGCGAAAGCGGTTGAACGCATCCGATGAACGCCAGATTTCGGAAAGTGCGCGATCCCGCACATTTTCAAACACCATTCCTTCTATCGATTCCGCCGCATGGCAGGGCAGCACCTTTCCGGACGGAGTCACATTCAGAAAGCGCCGCCCCCAGCCGCCCATGCAGGCCTTGGGGCGCCTGGCGTAGTAATCAGGTACGACGTAGTCGATTGTCAGCACGCCCTGGAGACGCGCGCACGCCGCCTCGACGGTCTCGGTCGCCCGCCCGAGTTGTTCGCGGGTCGGAATGAGCGCGGCGCGGTTCCTGAGCGCCCAGCCATAGTACTGGACATGGGCGATCTCGGCCCGCTGTGCGCCGAGCGCCACGGCAAGTTCGATCATCCCATCGAGCCGGTCCAGATTCTGCCGGTGAACTACGAAATTGAGCGTGAGCGGAAGTCCGGCCGCGCGAATCTGCGCGGCGACTTCCAGCTTTTTCGCGTGCCCGGCGAATCCGGCAATCCGGTTGGCGCCTTCGGCGTCGCAATCCTGGAAACTGACCTGGACATGCTCGAGACCCGCTGCGGCGAGGCGCGCAACGCGCGCGGCATCGAGAAGCACGCCGGAGGTAATCAGGTTGGTGTAGAGGCCGGCGGCGGCCGCGCCCTCGACGAGACGTTCGAGGTCGCGCCGCGCCGTGGGCTCACCGCCCGAGAAATGCACCTGCATGCAGCCCAGTTCGGCTGCCTGGCGCAGCACGCGCAGCCATTCTTCGGTACCGAGTTCCGCGGACGCGCGATCGAGTTCCTGCGGGTTGGAACAGTAGGGACATTGCAAGGGACAGCGGTGCGTGAGTTCCGCGAGCAGCGCGATCGGTGGTGCGAGCCCGTTCACAGTGTCATCACGCCCTTGTCCGCGAAGTCCTGGACCAGCTTGATCACGTCGCCGGTGACGGCCTCGCGCGGCGCGTCCGCATAGGCGAGGCAAAGTTCGTCGACGATGGCCCGGATCGTTTTCTCCCCGTCGCAGCGCGAGACAATGGCATGCGCCGTGTCGTCGAGCAGGAACACGCGCTCGGGCGCCTGCACCGTCCAGCTTTCGCGCGCCTTGTCGAAACGGAGCTGCCGATGCGGCGCCAGACGGGGGCGTGACGCCATGTCCGCGATCGTCCGCGCGCTCATCTGCGATCCTCCGGGATGAACGCACCAGGCGGAATCAAACCCGGAGACACATAGGCATGATGCAGGGCGTCGAGCTGCGCCCACAGCACATCGGTCTTGAAGCGGAGCGCCGCGACGCAGAGCATCTGCTCCTCATGCGTGTGCGCGTGCCCAAGCACGTAATCGAGCCCGAACGCCACGTCCTGGGGCGCTTCGACGAGACGCGTGCGGAAATAGGCAAGCGTCGCTTCGTTGGCGAAGGAATAATGGGCGAGCAGCGCGTCGATGCGCGTCTTGTGCAGGTCGGGCGCGAACAGCTCGGTAAGCGAGGAAGCGACGGCTTCGAGCAGGCTCTTTTCGCGCACGAAACGCACATAGGCGTCGCAGGCGAAACGGGTCGCGGGCAGAACGCCTTCACAGCTCGCCACATAGGAGCGGTCGAGGCCGACGCCTTCGGCGAGCCTCAGCCAGCGTTCGATGCCGCCTTCTCCCGGCTTTGTTCCATCGTGATCGATGATCCGGCTGATCCACTGGCGGCGGAGGTCGATATCTTCCGCGCGCGCGATGAGGCTCGCGTCCTTCAGGGGAATCGATTTCTGGTAATAGAACCTGTTCAGCACCCAGGCCTGTAGCTGGCCCTGATCGAGGCTACCTTCATGCATCAGCATGTGGAACGGGTGCTTGTCGTGATAGCGTTCCACGCCGACTTTGCACAGCGCGGCTTCGAATTCGGCCGTCGCAAGCGGCGCGGTCACAGCACGATCTCCATCCCGTCATGGGCGATCTCCCAGCCGCGCGCTTCGGCTTCCGCGCGTTCGGGCGAATCGGCGATCAGCATCGGGTTGGTGTTGTTGATATGAATGAACAGCTTGCGCCTCACATCGAGCGGCTCGAATGCCGCCATGCCTCCATTGTCTCCCGAGCAGCTCATGTGGCCCATGCGCTGGCCCGTCTTCGCGCCGACGCCCTGCACGATCATCTCGTCGTCGCGCCACAGCGTGCCATCGAAGAAGACGAGTTGTGCCCCGCGCAGTCGCGCCGCCAATTCGCCTGTCATCGCCGCGCAGCCCGGAATGTAGAACAGCGCATCTTCCGTGTCGTCCGCGGATCGGATGGCGAGCCCGATCGTGTCGCCCTCGCGGGTGCCGAACGACGGCTGGTTCTCGTCCTCCCGCCAGAGGGCAGCTTTTCCGGGCACCGCAAAGGCCGTCGCCCATAAACCCAACGGCGAGCCCGCCGCGTCCAGAATTGCCGTGGGCGCGTCGACCGGAAGATCGCGCCGCGCGACAAGTCCCCTGTTGAGCACGTTGAAGATGCTGTTCTCCGCAAGTACGTCGAGCACATGCCGGTGCGCATAGAGGGCGAAGGCGTGGCTTTCGCGCAAGGTAAGCAATCCGGCGACATGGTCGACGTCGGCATTGGTCAGCAGGACGGCGGCGATAGGGCTGGATCGCCTTGGATCATCGCCCCCGGGCTGCAGCTGCCGGCGCTCGTTGATCTGCTGGCGCAGGTCGGGCGAGGCGTTGAGCAGCACCCAGCGTCTGCCGTCGGCGCTGACAGCGAGCGAGGATTGGGTCCGCGGCGACAGGCGGGGATCGCCGGCCCTCAGCCTTCGGGTCGTCTCGTCATTGCAATTCCATTGCGGGAAGCCTCCGCCCGCAGCGGAGCCGAGAACCAGGACGTGCATCGGGTGCCCACAAAAAACCAGGGACGCCGCGCTTTCGGCACGGCGTCCCTGGCATTCTCAATTCGATGGCTCAGAGCTCGGCGCAGGCGTAGCAGTTGATTTCCATACCGACGCAGATCTCGACGACCTTGGGTGCCGTCCACTTCATGATGCTCTCCTGCCGAATGATCGCAGTCGTCCGATAGCACACTTCTCGCACGGCAGAAAAGCCTCTATGACGCAGTATGGTTCCCCGGACCCCGGATTCCTTCCAGATGCTTAACCTGTGGTCCGCAGCTGACGCCGCGCTGTCATTCCCGGCACCAGCGTAAAGGAGCCCACCCAAACCGGATGAGAGTGCTTCACGTTTCGAATTTCACCGTGAAATGGGACGGCAACCATTTTTACGGCATTCCCTACAAATTGAACAACGGTCTTGCCCGGCTGGGTCATCACGTCTTCAGCTTCTGCGATCGCGACATCGCCGACAGCTATCTGCTGGGCCTGCGGCGCGCGGGCCAGGGGCACGTCAACCGCAAGCTGCTTCGGGTTTGCGAACAGGTTCGCCCCGAACTTGTCCTGCTCGGACTCTGCACGCTGATTCGCCCCGAAACGATCGCTTCAATGCGCGCCGCCTTTCCCGGCCTGCGCATCGCGCACTGGAACTGCGATCCGCTCTTCGATGCGCCGAATCTGAAGCGTCTGAAGCTGCTCGCCCCCCTGGTCGATGCCACCTTTGTCACCACGGCAGGCGACGCGCTGAAATCGATCGTCGAGTTGGGCGGGCGCGCCGCGTTCATGCCTAATCCGGTCGACAGGTCGGTGGAATCGCTTCGCGTGTTCGAGACTCCGGACCTTGGGACCGACCTTGTCTTCATGGGCAATCCGGACAGGTCGAGAACGGCAATCTGCGATCGCGTTCGCAGCCGCCTGCCGGAGCTGAACTTCGTGATACGCGGCACCGCCGGCATGCCGGGAGCCTATGGTGCCGACGTCTTCGACCTCCTGGCTCGCTCCAAAATGGGATTGTCGCTCAGCCGTCGCAACGACGTGTTTCTCTATTCCTCCGACCGGATGTCGATGATGTTGGGCTGCGGCCTCTTGACCTTCCTCGACCGCAAGACGGGATTCGATAGCCTGTTCGGCGACGATGAAATCGCCTTCTACGAAGACCTCGACGATCTTGTCACAAAGATACGCCGGTTCGCCGCCGATGACGGGCGGCGTGCCGATGTCGCCCGGCGCGGATGGCGCAAGGCGCATGAAATATTCTGCGAGACGCTGGTCGCGCAGTGGATCATCGACGCGACGTTCGGGTCTCCCGACAAGAACAGCTATGCATGGCCGACCACGATCCATGGCGCGAACTGAATTGTGAGACCGGTTCTGTTCGGCGGAAAAAATGGGTTTGCGAGCCGGGTCGCCGAGGTCAAGGCGCGGCTCCTGGCCGCATCGACGGACGTCCGGACGGCCGCGTTCATCCCCCGCCTCTCGAGGAAATGGCTTTCGACGGCGGAAATCAAATACGTCGTGGACCATGGGCTGACCCGGGACACGCGAGGCGCGCGCAACATGCGTGCGCTCCTGGGGACGATGTTCTGCGGAAATCGCGAACTGATCTCTCATATCGAAGGCCGGCTGGAACCCGGGGCCGGCTCGATCGAACACAGGATCGGCTGGCGCCTTCTGCTCGCGCGGCTGCGGGACATGCGCCGGCTCAGCACTGCCAGCCTGGGCGGCATAGATTGGAGCGACTTTAGGAAAGAGGCGGACTCGGCAGCCGCGGATATCCGGTCGCTGATGACCGACACGCTGGTGTCCGGCGCGATGTCTCAAGCGCCTGCCGAGCTGCAGGCGGCTTGCTGGATTCATTCGGCGGACTGCTACTTCGATGCGGCCTCCTTCGCCGTCTGGCTGATCGACCGCATTCGCCGCCGGGAGCCCACGTCCGTCATCCGTCTCGACCGGACTAGGCTTCGGAGTCTTGCCGCCGGCTCGGGACCTCAACAGGAAGAGAGCGTCGCCGCGTTGCGACGGGCGGATGCCATCGGCCTGCCCTGGGCGGACTGGTCTGTTCCACCGCGCGGCGAAAGCGCCGGCGTGCGGAAGAACGCCGGTTGTTCCAGCGCAACTGCGGCGTTCGTCGACACGCTGCTCCGGGAGCCCTGCCGCGCGCGCGCGATTGTTTCGTGCGAAATCGATTCCGATCTGGACAGGTGGGATTTGTATCGGCAGGTTTTTGCCGGTGTTTCATCCGTTTCGGTCATCGGCCCTCGTGATCCGTCGCGATTTCTGGCGGAGCAGTTGGGGATTGCCGTCCGGCGGTGGTATCGGACATCGGCCGGACCTTCCGGCAGCTCCATCATCCGGAACGGCGGAATTCAGGCCGATCCCGGCGAAGTATTTCTGGTCTGCGGGAATTCCGGCAACATCCAGATCTGTGATCTCGTCCGTGCGCGTGGCGGCATCGCGCTCGATTGCGGGACGATCGTTCCATACTGGTTCCATTTCAACAGCCGCATCTACGCACGGTTCTGGTCCGGGCTGGATGTCGCCAATGCCCCGGTCGAGGGGCAGCCATTCGTGGACGAAGCCGGATTGCGAGGCATCACAAATCAGGAACCGTGCCGGTCGGATTTTTGCCGGCGGGTCAATCTTGCCGAAAAATTCGATCATCTGTTCGAGCCTCCCCGCGAAAGCAGCCGCGCCCGCCGAATTCTTGTTACGGGTCACCCGCGTTGCGGATCCGCCTATGTAACCGAAGTGTTTGTCCGGCTTGGAGTGCGGCTCGGCCATGAGCGGCCGCAACGCGACGGCGTCTGCAGCTGGGCTTATGCGGTTTCCGATCTGACCCCGGTTTTCCAGGAGCCCCGGCTCGCAAGAGATTTGTTTGGTCTCACGCTGTCCCATGTGCGCGATCCCCGCGCCGCCATACCCTCGATCATGCTGGAGAACACCAATGCGCAGTCGCTCGGTTTTCGGCGCTTTCACATATTCCGGGCGCTCGGCATTGATATAATGAGACGTCGCGATCCCGTCGAACGCGCGGCCGAGTCCTATCTTTGCTGGATGCGCATCGTGGAACAGCTGAACCCCGGGTTCGCATTGCGGATCGAGCACATATTCGACGACCTTCTGAAGCACGAAGACGTTCTCCGGCGGGCGGGCCTCGCTTTCGGGCCGGACCGGATGGCGCGCGCCCGAGCCGTCGCCCCGGACGTCAATGCCTCGGGGAAAAAATTCTGGCTGCCCAAGCCGGTTCTGGCGCCAGGGCACTATCGGGATATCGCCCCGGACCTGCGCGATGCGCTTGCCGGATTCTGCGAGACATATGGCTATCGGCTTGATGTCTGAGCTGGCCAGATTGCGCCATAACGATATGCACATTTCTTTATATCGTGCTTGAAGGCCGTCCGGCGGGCTGATATACGGCCCCGCGCCCCAAAGGAGAGCCGCCGTGACCCAGGATTACGCCGTCAAGGACATCAACCTCGCCGATTGGGGCCGCAAGGAAATCGACATCGCCGAGGTCGAGATGCCGGGGCTGATGGCGACGCGGGAGGAGTTCCGCGAATCCCAGCCGCTCAGGGGCGCGCGGATCGCGGGCTCGCTGCACATGACCATCCAGACTGCCGTGCTGATCGAGACGCTGAAGGCGCTCGGCGCCGACGTGCGCTGGGCCTCCTGCAACATCTATTCGACCCAGGATCACGCCGCCGCCGCGGTGGCCGCGGGCGGCACGCCCGTCTTCGCCGTCAAGGGCGAGAGCCTCGAGGATTATTGGGACTATACCCACCGCATCTTCGAATGGGCCGATGGCGGCGTGCCCAACATGATCCTCGACGACGGCGGCGACGCCACGCTGCTCGTCCATCTCGGCCTGCGCGCCGAGAAGGGCGATACGGGTTTTCTCGACCGGCCGCAGAACGAGGAAGAAGAAGTCCTGTATGCGGCCATCCGGCGCCGGCTCAAGCACAAGCCCGGCTGGTACACGAAGCTCGCGCAGCAGATCCGCGGCGTCACCGAAGAGACGACCACCGGCGTGCATCGCCTCTACCAGATGGAGAAGGACGGCACGCTGCTGTTCCCGGCGATCAACGTCAACGACAGCGTGACCAAGTCGAAATTCGACAATCTCTATGGTTGCCGCGAGAGCCTGGTGGACGGCATCCGCCGCGGCACCGATGTGATGATGGCGGGGAAGGTTGCGATGGTCGCGGGCTTCGGCGATGTCGGCAAGGGCTCCGCCGCCTCGCTGCGCAACGCCGGCTGCCGGGTGATGGTGTCGGAAGTCGATCCCATCTGCGCGCTGCAGGCGGCGATGGAAGGCTACGAAGTCGTCACCATGGAGGACGCCGCACCGCGCGCCGATATTTTTGTCACCGCCACCGGCAATGTCGACGTCATCACCATCGACCACATGCGGGCGATGAAGGACCGCGCCATCGTCTGCAACATCGGCCATTTCGATTCCGAGATCCAGGTCGCAGCCCTCAAGAATTTCAAATGGCACAATGTGAAGCCGCAGGTGGACGAGATCGAATTCCCCAGCGGCCGTCGCGTCATCCTGTTGTCCGAAGGGCGGCTGGTGAACCTCGGCAACGCGATGGGCCATCCCTCCTTCGTGATGAGCTCCTCCTTCACCAACCAGACGCTGGCGCAGATCGAACTCTTCACCCATCCCGGGAAGTACGAGAAGAAGGTTTACACCCTGCCCAAGCATCTCGACGAAAAGGTCGCCCGCCTGCATCTCGACAAGATCGGCGTCAAGCTGACCAGGCTGACCGACAAGCAGTCCGACTATCTCGGCATCGCCCAGACCGGCCCGTTCAAGCCGGATCAGTACCGGTATTGAGGCGCTTGCCCCGCCTCTGCCGCAAAAATTCCCTGAGAATCGTGCCGGCCCTGCGAGTATCGGAGGGCCGGTAAGGGCTTCGCGCCGAAATTTCCCTGAGATTGTGCGTTGAAGAATCCATGCTCCCTCAAGGGCAGGGCTATCGCATATGAATTTGCGCCTCCAACGGCTGTTATTGGCACGCGGAGACGCGGAGCTGCGGAGTGGAAGTATTGAACCGCCAAGTCGCCAAGTGCGCCAAGGGATTCCGGCGCGCCTTCCCGCGCAATTTTCTTCTTGGCGACTTGGCGACTTGGCGGTTTCCCTCTGCGGCTCCGCGCCTCCGCGTGCACATGCGATAGCCCTGCCCTCAGGGGGAGGGTGAACGGGTCGCGACCAGTTCAAAGCGTGCCCGCTACTTTTCCAAAAATTCCCTGAGATTGTGCACCGGCGCTCGTTGCCGAAACAAAACGGCGACGCTGCGCTGCTGCCTATTCGGGGTAGCACAAATTTCCCTGAGAATTGTACCTGCCTCGCCGACTTCGGGAGCGGTAGCGGAATTTGCATCGAAATTTCCCTGAGTTTGCGTATCGTTGTCCGCTCCCCGAAACAAAGCGCGACATCTCTCGAGCCGGGCCGCTTCGCATTTCCCGGGATTTGCCGTCGCCTGCGCAATGCCGCGTATCGAATAAATGCGGCGTCGCCATTTTATAACCAATGCGGTTGCATGTCAACCGGCAGCTAGGATGAGGTGAACGCTGGTCCCGTCGCCATTATGTATTCTTGGCGGACCAGAAGTCGGGACTTGCGCCACGTGGACTGGCGTCCTCGCCCGCGCCTGAAGGTGGGAACAGTCGCGGCGCCCGCGACGCCCGCGACCGGCCGCGCGCGCTTTCGCGCGTTCCGTATGTTTGAAATTTGGCGCAGTGCGACTGGCCTCTCGATTGGCCGCTCCTCCCTGCAGATACGGCGCCTGGGAAATTCGGGGAAAATTCGGCGACAATACTTATTACGGCTTCTGCGGATGACCGCGAGGTTTGGGATAGCGGGCCGGAAAGCGGCGCGCGATGGGCCGGTCACGATGCCTTCCGGGATGCGTGACGTTTCCCTGCGGAAACAATTTGCAATATGCTGTCGACGAATTCCGCGGAAATATGCTGTGATTCATTCCGATGCCGGCTCACCAGGGGCATTGGCGGCTCAAAACGGGGCAGAAAATGGGAAGACTTTTCAACATCTTGGCGCTGGCACTGGTCTTTGCCGCCGCGGCTTCACCCAATGGCTTTGCACAGAGCCTGTCCGGACGGACGGTGCCGGGGAGAGCCTTCGATCTCGGTTTTGATGGCCTGGCCAACGGAGCGGCATTCAAGACCTACAAGTCCCACGGGTTCACCGTGCGCCGCGTGAAGCCCGGCTGGACGGTGGACGGCGATTTCGGCAATCCCGCTCCGGAGATCGAGTTCGTCGTTCCGGCGAACACCATCGTGGGCAAGGCCGTCACTGTTACCGAGGCAGGGAAGGAATTCTCGCTCGACTCGATCGACATCTATTCGAGCGTCGCGGCGGTGGACTGGGAATTCGTGGGCAGCCTCAAGGGACTGACCCTCTACAAGGACAAGGGCCAGATCCCCAACCCGATGGGCGGCTTTGCGACCGTCAGCAATCCCGATGTGTCCACCCTTGTCGACTCCGTCGAGATCAGGCTCACCGGCGTACGAGCGGGCGTCGACAACCCGGTCGGCCTCGACAATGTCGTCGTGGAGAAGTGAACGATATTATCCGGTCGAACTGAAACACGCATAGGGCTGTCATTCCCGGCGAGCCGCGCTTGGGACTTCCGCGACAGCAATACTTGTTGCGGCTTCTGCGGACGACCGCGAGGTTTGGGATGGCGGCCCGGAAAACGGCGCGCGATGGGCCGGTCAAGACGCTTTCGGAGATGCGTGACATTCCCCTGCGGCAACAATTTGCAATATGTATGCTGTCGACGGATTCCTGACCGGTTTTGACCCCGAAAATAGTGGGGTCTTAAGCGATCATATACAGATGGCGCGCCAAGATAACGTCGCCATGCAGGACGCCGCCACGATGCCCGCCGAGTTTTCCGACCGACACCAGATCGGTTGCATCATCGAGCGGGATGTTGACATCTTGTTGCTCATGGCCCTGCACTCGTCCGCCGACTTCCGGGACTTCGTCGCGTCTAGGACGCTGTGTTCAGGCGCGTTCGAGTTCATCGACGCTTGGCGCGGGGTGGTTTTCGACGAGACCGGCGAAAGCGACCTGCTTGTGCTCTTCAAAGACAAGAGCGACCGCCGCATCGCGGTCTTGATTGAGGATAAGATCGACGCCCCCTTCCAGCCCGACCAGGCTGTCCGCTATGCGAAGCGCGGCCAGAACGGGGTCGACCGCGGATGGTGGGAAAGCTTCGTCACCTGCCTCTGCGCGCCGGCCCGCTTCGCCGAACCGCTCGACAACACTAACGCTTGGGGCAAGATTCTGACCTACGAGCAGATCGACGCCCGTCTCAGAGGCAGCAAGGAGAGCTTCGCTCCGTTCCTGCGTCTGGCGCTACGCCAGGCCGTCGAGAAGGAGCGTTTCGGCGGATTTGTTGCCGACACCAGGGCGACAAAATTCTGGCAAAGCTACCGGAGTTTGTGTTGCGCGGAGTTCCATGACTTGCACATAACCGGCCTTGGGGAGGTCGCGAGCGTGCACGAACCTTGGCCGAGGTTCGCCGCCGGCTGGCTTCCCGAGCGTATCAAGCTCGAACACAAAGCTGCGAAAGGCTGCGTGGACATGACCTTCAAGGGCGAGAGGTTCGACGAACTTCATAGGCGCCTTGACGGGCTTCTGCCGCCGCAATTCGATGTCGTTCACACTTCGCCGTCTTCTGCCATCCGTCTGCTTGTACCCGTCCTCGACGCCATGGCGCCGTTTGAGCCCCAGGCGGAATCGGCTCGTTCAGCGTTCATGGCGGTGCGGATCATGTTGGCGCTTTGGCCGACAATTCGGGAAACGGCGGGCTTTTCCCTCGGCCCCAAACAGGCGTTGGCCTGACCTAAGAAGCATCCTCTCTACGTCTGAAAACCGCCTCTCAAAAGCACAGCGACGCAGCGTGCAGAAATCAAGAATTCTGGAACAGTCCCTGACTTCACATGATGGCCATTTCGCGCGAAACGGGAGTCGCGCCGCCAGCTGGGGCGGCGAAGCGAGCACCCACACGTTGACGGCGCGAGAGCCCGAAATAGTACGGCGACAGGATTCAGATTCCGTATGGTCGGAGTGGCGGGATTTGAACCCGCGCCGCCGGTCCCCAGGCGCTGACTAGGCTGCTACGCCCCGAACTGTTCCGATCTGTCCGTCCCGTTCGTGCGGCCTCCCGCAGGCGCTTCACCTTGATTGCGCGTTCGTGCTTCATGGCCTCCCGAGATCGTAGTCCATCTGCAGCCCGAGCCAGATTTCCGCGCCGCCGCCGAACGCCTTTTCGAGACGGATCGCCATCTCCGGCGAAATACTGCTCCTGCCGTTGACCAGATTGTTCAGCGCCTGCCTGCTCGCCCCCAGCGCGTTCGCCGCCTCGCTCGCGGTCAGGCCCAACGGTTCCAGACAATCATGCCGGACGTAAAATCCCGGATGGGGCCGGAATTTCATGCGCATCACACAACTCCTTCGGTGTCAAAATCACCACGGCGCTCTCAGCGTCAGCACCTGTCCGCGATGCATCCGGTAGAATTGAAAGTCCCGGTCGAGCGTCCAGATATGGGCGCCATGACGGAGCTCGGCCATGCGAACGAGGCAGGCGTCCGCGTATGACATGGGGCGATCGCGGTAGCGCCGCATCGATTCGCGAATGCGGACATATTCGGCGTGGAAGGCGAAATCGACGCGAAGAAGTCCCGCCACGACGAGGCCGAAGAGATCGTCCGCTTCATGGCCGTCGCGCTTCAGGAGAAACAGCGCCTCGGAGATGACCGTTTCGCAGGTGAATACAAAGGGCGGGGCCTGTTTGCTCTCTACGACCGTGCGCAACACATCGGGCTATCCCCTCAATCCTCCTGTCCCGCCGGCAGCGGGCCGCAATCATCGGCGAGGCTGTCCTTGAGCCCGACCAGAAACCGCGCCTGCAGGCAGATCGGATCGCCCCTGTCGCAGCTGGCCGGATCGGGAAGCGAAACGGATGTCTCGCCCGCCTTCCATACCTGGCGCTGGATCCTGGCGCTCACATCCAGATGATAGGTGAAACTTTCCAGGCAGGTCTCGAAATGGTCCCACAGCGCCACGGAGGCCTTCTGCGCCTTGCCCACATGATCCCAGTGGTAGCTTGTTTCGCATCCCTGCAGAATGCGTTGCGCCACCTTCATCCTGTCCGCCTGCGGGCCGTTGGCTGACAGCCAGGCGCCATGGACGGCGCGCAGGCACTGATCCATTTCCTGGTAGCGCGGCTGGATGACGAGATCGAGATAGTACCAGAAGGGTTGCCAGCCGTTCTCCCCGGTGGGAGCCGGATCGTCTTCGAGATGGCCTTCGATGTTCAGGTGATTCTGCCAGACGGCAGCCAGTTCCTCCTGATAGGCGCTTTCGTAGCGCGGCCAGGCGGCTTCGAGATCGCTACCCGCTTTCGACTGGCCGATAGCCTGCAGCACCGCGTCGGTGTAGAATGTGCGCTGCACGATCGCGCCGACGAATTGTTTGTTGACGCTGCTGAGTTCGCTTTCGCGCTCGGCGAGCGTCTGCGTCTGTTGCTGGTCCCAGCGCTGTAACGCGTTCACGCTGAAGGACACGAGCGCGCCCAGCACGCCGGTCAGGAAAAATCCCAAGAGCGTGACGCCCGCCGGCGAGTTGACGAGCGCGGCAATTCCGGACTCCTTCTCCGTCGGCTTTTTCTTGTCGCCCGGCGGGCCGTTCTCGTCCATCCATCAGGTCTCCGTTTGCGGTGAGCATGCACTCCGGTCATCCCGCAGGCGTGAACGATAGCTGACTCGTCGCACCGCGTCGCTTCAGTTTTCGGGCAAGGGGCCGGCAATGGGGGACTTTCGGGGTCAAAGTTGAAATTCACGGCAGTCCGCAATGCCGACAATTGGCATGGATATGCAGGAATTTCGGGACATGAACTACATTTCCTGCAGTACGATAGGAGCTGTAGTCAGCATTTCCTACAGAACGACAGGAATTATAGTTCATGTCTGGCGAACTCTGACCACCGACGCCAAAGCGGCCGCACAGACCAGAAAACGATCGCAAATATTCACCCTGCCCATTTTGGATGTCGCCTCCACATGGCCCCTTACTGTAGCGATTAGACCGGATTTTCAGAAGTCCCGGACCGACGGTCCCGGACCGACAGTCCCGTTACCGCGGTATCCCGGAGAGATTGGAACCGCCTGTTTGATCTTCCGGTGGCTCTAACACCAGACGTCGATAAGGGGTCCGTCCTTTCCGAACACGGGGTCCGTGCCCGGCGGCTTTACTTTCGCGATCTGCCTGGCCGCTTGTGCGTGATCGACCTCGGACGGGCGTGGCTGGTCATATTCGCCCGCATGCGCGGGATAGGCGCCCACGACGAGAAGGTCCTCGGAAGCCGAGAGCCGCCGGTGTCCCGTTCCGGCGGGGAGCACCACCACGTCGCCGGCTTTGAGACTTATGGCGCTGCCCGCGGCGCCCCCGAATTCCACGCGGGCGCTGCCGCGTGCGAGTCCCAGCACTTCATGGGTGTGGGTGTGGAAGTGCAGGAAATCGTAGATGCCGTCCCGCCAGGATTCCGTCCAGCCATTCGTGGCGAAGAGAACTTCGAACACCGCGGCCGGATCGAATTCTTCGCGCAAAAGCACGGGCGAGCGATATAGCACCAGCGGCCATTTCGGATTGTTCGGCGTCTCGCCGTCGTCCTTCAGGCGAAAGAGGTGCGGATTGCGCCGGCGAAGAAGAGCGGGCAGGTCGCCAGATCCGGGCCGGCCGGCGCCCGTCGCTTTTTCGATCGCGTGTTTTACAATTTCCAACGTCGCCTCACTCGCTCGATTTCGTCATCACCGGGCCATGGCCGCGAAGGAATGGACCGGGTGATCGACTTGGCGTCTTAAGAAAAATGGCCCGCTCGAATGAAGCGGGCGATGACGGTGAAACGACAGCCCGCCGCGGTGGTTCCGGGACAGGCGGCAATGTGCTCGGCGTGCTCGGCGTGCTCGCGGGCAGCGCGGCGGCCGCTGGATGTGATGTTCCAGGAGCGGATCTTCGAGCCGCTCGGCATGAACGACACCGGCTTCTTCGCGCCCTCAGGCCAGCAGAGCCGGCTGGTCACCGGTTATGTCAACAGGAATGGCAAGCTCGCGCCGTTCGAGCCATGGAACGGGCTCTATGCGCAACGCCCCGGCTTCCCGGCCGCCGATTCCGGCCTCGTCTCCACCGCCGGCGACTACGCCGCTCGCGTACCCTTGGCCATCCAGCGGCGCAGGATCTCTGGAATTACAAAAACGGCCCGGGTGTCTGGCACCCGGGCCGCGGCTTCGTTATTTCGGCGCTTTGAATGTGTAGGTCTGACCGGGGGCCAGCTGGGAAGGCAGCTTGATCGGCGTGAAGGGCGAGCCCTCCGTGCCGGGTTCCGGATAGCCCTGGTCGTTGAGTGTTTCCAGAATCGTCTGATAACAGTCAGGAGTTTTTTCGCATTGCTCTTCCGAGGGCCCGGCGACGCCTGTCACGATGCCGCTTTGGCCGACGGGAAGCGAGATCGGGTCCAAGCCATTGTTCGACAGCGTAAATTTCGGGGATCCCTGATAGCTCAGCAAATACCAGGAGCCGGTCGGCGTGTCGGCGTCCGGCTGCCCGGTTCCGCCTGTCTGAATGAAAAGTACGGCGTATTTTGGTTTTTTTTGCACTCCCTCTGCGGCGTCCATTGCTGCGAGGTCCGGAACGATCAACGACTGCGCAGGATTGGTCTGTGTCCATATCCACTTCCTGTAGAGTGGCTGGATGCCCGTCAGGGACGGGGTGCCCTCGTCCAGGCTGCTATGCACGTAAAGATTGCCGTCGATGTCGGCATGCAGGGGAACCGGCCAGCCGGTTGCGGGCAATGGCACCGGCATCGTGCCTCCCGACCACAGGGCATGCGTGATGGTGCCATCGAAGCTGCAACTGAAACTCGGCGTCACCACCGGCCCCCCGATCGTCTGTTCGTAGACCGCCAGCGCGTAGAACGGATCGGTGCCCACCCTGTCCACATATTGCGCCGGAATATTGGAGCATACGTCGCCCTGAAAATCGATTTCGATGCCGTTCGGGCCGTAGGTGTTCGTCGCCGGATCCAGCAATGGCATGTCGTGCTTGTTGAACAGATCTTGATAATTCGCACTGGCCGGCCCGGCATAGACCGAAGCGGCGGTGGCGAGTGCGAGCCCGGCGCAGAGAAGGCCGTTTCTGAGCCTGCTCGAGAGCCTGCATGACGGGGTAAGTTCGGAATGGGTGAACATGGGTTTTCTCCCTCAGGATTGGCCGGACGGGCGACCATCGCCGCGGCCGGTTCCTCGCCATCTGGCCGCCGATTGCGAGATCCGGCGCGGACGAGAACCTGACCGTTTGCCAGCGAAAATGTGACAAACCGGCCATTTGCTTATAAATGACGGGCCTGTGCGATCGCTTGCGGTCGCGGCGATGATGCTGGTGGAGGAGGGCAGGCTCCGGCTCGACGAGCCGATCGATCGCCTGGCGCCCGAACTCGCGAACCGGCGCGTGCTGACGCGCATGGACGCGGCCCTGGACGATGCGGTCCCCGCGCGCCGGCCGATCACAGTGGAGGACGTCCTGTCCTTCCGGCTCGGCTGGGGCCTGGACTTCAATCCGAACGCACCCTTCGTAAAGGCGGTGGCCGGGTTGCCGGGCTTCGGCATGCCCAATCCGGCCTGGCCGGGCGACGACGATTCCTTTCTGCGCGCGCTTGGCCAATTGCCGCTGCAGGCCCAGCCCGGCGAGCAATGGCTCTACACGCTGGGCTCCAATGTGCTCGGCGTGCTGGTGGCGCGCGCGGCGCGGCGGCCGCTGGATGCGATGTTCCAGGAGCGGATCTTCGCGCCGCTCGGCATGAACGACACCGGCTTCTTGGTGCCCTCAGGCCAGCAGAACCGGCTGGTCACCGGCTATGTCAACAGGAACGGCAGGCTCGCGCCGTTCGAGCCGTGGAATGGGCTCTATGCGCAACGCCCCAACTTCCCGGCCGGCGATTCGGGTCTCGTCTCCACCGCCAAAGACTACGGCGCATTTACGCGCTTCATGCTGAGCGGAACCGCGCCCGGCCGCCGGCGGCTGCTGAAACCCGAAACGCTGAAATCCATGGCCACCAACCGGCTGACCCAGGAACAGATGAAAGACGGCGAGCCGATCATGGGGCCCGGCCGCGGCTGGGGCCTGGGCCTTGGCGTGCGGGTGACGGAAAGTCCCGACGGCGTACGGCCCGGCGCCTATGGCTGGGACGGCGGCTTCGGCACCTCATGGTTTCAACGACCCGGCAACGGGGCTGATCGCCCTCCTCTTGACCCAGCGCGTCTTCGACAGCCCCGACCCGCCGCCCGTACACAAGAGTTTTTGGCAAGACGCCTGCGCGGCGGGGTCTTAGGGGCCGCGTGAAATACAACTGATCCCGAAAACGCGGGTCACTGGCTCCGCGAGATCGGGTTTTCGCTTTCATCGCCGGATTACGCCGGGCAGCAGTTCCAATATTCGTTTGTATAAAACGTAACGAGATACCAAGTCCGTTCAAGGGCGCAGAATTCGGCGACAGCATAGTTTTTACTGAATCTGCGGATGACCGAGAGGTTTAAGATGGCGGCCCGGAAAGCGTCGCGCGGCGGGTCGGCCAAGACGCTTTCGGGGACATTTCCCTGGGGCCCACTTATTTGCAATATGTATGCTGTCGACGAGTTCCTTCCGCCGGCTGTCCAAGCGAACGCCATGATGTGACGGGCTCCGATCCGATCACGAAGGGAACCGTGGCCCCGGCAGTGATGGTCAAGGATGGCGTTGACTCGGAAGACGCGATTAGAGAACCCCGAAAGCGTGTTGAACCCCGGCAATTCGGAATACGGAAGTGCGGCGTATCCGTCTCAATATCGGTGGCTGGCCAGTGCGAGGGGGTTCGCGGGCGATTCAGCGTACTTCTCGAAGGGAAAGTATGCCGCAGCGCAACACGCGGGCGCCCCACCGCACGCTGACCCGGGCTGGCACCCGGGTACCCCAAAACGTGGTTGCATTTCGCGGACCAGTTAGCACAGTGCGTGTAGCCGGAGGGACGCGCATGCAAGGATCAGCGGTAACGCATTTGTCTATTCGTGTGCCATGGCAGGACACGAAATGGGACGGCCGCGTCTGTACCGACCCCGTCAACAATCAATCTTGTGTTGTCCTCAAAGCGATTGCCGAAAATCGCAATGACCTCGCGGAGGACGGATGCCGCGGCGAATGGATTCACGATCTAGAGGATGGTCGAAAGCCGCCTTGCATTAAGGAGCGTGCGACCTTCCTTTCGGAACATGGAATAACGCTCAAGGTCCGGCTCAATTACGCGGATTGGAGTCCGGCCCATAAGCATATCGAGCGCACGCCCGTGCCCGTGCCCGCATGGGGGGCGACCCTAGTGCCGTTCCGGTGGTTGCTCCGTGAGAGTGGATTCGAGCTCGCCAAGACCCTCGATCTCGACGTAAGTGAAGAACGCGAGCCGAAAGAACCGGCATTTCTAGCGCGTACGGCTTGGGTTCAGGATCACGAAAACCAGCGTGCGCTTCTCGATGCGTTCTCGGAACGGGCCATAGAAGACGAATCGCTCACGTTCTTTTACGCCAAGCGCACGCCACTCGCGGATGACGACCGCCGAGTCATCGTCGCCGTCGGTCTCCTAAAACACAAAGGCCAGGTCGCGCAATACAAATACGCCAAGGACGCGCCCAAGAGTCATTTGCGCGCGATGATGTGGGAGCGGCCGATTCAGCATTCCATCCGGCCGGATGCTGCCAATCCCGGACATTTCGTGGGTGGCATCGTGCTTCCTTACCACGCGATCCTCGAGCGCGCGGCCGAGGACAACACGCTGGACACCAACGAGTTTCTTGCGTACGCGCCGGATGAATTGCGCGATCAGTTTTCGTACGCTTCCGAGCATGTCACGCACGGCGCGGCCATTACAGCGTTGCTTGCATGCAAGACCGCGCTGGAACGCGCCTCGAAGAAACTGACAGGCCCCTGGCCGCAGCAGATTGCCTGGATCGATCAGCAGATAAACCGGCTCTGGAAATTGAGCGGTCCATGCCCCGGTCTCGGGAGCGCCCTCTCGGCGCTGGAAAACGGGTTCAATGGAACCCTCTTTGCGCTCGCGTTATCCGCCACGCTGTCAGAGACCGATGATCCATGGGTCGCGGCTGATAAGGTATTCCGCGGGGGCACAGCCCCGCCGGGGGCGCCGAAGATCACCAAGATGCTCCAAAAGCGTTGGGCGCATCTCCACAAGGAGGAACCTCGGCGTGCGGCATTCTTGCGTCTTTTGTCGCGGTTCGAACTCAGCCGCGGCCAGGCGATCCTCTGGTTCGAGGACATGGACTCGACGGATGCGGTGCTTGAGAACCCTTACATTATTTATGAAAAGGATCGATCATCGCACGACCCGATCGGTATCTGGACGATTGATCGCGGCATCTTTCCTGACGCCGAGGTCTTGAAACGCTATCCGCTACCGAAGGAATGCGCGATCGATCCAGAGGAGCACGACGATGCGCGCCGATTGCGTGCGATCAGCGTACACCTTTTGGAAAAGGCTGCGGCGGAAGCCGGTCACACGTTGTTGGGTGCCGACGGCATCCATGGACTCGCCAAGGAATTGCCCGCAACCCGGCCTGTTCCGCTCGATGCGACCGCCGCCAAACTTTGCAAGGATGAATTTAGCGATGAGGTGGCGGTCTTCGATGCGCGCGGCGTAGGAGGCCTCGCGCTGCAATTGAAGCGCTATGCGGATTATGGATCAATCATCAGGCGCGCGGTCGTCGATCGCGTGACGGGTAGGATTATCCCCGCAAAGGTCGATTGGTCGGAAAAGCTCGCAAACGCCTTCGGCCCGCTGAAGAAGGGCGATAAGGAAGAGGAGAAAGCGCGAATCGAAAAGGCCTTCGCGCTTGATGTTTTGGCCAACAGCCGTTTGTCAGTCCTGATTGGGCCGGCGGGTACCGGCAAGACCACGGTGCTTCGGCAATTGCTCGAACAAAAGAAAATCGTTGGCTCCGGCGTGGCGCTCCTCGCGCCGACAGGAAAAGCGCGGGTGCGGTTCGGTCAGCAGACCCGGCGCGCTGGAGACACCAAGACGCTGGCGTTGTTCTTGAAGGAATACAAACGTTACGACGGCGCGACTCAGCGCTACTTCGCCGACCCCAAAGCGCCCCCCGCTGGCGGCGTCACGACCTGCGTCGTCGATGAAGCTTCGATGTTGACCGAGGACCAACTGACCGCGCTTGTCGACGCATTGCCGGTTTCTGCACGCCTGATCCTGGTAGGTGATCCTCGCCAGCTTCCACCGATTGGCGCGGGGCGGCCCTTCGTCGACCTCATCTCACATCTCGAACGCGATCATGCCGGGAAAGGAGTAGCAGAACTCACCGTCAGACGGCGCCATGCTTCCGCAAACGCAGCCAACGCGGCACCGCGCGACCTCGCATGCGCCGATGTGCAGCTCGCGGACCTCTTTTCCGGCCGCGATCTTCCTCCTGGAGAAGACGAGGTCTTGGAAGGCATTCTAGCCGGTAGAGCGGATGAGCGGCTTCGCTTCGTCCGCTGGACGACGCCTTCGGACCTGCGCGGCGCCCTCGACGCGACACTGCTTGACGAATTGAGCTTGGACAGGGATGCGCAACAGAAAAGCATCGCCGTCGCCCTCGGCGGAAGTGTGCAAGGCGACTACGTGTATTTTAGAGAGGGGGCCAGCATCGCCAAATGTGACCAGTGGCAAATCCTTACACCGCATCGCAACCAATCGAGTGGATCTATTGATCTAAACCGTCATATCAAGGAGGCCTTCCGAAGCGACACGCTTCGGTTCGCACGAAGTTCCAACGAAGGACCACCCTACTACGTTAAATACCGCATGATACAGCCCCGCGGTGCTGAGCAGATCACTTATGGTGACAAGGTCATCTGTGTCCGGAATCACACTCGGCAGAGCTATGCCTTCGCGGATAAGCAAAAGGGTGACGGCTATGTTGCCAATGGCGAAATCGGTATCGTTGTTGGCGATGCTTACAAAGCGGGCAACAAACCGAGCTGGACGAAGGTGCAGTTCTCGTCGCAGCCTGAGTTGACCTACGGATTCAGCGGACGGGATTTTTCGGAAGAAGGTTCGCCGATCCTGGAGTTGGCTTACGCCGTCACGGTGCATAAGGCACAAGGAAGTGAATTCAGTAAAGTGTTCCTCGTTTTGCCAGCACGCAGTCGCTTGCTTTCCCGCGAAATGCTCTACACCGCCCTGACCCGGCAAATGGACCGTGTCGTTATCCTTCACCAAGGCGATCTGGCCCATCTGCGCGCTCTGCGATCGCCCTTTTTCTCCGAAGTTGCACGGCGGATCACGAACCTGTTCGCGCCGCCGACAATGATCGATGCGGACCCTCCCGCTGGAGCCCCCGCAGGAATCGCTGGGCGGACATTCCTTGAGGAAAAGCTGATCCATCGCAGCAGCCGCGGCGAGTTGGTCAGCTCGAAATCGGAATTGGTAATCGCAGATTTGCTCTTTGAGGCGGAGAAGAAACTCGGCATCCGTTATTTCTTCGAGCGCGTCCTGATCGGTGAAAATGGTCGGCAGCGCTGGCCAGATTTCTCGATCGAGGATCGGGATGGTGAGACCTGGTATTGGGAGCATTGCGGCATGCCTGACCAGCCCGATTATGCGCTCCGCTGGACAGCCAAGCTCGCCTTTTATGCTGAAAACAACATCGGGCGTTGGAGTGAGAAGACTCCCGGGGGGCGGCTCATCGTGACAGAGGACGGCCCTAAGAAGGGTCTCGATAGCCCGGCTATCCGCCAAATGATCGAACAGCTGTGGGGGCGGTAAGCGAACAAGGCTTGGGCTGCAATGACATTCGGTGAGTTCGGCTTCCGAACAATTACGACTACGAAGAGAATAGCGAGGAATTTGGCGACAGCATACTGATTACGGCTCTTGCGGACGACGTCGCGGTTTGGGATGGCGGTCCGGAAAGCGCCGCGCGATGGTCCAGTCACGGATTTCAAACGTGCTTCTCAGGAGAAAGTTCAACGGGGAATGACATGGCAAGACGTGAGCCTAAATCACAATTCAAAATCGATTTGCATTCGATGGGACGTCCGGGCGGAAGACGCGGAAGTCTGACGCTTTCCAGCGGCGCTATCGAATACTCAAGGCAGCATGCGAAAAAGCCAACCCTAAGGCTGACCTACCGGCAGCTGTTTGAGGTATTCGAAAAGGAGTGCGAGTATCGGCATTCGCACGCGTGCGGATTTAGGGGCCACAGGCCGCACAAAGGGTACGACTTATCCATTGTCGTCTCCAGGGATGATGACGATTTTGACTCCATTAACAAGGTCAAACACCTCCGTTCATTTGAAGCTAGGTACATCGGCTTAGGGAATTACCAACACAGTGGCCGTGACGGAAAATTTTCTTGGATGGTACAAATCTCAATTCAGATGGCGATGTGGATCATCGACAAATATGTCGAAGGATTTTTGAGCGACGGAAAACACACGGATCATACGGATAAAGAGGTCGTAGTGTCCAAAAATCAGATGGTTTGTTTCTTGCTGCATTTGCTAAAGAAACTTGACTATTGATCGGCGTCAACGATTATGTTCAACATAAGTAGTGCGGCGACAAGATGCGGATTCCGCATAGTCGGAGCGGCGGAATACGGTGCCTGGTCCAATATTCACCGACGCCGACGGAAACCGGGCATGTCGGATTTCACCGCGCTTGCGCCGCGGCGTTTACAGAAGCGGTCGTTGTCCGACTACGCGCCGAGCCGTTACGCGCGTTAACGCTGCTCCAGGCACCCTGTTGTGTTAGACATGAAGCGCGTAAGAAAGGGATTGGACGGATATTTGGGCGACCTGGAGCGGTTGGTAAGAAGCATTTTGTGCAACTGGCGCAAGCAGCAATAATTAACCTGCGGTGTCCCATTTGCCAAAAAGAAGGGGCATTTCATGCGCCTACAAATGGCGAACTTTATGCGCCAGACGTAGCATTCGCAGAGCAGCCTCCGGTTGATCCGGGCGTCACCAGATCGAGAGTGAAAATGTTGTTATGGACCTATGGGGTTCGCGTCTGCCCAAACCGTGAGTGCCTTGAGCCCATCGTTGTAATAGTGCGAGAAGGTCAAATGTATGGGACCCTACCCGCTGAGACCATTAGCTTTAGTAAGGATGGTATACCACCGCGGATACTTGAGAGCCTGTCCGAGGCAATTGTTTGTCACGCGAATGGCTGTTTTATAGCTGCCGCTATTATGATTCGTCGAACACTTGAGGAGATTTGCCAGGATCGGGGCGCAACCGGCAACAGTCTCAAGGCAAGAATTGAGAAGTTGGGAGAGCGTGTGGTTTTGCCCAGGGAACTGCTTGAGGGCGCCGATGAGTTGCGACTGTTAGGGAATGACGCGGCACACATGCAGGCCCAAGTTTATGACAGCGTGGGCAAAGAATAAGTGGAAATAGGCATTGAGTTGTCCAAAGAAATCCTGAAGGGACTATATCAGCTTCGCGGATTGGTTGATCGGATGCGAAGCCTGAAGAGACCATGATCGTCAGCGCGTATGCTCACTTCAAAATGAGGTGCTTGGTCAAATGTTCTCAGGCGGGGGTGGGGCCGATGAAATACGGTGCCCCCATGTTCACCGGCCTCGACGGAAACCGAAGCTGTCGGATATCACCGCACTTGCTCCGAGGCTTTACAGAACGAAGCGTCCTTCGACTACGGGCTGGCCTGTCACGCGGGTGAACGCCGATCCGGGCATCCCGAACCGCGGACCGTCAGGCGGCGGAGGCGGGCTCGGGATGGAGACGGAAGCCGAGCGCACGAATGACCTTCATGACAGTGGCGAACTCCGGGTTTCCGTCGCTGCTCAGCGCCTTGTAGAGCGCCTGCCCGGTCAGGCCGGTTTCCTCGGCGAGTTGAGACATGCCGCGCGCGCGGGCGGCCACGCCCAGCGCATCGGCGATCTCGCCGGCCTCGCCATCCGCGAAGGCGCCGTCGAGCCAGGCGAGCATCGCTTCGGGACTGTCCAGGCAGGCTGCCGGATCGAACGGCCGCGTCTCGATGGCCATTTCATACCTCCTTCGCCAGCTTCACAGCCATGGCGATGTCTTTAGCCTGAGCGCGCTTGTCGCCGCCGCAAAGCAAAACGATCAAGAGACTCCCGCGCTGCACGTAATAGGCCCGGTATCCGGGACCATAGTGGATCCGAAGCTCGCTGACGCCCCCGCCAACCGGCTTTACGTCGCCAGGATTGGCAAGCGCCAGGCGGCGCACCCGACGGGCGATCTCCGCCCTGGCCCGAGCATCCCGGAAAAATTCAACTCCGACCCCGAAAACGCGCGGATTCCAATCTCGCGGACCGTGATCTTTTGTAGTCATGGGCGACACGCGTTTGTGCGTCGGCTTATTTCCGAGCCGCCGGGGATCACCGCTGCGCCGCGGAAGGAAGCGGCGTTCCTCCCGCTAAAGTCTTGACTCTTGACCCATGTCGTTCTTCATTCGTTCCCAAAGGCCGGGAGACCCAGCGGGATGCTGGAAGCTTTATGGGCAGGAGGTGGAGTTGAAGTTCGCTCTTCACATGACAGGCAACCAGGCGGAAGCTTGGCCGCGTGAGGTTCGGCGAACCCATTGCGCGGTTTTTTCCGCTGCTTCGCAAAGGCGGCTGCGGAGCTCTACCCGCGTTGCTGAAGAGGTCGCCGAGCGAACCGCACTCCATTTGTGGGCGTAGAGACGGAGATTGTTTATGCAAAAACGGGCAAGGAAGCCGGCCATCAAACCGGCGCCGCTTCCGGACAACACAAAGGCGGACATCGAGGCAGCCGTGGAGGGAATGCTCGAAACCGAGGCGATGGATGCCTGCGCGCGCTATCTGGGACGCGGCCGGGCGCTTCAGCATCTGGCCGACAACGAGCTGATGGCGTGCTGGGCGGCAGCTTTCCGCACCTATTGCGCAAGCCGCAAGCCGGAAGACGGGCGCCGGGTCGACGACGCGGCATCGGAGCTGAAGCTTCGCAACATCGAACCCGACAAGAGCCTGATCGAGAATGAGACTCGACAGATTTCAGATGTAGCCAGGCAATTGCTGATCGATTATCCCGACGGCCATCCCGCGCTCAAAAGAGGCGTCATGGCCTATCTGAAGCGCAGGGAAAGCCAAATGAACTGACCCGGCAAATCGGGACACAGGGATTCGGCGACAGCGTACTTATTACGGCTTCTTCGGACGAGCGCGACGATTGGAATGGCGCTCCGCAAAGCGGCACGCGATGGATCGGTCGAGACTTTGATGGCCTGGACAGCGAAGCGGCCCTCAAGACCTACAAGGCCGCTACAATTCGCGTGACCCGTTGCGGACCTCGCCCGCTGCTTTAACTTCGCCGTCGAAAAGATGGGGAAGGGTGACGTGGACAAGATCAATCCGGGGATGGTGATACGCCTTTGCAAGGCAAGCCTGGTAGCTTCTATGGCGCTGCTCCTGGGACTCGTCGCGTTCAACAACATCGTAGACTTCGGCGACAACTGGGCCTTCGTGCACCACGTCATGGGGATGGACACCGTCTTCCCCGATTCTACCCAACGGTGGCGGGCGATCCATGCGGCGCCGGTGCAGCAGCTCTTCTATCTGGCGATCATCGCAACCGAGGCGCTGAGCGGCGCACTGCTCACGCTTGGTGCTGTGGCCCTGTTCCGCCAGGCCGGCAGCGAGAGCGGCTTTGATCGGGCGCTTGCGCTGCCTGTCGCGGGGCTCACCGTCGCGATGCTCCTTTAACCTGCGCCTCCAATCCCCCAGGCGCTAACCAGGCTGCGCTACGCTCCAAGCTGTTCCGATGTGTCTGTCCCGTTCATGCCGCCTCCCGCAGGCGCTTCACCTTGATCGCGCGTTCGTGCTTCATGGCCTCAGCGAGATCGTAGTCCATCTGCAAGCCGAGCCAGATTTCCGCGCCACCGCCGAACGCTTTGTCGAGACGGATCGCCATCTCCGGCGAAATACCGCTCCTGCCGTTGACAAGATTGTTCAGCGCCTGCCTGGTCACGCCCAGCGCATTCGCCGCCTCGGTCACGGTAAGGCCCAGCGGTTCCAGACAATCATGCCGGACCGAAAATCCCGGATGGGGCGGGGACTTCATGCGCATCACGCAACTCCTTCAATGGTAATTCAGATAGTCAACATCGGTCGCATCGCCACCTTCGAAACGAAAAACGATGCGCCAATTGGCGCCGATGGTGACACTCCAGAACCCGGCCAATTCGCCTTTCAGCGGATGAAGACGCCAGCCCGGCAAATCCATATGCGCAGGCTCGGCACTCCGGTTAAGGCGGGCCAGCACGCGCCGGATTTTCTCCAACTGCTGCGCGTTCAATCCGCGCCGATCGTCATCTTCGAAAAGCCGTTTCAGGCCGCGATGACGAAATCGCCGGATCATGCACCCTGTGTAAATCGACAATTATCGCTTGTCTACTCCGGATCGCCGCGGATTCTGGGCCGACCCAATACGGCGAGAAAAAGAAAGGCTCACAAGCTGGCCCGCTCCACATCACCGTGTGCAGCAGCGGACGAAGTCTGTTGCGCTTGCGCCAGGGAGCGGCCTCATGCAATATACGATTTACATGTATATCCATGGAGGTCGGAAATGCAGGTCGGAAAATGGGGGAACAGCCTGGCCGTGCGGCTGCCGGCGCCCGTCGTGGAGGCGCTCAAGCTGAAGGCGGGCGACGATATCGAGATTGTCGTGGCGGGTTCGCGCCGCTTCGAGGTTTCGCGCGATCGCCGTCGCGACACAGCACTTGCGCGCCTGAAGGCTCTGAAGCGCCCGTTGCCCGCAGGCTTCCGCTTCGACCGGAACGAGGCGAATGAACGCTAAGCCGTTCCTCGATACCAATATCCTCCTATATGCCTTCACGACCGGCGTTCCGCGCAGCGCGAGAGCCGAGGCGCTGTTGGAGGAGGGCGGGACCGTCAGCGTCCAGGTTCTGAACGAGTTCGTGAATGTTTCGCGGCGTAAGCTCCGCCGTCCGTGGCAGGACATCGAAGACGCTCTCGGCGTGCTGAAAACGCTCCTGGATGCGCCGCTTCCTCTGACCCTGGACCTCCACGAAACCGCAATCGGGCTCGCCCGCGATCACAGGATTTCCTTTTACGACGGCCTCATCGTTGCCGCCGCGTCCCGCGCCGGATGCCGCGTGCTGTATAGCGAAGACCTGCGGGATGGCCGCGAGCTGATCGGTGTGACGGTCCGAAATCCCTTCGCCCAATGACCCGCCGGCTGGTCCCGCTGCGACTACTCTCCTTGGCGCGCCGACACCTTGCTCATCTTCCAGACTGTTCCGTAGCCGATCGTGCCGCCATTCTGGGTTGTGCCGAAGAGCGTGCCCTTGGCGCTCCTGACAAAGCTGCCATAGGGATATTTGCCGTCGGTCCCGTCGAAGCTGTGCACGAGGGTGAAACTTCCATTCGGGCTGATCGCGTAGACCGTTCCGAAGTTGGACGCGCCGCCTGTCTCCGTGTTCCCATAGATATTCCCGCTTGCATCCACGATCACGCCGGCCAGCGGGTACTCCCCATCGCTCGTTCCGCCGGCAAAGCTGTGCAGCACCGTCTCAGTCCCGTTCGCACTCACTGTCCAGACCGTGCCCAGGCTCGACGTGCCGCAGGACGATGTCGTGCCGTAAAAGTTTCCGGCCCCGTCGATGAACGGCGTTCCCAGAACGTCGCAGCCGTCGGTCGTTCCTCCCATGAAGCTGTGCAGAATGGTCAGCTTCCCCGTCTTGCTGAATTTGTACAGGATCCCGCCATCGGCGGCGCCGCCCTCTTCGGTCACGCCGTAAAGGGTTCCCTTTTTATCCATCAGAAGGCTCGTATAGGTCGGATATTTCCCGTCGTTCGCAGCACCTGTGAAGGTATGGAGAATGCTGTATCTCCCCTTCGCGCTGATCTTGAACATCACGCCCGCGTTCGATGTACCGCCTTGCGAGGCGGTGCCATAGAAATTGCCCGCCTTGTCCTCCAGCAAACCTCCCGTCGGCGTCGTACCATCCGTTCCGCCGATGAAATTGTGCAATATTGTTTCGGTATCGCCGGCATCGAGCTTGAACACCACGCCCGCATTCGCGCTGCCGCCCATGGTTGTCGTGCCGTATAGATTGCCTTCCTTGTCGCGCACCAGCGCGGCAAGAGGCTGTGCGCCGTCGGCGCCGCCGCTGAAGCTGTACAGCGTCGTTTCGGTTCCGTCGGGCGCAACCTTGAAAACAGCTCCGGCAAACGCGGTCCCGCCATAATCGGCGGTGCCGTAGAGATTCCCCGCCGAGTCACGTATCAGACCCGCGAAAGGATCACCCCCGTCGGACGATCCCGCAAAGTTATAAAGCACGGTCGAGCCGCGCGCCTGCGCCGGCCGGGCCCCGTCCAGGCCCAACACCGCGACGGCCATCAACGCCAGGCCGGCACGCGCCGCTCCAACGGGAGCCCTGGAAATCCAATGCCGTCTTGTATTCATTGCCGCGATCTCCATGCCTTCGCCCGCCCGAAAAATACACAAAACCCGCGGTGACGCAAAAGGTGAATATTGGTCCTGGTACCTGATTTGGCCTCGCAGTCTTCGTGGCCGGCGCCAGCAAATTGGCGCCCGAGGCCGAACGGCAGAACTGGAGCGCCGGCCAGACGCGTGATCGAGAGCTGGATGGGAATGGTGACGCGGCAGCTCGCGTCTCACACTGGCTAGCCGGCGCGGCGTTCACGGCCGCCGACATTTCGCTGACCTGTGCCCTTGGCCAAAAGTCCGCGGCATCCTCCGCGGCGAAGCCGAGCAGGCCTACGTGGCCCGCACTACTGGGCGCGCAGCCTACAAGCGGGCTTTGGAAACCTGTCAGCGCACAAAGGGATGGCTCGCTGCGGCGCCCGGATAACGATCGTCCTGGCCAAAACCGTTCTTCCCGGTATCGCCTCCCGGGTCGGCGCAGGTTGGTATAGAATGCCGTCGCAAGGGTTTTTTCGAGAGGTCGGGAATCGAAGCTATCATGACACGTGAGGAAGCAATCCGCAGATTGAAGGCGTCGGAGCCCGACCTGATGAATGCCGGGGTGACACATCTTTATCTTTTCGGCTCGACCGCGCGCGGCGAAGCGGGAAGCGCTTCCGACGTCGACCTTTTCTTCGACCACGATCTGGGCGCCATCGGTCTTTACGAACTCATGGACATCAACGATCTCGCGGCCGGAATCCTGGGCACGAAGACGGACATGATTCCACGGCGTGGGCTTCACCCGCTGCTGCGGAAGAAAATCGAGGCCTCGGCAGTTCAGGTTTTCTGATGCAGGAAATGTCGCCGGAACTGTCGTTGCGAGACATCCTCGCCGCAATCGAGCATATCGAACGAAAACTGGAAGGCATTTCACTGAACGATTTTCTGACTGACCTGGATCGGCGGCGGATTGTCGAACGGTGTCTCGAGATCGTCTCCGAGGCGAGCAGGCGATTGCCGGAAATCCTGAAAGTGCGTCATCCGGCAATACCATGGAAGAAGGTCGCAGGTATCGGCAACATCCTGCGTCACGAACTATGAAGAAGTAATTCCCGATGCCCTATGGAAGCTCGCACACGATGACCTGCCTGTTCTTGCGGTTGCATGCAGGGCTGAATTGGAGAAATTGGGGAGGGGCGCCGCATGACGATTATTGCCGAGTCGGACTCTTACCCCCCAATTCTTCCTTTTGAAATTGCTGGTCCTGGTGCCGTGTTCCGGGCAAGCGGGCATGCATCATCCGTCGCTATCGTAGATCGCGCCGCGGCGGGTCAGCTCCTCGTGCAACTCCGCCATCGCGTCGCGGCGCGCCGCGACGGCAAGGGCCTTGGCCTGCCTCTCGCCATGCGTCGACACGAAAAAACGCCTGCAGTGCATTTTGCGGTCGGCATCCTTCCACATGGTCTGCCACAGGAGTCGCCTCCGCTTTCTGTACTTTACTGCGTAGCGGCCCACGCCGACGATGCCGCTGGTGTTGGTCGGGGGCTTCTTGTTCCTCCGCCAGAGCATGTAATCGGGATTGGAAGTCGCCGACATGAGCGAATCGAGATAGGCCTGCGCCGCTGCCAGCGCGTTGTCCTTCCCGCCATATTTCGCGTCCGGAAAATATTTGTGCATGTATCTGGTGCGCCGCTTGAGATTGACCTTCCAGCAGGCCGACGTTTTCGCGGCCGTCTCCTGGCGGATGATATGGCGGTAGTCCGGGT
>DATAWY010000002.1:0-10668 GCA_036266955.1 Rhizomicrobium sp.
TGCGACGACTTCGCTCGATATGCCGCGCTCTTCGGAACCCAGCACCAGACAGGCCGGAAATCGCGGCGCGAGTTGCTCGGGCGGAACGCTCGCCGTGGTTTGCTCCACGGCAACAATCCACGCGGCGTGTGCCTTTGCTTCGGTTACGGCCTCGATGGCGCATTCATGTTGCTGCCAGGGCACCCAACGCTGCGTGCCGCGCGCCGCCTGCACGAGCTTGCGCTTGTGCAGCTCCACGCGCGCGCCGCAGACGACGAGGCGTTCGACCAGGAATGCATCGCACAGCCGGAAGATGGCGCCGAGATTGTAGTTCTGCCTCACGCCGTCGAGCACGACGGTGATCGGCTGCCGCGGCAGGCGAAGGAATGCGTCGCGGTCCGGCTTTCCGCCGCGCAGTTCTGCTTTCGAAAGTGCGCGATCCGCGCCCGCGCCCGTGGCAGCCGCAGCCATTCATCCCCGCGAACGTACTCGCCGCGAGTATGCCGGCCGGCTACGTCAGACGGGGACGCATGGTTGCGCGCGGACACTCTCAGGCGTTCCCGCCGCAGCATTTTTTGAACTTCCTGCAGGAACCGCAGGGGCAGGGTTCGTTGCGTCCGGTCTTGGGGCCCGTGCGGGCAGCGCCGCCGGAGGACTGCGGAATGAAATCGGCGGCTCGTTTCGAGTCGCGCCAATAGCGGGCAAACCTCGCCGCGACCTTGGCAAGAATTTCCGAAAGGGGCGGCAACACGTCGTCGAGCGCCGCCTGCGGAAAGAACCTCTCGCCGTCGTGGTCCCGGCAGCAGGCGAGGAGCACAAGCAGGTGTATCTTGCCCAGTTCCGAGCCCAGCAGAGGCGCCCAGGCCTGCCGGCGCAGATCGACGCCGCGCAGAAACCCGCGGACCCAGGGGTCGGCAAAGGGACCGCGCTCATCCTCCGCCACGAACGGCTCCAGGAGGTCTTCGCGCGCGCTCCGCCTGATCAGGGCATATCGCGACAGGACCGCGTTCCGCGCACCCTGCGGGTCGTCCAGGTTGTCGGGGGCGCCACACTGCCCGCACCAGACATGGGCCATCCACTCGCCGGGTTCGACAATCTCCGGGCCAATGGCGATCGCGGTGAGATACCCGTCGAGCTCCGAATCGCCCATGCAATGCGACGCCGACCCTTCCGTCAGGTCATCGGGGAAAAAGGCCGGAGAGTGATCCGCAAGGCCGGGTGTCGCCTGAAGCATCGCAGGGAACCTCTGATTCGCTCGCTCATTATGCGGTTTCCGGGCATCCGGATTCCAGACGCTGTGCGCATCCCGCCGCGAAGGTGGTATAAATGGGGGCATCTCTCACTCGTCGAAGAGGGCATGCGCGAGGTCGCGGCCGCCGTAGAGAATGCGCAGGATCGTCACACGGCGGTCGTCCACCCGAAACGCGATCGCAACGCGGCGCTCGAAGCCTGTGATACGAAGTCCGGGCCGGATATCGTCCCGCTTCGTTCCTCGCTCGGGCGTGGACGCAAAGCCAAGGCAGTAATTCTCGATACGCGCGATATAGTCCAGAGCACGCGCCGCCCCTGCCTCGTTGGAGATGAAATTGTACAAATCGAGAAGATCGGTTCGGGCCTCGGGGCTGAATCCGACGCTATGAACCACGTTTGGTCCGCTTCAGGCGGCGGGCGTGGTGTTCGCGAACGGCCGCAAACGCCTCCTTTGCTGGTATCACGCGGTTCGGATCGGCCTCAACCGCATCGTACGCCGGAGCCACTGCTTCGCGCAGCCAGCGTTCCGTCAGCGCATCGCGTTCCTTGAGCGCGCGCAATCCCGCACGCACTACCTCGCTGGCCGACGCATAGGCCCCGCTTCGAACCAGCCGATCAATATATCCTGACTGCTCGGCAGGCAGACTGATCGTCCGTTTTTCCGGCGCGCGCATGTTCTTCATTCCTTCTTCGCGAGCGGTATGAGAATATCATACCGCCTTCCTTGTTCAACCCCCGCCCCGGCCCGCGAGAAACGGTCTTCCGCAGCACGGCCAGGTGGCGGGCGTCGCGGTGCTGGGCGGCGCAGGATCCTTCGTTCCGCGCCGCGTCGCAGGCGGCGCAAGTCCGGCCGCGCGCGGCGGCGAGATTTCCGATCAGTTCGTCGGCGTGCAGGGGCCTCAGGACCGCGGGAGGATTTCCGCGCCTGTCAGACTGAGGTGATGATCGGTGCTCCAGACCGTGCGGATTTTCCGCTGTTCGAGGAGCACCAGCGACGCCGCATCCACATAGGTCAGTTTCGCGCCGCGAAACCGGTCCAACGTACTCAGCGCGCGTTGATGATCGTCGGCCGTGAAACCGACGAGCCGAAGACCGGTGAGCGCGGCAAGAAAGCCGCGCAGCTTTCGGGCTGATTCCTCGCCATGGCGGTGCAGGAACCAGGAGTAGCTCTCGGACACGACGAGCACGGACGTAACCCATCGCGTCGCCGGCCGTCCGAACAGTTCAACAGCCTGCGCATGAAAACCGTCCCGCCGGACCAGCGCGGCAATGAATATCCCCGAATCCAGGAATACGGTTTCGCTCACGGCCGTTCGCGACCGTAAACCACTTCGTCAACTGTCGTACTGTCGCCGGCACCGCCTTCTATCACGCCCACATGGCGCATCCACGGGCGGCCAGCGCTTGAGTCGTTGCGCGCGACGGCCTCGGCAAGGCTCCGCCGGCACAATTCCGCGAGCGATACGCCTTGCCGCCGCGCGATGCGTTTCGCACGTTCGTAAAGCGACCTGTCAAACGAGATCTGCGTCCGGATCATGTTATCATCCTCCTCATTCATGATAACACAATGCCGGGGCTGCGCAAGAAGCAGCGCCGCCGCCGCTGCATTGCAGCGGCGGCGTCCCTTTTTTAATGTTGGAAAGGCTTGCAGGCGCGGGCGGCGTAGCGGTGACCTTCTGAAGGTGCCCCGCGCAAAGACGCTCAATCCAACCCGTGATGCAAGCGAGAGGCTGTTGCTCGCCGCGCGGCTGTTACTGTTGACTGCCTCCGCCGCCGGATGTCGCTCCGCCGGACGTCGCTCCGTTGTTCATGTTGTTCATCGGCGCGTTGTTCTCAGGCGGTGGTGGCGGTGGCGGCGGCGGTGCGGGCCGGTAGTAGTAGTTTTGCTCCGGTGGCGGCGGGCCTTCCATCATCTGCTGCTCCGGGAACATGTAGAACCTGACACCGGCCATCACCACGTTTTCGGTTATTCCGTGCGAACCGGTCACACCGAAGGCCGGCGTGTAGGTGTCCACGTGGGCCTCGGCGTCCCGGTAGCGGTAGTCGACGAAGAGGTCCGCGTCAGGCGCGATCTCGAACGACGTGCCGGCGATCCCCTGCCACATGAAGCCCCAATGATCGACGTGGGCGATCTGGTCCCCTGAGAACTGACCCCCTGTACCCGAAAAGTAGGGGGCGAAATAGACATGGCCGGCGCCAACGCCTCCGCCAGCATAAAGGTTCCAGCCGGGGGCGACCGGCAGGTCATAGACCGCATTCACGAGCTCGGACGCCACATTGGCGTGTCCGGCCGCGGAATAGGTCGGCCCGCTCTGAAGCGACTGGATGCTGTGCCAGTCATATCCCGATTCGAACTCGAGCCTGATCGGGAACATCGGCAGTTTGTAGCCGAGCGTGCCGGCAATGATGGCGCCATCATTGGTGGAGACCTCGCCTGTGGCCGGCGGCGGGGCGTACTCGTCGACCCGGATGTTGTTCTGATTGTCCCAACCCGCACCAAGGCCCACATAGAAGCCGTCACCGGCGAGGGCCGGCGTGGCCAGAGCCACAAGCGCCACGCAGCCCAAAAGAGCACTTCGCAGTGTCATTTCTTCACCCGCTATGATGATCCGTTTGCCCCGCTCTAACGCTTCGGCCTTGCCAAGTTTCCCAAGCGGGAACCTGGCCGGGGCTTCCACTGTTGCGTGAAAACCACGCTGCGGCCGACCTCGTCGAGGGGGCACTTTGACGCGCACGGATAGCTGCTGCCCCTGAGCGGCTGCTGAGAGCGTGGCGCTGGGGAAGAACGTAGGGCCAGCTGGTGACAGGGGCGCTGCCGGGCGTGTTGCCTGCCTATGATTTCCGGGGCGCCTGCGCCAAGCTGGGAGAGGATCGATTCGCGCGAGGGGCGATGCGCCTGCGCAATCTGTTGAGACCGGCGCGGCTGCATCCGGGATTGCTGGCCGGCTGCGCCGCCGGCTTTGCCTGCGTTTGGCTGCTGCCCGTCGGCGGGTATCTTCTGCTGCGCGGCGTCATGGCGTGGGACGCGCTGGTGCTCGTGTTTCTCGCCACCACATGGACCGTCATGCTGCGCGGCGGTCGCCAGACCATGCGCTACCGCGCCGCCCACTACGATACCTCCAATTCGGTCGTGCTTATTCTTTGCATCGTGGCCGTGGTGGCGAGCCTGGTGGCGATCACCGGCATGGTGGCGGGAATCGGCGCCATGCCGCCGGGAAAGAAGATTTTCCGTCTGATCCTTTCGGTGGTCACGGTGTCGGGCTCGTGGCTCTTTCTGCACACCGTGCTCGCGCTTCACTACGCCCATCACTATTACTGGCCCAGACACCGGCCAGGTCAGCCCGACGGTCATCACGGCGGTCTCGATTTCCCAGGGGGCGAAGCGCCCGACTATGCCGATTTTCTCTATTTTTCCTTTGTGCTCGGGGCGACCTCGCAGACCTCCGATGTGGCGATCACCTGCAAGCCGATCCGTCGTCTCGCCATGCTGCACGGCACCTTCGCGTTCGCGTTCAACACCGTGCTGCTTGCGCTCACGGTGAACGTGGGCGCGAGCCTGCTGTTGTAGTTCAGTTTGCGGCTTAAGCGCCGCAAGGCTGAAGCCGTAGAAGAGGAGAAGCGGCGCGGCGACCAGCACGTCGTAGGTTTTGGTGGACTGGAACCTCGTGGGGGCGTTCACTTGCACCGGGCGAATTTCATCGGGATCGGGCGCAGGGGTATTGATCATGGCGAAAAAATCCGAAGAGCCGGACCACGACAGACATTACGGGCGTGCGCTCTACCACCTTCAGGTCGAACTGGTGAAGCTTCAGCGCAGCCTGATCGCCGGAGGCGGACGTGCGCTGGTGATCATCGAGGGCCGTGACGGCGCCGGCAAGGACGGCACGATCAAGCGGCTGACCGAGCATATGAGCCCGCGCGAGACGCGGGTTCACGCGCCGGGCATACCGTCGAGCCGCGAGGCGACCGAATGGTATTTCCAGCGCTTCGTACCGTTCCTGCCTTCGGCCTCGGAATTTGTCGTGTTCAACCGTTCCTGGTACAACCGCGCGGGCGTAGAGCCGGTCATGGGTTTCTGCACGAAGGAGCAGGTCGAGGCGTTCTTCGAATCCGTGGTGCCGTTCGAGGCGATGCTGGCGCGCGACGGTATCGCGATCCGCAAATATTATCTCGACATTTCCCGCGAAGAGCAGAAGGAGCGGTTGAAGGATCGCGCCAGGGATCCGCTCAAGCAGTGGAAGCTTTCGCCGGTGGATGCGAAGGCGCTGCATAACTGGCAAGCCTATTCGGCCGCGCGCGACGCGATGTTCCACCGTTCGAGCCACGCGGCCGCGCCCTGGCGCATCGTGCGCGCCGATGTGAAGAAGGCCGCGCGTCTCGAACTGATCCGCGACCTGCTCGCAAGCTTTGACTACAAAGGCAAATCGAAAAAGCTGGCGCGCGCGGATCGGAGCATCGTGTTTCCATGGAGCGAGGATGCCTCGGCGCGCATCGCGGCGTAAGAGCGGCGACTCCCTCTCCCCCACTTTCCTGGGGGTGAGGGGGTAGTCGTCACAGGACAAGCATCGAAGTGTGTACGCATTACTAGGATCCGCTGTCGAGGCGAGATTCTCACGAGAGGAACGGCGGATAGCCCCCCTCACCCTAACCCTCCTCCCCCAAGAAAGTGGGGGAGAGGGAATTTTATGAACGCATTTGCCAGCCGAACCGCATCGTCGGGTTCATGGTAGATGCCGAAGCCGATGCGGAGGCGGTCGCCGCGGTGGTCGACGATGATGTTGGCCGCCGCGAGGTGCTGTGTGATCTGCGCGGCGTCCTTCGTGCGCAAGGCGAGGAAGCGGCCGCGGCGGGTTTCGTCGGAAACGAGCAGATTGGCCGGGCCGATCGGCGCGTGCAGCCGGTCAAGTTCATCCAGAAACGCGCGCTCCAGCCTGCGCACTTGCGCGAGCATGTCGGCGACGCTCAGCTCCTCGCGCAGCAGCCAGTCCTGTACCGCGTTGAAGCGGTAGAGGCCGGAGACGTCGAAAGTGGCGCCGAAGAAGCGGCTGCCGTCCTTTGCGAAAGGCACGCCGCGGCTGCCGCTTTCCAGCGCGGCGAATCCCGCATACCAGCCTGTGTCGCGGGGGCGCGGGCCATAGCCGGGCGGGCAGTGAAGGAAACAGACGCCTTCGCCCGCCATCGCATATTTGTATCCGCCGGCCAGATAGAAGGCGCGGGATGCGACCCCGGCCAGATCGGTCGGGACGGCCATGAAGCCGTGATAACCGTCGATTGCGATCAAGGTCTCTGCGTCGGGAACGGCGTTCACGATCGCCGGCACATCGCGGAGTGCGAATCCGGAATCGAAGAACACCTGGCTCAGATAAACGAGATCGAATCCGCCCTTTCGCGCGGCTTCGCAAAACCGAGGTGCGAGTGTATCGAAAGGCTCCGCTTCTATGCGTGTTATAATAACGAGGCCGTCTTCCTCCAGCCGTGCCATCTGGCGCGCGAAGCTCATGAATTCCGAACCTGTTGTCAGGACACGGATGGGCCGGCCGCTCGGCAGGCAGGAGAGCAGCCGCAGCAGGAAGGAGTGCGTGTTCGGGCCGAAGGCGATCGTCGCGGGGTCCGGTAGGCGCAGCTCGCGCGCGATATGCGCCTGCGCCTGCGGGATCACCTGCGCGAATATATGTTCCCATTTGCGGTCGAGCAGGCGCGCGGCGTCGCGCCAGGCCTGTTCCTGGGCTTCGAGCGTTACATCGGGCCAGGGATGATGGCTGTGCGCCGCCGCGTGCAAGGGCGCGCCAGGCGCGCCCACGCTGAGCGAAAACCCTTTCACTGCGGCGACACCGGCCCTGCTTTGATATCGGGATCGTTGATGTGCCACGCTTTCCAGCGCATCGCCGTCCAGATTCGCGTGCGCCCGGAGGGATGATCGTAGAAAATGAATTCCTCGAGCGGGCTCGGATCGAGCTTGCGGTATTCGCTGAGCTGGAGCGCGGCCTGCGCAAATCCGTCCGGCTGCCGCGCGGCGTTGAGCCCGAAAATATCCGCCTGTGCTTCCAGCGTGCGCGTGATGGTGTTGGTCACCGGCGTGGCGATCAGCAGGAAAAAGGCCAACAGGGCGCTCAGCGCCGGCAGCCCCGCCGGATCCTCGATGCTGCGCACGTCCCAATTGGCGCCGAAAATGCTGACGAGCGTCCGGAAACCCCAGTTGAGGAACAAGAATGCCACCAGCACGACGAGGCCGAACCATGTCAGTCCGATCACCACATGATTGAGGACGTAATGGCCCATTTCATGGCCGAGAACGGCTTCGATTTCGCGCGGACCAGACCGGTTCATCAGATTGTCGTTGAGCGAGATGCGCGTGGTGCCGAAGAGGCCCGAGACGTTGGCGGAGATGCGCTTGCTCTGTCGCGAGGCGTCGAATTCATAGACATTGTCGGCGGGAATGCCGTTTGCTTTCGCCAGCGCCAGGATTTTCTCCTTGAGCGGACTTTCCGCGAGCGGCTGATAGTGATTGAAGATCGGCGCGATGAAGACGGGCTCGACGGTCGAGATGATCGCAGACAGGCCGATCACGACGAGCGTGCCCCACGCCCACCACAGGCGCGGCGTGGCGCGAATGACGGCATAGATCAGTGTCAGCGCAATCGTGAATATGATGAATTCCACGCCGAAGCCCTTGGCGAAATCGCCGAACCATTGCGCCAAATTCTGATTGGACAGCCCGTAGGCGTGCTCGCGGAAGAACTCTTCGTAAACGCTCAAGGGAAAGGTCAGGACAGTGGTAATGACGATGAACATCGCGACATAGATCGGGACCTGCAGGAATTTCGAGCGGGCGAGGCGCTGCGCGATGTTGCGCATCGACGCCGAGATGCCAATCCATAGCAGCAAGGCGGACACCGCGATGGCATAGACCGCGTCCACCAGGATCAGCACATAGCCGCCTTCGAAATAGGAGTCCGAACGTTCGCGCACGGCGCCCGACACCCGCGCGAGATAGGCGTTGGTGGCCTTCACCGGATCGAAGGGAATTTGCCTGACCGCCGCTGCCGGTGCCTTGTGAGACGGCAAGGTCTGAACGGTGACGGGGGAGAGCGGCGCCGCGCGAAGGTCCTGCGCAGCCGCGGCGAGCGGCAGAAGCACCAGCAGAATTGCCGCGACCGCGGCCTGTTTCCAGCCCATCCATTTCCTCCGACACGACTGCGCGACGAACCTAGCAGGCGATTTCGTGCCGCGGCAGTTATTTCGCGGCGAGGGGACCCAGAAGCTCGCGGTAAAGGCCGATCGTCTCGCCGGTCATGCGCTCCAGCGTGAAGTGGCGCTGGATGTGAGCGCGGCCTGCGGCACCCATGGCGGCACGCGCGGCCGGTCCGGCGTCGAGCAGCTTCGTCAGAGCCTCAGCAAGCGTGGCGGGATCGCCGGGCGGTACCAAGAGACCCGATGTGTCTGCCAGCACGGTCTCGCGCGCGCCGCCATGGTCGGTCGCGATCACCGGCCGTGCCATCGCGGCGCCTTCCGCGGCAACGCGCCCGAAAGCTTCCGGCTTGGTGGAGGCCGAAACCACGATATCGGACGCGAGATAGGCGGCGGCCATGTCCTCGACATGACCGGCGATTGCAACGACCTGGCCCAGCCTGTGCCGTTCGACCGCGCGCTCGACCTCGGCGGTGTAGTCATCGCGGCCCTGCGCATCGCCGGCGAACACCACGCGCAGAGCGCCCGGCTCGCGTTTCTGAGCGAGCCTTGCTGCGGCTTCGATCAGGATCAGTTGACCCTTCCAGCGCGTCATCCGGCCCGGCAGCAGAACGACGCTCTGTTCGCGACCGGCGCCCCAGGCTTCGCGCAGGCGCAGGACGCGCTCGCGCGGCACGCCGGCGGGATCGAAACGGTCCAGATCCACGCCGCGCGGGATCACGACCAGCCGCTTCGGCCTCAGCCAATAATCCTCGCGAATATGATCGGCCGTCCATTGCGAATTCGCAATCACCGCGTCGCCGCGCAGCATGACGGAATTGTACAGGCGCTTCAGCGGAAAATCCGCCGCATAGGCGCCATGAAAGGTGGTTACGAAAGCGGTGCCCGTGCGGCGCGCCGCCCACAGCGCGCTCCAGGCGGGTGCCCGCGAACGCGCATGGACGAGCCTTATGTTCCGTCTACGGATCAAATCCCGCAGCCGCCGCGCGTTGGCGAGAAGTGCCGACGGCGATTTCGCGTCCAGCGGCATAGGGAGCCATTCGCCGCCCGCGGCTTCAAACTCGGCCACCATGCGGCCGCCTTCCGAGGCCACGAGCGGAACAAAACCCGCGTGCGCCAGCGCGGCGGCGATCTCGACGGCCGAGCGTTCCGCCCCTCCCGCATCGAGCCTTGGCACGACCTGCAGGATAGCTGGCCCGGACCGCGTGGAGCTTCTATTCTCGCTCATCAATCCTGCTTATCGGAGCTTGCGTCCGGCATGAAGATCGAACACCGGCTCCGGAATCTTTGCACAATCGCGGCCTTGGCGCTCTGCTCCGGTGCAGCCGGCGCGCCGGCGGCGACAGACGTTTCGCCCGCTCATCGAATGCAAGGCGGCGCGATCCGCTATGACGAATGTCTTGATCTCGTCGGGCACCACGCCTCCCAGGCCTATGATGAGGCGGCGAAGTGGGCGGATGCGGGCGGCGGCGCGGCCGCGTTGCACTGCGAAGCGCTCGCGTTGACAGCGTTGAAACGCTATCCCGAAGCGGCGCAGAAGCTCGAGGACGCTGCGAATGCGGCGCCCGCGATGCGCGCCGAATTGCTGGACCAGGCCGGCAACGCCTGGCTGCTGGCGGGCAACACTGCAAAGTCGGAAACGGCCTTGTCGTCCGCGCTCGCGCTCGCGCCAAAGGACGAGGATGTCCTCTCCGACCGCGCGCGGGAAAGGGGCGTGGCCAGGAACTGGACCGGTGCCGTCGAAGACCTGACAGCGGTGCTGGCCATCGATCCCGACCGCGCGGACATCTACGTCCTGCGGGCCAGTGCGCTGCATGCCCAGGGAAAGCTGCGCGAGGCACGCGCGGACATCGCACGCGCGCTGGACATCTATCCCAACTATCCCGAGGCGCTGGTCGAGCGCGGCGCGATGCGGCTCGAGGCTGGAGACCGCACCGGTGCCCGCGCCGACTGGCAGGAAGCCGCGCGCGAAGCCCCCGGGAGCAGCGAAGCCGGCGAAACCGCCCGCAAACGCCTCGCCCAGCTCGCCGTGCTGAGCCGGCGGAAGAAATAATTCCTCACGCGGATCGCTACAGTAAAGTAATTTTACCACAAAGAGCACAAAGAGCACCGTAAGCGGTGATTTGACCCCACATTGTCTGCCGCGACGGATCTCGCGCAGCATGGTCGCTGTATCGACGGGATCGTGTATCACATATGGCCGACATTAATTTCGACACGCAGCCGGTGCGCCGGCGCGCCGAGATCACA
>DATAWY010000003.1:0-6925 GCA_036266955.1 Rhizomicrobium sp.
TGTGATCTCGGCGCGCCGGCGCACCGGCTGCGTGTCGAAATTAATGTCGGCCATATGTGATACACGATCCCGTCGATACAGCGACCATGCTGCGCGAGATCCGTCGCGGCAGACAATGTGGGGTCAAATCACCGCTTACGGAGTT
The DNA here is from genome assembly GCA_036266955.1 of Rhizomicrobium sp. Taxonomy (GTDB): domain Bacteria; phylum Pseudomonadota; class Alphaproteobacteria; order Micropepsales; family Micropepsaceae; genus Rhizomicrobium. Next base: position 146 of record DATAWY010000003.1, read on the forward strand.
CCGGGGGGTGAGCATCCTGTCGCCGTAACCTCATAACCTCATGTCAATGCATTGCCCGAACTGCCCCACACGCTCGGCAGCTACATTATGGCGGTCTCGCTGGAGCTGCGCATCCTTGTTCTGCCGGACGGCTCCGTGCGCGATGCGCGGATCGTGCGCTCGACGGGGCAGGGCGAAATCGATCGGATCGCAATCCAAACCGTGGAAGACAGCTGGCGCTATCTTCCGGCTTCGATCAACGGGAAGGCGATCGGGGCCTGGACCACCATCATCGTGCGCTTCAAGCCTTTTTAAGCATCCATTCGGGCAGCCGGAATGCGTGCCGACGGATTCGCGGCACGGCGTTTGCGGCCAGACAGTTCCGCGTATCAAACTGGAACAGGCCGCCGATGCCCTTCGTGCTTGCGTTTTTTCTGGCGGTGATCTCGGGTTTTCCCGCGTCTGCCGCCGTTCTCGCTCCCGATGCCGCAGCCGTCGCAAGCATTCGCGCCGGCCATCACGATTGTCCGCGCTGCGTCCTCGCCCATGCGGACCTCACCAACCAATGCGTCAAGCACGGCAATCTCGAAGGCGCCGACTTCGATGGCGCGAAACTCGTGCTGATGTGCATGTCCTACGCCGATTTCAAAGGCGCATCCTTCCGCGATGCGGACCTCTCCGGCGCCAATCTTGCCCATGCCAGGCTCGACAACGCCGACCTGTCCGGCGCCCGGCTCACCATCACCAGTATCCGCGGCACCGATCTCAGCCGCGCCAGGGGTCTCACCCAGCACCAACTCGACGCGGCTTGCGGCGATTCCCGGACCAGGGTTCCCGCCCCCCTGCATGTGAAGACGTGCTCCTGAGAAACGCGCGGAGTCTCCCGCTGTAATCAGACCTTCTTAAGGCCGGCCGGTCATACTGTCGGTTGACCGCGAAGCGGCGGCTTGCGATTTGCCCCGGCGCCCGGCCGCGCCGTCGTTCGCCGCCCCCATCCGGCATGACCCTTGAGGCGCACTGCTTAACTCCCCGGTAACTACTGTTTTACAATGCGGTAGAAATGCAGGGAGCTTTGGTCATAATCCGTCAATCGACAGCGTCCTCGCGGCTGAGGTGCGAACAAATGATACAAGAGAGACTGCGCCGGTTCCTGCTCGACAAGAGGGCGAACGTCGCCACGATCTTTGCAATCGCGATTGTTCCTACGATTTTTCTGACGGGAATGGGAATAGACTATATTTCGGCGGCCGATCGGCGCGCGCAACTCAACGCCGCGGCCGACGCGGCAGCCCTTGCGGCCGTTACGCCGACGATGATGGGCGAAAGCGTATCCCACGCGAGAATTGCCGCCGAAAACGCCTTCAATGCCCAGGCAGAAACGATTGGCGGCGTGAACTACAATCCCGCGAACCTCAGTGTCGCGATCACCACGGCAAGCAACGGCGAACGGATGGCCACGGTGACATACGGGGCCACATCGCAAAACGCATTTCCCAGCATTCTCGGAATGGCCACGATTCCGGTCGGCGGCAGTTCCCAGGCGATCGCGGGATCCACGCCGAACATCGACTTTTACCTGCTCCTCGACGCCTCCCCGTCCATGGCAATTGCCGCAACCCAGGCCGGCATCGACACGATGGTCGCCGCCACCCCGCTGCAGGGCGGTTGCGCGTTCGGGTGCCACGAATCCAACCCGGCCGCCGACAACCTGGGCAATCCAAACGGCGAAGACAACTACGCGCTCGCCCAGAAACTGAACGTGACCCTGCGCATAGCGCTGCTCAGGCAGGCCGCAGAAAACCTCATGACGACGGCCCTGGACACGGAGACAGCCAACAGCGCAAGCTACCGGATGGCGATCTATACGTTCGATGCCGGCTTCAATACGATCGCTCCACTGACGTCAAATCTCGGGAGTGCCCAGACCGCGGCCTCCAACATCAACGTGCTCGAGGTCTACGACCAGGGCTCGCTGACGTCGACCGACAACAATGACGATACCGATACCGATTACGACGATGCCATGAACAACATCAACGGACTCATGCCCAACCCGGGCAGCGGAACGAACGCGCCGGGCGACACGCCCCAGGAAGTGCTGTTTTTCGTGACCGACGGGGTGGAGGACGAGATGGAGTCAGGGAATCGGGTGCAATCGCTGATGAACAACAGCTGGTGCAGCACGGTCAAGAATCGCGGCATCCGCATCGCCATTCTCTACACCGAATATCTCCCGCTTCCCACCAACCCATGGTACAATACCTACATTGCCCCATTCCAGCCGAACATCGGACCGACGCTGCAAAACTGCGCGTCGCCCGGCCTCTATTACCAGGTCACGACGGGGGGCGATATTTCCGCCGCATTGGCGAGCCTGTTCCAGATTGCGGTCCAGTCGGCCTATCTCGCCAAATAGTTGGCCGAAATGCGCGGAAGGAGCATCAAATTGCCATCGATCCGGAAATGCTGGGCGGAACTGGCCAGGAGCCGCAGAGGCACGACGGCCATCGAATTCGCGATCGTGGGCGCGCCGTTCGTCGCGCTGATGGTTGCGATTCTTGAAAGCGGCCTCGTATTCTTTGCCCAGATGGAGCTGCAGTCGGCCACGACGCAGGCATCCCGCCTGATCATGACCGGGCAGGCCCAGTTGCAGGGATTGTCCCCCGCGCAATTCAAGAGCGCGGTGTGCGCCAACGCATCCGCTTTGTTCGATTGCAACGACATCTACGTCAATGTGCAGGTCGCCTCGTCCTTTTCGTCCATGACGCAACTCAATCCGCTGGTAAACGGCCAATTCAACAACACCATGAACTACTCCATGGGCGGTCCGGACGACATCGTGGTCGTGCAGGTATTCTACCCGTGGCCCATCGTCATCGGTCCGCTGGGTTTCAATCTTTCCAACATGAACGGCAATCAGAGGCTTCTGGTCGGGACGTCCGTGTTCCGCAACGAACCGTACTGAGGGGAGCGCGTTTCCATGACGTTTCGCTGGTTATCCGGCCGCGCATCGCGGCGCCGCGCCGGATTCATGTCCGATCGCAGCGGCATCAGCGCGGTGGAATTCGCGCTGCTGTTGCCCGTCATGACGCTGCTCTATCTCGGACAAGGCGAACTGACGCAAGGCCTCGCGATCAAGCGCCTGGTCGCGCTCACCTCGGGCACGGTCACCAATCTCGTCGCGCAATACACGACCATCAGCGCCTCGACCCAGATGCCGGACATCCTGGACGCCTCGGCCCAGGTGCTCACTCCCTATCCCTCCGCGAATGCGACGGTGGTGGTGACCTGCATCACGATCGACAACAAGGGCGTTGCAACAGTGGCGTGGAGCCAGGCCCTCAACGGCACGGGCCGAACCGTGGGGACGATTTTCCCCTTGCCGGCCTCGCTCGACACGCCCAAGACAACGGTGATCCTGGGCGAAACGACCTACGCCTACGCACCGTTCTATGATTTCCTTCATATGGGAACGGTCCCTCTCTATTCCGCAGTGTACATGCTTCCGCGCGCATCGACCACGATCAATCTGACGCCGTAGGCGAAGGTCCGCCTTTCCTTTCCGCGATTGCCCGACGAGGGCGGGTTTTGGCCATGGCCACAAGCCAGGGCGGGACCAGCGTCAGCAAGAGCGCCCCCCTACTCGTCCGGGTGCTGCAATCCATCCAATTAACCTCCGCACACATCGAGTTGTTGACATTTGTCAACCGACGCCAGATGGGATAACTGGCGCGGTGCGAACAAAGGCCTGAGGAGCCCGGAGGATGCCGACGATCAGCACCTTCTATGGCATACTTATCCAGATGTTCTGGCGCGACCACGGGCCGCCCCATTTTCACGCGCTTTATGCGGAACACGAAGCATTGATCGACATACGCACGCTCGAAGTGATCCAAGGTAGCCTCCCGAGACGGGCACTGGCGCTGGTCAAGGAGTGAGCCTCGGAACATCAGGCTGAACTTACGGAGGACTGGAACCTATGCAGCAGCATGCAAACACCCAGGACGATCTCGCCGCTCAGGTGACACCCCGGATACGCCCCCGGGCGCCGTGGCGTGTAGCTGATCTGGAAGTGCTGCCGCGATTTTGCCTCCGGGTACGCTTCAACGACGGCACGGAAGGCAGCGTCGACATGCGCGCATTCATCCATTCGCTCGCCGCCGGCCCATTCGCCGCGCTGCGCGAGGAGAACAGGTTCCGTGAGGCGAGGATTGTCTTGGGCGCGGTCACCTGGCCCGATGATCTGGACCTGGCGCCCGACGCCATGCACCACGCGATCAGGGAGCATGGGGCATGGATTGTCACATGAAAGCTGCCGATCAGTATTTCGCGGACGCGTTCCCGGCTGAGCGCCGCATGAAGCGCGATTGATCTACGTCCCCGGCTGCCGAGAAGAGCCTAACTGCGCCATGACTTCGTTGGGGCTGGGGTTCAGGGCGACCCACCGCTCCGCGATCCTGCCGTCTCTCAGCCGGACAAACTCGTAACCATCGAAGCTGAAGCGAACGCCGGTCGCGGCGATGTCACGAAAAGGCCCGGTATGGGTTTGCTCCGCCCGCCAGCGCCCGGCGACGTGATTGCCTTCGGCGACGATGTCCAGGATCTCGATGCGCTGATCGGGACACGCCTGCATGACCGCGCCTCGAAACGCGCTCAATAGGTCCCGGTTGCCTGGCGGTGGCAGATCACGGCCAACAAAATCCGGCGTCAGGATTTCATCCAGCATGTCGGGATTCGCCAGCGCGGCGATATAGCGCCGAAAAACGCCCTTGCAATCCACGACGATGCCCTCCCCTTTTTCGACGTCAGGATAATCTTTCAGGGTCAGAATCTTTCAGGGTCAGTGTCGTAAATCCTAATCCGGCGTCGAGTGAGTTTCGGCTAAGCTCACGCTGCCTTTAACCTTTCGAGTTCGGCCGCGAACTCGCACCGCAACTGCGCGGCTTCGTCATCCGGCAGCCAGCGCGTCATCTGCGGAAGGTCGTCCGATACATCAGGGCGGTCAACGAGTCCCGCGGCAGCTCTTGTGCCTCTCGTGCTCCTCATCGAGGATCGTAGTAACCCTCGTATCTTGTGCCTGCCATTGTCCCCCCGAACTCGTTGGTCTGCATCTCCTGAAATACGAAAGCTTTCGCATGTGGCGGAAGTTGCTTGGCAAGCGCCTCGAATTCAGTCCGGGAGGGGAGTTGGATCGATTGCAAGTAACGTTCGCTCACAGACTCAATCCAGGGGTCCGAATCTGAGAACGCCAAGGCGACCGCGATCACAAGGATGTCGCCGCACCGACGGTGAACACCGCGAATGCGATACGTTCGAGCGGAAGCCACGGCTTTGAAAATTCTCTGAATGATCGACGCGTGATTGCGGGGCGAGGTTGCAATCCGTACGTGGCCCGTACCCGACGTGACCTCGCTAAATAAACGAGCCAGATAGCAGCCGAAATGATCGGCGCGATGGCTTGCGAGACATAGCCAGAACGGGGCCCGATAATACCAGCTGAATCGACCTCGGCTCCGATTATAACCGCTTGCAATGCGCTGCCCGCGAGCAGCGCGATCAAGTACAGTCTGGCGACGTAGATCGCATCAGCGGATCGCGTCCATAAACAGATTCCCGCAGCAACGCCCAAAATGTTCAGCACCCCGCCAAAGCACGTCTCGGTGATAACAATGCTCTGAAGTTCGGGGGGCGCATTTGCAACCGACCATTCCTGAAACAAAGAGTAGAGTTCGACGACCGGTGCAATGATCGTCAGCGCGAGGCAGAGAAAGAGCAGCCAGCCCGCGACTCCTTCCAGGTTATTCGCAACGGTTGGTTGCTCGCGGGAGCTGTCCGTTCGGTGGCCTTCTCCCAATTGTGACCTCCCAATCCACGAAAGAAACCGCAAGCGGGCTTAACCCAACTTGCGCAGAATCGGGGTGCGGCTCCAGACAAATCAATGGGTTAGCCGAAAAGTCGGCACTACATTTTCGGTTTTGGTGCTTCGTCAGGCGCTGGCTGTGAGCGCTTGGAGGTGAGGTTCGGCGAGGCGCAGGCGTTTGGGCAGGACGATGCCGAGGCGGTCGAGGAGCGCGGCCTGGGCGGGGTCTGGCCGGGTGACGCACCGCAGGCGGATATAGCCATGGGTGGGCGTGAGCATCACGACGTCGTGGGATTGTATGCGGGCGAGCTCTTCAAGGACGGTGCGAGGGGAGTTTCCCAGCCCGGCGCGGCTCTGCCACATCTCGAGGCTTTTCCACAATACGAAGGCGAGGAAACAGACGAGGATGTGCGCCTGAACGCGATCCTCGCGCCGATGCCGGATCGGCCGCACGTTGAGCCGATCTTTCCGGATGCGGAAAGCGGCTTCGGCCTGGGTGAGCTGGATATAGGCTTTCCAGAGCTGGCGGTCGCTCCACTCGGTGATGTTGGAGCGCAGGACATAACAGCCTTCCGTGAGGGCGGCCCAATCGTCGAAGGAGGCGTTGCAGGCGAACTCCAGACGAAACCCGGCAGGACAATCCATCGGCTTGAGCGTGATGGTGAAACGGGCGGCGGCGCGCTGGTTCTGCTGCAGGAGGCGGCCGATCTGCCGGTTCACCTGCGCCTGATCAAGACGCTTCCTTGCGCCGGCGATACGGGCTGCCAGGCGTTCGAGGGCGGACTGGATCCGCCCGCTGAACTTGTCGTGCATGGCCTTCTCTTTGCTGCGCCGGTCGGCAGAGCGGCACAGGATCACGGTCTCGTCCGTCTCGGGATGACGGGCGAGCTTGACTTCGACGCCTTCGTGGACTTCGCGCCAACCTTCCGGGCTGGCGAGTT
>DATAWY010000004.1:0-70149 GCA_036266955.1 Rhizomicrobium sp.
TTGAGGATCGTCTCGATGCCGAGCTTGTTGCGTCCATTCGCGATGCGACGCAGCGCGGCTGGGTTCCGGGTAGCGAACGGTTCCGTAGCCAGATCGCGGCGATGCACGGAAGAAAGGCCGTGGAAGCGCCGCGCCGCGGCCCTCCGTCAAAGCCGAAGGTCACAGCATCAGAGGCCGAAATCCCGCTGCCGCTCTGATGCGCCGGCCCGCGTCAAACGGAGCAGGCGCCAAATTGACTCTGGCTCCTTTTTCCCTCAGCGCGGCTGGGTTCCGGGAAGCGCAAGCGCGCCACTCCCGCATTCGGCGCGCTGGCGTGTGCCACCTCCCCCACGATGGAGGAAGAAAATGGAGTGCGCCTGGTCTGTTTTGAACGTCCCTCCGCCTCGATGAAAAAAATGTGTGCTCACGCTGGGCGCTTGCGGGGGGCCACTCGCGACCCGCTGCGCCGCGCGCGCAGGGCGGCGAGAGTCGTGGGGCGGAGTAATTTGCTGTCCTTGCAGATTCCCTCACGGATTCCCTGCTCCAGGACATCCGGATTGAAATTATTCAGGCACCGACCGGGTTTTCGCTCTTCGCAGGCGCAGTGTTTTTGAAAATTCCCTCAGTAATTCCCTGCTTCAGGGAATTCCGTGGCGCTTTGCAAATCGTCGGCGAAGGGCCAGAATCATCCCGCGAACGCCTCCGCCGGCGGCCGTTCAAAGCCGCTTGCGGTCGCCGCCGGAAATCGTTTTTTTCAATTGTCAAAGAGCTTGGCCCTCTCCTACACCAAGTCGGTATTTATGTCAACCGGATTGGAATGAAGTGCGCGGACGATGTCCATCGGCACGGGGGTTGGCAATGTGCGTCGCCAGGCGGAAATCCGTTCCCTGTCGGGCGCAGCACCTGTGAGGGCGGTTCGCCACCATCCGCGGCGCGGTGGAGGCATTCGCGCGCGAAGGGAGTGGGGGACCGCGACCCGCCTACGCTGAAGCTTCGGTGGGTTGGTGAATCTGCTTTGCCCGCTGTAGCCTTGGCAGGGCGGAATCGGTGGAGGGGGCCACTCCGCGGGGCCTTTGCTGATTTGCCCGCTGACGCGTGCCGGAGGTTCGCACAGGATGGAAGTCATGAACCGCGATCAGGCAATGGACATTCTTCGGCGGCATCGAGGCGAACTCGAGCGCGCAGGGGTTCGCCATCTTTTTCTGTTCGGCTCCGTGTCCCGCAACGAGGCAAACGCACAATCCGACGTGGACCTGTTCTTCGATTACGACAGGGGGCAGTTCGGGCTGTTTGCCCTTTTGGGGGTCAAGGAGCTGGCTTCGAATATTCTGGGGCGGAAGGCCGATATCATGACCCGTGACAGCGTGCATCCGGTCCTTCGCCCGCGCATCGAGGCCGAGGCGGCCCAGGTTTTCTGACGACGATGCATTCTGCGATCGCCCGGCTGTCCGATATTCTGGAAGCCATTGGGAACATCCTGACGCTGACGACAGACGTGTCCCTGGAACAGTTCGAAGGCGACTGGCAGAAACGTTGGTTGGTCGAACGCGGAATCGAAATCATCTCCGAAGCGAGCCGCCGCCTTCCCGACGACTTGAAGCAGCGGCATCCCGAGATACCGTGGCAGCGGGTCGCATCAATCGGCAACGTGCTGCGCCACGAATATGAGCGGGTGGCGCCGGCAATTCTGTGGAAAGTCGCGCAGGATGAGCTGCAACCGCTGGAAGAGGTTTGCAGGATCGAACTCGGGCAAATGAAGAATCAGGCATGACGGGCGGTTCGCCGTCATCCGCGGCGCGGTGGAGGCATTTGCGAGGCCGCAAAATGGGTGCCTGGACCAACGTTCACCGGCTGACGGAGAGGCGTAAAGTGAACCCTGGTCCAGGCATGGTAGTCGTGAACGATTGTCAAAATAGGATCGTGCTTGCGCTCCGGCTCGTGCGCGATGGCCGTCGCCATCAGGAGACGGTCGGCCGGATTGCGATGCGCGAACGGTTTCATGTCGCAGGCGCGCGCGGCCGACCCGGGGTTCAGCGGCGCGGGCGCAAATCCGGGGCGGTTGAGAAACCTCGCAATCCAGTCCGCGGCGGGAGGATCGAGCGCGATGCGATGCAAATCCGAATGAGAAGCCGGTGTCCGTCGCCGTGGTGAGGATAGCCGGTCGGTTCTTCGGCGACTTCCGGGTGCGCCAGATTTACGGCCCGTAAACTGTATCTTGCCAAAATCACAATGCGCCGCTGGTCCGCCCGGCCACGGCAGAAGCCTGGGCGAGATCGCCTTTGGGGCGTCAGAAGCTTGTTGTAAGGCTGGAGATGAGGCCCGACGAAAAAGCAAAATTCATAAACATCCGGCGGCCCTCCGAATGGCTCCCTTATATTCTCGCTTGCGTGCTTTGCGCGGCGGTCGTTTCGGCGGCTGCGGCGTCAGGCCCATCGACCGGCGGCCGGAGCTGGAACGACCTGGAGGGAACGATCGCAAAGGCCCAGCGCCTGATGATGGCCGATCCCGCGGCCGCGCTGGCAAGTGCGCGCGAAGCCGACGCCCTCGCCAAAGGGTACATCTCGTCTCCACATTACCGTGAGGCGCGTGCCAAAAGTCTATGGCTCGAAGCCGAAGCGCTTACGCGCCTGAACCGGTTTTCCGACGCACAGGTCACGCTCGACCGCGCGGAACAATTCACCGCGCACCAGGCCAAGCTGTCCAAGCTCGACGGCGACCTTGAACTGACCCGAGCCCGGCTGGCCAATGCCAGCAGCGATATCGCGCTGGCTCTCAAAAGCTATCAGAAAGCGTATACAATCTTTGTTCGTCTGGGAGTCCCGCGGAGCCAGTCCATTGCGCTGCTGGGTCTCGGCAGCCTTTATGACAAGGCGCATGATTTCCCTCGCGCGATTGGCTACTACCGCGAGGCGTCACAGGTGTACGCGGGCGATCCGGCACTGGACCTTTCGGCCGCAAACAATATTGGCTTCGCGCTTCAACAGATGGGGCGGTACAACGAGGCGATTGAGGATTTTCACCGGGCGCTGAAGATCGCTTCCGCACTGGACAGCCCCGTTGTCGATGCCCAGATCCTCACCAACCTCGCGATCAGCAACGCCCGCGCGGGCAAGCTTGGAGAAGCGGATCGGAATGCCGACGAAGCGCTCCGCATCCTCAAGAACAACGATGAAAGGGGCGAGAGCCGATTTGCCTGGGGCGTAAAGGCGGAGATTGCCTATCGCCGCGGCGCGATTGCCGCCGCGGCGGACGATCTGCAGCAGGCGTTTCGCGGGCTGGATCTCAAGACAACGACTGCCCGGCTGCGCGACATCCACGAAATTGCGTTCCGGGTCTATCGCGCGAACGGCAATCTGCCCCTGGCCATCGCCCATATGGAAGCCTTCAAGCGTCTGGACGATGAGGGCAGATCCCTTGCATCCTCGGCGAATCTTGCACTGATGAGTGCGCAGTTCGATTTCGCGAACCAGAGGCTGGAAATCGAGAAGCTGAAGTCGGCCGAACTCGAGCGCGATATCAGCCTCAGGAAATCGCGTGAGACCACACTCCTCCTGTTCATCGTGGTAATCCTGTTCGCCGGCGCCGTCGTCATCACGTGGATTGCATGGCGGCACGCCTTGGAACGCAGGCATCGCGGCATCGTGGCGGAGAAGAATCGCAGGCTCACCGAGACCCTGTCCAATTTGCGCGTGGCAATGGATGCGGCGCTGCAGGCCAGCCGCGCCAAGAGTCACTTCCTTGCCAACATGAGTCATGAATTGAGAACCCCGCTCAACGCCATCATCGGATTTTCCGAAATAATCATGTCATGCGACATCAAGCCGGAAAAGTCACGGGAATATGCGTCCAACGTCGTCGAAAGCGGCCGGCGACTGCTATCGACCGTGAGCGACGTTCTCGACATGGCGCGCCTCGAAGCCGGCACCGTTTCGCTAAGCGAGGACACGGTGAGGCTGGCCGATGTGGTCGATCACGCGAAGTCTGCTTTGTCGTCCGAACAGATTGCCAACCGGCAGATCCGGTTCGAGCGCGGCAATCGCGACGTTGTCGTCCGCGGCGACAAGGCCCGCCTGCAGCAGGTCGCCGGCAACCTTGTCTCCAACGCCGTAAAGTTTACCTCTCCCGAAACCGGCCGCGTCGATATCATCATTGCGCCACTGGCGGACGGCGTGGACCTCGTGATCCGCGACAACGGCAACGGAATTTCTCCCGACAAGCTCGCCTTGATCATGGAACCGTTTGGCCAGGCGGAGAGCGCCTATGCCCGTTCGCATCAGGGCGCAGGATTGGGGCTGCCGATGGTGAAGGTGCTGACGGAACTGCATGGCGGCCGGTTCACGATTACCAGCACGGTGAACGAGGGAACCGAAGCCCGCGTGCACTTCCCGAGCAGCCGAGTGCTGGAGGTGCGTGAGCCCGAAGCCGGCAACGGGTCATCGGTCGCCGCATTAACCACAACTGCAGCGGCTTAGTTGAACCAAATAGTAACTAATCGAATACAATCCAGTTTTTAATTCCTTACGCCTGTAGCTCAATTCGTCCGGATCAAAACGGACAGGGCGGAACATGCGCAACTGGCTCCTGGTGGGTGTAGCAGCTACTTTTCTGACAGCGGCAAGCGGTGCGATCGCAGGAGATCGCGCAGCGGATCAGGGCGGCGCAATCACGCAAGACTATGGGACTGGCGGCGGCCCCGTCGATCCGTTCTACGGTACGATCGATCCGTTCTATGGCAACGATAACCCGAATTACGGCCTGACCGGCCCGTTATGGGGCGACATCAGCTCCTTCTGGGGAACGGTCAATCCGTTCTATGGTGCGATCAATCCGTTTTATGGCAACATCGACCCATTCTGGGGAATCGTGAATCCATTCAACGGCAACCCGCTGCGTTCGCTGCTCTATGCGTACTGGGACGTTGCCGGACCGCAATGGGGGGCTTTGAATTTGCAGTGGAGTCTGCTGCAGCAGGCCGGCTCCAAGAACTATCTCCTTGTGCAACTGCAGCTTGCGGCGCTTTTCGCCGACGCAGATGTTGTCTGGGGTCCGCAAGGGCAGGAACTGGGCAACCAGATGCTCGCGAAGTACGGGATCGATCCGAACAGCCAGGCTTCCCTCGCGGCTGCAACTCCCGAAATGCGCTCCGCCTTTTACCTGAACTGGTACGACCAGTTGATGACCAGTATCGGGGTAGACGATGTCGACTGGTGGATGGCGGCGGTGCAGTGGTCGCCGGAGCTTGCACTGACGAACGGCGCGGGCGGCACGCATGTGGGGCTCCTCGATGCGACCACGACGGGTGCCGATTCCGACGTCAAGCGCTTCAAGTTCATTGGCGGCTACGCCGGCTATGTCGACGATCACGGCGCGGCGGTCGGCAGCCTGATTGCAGCGCAGGAAGACGGGACCGGCGTCATGGGCGTGGCGCCGAAATCTGCTGTCGCGCTGTTCGATCCGTTCAAGGCGAGCGGTAGCGGCACCTGGAACGACGTCGCCAAGGGAATTACCGAACTGGACACGAAGCAGAACCCCGTGATCAATGCTTCGCTTGGTATTCCGGGCTGGACGGTGTCGAAGCAGTGGGGACCAATTCTCGCTTCGCTGAATGACAACTTTATCCTGGTAAAAGCCGCCGGCAACGAAGCCGTGCAGCAAACCGCCGACATCTCCTGGCCGCACGGCGCAAGCGCCCCGAACAACCTGATTGTGGTCGGCTCGGTCGGCCCGACGGAGCAGATTTCGGATTTTTCCAATACGCCGGGCGAGGCCTGCATCCTGATCGACAAAACCTGCCAGGAGCAGAACAAGCTCAAATACCGATTCCTGGTCGCGCCCGGCGAACTGATGCTCGTCGAGGACAATCAGGGCGGAATCACGCGCATGACGGGTACGTCCTTCGCCGCGCCGCTCGTGACCGGCACGATTTCACTCTTGCAAAGCCGGTGGCCACAGCTGCGCAGTTATCCGGCGGAGACGACCCAGATCATTCTGCAGACGGCAACCGATCTTGGTGCTCCCGGCGTGGACCCCGTCTATGGCTGGGGCATGCTCAACGTCGAGGCAGCGGTATCGCCGCTGAGTTTCGACAATCTGACGGTGTTTCAACCCTTCATCTTCAACGGAAAGGAAATCAAGGTCGACCGCCAGAATCCGAACTGGACCGCCGCCGATCTCAAGACCGCAATTCTGACCCCGGGGCAGCTTGACACCTGGGACTCGGAAGGGGCGTTCCTCGTTGCCGATGAAAACGTCGGCGCAACCTACAGGGACTTCATCATTCCCCTGAGCTCGCAGCTTGTTACGGCGTCGCAGAAGGTGAACGGATCCCGGAACCGATTCCAGACGTACATTTACGAACCAATGATCGCCTGGGCGGAGGGTCTTCCCCGCCACCGCCATCACAAAGATTAGCCGCAGCAGATAATTGCGGGCATGAACTACATTTCCCATAGCCGAATGGAAAACGTTTTTCATGTCCCGGGAGTGGTTCACGAAAATGGGTGCATGGACGAATCTTCGACGGTCTATGGGAGGCGTCTGGTCGCGCGCTGTCGTGATGCCCAGGTGAACGCTTGTCGACTCACGAACGTCCGCACCACTGCCAGGCTATCCTGCGAAAAAGCGTGCGTGGACCAGCGTTCACCGGCTGTCGTGCAGTGTTCAGCCGCTTGCCGGAGCCACACGCGGGTGAATGCTGCTCCAGGCACCCATTGGTGGAAAGATTGTCGAAAGCGAGGGCGGCCAGGACGGCATCGCCCGTTGTCGGAAACAGGCGAGCGGCGGTCGCAGGCGCCGCAGGCTTCAGCCGGTAGCCTACTCGCGTAATGGTTTCGATTTCGAAAGCTTGCGGATTTGCAAGGTTCGCCAGATCGCGGACCTTGGCGGCGCAGCGGCTGATGGCGTCTTCGCCCACGAAGCGGCCGCCCCAGCATCGACCGATCGGTTCGTCGCGGGAAACGACCGCGCCTTGGCGCCCGCCATCGTCGCTAAAACCTGCATGACGCGCGGCTGAGTCGTTTCCCGCCTGTCGCCCGCGTGGATCTCGAGGCGCGACGGCGATACGCGCAAAGGACCGATATCGAAGACCGCCTCCCGGGCCAGAGCGTTCGGTCCCAAGGGCTTCAGCAGTTTGGGCAAAAATTCACCGTCCGGTCGAGGAGGTCGGTGAAAGATCGGACATCGGTCAGTCCGCCATCCTTTCGGCAATCCACACGCCAGCGCCCAATCCGCCTCGAAACCGATGTGGCCTGCGCAATCTGGGCACGAACGGCAACAGCACCGAATGCATCGCCAAGATCCCCCGAAAGCCGGTCTCGCACCGGCACGTGATCCTGGGCGATGCCGTCGCGGCCGGGAAGTCCGCCACGTGGCATGGACGCGGAGCCATGAGGTTCACACAACGGCGCCGATGGTCGGCGTCTTCAAATGAGGGAGCACTGTCATGACAACCATCGGCCCAGGCCTGAAAAGCGGGAATAACCAAATGCGCTCATCTGGTAGCAACCTCTCAAGGAGCAGACACATCGTGCGTATACATGCAGCAGCAATAACGGCCGCCATCGCGATCTCCGCCGGACTTCAGTTTTCAGTAGCAAAGGCCGACGAATTGGGCTTGCTGGCTCCCCCGGCTACCACCGGAACCTGCACCTTGAAGACGACGGAGTATTCGGCCTCGGCCCCGGAGCAGTCCACGACGTCGACCAGTTTCGTCAACGTCGGCGATGGTGGATCGATCACCTTCAGCCAGAAAAAGGCGGGATGCGTGGGGGGCACATTCTTTGCCAACGCCGGCAACGTGACCACAAACGACAACCTTCGTTTGCAGGTGCTCCTCGACGGGACCACGCAGTGCGCCCCCCTGACCACCGGCGACTACGTATTCGCCAACTCCGGCCTCGATTTTTCGTCGCACGCTGTCGGCTTTTTCTGCGGCACCAATATCGGCAAGGGCACGCACACGGTTCAGATTCAATGGTCTGTGGGGTTCGGGGGCACGGTGCAAATGTACCAGCACATGCTCGTTGTGAACCACTCATAGGGTACCCGCCCCAGCAGGAACCTGATGTGCACGCCCGGCGAAGTTCGTGAAGCTTCGCCGGGCGCTGCGCAGGGTTGCCGGGCTTGCGGATATGTCCGCTGCGATAAGAGCCTGCACGCAAAACCCGTCAGCCAAACACGGCAGAGAAAAAAGGAGCCGGAGTCATTTACCCCAGATATCGTTCTTGATACGTTCGCCGCGCGACGAAGCGTCAGAGGTACATGGCACGACGGCGCAGGCTGCTCGCAGGAAGCGAGTTGCGGGAAGCGAGCGGTTCCGCAGCCAGATCGCCGCGATGCATGGCAGAAGGGCCGTGAAAGCGCCGCGCCGCGGCCGACCGCCAAAGCCGAAGGTCGTTTCGTCAGAAGCCGAAATCCTGCTGGCACTCTGTGCGCCGGCCTGAGTCAAACGAAGCAGCCGGCACGAGTGACTCTGGCTCCCTTTGCTTGCCGAGCGACGGGCGGTGTTTAGTCGCGCACTGAAGCCATATAAAGGTGAATGCCGGTCCATGCATCCCCTGGATGGGCAACGATATCGGTCGGGGCGGGCTGGCGTGTTGCAGAGCGGAGAAAACATCGTGCGAAAACTGGGGATCGCAGTTTCCTACATCATTTCGATTATGTATATTCTTCTGTTGTTGATGCCCGCCTTCTATTGCATTCAGCATGAATGCAGAGGTCCTGACCTCGACGGATTTATGCCGGCGGTTCTTTTCATTCCCGTCGGTGGAATCGCAACGGCTTACTCGTTGCGCCACGCGGTCCGGAAGATCAGGCGTGGAGGATCCTGGTCCTGGCTGTTCTGGTCCCTCGCGGCAATTTTCGTTCTCGTTCTCGCCGCTATCGCCCTGTTTGTCGCGATCATGATTTACATGACTGCATTTCATCACTGAATGCTTGAACCGGCATTTCCTCTTTTGAATGTCGCGGAGCGGCGCGATGTGGTCGTGATCGGCGCGGGCGCCGCGGGGATGATGTGCGCCGCGGAGGCCGCAAAGCGCGGCCGCAGGGTTCTGGTCGTCGAGCATGCGGGGGCGCCTGGCGAGAAGATCCGCATTTCCGGCGGCGGGCGCTGCAATTTCACCAATCGCAACGTCACGCCGGCCGCGTTCATCTCCGCCAATCCGCGCTTCTGCATTTCCGCGCTCAGCCGCTACACGCCGCAGGATTTCATCGCTCTGGTCGAGCGCCACCATATCGCCTGGCACGAGAAAACCCTCGGCCAGCTGTTCTGCGACGGCTCGGCGCAGCAGATCATCGATCTTCTTCTGGGCGAGATGAAACGCGCCGGCGCCGGGCTTCGCCTCGACGCCCGCGTTGCCCATGTTGAGAAAGCGGCGGACGGATTCCTGGTGCAATTGGTAGGAGGCGAGGGGATTGCGTGTGGCGCGCTGGTCGTAGCAACAGGCGGCAAATCGGTCCCGAAAATGGGTGCGAGCGATTTCGGCTATCGGCTGGCGCAGCAATTCGGCCTGCGGCTGACGCCCACCCATCCGGCGCTGGTGCCGCTCACTTTCGACGGCGGTTTGCTCGCGCGGCTGAAGCCGCTTGCGGGCATTGCCGTCCAGGCGCGCGTGCGATCCGGCAAGACCATTTTCGACGAAGCGATGCTGTTCACGCATCGCGGCCTCAGCGGCCCCGCCATCCTGCAGATATCGTCCTTTTGGCGGCAAGGCGGGGAAATCCGCATCTCGCTGTTGCCCGGAACGGACCTCTTCGAAATGTTGCGGGCGGCGCGAACGCAAAACGGCCGGCAGGAGATACATAATATCCTGGCGACGCTGCTGCCCCGGCGGCTCGCGAAGAACATCGCCGACGCGCAACATTGCACGGGCAATCTGGCCGATTTGTCGGACGCGAACTTGCGCAAGCTGAGCGACGCGGTGAATGACTGGCGCGTGACGCCTGCGGGCAGCGAAGGCTATCGCACGGCCGAAGTCACACTTGGCGGGATCGACACCCGCGATCTCGAATCCCGGACGATGGAGGCCAAAGCGGTGCGCGGACTCTATTTCATCGGCGAGGTGGTGGACGTCACCGGCTGGCTCGGCGGCTACAATTTCCAATGGGCCTGGTCATCGGGCTGGTGCGCCGGACAGGCTGTTTAACGCGCATGCAATTATAATCATCTCCTCGCTTCGCCGGAGATGACAGTTGGAATTTGTGAGCAGTTCTCAGCCTTTTGTCGCGGGTGCGGGAACGCGCAATTCCGTCAGCTGGGCTGTTACTGTCCCCCAATCGACGCGGGCCCAGAGTTTCAGCGCGACGACATAATGTCCGTTCGGTGCGCCGGCGGCGGGGATGTCGGCGAATTCGGCGAAGATGGGCGGGAAGGCGGCGCCTTCTTTCAGGATTTTCGGCTTGAACCCGGCGATCTGTCGATAGCGCAACCGGCAAAGATGGGCCGGCCCGGTATAGAGGTGTCCGAGCGTCACTGGTTCGTCTTTGACAAAGGCGAATTCGATGTCGTAGCGCCGCCTCCCGTCGAACACCGGCGCAACGGTGCCGCAGGGATTGGCGTGGTCGGCGCGGATGCCGGCGAGCACCAGTGTCACGGCGCTCATCGGATCGACCGCTTCGCGCTTCTCGGCAGCGGTCACCGGGTATTTCGTCATGTCGTAAGGCGGGTCGGCAAAGGTCTCGGCGCCGTTCTGGTCAAAGATGACCCGGACGCGTTCGTTTTTCGCGTTGCCGCGCCGAAAATAGGAATCATATTGCGTTGGCGCAAGCGTCTGCGGGGCGATATGCCCCGCGGCGCTCGCATTGATCGACGCCTGCCAGAAGAGGCTCACCAGACCGCTCGTCTCAAACCGGGAATTGGCGGTGTAGCCTCCGTCCGCGAACTTGCCTTCATAGTCTGTCTGGCCGAAGGAAATGCCCCAGAACGCGATGCTGTAGGCGATACCGATCGTGCCGGCGGGGGGCGCCGGGGAGGATGCGAACGGGCTCGTGGCTTGCGCTAAGGCGGCGCCTCCGAAGAGCAGGACCAACAGCACAGGGCTTGCGCATAGCATGGTAATCTCCCGAACCGGCGCGCGCCGTAACCGGCAAGATGGTTTCAACTGTGACGTCCTCACACCACAAGGCGGATAAGGATGCATTGGCGGCCCGGATTCGCGCGGGCGACCGCAAGACGCTGGCGCGCGCGATAACGCTGGTTGAATCGACTCGCGAAGCCGACCGCATCCGTGCCGAAACCCTCCTGACCGAAATCCTTCCGCAGGCGGGAAATGCGCTTCGCATCGGCATATCCGGCGCGCCGGGCGCAGGCAAGTCAACTTTCATCGAAGCCCTGGGCGCCCACGTCACCGCGCGCGGCCGGAAGCTTGCGGTGCTCGCCGTCGACCCGTCTTCGCTGCGTTCGGGTGGGTCGATCCTGGGCGACAAGACCCGCATGGCGGTGCTGGCGCGCAACCCGGCGGCCTTCATACGCCCGACACCGGCGGGGGCCGAGCCGGGCGGCGTGGCGCGGCACACGCGCGAAGCGATGCTGCTTGCGGAAACTGCCGGCCATGACATCGTGATCGTCGAAACCGTTGGTGTCGGCCAGTCCGAGACGGCCGTTGCCGGGATGGTGGACCTGTTTGTGCTTCTCATTGCGCCGGGAGGCGGGGACGACCTTCAGGGCATCAAGCGCGGCGCCATGGAGCTTGCCGATCTTGTCATCATCACCAAAGCCGATGGAGACCTCCGCGAGGGGGCTAACCGGGCGTTCGCCGATTATCGGGCGGCCCTTTCGCTGCTGCGGCCCAAATATCCGGGCATGGAGGCGCGGATCGTGAAAGGCTCTGCCCTGCACGGCGAAGGAATTGCGGAAGGCTGGGCGGCGATGGAGGAGATTGCGCATCAGCTGCGCGATACCGGTCACCTCGTGCGCCTCAGGCGCGAGCAGGCGCGAATCTGGTTCTGGAGCGAGGTGAGGGCCGAATGGAACGCAGCCATCGCCGCCGATCCCGCCATCGGCGCCGAAGCCGCAACGCTGGAATCAGCGGTTCTCGAGGGCAGGGCGCTTCCCCGGTCCGCAGCCCGCGCCCTGATCCGCGCCTTCCGCGGTGAAGCGCCTGATATAAGAGATTGAAATTGCCTGTAGTGATCTAATTTGATGTGTTCGGCTCCATCCGCAACGGCGGAGGTACGGACATCCGAACCATGACTTCGAACGCGTCGCCAAGAGATTTTCCTCCCCCAGCGTGGGGGAGGTGGTTTGCGAAGCGGAGCGAAGCAAACCGGAGGGGGGAGTCCGCGCGCGCGTGCCGCTTCCCCCTCCGCCTCGCTTCGCTCGGCACCCCCACGTTGGGGGAGGAAAACTGGGCGCGGGCGGTGTCTGATCAATCGGCGATTCGATGTGCGCGAACGCCAGCATCGAGCGGATAGCCAAGCGCATCGACAAGTGATTTGTAGCCGGATATCCGCGACAGTTCTTCTTCGGCGTAGTTCGCGGCTTCGGTGAGTTCCGGCTCGCGGATCGTGCGGTCGCCTTGTCGTGTGATGCTGCCGGTGACTGTTTCGACAGTAGACTGGCGTTCGAGAACGCGCTCGTCCCATGGCAGCCCGAGGGCGGCGCACATGGACGCAAGCGTGTCTGCGGGCTCTGCCACCAGGGTCTCGTAGTGGAACAGGGGAGCGCCCGAAACCGCCGACAGAAAGGCGCGATAGCCTTCCACGAAGCTTTCCGCTTCAAGCACGGGCAGGATCGCCTTGTGCGTTCTAAGACTCGCAAGCTGCGCCGCGGGCGATCGGACCAATACGATGTCGGCAAGCTCGAAGCGCCCCTTGGTCGCAAGGTCCAGGCTGCAATCGCGGGGAACGGGCCAGACAAACGGGACGCCGATGAAGTCAGCGTAGTTGAAATCACGAATCACGAGGGTGAGTTGCTGCGCGGCGGCGGAGCGATAAACCTGTTCCAGCATGCCGCCGAAACGGGGCGGGTAGCCGATCTCATATTCGTCGAATGCCGCTACGCTGTCGGCGAGCGCCGGATGCCATTTCCGGATCTGGGCGACCGGATTGAGCCAGCCGCCATAGAGCACGGCGGAGCGCGGATTGGTTTCGCTGAGAAGGATCACACCGGGGAGCGCGGCGAACAGGCGGGCCAGCAGCGTGCCGCCGCAGCCGCCAAGCGTCCGGATGACGGGCAGGCGCGGAAGCGTGGCCGGAGAGGCTGGGGGCGAGCTGCTCATTCGATCTTGACCAGCAATCCGCTGGCGCGGGCAGCCATGAACAGGCGCGCGAAAGCAAAGGCTGCGCCGGCGAGATAACAGGCCGACAGAACATAGCCGAGCGCCAGATAGGCGTATCGGATTGGCGCTCCGGCGAGCACGGCGCGCATACCTTCGAAGGCGTAGGTTGTCGGCAACGCGAAGGCGAGCGGCCGTATGGCGGCCGGCAAAGTACCAACCGGATAGAAGACACAGGAAAAGGGCATGATCAGTCCCGTGATGCTCCAGGTGAGACTCTGGATCCGGGTCGAGAAGCGAAAGATGAGGCCGGTGATGAAAATGCCGACGGCCACGGCAAACAGAACCAGTATGCCCAGATGCGGCAGCAAGGCGGGAAGCGCGGGAAAGATATCAAAGCTGTAGCAGGCCCAGGCGACGAGACCGGCGACCAGCATGCCGGCAACCGCCTTCAACAGATTGATCAGGACCAGGCCCGCCACATATTCCTGTATCGAGAGGGGTGTCGAAAACAGGCCGATCAGATTGCGGCTCCAGACGTCGCTCAGGAAGGCGACGGCAATGTCGCGCTGGAAACTGCGGAACAGCGCCCACAGGATCGCCATGCCGAGCAGATAGCTGGCGATGTGCGGACCGACAGACATCTGCCGCGAGATATAGAGGCTCATGAAGCCCCACAGCAGGACGTCGATGACGGGCCAATAAAGCGCATCGGTGACCCGGTCGAGATTATGCCGCGCCTCGTAAGCCTGGCGCAGCACGACCGCGCCGATCCTATGCGCTTTCACGGGCTTTGCGTCCGGACATGGAGAGGAAAATCTCGCGCAGCGCGGGAACGGTGCGCGCGCTGCTGAGCATGGTACGCGTGACGTCCAGGGGGCTGCCATCCGCGACGACCCGGCCGCGGTCGAGAAAAATCACGCGCCTGCAAATCTCTTCGACATGGAACATGTTGTGGGAGGTCAAAAGCACTGTCAGCCCGCGCTGGCGCTGCCGTTCCACCAACAGCTGCTTGACGTGAACGGCAGCACGCGGATCGAGACTTGCCAGCGGTTCGTCGAGAATGAGGAAGTCGGGATCGTTCAGGAACGCTTTGCACAGCCCTACGCGCGTAGCTTCGCCGGAAGAAAGCTGGGCATATCGCTTGTTCGCGACGTCGGCGATGTCGAACAGATCGAGCAGGTCACCGATTTTCGCGCGGGCATTCGGCACCGCGTAGAGCTTTGCGTAGACCAGCAGATTTTCGAACACGCTCAGCCGCATCGGAAAGCCGACATAGGGCGACATGAAATTGACCCGCGTCATGACCGCTTCCCGATGGTGCAGCGGGTCGAGGCCGAACAGGCGAATCCGCCCGGCGCTCGGCAGAATGAAGCCGAGCAGCATATGCACCGTCGTGCTCTTGCCGGCGCCGTTGGCACCCAGCAACCCGACGATCTCGCCGGCGCGAATGCTGAAGGAGACGCCATCCACCGCCCGGAACCCGCCGAAATCCTTTGTGAGATCGGCAATTTCGAGCAACGCGGCGGGTTCGGGCCGGTGCGGCTTGTGTGGGGCGTCCGGAGGCGTCAAAAACAATCTGTCCGTCCGATCCGGTCGCGGGCCGAAGGCGATGTTGGAAAATGCTGGTCCTTTGCAACGGCATGCCGCGCAGCGCGTCCACCTGGTCGTTCAACGTTGTGGTGAAGCTGTTGCGG
The DNA here is from genome assembly GCA_036266955.1 of Rhizomicrobium sp. GTDB lineage: Bacteria > Pseudomonadota > Alphaproteobacteria > Micropepsales > Micropepsaceae > Rhizomicrobium. Next base: position 14,891 of record DATAWY010000004.1, read on the forward strand.
GCCTGCGCGGTGGGGGAGGTGCATGGCGGCTATGACGAAAATGTCGGCCGCTTCCTGAAGAACAGCCCCGCCTGTGCCAGGCATCTCGTCCTGAAATATCACAATGAGGATCCGGTGGGGAGCAGGCTCGTTCAGGCCGGAGCGGCGCGGGCGATCTATACGCGACGCGATCCGGCAGACGCGACAGTCTCTTTCATGACGATGTTCGGCGTTGATTTCGGACGCGCCGTCGCGGTGATCGCGGATTCGCTCAGAATGTACCGGACGATGGCGGACTTGGGGCAGGTGCTCGCGCTCGACTATGCGGCGATCATGAATGACCCGCCGGCGGCTGTGCGGCATATCGCGAATCATCTGGAACTTCCCGTGCCTTCCGAAATCCTCGCGGAGGTGGCGGCCGCGACCGGTCTTGCGGCCACACGGTTGAAGGTGGAGGAGCTTGGCGCGATCGATGCGGGTCACAGGCTGATCCGGCGCGGCCCATCGGCGTACGATCCCGGCACACTGCTCAACATCGATCACATCCGCGACGCGGGTATCGGCTATGGTGCCCGGGTTCTCTCCGATGCGCAGCTTCAGCAGCTTCATGAACTCTGCCATGGCGCGGGCGACATCGGCGGTTAACGGAAGAATGTCGGGTTCAGGACGGCTTCGCACCAGCGCGCGGCTTTTGCAAAGAGTGCGTGATCCTGAAAAAAGACGGCGTTGCCCCAGGAATTGGCCGGCGTGTCCGAACGATTGAAATAGTAGGAGATGGCGCCGGTATCGTCGGGCCGATACATGACAACGTACCAGTAATATCCGCGCTCAAGCAGCGCGCCGGCAGTTTCGCTTAGCTGACCGTGCCCGGATTGGCCGAAGATGTGCCGGCCATCCCAGAACTCCGTCACGATCACGGATGGTGTGAGAAGTCCCAGTCCCCGGATGACGGCGAGATCAGTGCCCTCCGTGTCGATCTTGAGGGCTCCGACACGCTCGGGTACGAGCCCCTCCGCGCGCAGGCTGTCGAGGCTGCGGACGGAAACCTCCACCGTGTCCCCGAATCGCACGCGATCGGGCATCGGATGGGGCACCAGCGTGTGATAGAGGCTCGGGTCGTGTCCGGAATTCTCCGTGAGCGCCTCCGCCACATGCAGAGGACGCCGGCCATCCGCATCACCGATCGCAATCTGGAACGCGCGAAAATCCTTGTAATCTGCAAGCCGTTTCGAAAGGCTCTGAAAGCTCGCCTCGAATGGCTCGAAGGCGCAGACACGATATCCGCTTTTCAGCAGTCGTTCGGATACGGTGCCGCGGTTGGCCCCCACATCGATTGCCGTCGCATCGTCAAGGAACGGCTGCAGATATTCGAGCAGGGCGATCTCCGGATCGGTCTCGGACTGCGCATCGCCTGAAACAACGATGGGCGACTGCCGCCGTTCGGCATCGAGATGCGTCACTGCGAGCGCGAAGCCTTGCATCTCCTTGGCCACGACCGCGCATTTCTCCTCCAGACGCGTCTGGGCCTTCTCTGCGCGAAGCTGCACCTGCTGGATGGCGCCGAGCATCTGCGCCAACGCATCGATGATAGTGCTATCGTTCAGCACCAGGGTTTGCAGAATGGTTTCGAGCTCGCGCTGGATATCGGCGAACTCGTCCAGCCGCGCGACGATCTGGTCGGTCACTGTCGTGGGCTCAATGGGCAGTTCCGGTTCGGCATTCAGGCTCCAGGGGCGCGTCTTCGAACAGGTCCTCGTAGATCGTCGAGCATGCCTGTCCCGCCGTCAGCGAGTCCCAGATCCATTTCGCGCCATTCTTCGCGGAGAACTTACCGGCGAGTTGCGCCGCGGTGGCGCGAATGGCGGATTGGGTCGATGGCAGGAGAAGCGAGTTGATCGCCTTGATGACGGCCGCCCGCTCATAGGGCGCAACTTCGCCCAGCCGAAGCCTCCTGACGAAGCCGGCCGCGCAGGTATCGGGGCTGCCGATCACCAGCATGGGAAGATGGGCCGTTGCCATCAGCGTCACCATCCGGCTGGGGAGGCTCAGTTCGGCAATGGCGCACACGGTCGGCGGACTATGGCCGTCCAGGGGATCGGACGGCACGACCGCGAGTGGATAGCGCGACAACACGGTGGGCAGGTCCTGTTCGGCGATCGGGTTAAGCAGGTGAATGCCGTCGCGCGCGAGATCGGCACGGTCGAAGCTGAGGCCCGACGGGTCTTTTTGATTGCAATACCAGTCGATCTCACGCCCGCTGCCGCGAAAGATATCGCGCAGCATATCGAGCCAGCGCTGTCCCCAGATGTTGCCGAGCAGCACCGGGCGCGTGGCTTCGACGCGCTCTTCAGAGGGCGCCGGCTGACGCCGTACGATCCCGTCGGAGACGACGGGCGGCATAACCCAGAATTTCATCCTGTATTTGCGCTGGTACGCGTCGCGCATCTCGGGCGAGATCACCAGCCTGAGCTTCGAGCGCGCGAACAACCTGTGCATCAGCTCGTCGCTTATGCCATCCGCACAAACATTCTTGTCGTCCATGACATAGGTGCAGAGGGGAGCGCCACTGCTCTCCTGCGCCTCGATCGCGACCACGGCTTCGGCGGGCGTGTAGGGCAGACAGAGGATGCGGCGGATCGTGCCGGTGCCGAGATACCAGCGCAGCCAGGAAGAAATCTCCGGCGGCGATGCCTGCGCAAGGGGCAGGCAAAGCTGTGCCGCCCCGAACGGCTGCCGGCCGTTGTAGAAATTATGGGTGCGCAACGAAATGATGGAAGAGGAATCGGAAAAGATACGAAGCAACAACGTGCCGGTGCCGTGGAGTTCGTTCACCTCGCAGGCGGTAATCACCAGATCGCCGGGATCCGGCAGTTCGACGGGGGCGGCATGACGGACTTCGGCATTGTTTTCGCGCATCGCGCTCAGCACGGAGCGCAACCGTTCGCGGGCCTTTTCGGCGATCACCAGAGGGCTTCCGATCACGACCTATCCTCCGAACGCGACAGTCGCCGGGGCGGCGTTCAATCTTCCGCCTCCCGCATCGTGATATCTTACGATGTCCTCGATGCATTGCCGGACGTCATAGGTCATCGACCACCCCGGATAATGCGAACGGACCTTGGCGAGGTCGGAAATGTAACAGATATGATCGCCGATCCGGTTTCGCTCTTCGATCGTGTAGCGCAGGGGGAAACCCATGGTGGAGAGTATGTCGATCGTTTCCAGAACGGACAGGCTGTTGGCCCGGCCGCCGCCGAGATTGTACACTTCGCCGGCGCGCGGGCGGCGATAATACTCGAGGAACAGCGCGGCGACGTCGTCGCAATGAATCTGGTCCCGCACCTGCTTGCCCTTGTAGCCATGGATCGTATAGGCGGCCCGGCGGGTGGCGCACATGACGATGTAGGTCAGAAAACCGTGCAGCTCGACGGCCGCGTGCTGCGGTCCGGTAAGGCAGCTGCAGCGGAAAATTCCGACGGGCATGCCGAAATAGCGCCCGAACTCCTGGCACAAGACGTCCGCCGCCACTTTCGAAGCGCCGAACAGCGAATGCAGGCAGGTGTCGATGGAGAGGGATTCGTCGATGCCGTCGCGGCCGTCGGCATAATCATATCGTGTGTCGCCCTCGACCAGCTTCAGCATGTTGGGCCGGTCGCCGTAAACCTTGTTGGTGCTGGTAAAGCAAATCGGCGAGTCGGCACAAAAATCACGGGCCGCCACCAGTATGTTCAGTGTGCCGGTGGCGTTCACATCGAAATCGTCATAGGGCAGGGACGCTGCCCGGTCGTGCGAAGGCTGCGCCGCAGTGTGAATGATGAAGTCCGGCCGCTCGTCCCGGAATATGGTTCTTATCTTTGCGCGGTCCCGGATGTCGTCGGGGTAATGCCTGTACTGCGGCAACACGTTGGCCAGCCGCTCGACGACCCCCGCCGTGGAACCCTGGGGGCCGAAAAACGCCTGCCGCATGTCGTTGTCGATCCCGACAATTTCCCAGCCCTGCGCAGAAAGGAATTCCGCGCAGGCCGAACCGACAAGGCCGGCGGAACCGGTGATGAGTGCTTTGCGATGACGGTCCAATTGCGCTACGGCTCCGGGGTGAAGTGTTCGACGGGCACCACTGCCCGTTGGCAAACAGGCGGCGGGCCAAAAAAGCCAAGCCATTGCCTATGTTGCCAATGTTCGAATGCCACGGTTGCCATGGAAAAGACATATTTCAGGTCGTGTCAACCGCAGCGTGCGAGCGAACCCCGGCCTTGACGCGACGGGCAACCCCCCTTAAGAGAGCCGCTCTTTTTCCGGCAGGAGAGTGGGCGATGTCGCGCCGCTGCGAATTGACAGGCAAGGGTGTGATGACGGGTCACCACGTCAGCCACGCGAACAACAAGACCAAGCGCGTGTTCCGCCCCAATCTGCAGACCGTTTCGCTGGCGAGCGAGGCGCTCGGCCAGAAGCTGCGCCTGCGCGTCAGCATGAATGCATTGCGGTCGGTGGACCATTCCGGCGGCATCGACGTGTTCCTGATGAAGGCGAGGGACGGCGTTCTTTCCGACCGCGCTCGGCGCTTCAAGCGCATGATCCAGAAGAAGCAGTCCACCGCCGCCTCCTGAGGCACGCGCGCAGCTTCATTCCACTGCCGCCGTCGCTGGCGTTGAGCACACATTTTCGTGAACCCGAGAAGACCGACGGGCGGTCTGTCGCGCGCTTGTTTTCCTCCCTCAGCGCGCACGCCTGTCCGGGTAAGATCGCAGTTCGGCTGCCAGACATGCGTGTTGGTCGAGTGGCCGAGCCATTCCCGCCTGGGAGACTCAGGGGATGCGCTCCTCTCTTCCTTACGTGGGAGTGCGGCCAACCGGAGGGGAGGACACCCCGGCCATGACGAGATTATATACGCAATGCGGGTCCGCGGGGATAGATTGCGCGGGATTCGCCCTCGTGCGGAAGGCGTTCACTCTCGTGAAGAAAGTTCACGCGGCTCTTGCGTGAGGCCGCAGATGGCGGCCCGGCTGTGCCCTTTCCTCGGCGAAGAGCGAAATGAGCTGGCTCGTCATTGCCCCGCCAAGCTGCTCTGAATCGACGATGGTCACGGCGCGGCGGTAGTAGCGCGTCACATCATGGCCGATACCGATTGCGGCCAGTTCGATGGGCGACTTGTCCTCGATATCCTGAATGACATGCCGGAGATGGCGTTCAAGATAGTTGCCGGTGTTGACCGAAAGGGTTGAATCGTCGACCGGTGCGCCGTCGGAGATCGCCATCAGGATACGGCGCTGTTCGGGCCGCGCCATCAGACGTTGATGCGCCCACATCAGCGCCTCGCCGTCGATGTTCTCCTTGAGCAACCCCTCGCGCATCATTAGGCCGAGATTGCGGCGTGCGCGGCGCCAGGGTTCGTCGGCGGATTTGTAGATGATGTGCCGCAGATCGTTGAGCCGGCCGGGCTGGGGTGGCTTGCCCTCCGCGATCCATCTTTCGCGGCTCTGGCCGCCTTTCCATGCACGCGTCGTGAAGCCGAGTATCTCGACCTTGACTGCGCAGCGCTCCAGCGTGCGGGCGAGGATGTCGGCGCACATGGCGGCGACCATGATCGGGCGTCCGCGCATCGAACCCGAATTGTCGAGCAGCAGCGTCACCACCGTGTCACGGAAATTCATGTCCTTCTCCTGTTTGAAGGACAGAGGATGCATGGGATCGATGATGATGCGCGGCAGCCGCGCGCTGTCGAGCAGTCCCTCTTCGAGATCGAATTCCCAGTTCCGGTTCTGCTGCGCCATCAGGAGGCGCTGCAACTTGTTGGCAAGACGCGCCACCACGCCCTGCAGGGCCTGCAGCTGCTGATCGAGAAAATTGCGCAGTCGCGTCAACTCTTCCGCATCGCAGAGATCCGTCGCAGCCACGGTTTCATCGAACTGCGTGGTATGGACGCGATAGCCCCACTCGTCCTGGCGCGCGAAGGGCAGTTCCGGCCGCCAGGGTTTCGCGCCGGCATCGTCTTCGTTGGCATCCACCGGCTCGTTGCTCTGCTCGGCCCGCATTTCGGCGGACGTCTCCTCGTTGTCCTGCCCCTCGGCCTTGCGTGGTTCGGACTCCTCGGGCTCGGACTTGCCGGTGGTTTCGGCCTCGTCACTGCCTTCCTGCGGCTGCTGATCGCGTTCGCCGGACTCTTCGCCCTGGCTCTCCGAATCCTGGCCCAGGCCATCGCCCATCTCGAGATCCTCGAGGATCGTCCGAGTCAGCTTCGCGAAGGCTTTCTGATCGCGATGCGTCGCTACGAGCCGCGCGAGATCGGGCCCCGCGCGCTCCTCGATCCAGTCGCGCCAGGCGGCGACCGCCGCGCGCGCAGATGCGGGGGGCGGAAGCCCGGCAATCCGCTCACGCACCAGCAAACCCACGACCTCGGCCAGCGGAGCGTCGTTGCGTTCGCGCGCCTTCGCGATCCCGCTCGCGCCCAGGCGTGCCTCCAGCTGGGCGGTGAGATTGGACGCCACGCCCTTCATGGCGCGGGCGCCGATCCCCTCCACGCGAGCCTGCTCGGCGGCTTCGAAAACCGCTGCGGCCTCGGGCGATCTGGGCCGGTACTTCTCGTGCAGCGCATTGTCGTGATAGGCGAGGCGCAGCGCAAAGGCATCCCCCTGGCCGCGCACGATGGCCACTTCCGAGGCGGCCAGGCTCCGGGACGGCAGTGGCAGGCGCGCCTTCAGCCCTTTGAGCGCGGCGGGCTCCGCACTGTAGTTCACCTCGAGATCCGGCTCGCCGGCGAGGGAACGCACGGCGCAGGCCACCGCCCTCTTGAACGGCTCGGCCGGATTGTCCGGCTTCATGCCACCAGGACTTTGGCGGAGGATTCGGGCAATTCTTCTCCAAGCGAGCGCTGGAAGAACTCCGCCACCGAGGCGCGCTCCAGTTCGTCGCATTTGTTGAGGAAGGTGACGCGGAACGCAAAGCCCACGTCGTTGAAAATCTCCGCATTCTCGGCCCAGGTGATGACCGTGCGCGGGCTCATGACGGTGGACAGATCGCCGTTGACGAAAGCGTTGCGCGTCATGTCCGCGACGCGCACCATCGCCGAGATCAGTTTCCGCCCCTCGAGCGTGCCGTAGGACGGCACCTTGGCCAGCACGATCTCCACTTCGGCATCATGGGTCAGATAGTTGAGCGTGGTGACGATGTTCCAGCGGTCCATCTGGCCCTGGTTGATCTGCTGGGTGCCGTGATAGAGCCCCGTGGTGTCACCAAGCCCGATCGTGTTGGTCGTTGAGAACATGCGGAACGCCGGATGGGGGCGGATGACGCGGTTCTGGTCCAGGAGCGTAAGCCGGCCTTGCACCTCGAGCACGCGCTGAATGACGAACATGACGTCGGGACGGCCGGCGTCGTACTCGTCGAAAACAAGTGCAACGGGATGTTGCAGGCACCAGGGCAGCAGCCCCTCGCGGAATTCCGTGACCTGCTGGCCCTCGCGCAGCACGATGGCATCCTTGCCGATCAGGTCGATGCGGCTGATGTGGCTGTCGAGATTGATCCGGATGCAGGGCCAGTTCAGGCGCGAGGCCACCTGTTCGATGTGGGTCGATTTGCCCGTCCCGTGATAGCCCTGAATCATCACCCGGCGGTTGAATGCGAAGCCGGCCAGAATGGCCAGTGTCGTCTCCCGGTCGAAGCGATAGGCGGCATCGCGGTCGGGCACATATTCGTTGCCGCGCGAGAAGGCAGGCACCTTCATCACCGCGTCAATTCCGAAAACGGCGTGCACGTCGATTTTGACGTCGGGTACGGCCGCGGGATCAAGACCCTGCATGTCTGGTGTCATTTTGCGATGCGATCCGGCAGGAACGTTTGAGCGCCCGGAGATTTCCCCGCCGCCCTCAGGTCAGCCCCGACGCGCGAAGCACGCCATAGGCCTGGATGACCCTTTTCAGCCGCTCCTCGGCGCCACGGTCGCCGCCATTCGCGTCGGGATGAAACCGCTTTACGAGTTCCTTATACCGCGCCTTTATCTGGTGCAAGCTGGCGCCGGAATCAAGGTTTAGTACGTCGAAGGCGCGCGCCTGCGGCGCGGTCAGCGGACGGACGGCGCGGCGCTGCTCGGCCGTCGAAGCCTGGTTCCCATGCGCTTCGGTGAAGACTTCGTGGAAATCGGTGGCCGTGCGGTAGGCGTGCTCGCGGTGGCGTTCGGCCGCGCGCTTGCCGAGCGGCCAGGTGGGCCTGTGGCCGGTCACCGCGTCAATGCGAAACGCGTCGATCTCGGATTCGCTCATGCCGTGGAAATAGTCCCAGTTCTCGTTGTGCCGGCGCGCGTGTTCCAGGCAGAACCAGAGATGCTCGTCCAGCCGGTGACGCGACTTCGGCACGCGATACGATCCTTCTCCGGCGCACCCCGGGCTGCAGCAGGGCCGCGGCGCCTGCACGCGCACGGGCGCATCCGGTTTGATGCGGATATCCTTGCCGAAACGGGGCCGGTAGTCTGCCGTGCTCATGGCTGGATTATGGGACGGGGATGTGAAAAAACAAGAAAACGAAACGCTTGACATCCCGCCGCGACATGGACAGGCAGGCATGACCATCGCCGACGATATGCGCCGGAAACTCACCGCATCCCTTGCGCCGATAGAACTCCTGATAGAGGACGAAAGTGCGCGACACGCAGGCCATGCGGGCGCCAGACCCGGGGGCGAGACGCATTTTCGCGTGCACATCGTCTCGCGCGCATTCGAGGGATTGAGCCGGGTCGCACGGCAGCGACGCATTCACGAAATTCTCTCCGAAGAAATGCGCACCCGTGTGCATGCCCTCTCCATCGACGCCCGCGCGCCGGAAGAAACACAAAAAACAGGTAATCATTAGCGTGTTTGATTTTCCTCCCCCACGTTGGGGGAGGAAAGCGGTTCCGCGTGAAACTTTACGATGCGGCGGTGGCGTGTTCCAGACGGGGAGGGGGCGTCACGCGCAGGAGCGTGATCTGATTGCGCTGGCGGCGCAGAATTTCGAACTTGAAACCGTAGAACGCGAATCGCTGCCCGATCTCCGGAATCGTCCGCGCCTCGTGAATGACAAGTCCGGCAATCGTCGTCGCCTCCTCGTCGGGTAGCCGCCAGTCCAATACCCTGTTGAGATCACGGATGGGCGTCGTGCCCTGGACGAGGAATGATCCGTCGGCCTGTGGGCGAATGTCGGCGGGTTCGCCGCTCGCGCGTTCGTCCGGAATACGGCCCAGAATTTCCTCGACGATGTCGGTGAGGGTGATCACGCCCTGCAATGCGCCGTATTCGTCGACCACCAGGGCGAAATGTCGGCGCTGCTGCCGGAAGGCGCGGATTTGCTCTTCCAGCGTGGTCGTGTCCGGCACGAACCAGGGCTCTTCCATGAGCGCCAGAATGTCCCATCCCGCAAACTGGCCGTGACGGCGCGCAAGCTCGCGCATGACGTCCTTGGTACGAAGCACGCCGATGATGTTGTCTGTCGTTTCCCGCCACACCGGGACGCGGGTGTGATTGGCGGCCATCAGGGTGTCGAAGAGTTCGGCCGGCGGCTGGTCGGCGTCGATGGCTGCCATGTTCTTGCGATGAATCGCGACGTCGCCGATCGACAATTCCCTCAGGTCCAGAATGCCGCCCAACATATCGCGATGCTCTCGCTGCACGCCGCCTTCCCGGTGCGCGAGTTCCACGGCGCCGCGGATTTCCTCATGCGGCGGCAAAACCGGACTGCCCGCGCATTCTTCGCGGACCCCGAACAGACCGAGGAGCCGCCAGACCAGGAACTGCACGGCGCCCACCACGGGCGCGAGAAGCTTCACCACGGGCAAAAGAATCCGGCCGACCTCCAGCGCGAAACGGTCGGTGCGCGCGATGGCCAGCGTTTTGGGCAGAACCTCGGCAAAAACCAGTACGACGAAAGTCATCACGACAGTGGTAATCACCACCGCCGTGCTGCCATAGCGCGCCGCGAGCAGCGAGGTCGCAAGCGAGGAGACAAGGATGTTGATGAAGGTGTTGCCCAGCAGGATGGCGCCGATCATCCGCTCGCGATCCGACAACAGCGCGTTGACGCTGCGCGCGGCGCGGGAATTGCGCTGTTCCAGGCGATGCATGGTCGCCGGCGAGACCGCCGTCAGCGCGGTCTCCGAGCCGGAAAGAAACGCCGAAATCGCGAGTAGTACAATGATGATGCCGATGCCCGCGGCGAGAAAGCTGGCCATGCCGGTATCCTTTGGCGCTTCGATCGAGGCATCATAGCCTCTTTTTTGCACACAGGTTTCCAGCCCGGCACATGGGGCAGGAAAGATTACTCGGCAAGCAGCGCGCGCAGGATTTCGACAGGTACCGCATCTGTCACGAACGCCTGGCCAAGGCCGCGGACCAGGACGAAGTTGAGTCGGCCGTCTTTCAGCTTCTTGTCGTGCATCATGTGGGACATCAGGGTCTCGACGTCCGGTCGCGCCCCGGCGATGTCGGCAATCCGGACAGGCAGGGAAACGCTGTGCAGATGGCGCTCCAGCCGGTCGACATCCGAGACCGGCGCGTAGCCCAACTGCGCCGACAGCTGCAGCGCCAGCACCATTCCGATGGAAACGGCCTCGCCGTGAAACAGACGGTCGGAATATCCGGTGGCCGCCTCGAGCGCGTGGCCGAAGGTGTGGCCGAGATTGAGAAGCGCGCGGTCTCCCGTTTCGCGCTCGTCCCGACTGACAATTGCGGCCTTCATGCGGCAGGCGTGCGCAACCATGCGGGCCAGCGCGCCGGAATCCCCCTCCAGCGCATTCGCCCCATGGTTCTCGAGCCATGCCAGGAAGTCCGCATCGCCCAAAGCGCCGTATTTTGCCACTTCGGCGTAACCCGCGATCAATTCGCGCCGCGGCAGTGTGCGCAGGAGGTCCGTATCGGCGATCACCACGGCGGGCTGATGGAACAGGCCGACGAGATTCTTGCCCCGGCTGGTGTTGATGGCCGTTTTCCCGCCTACGGATGAATCCACCTGGGCCAGCAAGGTGGTGGGGATTTGGGCATGCGCGATCCCCCGCTTGTGCACGCCGGCCGCGAAACCGGCGAGGTCGCCGATGACCCCTCCACCCAGCGCCACCACAAGTCCGGAACGGTCGATGCCGCTGTCCAGCAGTTGGTCGATCAGATTTTCCAGGCCCCGGAAGCTCTTCGCCTGTTCGCCGGGATCGAGCACAATCGACCGGGTTTCGATGCCGCTGCCGCGCAGCACCTCCAGAAACGGCTGGAGATGGACTGCGGCGACATTGCTGTCGGTCACCACGGCAATGGCACCCCGCACGAAGGGCGCGAGAAACGCGGGGGCATTCGCGATCACGCCGCCGCCGACGTGAATGCGGTAACTGCGTTCGCGCAGAGCGACATCGATCTGGTCGCTCATGCTGTCTCCAGTACGCCGGTTGCCTTCAGCCCGGCGACGATGCGTTCAACGGCAATCCCATGCGGACCATTATCGACATCGACCACGATTTCCGCCTGGGCATAGAACGGTTCGCGTTCGGCAAGGAGACGTTCCATCGTTTCGCTGCGTTCGCCATGGCGGAGGAGCGGCCTCGTGTCGCGCCGCGCAACGCGGGTCACCAGCAGTTCGAGCGGCGCCCGCAGCCAGACGGATATGGCGTCTTTCGCGATCTGCTCCCGTGTCATGGGGTCAAGCAGTGCCCCCCCCCCTGTAGCCAATATGTGCGGCGGCTCATGCAGGAGCCGCAGGATGACCCTTCGCTCGCCTTCGCGGAACGCTGTTTCGCCGAACCGGTCGAAAATCCCGACGATGGAACAGCCGGCCGCGATCTCGATCTCCGAATCCGCATCGCAAAAGGGCACTGCGAGACGGCAGGCGAGCCTGCGCCCAACCGAACTTTTGCCTGCACCCATCATTCCGACAAGGGCGACAGTGCGCTTCAAGCTGAACATTGCCACGCCATACACGCGCCCGGGGCGGGTCGCCAGCAATCGTCTTTACTTTCCCCTTCGAGCTTGCGCAAAACGGGCCGGCAGTCTTGGACGGGTGTGACATGAGTTGGGGCCTGAGAATCGCGATCGCAGTCCTGGTGCTGCTGGTCCTGGGTGCGGCCGCGCTGGCGATTTACGCCGGGACAATCGCTCCTCCGCACCGGACCTACCAACAGGCGGTGCCGAACAGTCGTTTTTCGGGTTGAGCACCCAAGCCTGCAGGACGCCAGGGGCGAAGCCGTGAGCATCGAGGCATTTCTCGACATGATGGTGGCCGAACGCGGCTGCAGCCACAACACGCTCGACGCCTATCGCCGCGATCTTGTGGCCTTCGAGTCCTGGCTTGCGCGTACAGGCTCGTCGGCGCAGACCGCGTCGCGCGAGCAGCTGCGGCGATATCTGGGCCATCTCGCCGCGAAGGGCGGCGCGCCCAGCTCGCAGGCGCGGCGGTTGTCGGCGCTGCGCCAATATTACGGCTTTCTCTATGCGGAAGGCTGGCGCGACGATGACCCCACCTCCGCAATCGAATCGCCCAGGCGCGCGCAGGCGCTGCCGAAAATCCTGTCCCACGGGGAAGTGGAGGCACTGATCGATGCGGCGCGCAACGAGGCCGCAGCTTCTCCGGAGGGGCTTCGTCTCCTGTGCATGATCGAAATTCTTTACGCCGCGGGCCTGCGGGTATCGGAGCTCGTGACGTTGCCGGTCTCCGCCGCGCGCAGCCGCGACGGCTTCTTTTTCGTCAAGGGGAAGGGCGGAAAGGAAAGGCTCGTGCCGGTCAATCCCGCTGCGCGCCAGGCTCTCGCCGCTTGGCTGGACGTGCGCGCGGAATTCGAACCGGAGGCCGCGCGCGGCAATAGCCGCTATCTGTTTCCCTCGTCCGGGCGGCAGGGTCATCTGACGCGCCGGCGCTGCCACCAGCTGTTGAAGGCGCTTGCCCTGAAGGCCGGCATCGACCCCGAAAGACTGTCGCCCCATGTCATGCGCCATGCCTTCGCGACGCATCTGGTGGAAGGCGGCGCCGATCTTCGCAGCGTCCAGACCCTGCTCGGACACGCCGAAATCGCCACCACGCAAATCTACACCCACGTTGCAAGCGAGCGCCTGAAAGCGACAGTGACCGCCGCACACCCCCTGGCGCGAAGAAGTATCGTCGGTTCGCCAAGCGATGCATCGCTTTCCTCCCTTGGCATGGGGGAGGTGCCGGGCGTAGCGAGGCGGAGGGGGACGTCGCGTGCGGCATCCACTTCCCCCTCCGGCCCTTCGGGCCACCTCCCCCATGCTGGGGGAGGAAAAAAGAGCCGGCCGGCGAAGCGTTGACGTGCAGTACGCGGTGGAACAAGTCTTTGAGATAGAATGACCGAGGATTTGCCGTGAGTTTTATGCAGGCTGCGCGGCGGGTGCCGCCGAGGCTCTATCGCTCCAAGCTGTTCGTGCCCGGTTCGCGCCCGGCGCTGTTCGAGAAGGCTGCGGCCGGGGCGGCCGATGTCGTCTGCCTCGACCTCGAAGACTCAGTGGCGCCCGCTGACAAGGACGGCGCGCGCGACAACGTCGTAGCTGCGCTTCACGATGTCGACTGGAGAGACAAGCTCGTGACGGCGCGCATCAACGGGCTGGATACGCATTGGTGCTATCGCGACGTGCTGGCGCTCGTGGAACGCGGCGGTGAGCGGCTCGATGCGATCATGATCCCGAAGGTCGGCAATGCGTCGGACGTTTACGCGATCGACATGCTGACCACCCAGGCGTCGCACGCGGTTGGCCGCCGCAAGCACATCGGCCTTGAAGCAATCATCGAAACCGTTGCGGGCCTTACGAACATCGACATGATCGCAGGCGCGTCTTCGAGACTCGAAAGCCTGCATTTCGGGGCTGCCGACTACGCCGCGTCGCAGAATATGCGCACCACGAACATCGGCGGCGGCAATGCGGATTATGCGATGCTGACCGACGGCGCCGAACGCGAGCGCCACTGGAATGACCTCTGGCATTATCCGTTGTTCCGGCTGGCGCAGGCCGCGCGGGCGCATGGAATCGTGCCCATCGACGGCCCCTTCGGCGATTATTCCGACGCCGAGGGATTTCGTGTGCAGGCCAGGCGCACAGCCATTCTCGGATGCGAAGGCAAATGGGCGATCCATCCGAGCCAAGTTGCGCTGGCCAACGAAATCTTCACACCCCCGGCAGCAGAAGTGCAGCGCGCGGAAGCCATCCTTGCGGCGCTGCGGGAGGCGCACGCGAAAGGGTTCGGCGCTGTGGCTCTCAAGGGTGTTCTGATCGACGCCGCCTCGATTCGCCAGGCGGAGATCATCGTCGGCCAGATGCAGATGGTACGCGAGCGAAGTTGAGCCCGGCCATGCACACCTATCTCGATTTCGAACGGCCGATCGCCGAACTGGAAGGAAAGATCGAAGAGCTCAGGCAGCTCGCCGCCAAAGACTCCGCCATGCAGATCGGCGAGGAAGTCTCGCGTCTGCAGGCGAGGACACGGAATCTGGTAAGCGAGACCTACGCCAGACTCACGCCCTGGCAGAAAGCGCAGGTGGCGCGGCATCCCGGCCGGCCCCATTTTTGCGACTACGCCTCTGCGCTGATCGAGGAATTCACGCCGCTGGCCGGCGATCGTCTGTTTGCCGAAGATCATGCGGTCGTGTCCGGCCTTGGTCGGTTCCGGGGGCGTGCGGTCGCCGTTGTCGGCCAGGAAAAGGGCAACGACACGACAAGCCGGCTGGCGCGCAATTTCGGCATGGCGCGGCCGGAGGGCTATCGCAAGGTCCAGCGGCTGTTTGCTCTCGCCGAGCGGTTCGAATTGCCGGTGATCTCCTTCGCCGACACACCGGGCGCCTATCCGGGGATAGGTGCCGAGGAGCGCGGGCAGGCCGAAGCGATTGCGCGCGCAACGGAAGCCTGCCTTGCCCTGGGTGTGCCGTTCGTCACCGTGATCATTGGCGAGGGCATGTCCGGGGGGGCGCTCGGCATCGCGGTGGCAAACCGCGTCTATATGCTGGAGCACGCGATTTATGCCGTCATTTCGCCGGAGGGCTGCGCGTCGATCCTGTGGCGTAGCGCCGACAAGACGCAGGAGGCCGCGGCGGCCATGCGCATCACAGCCCAGGACCTGCTTGAACTCAAAGTGATCGACGGAATCGTGCCCGAGCCCGTAGGCGGGGCGCATCGCTCGCCGACGGAAGCGATCAATGCCGTGGGCGAGACGCTCGCCAGGGCCCTGGGCGAACTGGACGGGCTTTCGCCGCCACAGGTCCGCCAGCAGCGCCGCGACAAGTATCTCGCCATCGGACGGAGCCTGGGCGCGTAGGGCCATCCCTTCGTGCCGAAGCCGGCTTGCACTGCGGCAAAAAAACATTCGGCTGCCACAAAACCGCGCATGTGCCGCCGTCGGAATGCAGCTATCTTCGCAAGCTTGGAACGGATCCCGTCACCAGGTGCTGGTCAGCCTCAGTGAGTACTTTGCGAAAATTTCAGGCGCTCCTTGTCCTGGCCGTCATCGCGGCGCCGGCGGGACTGGCCCTGACGCGAATCGTTCCTCCCGACTGGAGCCAAATCTCGGCGCTGACAGGCATCTCCATCAGTCTCGTCTGCGTGTTCAGCATGGCGCTGCTGCGATGCCCCAAGTGCCATCACCTGCTGGGTCTTTCGGAAGTGGCCCGCGAATTCCGGTCCGACTCCTGTCCCCATTGCGGCTTCGATCTGCGGAGCTAAAGCAGAGCCGGCGCCCCTTGCGCTGGCAATTTGAGGCGCGCCATTCTGGTGCCTGACGGGTATTGAGATTGACAATTAGTCGCAACTCGATTATGTGAGAAGCCAGATACCCGGGTTTGGTCACTGATGATCGTGTGCGTGTGCAATCGGCTTGGCGAGTCCAGGGTGTGGGCGGCAATCGACGCTGGCGCCGGAACCCCCGATCAGGTCTATGCTGGGTGCGGGGTGGAGAGGAATTGCGGCCGATGCCAGGAAACGATCGAAGACATGCTGGACGAGGCGAACGCGGCGAAGCAGCTTCCGACGGCGGCCTAAATCAGGCGACGGGGCCCGCGCCCCGGGCTTCACTGCCCGGCAATCCCGACGTGATACGCGCCCTCAACACGGTCCTCAAGAACGAACTCACGGCCATCAATCAGTACTTCCTCCATTCGCGCATGCTGGCAGATTGGGGCCTGTCCACTCTTGCAAAGGCGGAGTACGAAGAATCCGTCGATGAAATGAAACACGCGGACCGGCTGATCCGCCGCATCCTTTTCCTTGGCGGGCTTCCCAATCTGCAGCATCTCGGAAAGCTTTTTGTCGGGGAAAGCGTAAAGGACGTGCTTGAATGCGATCTCAGGCTCGAGCAGGATTCACTTCCCGATCTTCACGGCGCCATCGCGCTGTGCGAGCGCGTCGGGGACTACGTCTCGCGCGAACTGTTCGTGGACATCCTCGAGAGCGAGGAAGAACACATCGACTGGCTGCAAACCCAGTTCCGCCTGATCGAACAGATGGGTCTGCCCAATTTCGTGCAGCTCCAGACCAGGCCGAACGAGACCGGCATCAGCTGATCTGTCCGCCCGTCCTCTCCCGGTGCATCCACGGCAGCATCAGGCCGATCGGGATGATCCAGAGCGTCCCCGCCAGCGCGTAATAGAGGACTGCCGCGAACCAGGCCGCATGCGGGAGCACCCGCACGCCGACGCTCATCGCGATCAGCGCATAAAGCGGCAGCCAGAGCAGAATCACGATCGTGCCGATCAGTTTTTTCGAATGAGGCGTCATGCGGTTCCAGCGAAGGCGCACCCCGAATGTAGCATGCCGGGCCGACTCGAATCGGCCCCCGCCGGGTCGGGCATCGTGTCGCGGGCGCATGGACCTTTGCAGACGCAGCCGCTAACACCGGCGCGCTGATGACAGTAGCCGCTGCCAGGCTGGAAGTGCAGGCGCCCGCTCGCCGAGCGGTCGGATGGTGGCTGTTCGGCGTCGCGCTGCTGGTTGCCGCGATGGTGACTCTCGGCGGATTGACGAGGCTCACCGGTTCGGGCCTCTCCATCACCGAATGGAATCCGGTGACCGGCGTCGTTCCCCCGCTGACCGAACAGGCCTGGCAGGCCGAGTTCTCGAACTATCAAAAGATACCGCAGTACCGTTTTGAAAATCGCGGCATGACGCTTGGCGAATTCAAATCGATCTACTGGTGGGAGTGGGCGCACCGGCTGCTGGGACGACTCGTCGGCGCGGCTTTCCTGCTGCCTTTCATCGGCTTCGCGGCGACAGGCGCGATTCCGCGCCAGCAGTGGCCACGCATGCTCGTCTTGTTCGCACTCGGGGGCCTGCAGGGCGCGGTGGGCTGGTGGATGGTGCAGAGCGGGTTGGAAACACGCGTGTCGGTCAGCCAGTACCGTCTGGCGATCCATCTCGGCGTCGCGATCCTTCTCCTGGGCGCGCTCTTATGGACGGCGATGGAATATTTGCGTCCGGTATCGCGCGCCGGTGCAGGGCGAAAGCTCACGGCGTTGGCCTGGGGTCTGGTCGCAATCGTGTACGTACAGATGCTGCTTGGCGCGGTCGTCGCTGGATTGCATGCCGGACTGATTTACAACACATGGCCGTCGATGAATGGCCGGCTGCTTCCGGAGGATGCGTTCGCCGCCCATCCGTGGTGGACGAATTTCCTGGACAATCCGGGGCTCGCGCAATTCGATCACCGCATGGTGGCCTACGGTGTTGTCGCCGCCGCCGTGGGGCTATGGATCGCTGTTCGTCGCGCAGATGTTCAGGGCCGCGCACGAACGACGAGCAACGCCCTCGTTGCAATTGTGCTTGTCCAGGTCGTGCTCGGAATTGCGACCCTGCTCAACCAGGTACCGCTGGCGCTAGCCGCTCTGCATCAGGCCGCCGCCGTCGCCGTCTTCGCCGCCGCATTATGGAATGCGTATGAAATTTCGGGTGCCGCGGCGCTGCAATTGTCCATGGGTGATCACCCTCGGTAGTTCACCCGCTCCCCGCGAGAGCCTGGTCGAGGTCGGCGATGATGTCTTCCGCGTTTTCGATGCCGATCGAGACGCGCACGACATCGGGGCTGGCTCCGGCGGCTTTCTTCTGGTCGTCGTCGAGTTGCCGGTGGGTCGTGGAGGCGGGATGGATGATCAGGCTGCGGGTGTCGCCGACATTGGCGAGGTGACTGAAGAGCTTGACGCCGTTGACGAGGCCCATGCCGGCTTCGTATCCGTCCTTCACGCCGAAGGTGAACACCGCGCCCGCGCCCTTGGGCGAATAGGTCCGCTGCAGGCCATGCGAAGGATCATCCTCCAGTCCCGCATAGCTCACCCAGGCAACCTTTGGATGCTGTTTCAGCCAGCGCGCGACCGCAAGCGCATTGTCGCAATGACGCTGCATGCGCAAGGGGAGGGTCTCGATTCCCGTGAGCACGAGGAAGGCATTCATGGGCGACAGCGCCGGTCCAAGGTCGCGCAGGCCCAATACGCGGCAGGCGATCGCGAACGCCATGTCGCCGAACGTCTCCCACAGGCGCATGCCGTGGTAGGACGGGCAGGGCTCCGAGAGCGACGGATATTTGCCATCCTTGCCCCAGTCGAATTTTCCGCCATCGACAATCAGTCCCGCGATCGAATTGCCGTGGCCGCCAAGAAATTTGGTCGCCGAGTGCACGACGATGTCGGCGCCCCATTCGAGGGGGCGGATCAGATAGGGCGAGGCGAGCGTATTATCCACGATCAGCGGCACGCCCGCCTGTTTCGCGACGCCGGCCACCGCTTCGATGTCGGTGACGATGCCGCCGGGATTGGCGATGCTTTCGACGAAGATCGCCTTCGTTCGCGGCGAGAGTGCGGAGCGGAAGGACTCCGGATCGCGCGTGTCGGCCCACTTCACATGCCAGTCGAATTTCGCAAAGCCATGGCTGAACTGATTGATCGAACCGCCGTAGAGCTGGCGCGCCGCGACGATCTCGTCGCCGGGCTGCATCAGCGTGTGCAGCACGATGAACTGCGCGGCGTGACCTGAGGCAACCGCAAGCCCCGCGCGCCCGCCCTCCAGCGCCGCGATGCGCTCCTCCAGCACCGCATTGGTCGGATTCATGATGCGCGAGTAGATGTTGCCGAAGACCTGGAGATTGAACAGCGCAGCGGCGTGATCGGCATTCTCGAATACGAAGGACGTGGTCTGATAGATGGGCGTGGCGCGTGCCCCCGTCGCCGGATCCGGTTGCGCGCCCGCATGCACGCTCAGCGTGTTGAAACCATATTCGCTCATGCCTTGCTCCTGTGAGTTGTCAGCCCCGCTTGAGCGCGCCGCCCTTCGAGAACAGAAGCGGCTTCCTGTTGTCGATCAGCTTGCGGTTGATTCCCATCCAGCTGATTTCGCCCGAGAGCCGACCATATTCGATCTTGGGGCAGCGGTCCATGACGACGTTCAGTCCCGCCTCGCGCGCAAGCGCCGCGGCTTCCTCATTGACGACACTGAGCTGCATCCAGATTGTCTTGATTCCGAGGCGGTCCTTCTCCGCCAGAGCTTCGCGCACGATGCCGGGAGCCGCGTCGGAAGCACGGAAGATATCGACCAGGTCGACCGGCGGCGGAACCTCACCGAGCGACGCATAAACCTTCTGTCCGAGGATGTCCCTGCCGGCGAGCGCCGGATTGACCGGGCGGATGACGAAACCCTTGTCGAGCAGATATTTCATCGCAAAATAGCTCGGCCGCATCTCATTGCCGCTTGCGCCCACCATGGCGATGGCCCTGGTGGAGCGCAGGATGCCGCGGATGAAATCGTCGGAATATTGGCGCATTTGTTATGCCGCCGGCTTGCACGAACGGTATGCGTGCTTCGACAGGCACAGCATGAAGGAGATACGTATTTGCATTATCGCTGATGGCACAAAAACTTCCCTCATGCTGAGCCTGTCGAAGCACGCAGACTGTTGGACCAATCCTATTATCACTCCGGCCATTTGGGCGGGCGCTTGTCGATGAACGCGCCGATGCCTTCCTCGGCCTCTGCAGCAAGCATGTTCATGGTCATCACCTCGCTTGCATAGGCATAGGCGTCGGCGAGCGGCATTTCGAGCTGGCGGTAGAAGGCTTCCTTGCCGGTTTTGACCGTTTGCACAGGCTTTTCCGCAATCAGCCGTGCCAGCTTCATCGTCTCGGCTTCCAGCGCATCCGGCGCGACCACGCGATTGACGAGGCCCATGCGGCACGCCTCCTCGGCGCCGACCATCTCGCCCGTCAACAGCATTTCCATCGCCTGCTTGCGGGCAACGTTGCGCGACAGCGCCACCATCGGCGTCGAACAGAACAGGCCGATATTCACCCCCGGCGTCGCGAAGCGTGCCTCTGTCGAAGCGATTGCAAGGTCGCAGCTCGCGACAAGCTGGCAGCCCGCCGCGGTGGCGATGCCATGCACCTCGGCGATCACCGGCTTGGGATGCCGCACGATCGTTTGCATCAATTGCGAGCACTGCGCGAACAGCCTTGAAAAAGCAGCCCGTCCCGCGTCGTTGTTGCGGCGCTGCGACGCCATCTCCTTCAAATCGTGCCCGGAACAGAATGCGGGACCTTCGGCGGCCAGCACGATCACGCGAATGCCGCGGTCCCGTGTCGCCGCATCCAGCATCTGCTGCAGCGCTGCCATGAGCGCTTCGCTCAGCGCATTGCGGGCGCCGGGTCGGTTCAGGGCCAGGCGCAGAATGGGACCGTGAGGTACGGCGAGCACCAGCGTTTCGGAGTAGGGAGCAGTCATCACGGGGAATCTACAGAGTTGGGTGGAAAAGTCATCAGTCATACGGTAACATGTTACCGTATCAAGAAATTCCAGCAAAATCGGGTAGAATTGCTTGACCTGCCGCGAGTTTTGCTGATAGACGCGCGCTTTCCGGCCATTCACTGGAGCGTCCGTATGAAAACCTACTCGGCCAAGCCGTCCGAGATCGAGAAGAAATGGGTCGTCATCGACGCGGCCGGGCTTGTCGTTGGACGGCTGGCTTGCCTCATTGCCCTGCGCCTGCGGGGCAAGCACAAGCCCAGTTTCACGCCGCATATGGACTGTGGCGACAATGTCATCGTGGTCAATGCGGCGAAGGTCCTGCTCACGGGAGACAAGCTGAAGAAGAAAGTCTACCACTGGCACACCGGCTATATCGGCGGCATCAAGGAACGTACGGCCGGCGAGATCATCAACGGGCGCTTTCCCGAGCGGGTGGTCGAGAAGGCGGTCGAGCGAATGCTGCCGCGCGGACCGCTCGGACGGCGCCAGCTTTCCAATCTCCGGGTCTATCCAGGGCCCGAACATCCCCACGAGGCGCAGCAGCCCGAGTCCGTGGATATCGGCGCCCTCAATCCCAAGAACACCAACTATCGCAAGGCGGTCTGACCATGTCGGAAGATGTCAAGAGCTTCGGCGATCTTAAATCGACGCTGATCAAGGCGAAACCGGCCGAAACCGCGACGGACACGCGCGAGCGGGCGCAGAACAGCCGCGATTCCAAGGGCCGCGCCTACGCCACCGGCAAACGCAAGAATGCGGTCGCGCGCGTCTGGATCAAGCCGGGCCGCGGCCGCATCGAAGTCAACGGCAAGGAAGAGAAAATCTATTTCGCGCGGCCGGTGCTGCGCATGATCCTGCGCCAGCCGCTGATCGCCGCCAGCCGCGACGGCCAGTTCGATGTGGTCTGCACGGTCGCGGGCGGCGGCTTGTCCGGCCAGGCCGGCGCCGTCCGCCACGGAATCTCCAAGGCGCTGGTGGAATATGAAAGCACCCTGCGTCCCGTGCTGAAGCAGGGCGGCTTTCTCACCCGCGATCCGCGCGTGGTCGAGCGCAAGAAATACGGCCACCCCAAGGCCCGCCGCAGCTTCCAGTTCTCGAAGCGTTAGTCGGAGCGCGGGCACCTGGCCTGCGGCTCCGCTTCCGTGAATTTTACGCAGCCGCAGACGGTGGCGGGGTCACCGGTGTTGCCGGCGGCCTGTGCGGCGTCCACTCGGGTGGCACGGCGCCGTATTCGTTCGGTCCGGGCGTTCCGGGCTGCACGCAGAAGTAGATGAGAAGGACGATGGCGGCCAGCGAAACGAGTCCCATGATCGGCCAGAACACGAACAGAATCCCGAAAAGACCGAAGGTGGCGAAGCTCAGGAACGTCAGCAGCCCCATCACTATTGAAAGCACCCAGGGAACGGCAAGCAACAGTGTCCAGCTCGCGGTACGGCCCATGTCGTGCAGCCGGCGCGCCGTAATGCCAAGCGTCGGCAGCAGCAACGCGAGGGCATAGAGTGCCCTCAAGCCGCTGCCCGTAAAGGTGATGTTGCCGACCACGCTGACGAGGACTCCAAGCACCACATAGACACCGATATAGTACCAGAACTGCGGCCGGCCGACGCGGCCGCTGAAATCACTGTAGTGACCGGAGATCGTGTTCGTGAAATTCTGCCAAATCTTGTTGAAATCCAGCTGATCCATCGCATCCTCCTTGCAGGCCGCGCCGCCTGCTCCCCTGTGCGGGAGTAGAGGGACCGAAATCCGCGGCGAATTCCGTCCGCGGCCGATTTCCCGACAATCGGCCGCCAAAATCAGCTAAGGGGCTGCTCTTGAAGCTGTCAAGCGGGACAGGATCTTGAAGCCTATCATATATGTAGACGGCGCGGCAGGGACGACCGGGCTGGAGATCCGCGAGCGTCTCGCGGGGCGGTCAGACATTGAATTAATTTCGCTTTCCGGCAATGATCGCAAGGATTTGGCGGCACGTTCTCGTGTTTTGAATGAAGCAGACATCGCCATTCTTTGCCTTCCCGATGAAGCCGCTCGCGAATCGGTGGCCTCCATCCGGAATCCCGCTGTCCGCGTGCTCGACGCCTCTACTGCCCATCGCGCGGCGCCGGGGTGGGTTTATGGCTTTGCGGAGCTGGAATCCGGCCGGCGGGAAGTGATCGCTGCCGCACGGCATGTCTCCAACCCGGGTTGTTATCCGACGGGCTTCCTCGCGCTCGTTCGTCCCTTGGTGCGGGCGGGGGTCGTTCCGGCCGATTACCCGCTGACGGTGAATGCTGTCTCGGGCTATTCCGGCGGCGGCAAGGCCATGATCGAGGAGTTCGAAGACGACGCGTCGCCGTGTTTCACGCGGGCAGTCGTCCGCACCTACGCGCTGGCGCTCTCGCACAAGCACATCCCGGAAATGCAGATCCACGGAGGTCTCGCGCATCCGCCGGTTTTTATGCCGCTTGTCGGACGATTTTATCGCGGCATGCTCGTCGAAGTTCCGCTCCAGCTCTGGGCACTTCCCGGACGGCCGGGTGTTTCCGACATTTTCGATGTTCTTGCAGCTGCCTATGCCCGCGAGGCGCTGGTGGAGGTCCTGGCGGTCGATGGAGCGCCCGCTACGCTCGATGCGGAATTGATGAAGGATTCGGACCGCATGAAGCTCTTCGTGTTCGGCAACGAAACGATCGGTCAGGTGCGGCTGGTGGCCGCGCTCGACAATCTCGGCAAAGGCGCGGGCGGTGCGGGGGTGCAAAATCTGAACCTGATGCTTGGCGTGCCCGAGACGACAGGATTGCGTTGATGTACCGGCCCAAGGTCAATGTGGTCGACGATATCGCGGTGCTGCATGGCATCATGCGGGAACGCAGCTTCGCCACGATCGCGGCGATCGTAAAGGGCCGGCTGCATTTCGCCTACGCGCCCATGGCCATTGATACTGAGCCCGGAGCCCGCGGCGCCCTGCGATTTCATCTGGCGCGCGGCAATCCGATCGCGGAACTGGACGACGCGGAGGTGCGTCTGGGTTTCCTCGGGCCCGACGCCTATGTCTCGCCGGACTGGTACGAGACGAAGGGCTCCGTTCCCACATGGAATTACATCGCCGTGGAAGGCGCGGGCCGCCTGCACCGGCTGGACGAGTCCGGACTGCGCCGGTTGCTGGTCGATCTTTCCTCGACGCAGGAGGAGAAGCTCCGTCCCAAGATACCATGGACGCTGGACAAGATCGGCGAGGAGCGCATCACAGCACTTTTGAGGGGCATCCGCGGATTCACGGTCGCGCTCGAAACGCTCGAAGGAAAATTCAAGCTGTCGCAGGACAAGGCGCCCGGCAATATCGCGGGCGTGATTGCCGGCCTCGAAGCCCGCGGGGACGCAGGTAGCCTCGCGGTGGCCGGGGCGATGAAAGAAGATTGGAGGCCCGCCGTGCGTGCTTCGACAGGCTCAGCATGAGGGGAGTTTTTCTGCCATCAGCACCGGTTGGATTTGGCTGTGCGCGAGAGTTCGATCAGAGCCTCGCAATCGCCGCGGATAATTGCTTCTTTCTTCTCTCGTCGCCAGCCTTTCAGGCGCTGGAATTCCTGTGACCAGACGAGTTCAACCGGCCTGCGCCAAAAAGTGTACCCCTTGAACTTGCCCGAAGCGTGTTCACCGACTCTCTTGTCGAGACCGCTGCGCGTCAAGCCGACATAATACGAACCGTCACCTCATCGAAGCATGTAAACGAAGATTTGCTCCGATGCCGATGGCGATAAGGTCCCCTTCATGCTGGGCTTGTCGAAGCACGCAGGACCGCCGTCCCGAGTCTACTCCGCCTTGACCTTCACGTAAGTGCCCGGCGCGTCGCAGAGCGGCTTCAGCTTGCCATCGCCGGGCACGCGGGCAGGGATCTTCCTGCCGGAAAGCGGCGCCAGCCACTTCTCCCAATCCGGCCACCACGAGCCGGGATGCTCCGTCGCGCCGGCGAGCCAGTCCTCGACTTTCGGTGGCAGCCTCTCGTTTGTCCAGTGCTGATATTTGTGGGCGGCAGGGGGATTGATCACGCCGGCGATGTGGCCGGAACCGGCGAGAATGAAGCGCACCGGCCCGCGCACGAGCTGGGTCGTCTTGTAAACCGAGCGGTACGGCGCGATGTGATCTTCCTTCGCGGATTGCAGATACATCGGCACTTTCACTTTCGACAGGTCGAGCCGGATTCCCCCCAGTTCGAGATTGCCCCTGGCCAGCGCGTTTTCCTGGTAGAACTTGCGCAGATAGAACAGATGCGTGGCCTCGGGCATCCGCGTCGTGTCCGAATTCCAGTAGAGCAGATCGAAGGGCACGGGATCCCGGCCGAGCAGATAATTATTGACGACGAACGACCAGATGAGATCATTGGCGCGCAGCATGTTGAAAGTCGTGGCCATGCGGCTGCCTTCGAGCACGCCGCCCGAAGCCTGCATCTGCTCCTCAAGAGCTTCGAGCTGCACGTCGTCAATGAATATCTGGAGATCGCCCGCTTCGCTGAAGTCGGCCTGCGCGGCAAAAAAGGTCGCCGAATGGACGCGGTGATCGTTTTTGGCGGCCATGTAGGCCAGGGTTGCCGCGAGCAGCGTTCCGCCGATGCAATAGCCGATGACGTTGGGATTCTTGACGCCCGTGGCCTGCTCCACGGCATCGAGCCCCGCGAAAATCCCTTCGCGCATGTAGTCTTCGAACATCTTCTTGGCGAGCCGCCTGTCCGGATTCACCCAGGATGCCACGAACACGGTGTAGCCCTGGGCGACGCTCCAGCGGATAAATGAATTCTCCGGCCTCAGGTCGAGAATGTAGAATTTGTTGATCCAGGGCGGGAAGATCAGCAGGGGCCGTTCGTACACCTCCTTCGTCGCAGGGGCGTACTGGATCAGCTCGATCAGCGCGTTGCGGAAGATCACCTTGCCGGGCGCGGTGGCGATGTTCTCGCCGACCTTGAAGGCGTCCGTCGACTGCCGAATCGACAATTGTCCGCGGCCGCGATCCAGGTCCTCGAGCAGGTTTTTGAGGCCCCGCACGAGATTTTCGCCGTTTGACTGGAGGGTGGCGCGCAGGACCTCGGGGTTGGTGAGCACGAAATTCGTGGGCGCGAAGGCGTCGGCGAACTGCTTGGTATAGAACTCGATGCGCCTCCGGGATTGTGGATCAAGGCCATCCACGCGCGCGACCGTGTTCTGGAGCCAGTTCGCGGTCAGGAGATAGGACTGTTTGATGAAGTCGAAGACCTGGTTTTCCTGCCAGTCCTTGTCCTTGAAGCGCTTGTCGCCCGGCCTGGGCGAAACAACGGGCTCGGTTTCGCCGCCCATCATCCGCCGCGCGGCGCGTTCCCAGAGTTCCATATAGTCGCGCCACAGTGCGAACTGCGACTCCATCACCGTGGCGGGGTCCGCGACCATGCCACGCAGCAGATCCATGAACGTGCCGGCCAGATTGAGCGGGTCCAGCGGCTCGCTGCCGAACTTCGTTGCCTCGTTCTTCAGGAAATCGCTCAGCATACGCTGCGACTGGATACCGACGCGCACCATGTTGCGCGCGAATTCGCCGGGATCGGTGATCCGGTATTCCTCATCGTGCGCCCCGGCCGTTGCCGCCGCCGCGGCCTTGGGCCGGCTGTCCGGCTCTGCCTGAATATTTTCTTTTGCTGGGCGGGCGGTCGTGCGCTTGGCCATTGCGTTCCTTTCCGGTTGGGGCGCTTGATACTCTGCGGCTGTCGCGGGCTGCAAGGCGCGCACGGCTGCGGAGCCGGCGGTCACGACAATCCTGTGACTCGAAAGATGAGAGGGCGGTTTAACTTGGAACGCGCGGCTCCGGCCTGTATGACTCGGTCGGGAGCATACCGGTTCGCGCCTTCTTCCGGAGGGACATATGGCATTGACTTTGCGCACGAGTGCGAGGCTGTTTGCGCGCGTAGCCGCGCCCCTTCTCTTTGCCGCCTCGCTCTGTGCCTGTTCGAGCATTCCCGACTGGGTAGATCCGACGACCTGGGTCGGCGAAAACCACACCCTCGACCAAAGCACCGATGCCGGTGCCGACAGCGCGCAACCGGCCGATGCCGGAACCGCGTCAGACACCTCGCAGCCGGCGAATGCCGGCCAGACTCCGGATATTGCCGCCATTCCGCCGAAACCGGCGCCGCCATCGACGGCCGAGGAACAGGGCCAGGTTGCCGACTCCCTGGCAGCCGACCGCGCCGGGGCCCAATACAGCGCCGATGCATTGCGGGGCGGGACGGAAGCGGTGGCTCCGCCGCCGCCCGCCGCAGCGCCCCCGCCACCCGATACAGGTGCTGCCGCCTCGTCTTCGACGGCCGCCATGCCGAAGCAGGATGAAACGGCTGCCTCTCAGCCAACTGCGCCCACACCTCAGCCCGACCAGAGCGGAGCGGCCGGTTCGGCTCCGCCGCCGCCCGAGACCGCAACCGCGGCGCGAAGTCCCGAGAGCGCGGTAGCGGGTGCCGAGGATGCCGCGGCGACAGGTCCGGCGCCACAGGCGGCCGAAACTTCAGCCGCACCGGCTGATGCTCCAAGTCAGGTGGCGAGCGTCAATGCGGCAAGCACTTCGGCTCCTGCCGCGGCGCCATTGAGCCCGGAAACGGCAACCACCCAGGGTTCATCGGCACCCGACATGCAGGCGAATTTCGCGCCTTCCAAGGCGCCAGCGCTGGATCCGTCGGTTTCGCAATTCGTGCCCCAACAGATTCTGTCGAGATATCAGCAGACAGCTGCTGCCGCGGCAGCGCCGGGCGTGTCGGGCGGAGCGGCTGTCGCGCCCGTGAAGCATCGGCATCACAGGAAGCCAAAGACCAGCCGCGCCTTCTGGCGGCACTACCATCTGGCTGACTTCGCGCGACACCATCATTTGGCCGCCTCTACCGGGCGCTACCATTTGGCGGCCTTTACCCGTCACCACCACCACCTGGCTGGCTTTGCCCGGCACCAGCATTTCGCTTTCGCCCAGCCGCACTCCAGCATGGTTCGGGTGGGCTATTCGCGTGGGCGCACCGAACCATTGCCCATGAGCCGGGCCTCGGCAGACGCTTTGGGCAGTTTCCTGTTTGATCGGACTTCGAGCCCCGCCATGGAAGTCGTTGAATTCACTCAGGAAACAACGCTTCTGAATGACGCGGCGAGAAACCGTGTTCAGCGTGCCGCCCGCGCCTTTGACGCGCATGGCCGAACAGGATTTGTACGTGTGGTCGGTCATTCATCGAGCCCGGTGGCCGGGCTGTCGCACCAGGCCAGTCTCGCGTCCAACTTCGAAAGATCCGAAGCGCAGGCCACAGCCGTCGCACGCGAACTGATCCGTGATGGCGTGCCTCCCGACCGTGTGTTGGTAGAAGCCGTCGGCGATCCTCCGTCGGGCGTCCATCACATGACGCAGACCAGCCGGCGCGCAGAAATCTATCTCCAGAGCTGACGGCGCGAGCGCGTTTCCAGAGGCGAGTGATGGGCAATCCGCTGCGCATCGCCGTGGCCGGCCTTGGCACGGTCGGCACGGGCGTGGTTCGCGTGCTGTGCGAGCAGGCAGAAGATTTCGCCGGGCGTACGGGTCGTGACTTTGTGCTCACTGCCGTGTCCGCGCGCGACCCGCGCAAACGGCGGCTTCCTTTCATCGCGTCGCTGCCCTGGGTCGACGATCCGTTGGCTCTCGTGCGATCCGACGCGGACGTGGTGGTGGAGCTGATGGGCGGGGAAGCTGGCGTTGCGGTTGAGCTGATCCGTACTGCGCTCGAGGCAGGCAAACACGTCGTCACGGCCAATAAGGCGTTGCTGTCGCGTCACGGGGCCGAGCTGGCCGTGATCGCGGAAGCGAATGGCGTTGCCTTGAAGTTCGAGGCCGCAGCTGCAGGCGGAATTCCCATCGTCAAGGCGCTACGCGAGAGCCTGGTGGCGCATCGCGTGGGCTGCGTCCGCGGAATCCTGAACGGCACGTGCAATTACATCCTGACCCAGATGGAAGCGACCGGACGGCCTTTCCATGATGTGCTTGCGGACGCGCAACGCATGGGCTTTGCCGAGGCGGATCCGGAGCTGGATATCGGCGGAGGCGACACTGCCCACAAGCTCGCGCTGCTTGGGAGCCTTGCCTTCGGTACCAGACCTACGCGCGAGCACATGACCGTGAACGGAATCGTCAACATAACAACGGAAGACATTGTTTTTGCGCGTGAATTCGGATGTAGAATCAAGCTCGTTGGCGTGGCGCGGCGGGGCCCGGAAGGCATTGATCAGCGTGTCCACCCTGCGATGATCAGGCGGGGATCGCCACTCGCCGATGTGGAAGGCGCGTTCAACGCCGTCGTGGTGGATGCAGGCGAAGCGGGACCATTCTTTTTCGCGGGCCGGGGCGCCGGTCAGGCGCCGACGGCCTCGGCTGTCATCGCGGATCTTGTGGATATCTCCCGCGGCGCCATTGGACCGGTTTTCGGCCGGCCGGCCGCTCAGCTCGAAACAGCAGTGCCCGCGCCGGAAAACGCGCGGGCGTCGGCCTTCTATCTCCGCTTCCAGGTGGTCGACCAGCCGGGGGTTCTGGCTGAAATCGCCCGGCGGCTGGCAGAAGCCGGCGTGTCGATCGAAAGCATGATCCAGCGCGGACGCGCCTCGGGCGAGCCGGTCGCCATCGTCATGATCACGCATGAATGCACGCCGATGGCGGTCGAGTCGGCCTTGAAGGCCATCGCCGGCTCCGACAAGATTTTGGGCAGGCCCACCATGATTCCCATGGAAGCCGGCTGAGGCGCGCCGCGCCGGAGATACACATGTCCCAACCGATGAACCGCACGCTGGCGCTCGAAGCGGTGCGCGTGACCGAAGCCGCCGCGATTGCGGCATCACGGCAGGTGGGGCGTGGCGACGAGCGCGCCGCCGACCAGGTGGCCGTCGAAGCGATGCGGGCGGCGCTTAACGGGCTTGCGATCGACGGCGTCGTGGTCATCGGGGAGGGGGAGCGTGACGAGGCTCCCATGCTCTTCATCGGCGAGCACGTCGGCATGGGCGGCCTGCCTGTCGATATCGCGCTCGATCCGCTCGAAGGCACGACGCTGACGGCAAAGGCACTCTCTAACGCGCTGACCGTGGTGGCGATCGCGGAGCGGCACTCGCTGCTCCACGCCCCCGACACCTATATGGACAAGATCGCGATCGGCCCGGGCTTTCCCGAGGGCGTGGTCGATCTCGATGCCGATCCGGCAGACAACATCACCGAACTTGCGCGCGCCAAGGGCGTTTCGCCCGCCGAGATCACGGCATGCATCCTGGACCGCCCGCGGCACGCCTCCATCATCGAAAGTGTCCGCAAAGCCGGCGGCGCGGTCCGCCTGATCACCGACGGCGACATCGCGGGCGTGATCGCCACCACCGATCCCTTGACCGGCATCGATATCTATCTGGGGCAGGGCGGCGCGCCGGAGGGCGTGCTGGCGGCGTCGGCGCTGCGCTGCGTCGGCGGCCAGATGCAGACGCGGCTCGTCTTCCGCAACGCCGAGGAGCGTACGCGCGCCGCGCGCCTCGGCATCAGCGATTTCGGGCGCAAATACGGTCTCACCGATCTTGCGGGCGGCGACGTCGTTTTCGCCGCGACCGGGGTCACCGATGGGGCGATGCTCGAGGGCGTGCGCTGGCACGGCGAGTTCGTTACGACCTCGAGCATCCTGATGCGTTCGGGCACGCGCACGGTGCGCTGGGTGAAAGCGCGGCACCGCCGCGGACATGCGCCTTGAGGGCGCCTTGCCGGGTCAATCTGCGGCGCTGAGCGTCACCCGTTCCTTCTCGGGCAGGCGCTGGGCCTTTCGCCAGACCGACGCCGAAGCAACGCGCCTGCTCTGCCGTGAAGCGGAGGTTTCACCCGCGATCGCAACTCTGCTTCTGTCGCGCAGCGTCACGCCAGGCGAGGCCGACGCGTATCTGAACCCGACGTTGAAGCACCTGCTTCCGGAGCCGTTCACGCTCGGGAACATGGAAACCGCGGTGGGGCGTGCGGCGCAGGCCATCACGCGGGGCGAAACGATCGCGGTTTTCGGCGACTATGACGTGGACGGTTCGTGCTCGGCCGCGCTGCTGCATGATTTCTTTTCGGATCTCGGCCACCCGCCGCTTCTCTATGTTCCGGACCGGCTGAGCGAAGGCTATGGGCCGAATGCCGCCGCGCTGCTCGGGCTGAAAGACAGAGGCGCAAGCCTCATCATCACCGTCGATTGCGGCGCCACGGCGCATGAGGCGCTGACCGCCGCGCGCGAGGCGGGCCTGGACGTCATCGTGCTGGACCATCATGCGGTCGATGCTCCGGGGACCGTCGGCGTCTCGCCGGCACTTCCGGGAATTCACGTCAACCCCAACCAGCCCGGAGACAATTCGGGATTGTCCCATCTCTGCGCGGCCGGCGTGACCTTCCTCTTCGCGGTGGCGCTCAACCGCGAACTCCGACGGTCCGGCTGGTACGGCCGGACCGCTATCAGCGAGCCGGATCTGCGAAAATCTCTCGATCTCGTGGGTCTGGCCACGGTCTGCGATGTCGTGCCGCTGGTCGGAATCAACCGCGCCTTCGTGCGCGCGGCCGAGGCGCGGCTGTCCAGGCTGGAGCGGCCGGGCATCCGGGCGCTGGCCGCGATTGCGCGCGCCGAGGCGCCATTCTCGAACTACCACTGCGGCTTCGTCTTTGGCCCGCGCATCAATGCCGGGGGACGGGTAGGCCGCTGCAGTCTCGGCGCCGAACTGCTGACGGCCCGCCGCGACGCCGACGCGGCGCCGCTTGCGGCGTTGCTGGACCATCACAACCGCGAGCGCCAGGCCATTGAAAGCGCCATCATTCAGGAGGCGACGGATCAGGCTGCCCGGCAGGACAATTGGCCCTTCCTTCTCGTGAGCGGCGAGGGCTGGCATCCCGGCGTGGTCGGCATTGTCGCCGGACGATTGAAGGATCGCTTTCGCAAACCGGCTTTCGTCGTTGGTTTTGAAGGAGAAGCCGGCCGCGGCTCGGCCCGTTCCGTTCCCGGTATCGACGTCGGAGCGATGGTCCGTGCGGCGCGGAACAGCGATATTCTCGAGGCCGGCGGCGGACATGCGATGGCCGCGGGTTTCACCCTTCGAAGCGGACAGCGGGAGCTGTTCCGGGACTGGCTTGAGTCCGGATTCCTCCGGCTGGACGTCGTGGGGGCGGCGGCGTCGGACCTCTGGCTTGACGCGCTTGTCTCGCCCTCGGGCGCCACGCCGGAGCTTGCCGGTGAGATCGATCGAGTCGGGCCGTTCGGAGCAGGGAATTCCGAGCCCGTTCTGGCCGCCTGCGACGTGCGGCTCGCCTTCGCCGATGTCGTGGGGCAGGGCCATGTGCGGCTGAGGCTCCAGGGCGCGGACGGCTCCACACTCTCGGCGATTGCGTTCCGCGCCGCACAGACGCCGCTCGGCCAGGCGCTCCTGCGCGCCCGCGGCGAGCGCATCCATGCCGCGGGTCACCTGCGCCTCAACCGCTGGAACGGCCGCACCGAAGCCCAGCTTCAGCTCGAAGACGCCGCCGCCGCTGCCTGACCGCCAGCCTTGCCAAGCCGGGCAGCGCTCTTTAAGACCGCCCGATTCCGCGCCCTTCGTCTATCGGTTAGGACTCAAGATTTTCAATCTTGCAAGAGGGGTTCGACTCCCCTAGGGCGCGCCACCGTTTTCCCGAAGGTTTGACACTCGCTGTACCGGGGTTTGACCGTTTCACCTTTTGTTCTATGCATTTTATCTCAATGGTTAAGCAGATTTTCTCGCGGAAATTCTCACGCCGTCCAGCCGCGATCCGTTCCTGTTTCATTGCCGATCGGTACACGACGCACGGATGCGGATTAAAATGACGCAAATGTCACAGACGCACGTTGTGTTGGCGGGCCGCTCACGGCCGTTCGGCAGGCAGATCCGTCGTCAATGGCAATGGCGGACGGGGGCGCCTTCGGGCGCATTCATCATGCGCAGCATCGCCAGTCCGCCGGTCCGGAAAAAGCGCCATAGCAGAGCGGCAGCAAGTCCCAGAAACACGATGTTGAGCCAACTCGTGTAATTCCAGCGGATGCTCGCGGTCACGATGGCGGCGTGGTGTGTTGCAGGGATCAAACGAAGCGCGCCAAACACCCCTTCGATGATCAGCGCCGCCAGGGCCGTCGCGCCGTAGAAGGTGGCGAACAGAAACAGCATCATCTTCCACCCGTAATATTTGCGGTAAATATCGAGGATAGGCAGCACGATCAGATCGGCGAATATGAACGCAACGACACCGCCGAAGCTGATGCCGCCATTCCACAGGACCGCCGCCAGCGGGATGTTGCCGACCGAACAGACGAATGAGATCACACTGACCAGAGGTCCGATCAAAGGACCCCAGAACTTCGCGGGCAGCGGGTGTCCGACGAGGAAAAAGCCGCGCCAGAAGGCAGGCGGCACCCACGCGGCAATGGCACCCGCAATCAGCAATCCGCCGACGATGTCGAGCCAAACCGACGCCCAGTCCATGACGAAGTAGTGGCTGATCGCAGTGAAACCCTTTGCGGAAAAAATCCGCTTCGGTATGGGCGCGTCCCCCGAAACCGACATATCCATTTCCGCGTGACCTTCCATTCGGCCGGCGATGCCCCTGTCGGCCTGTGCCCTGGCCTCATGGACGAGACGCGGCGACAACAGGAATCGGAAGAGAAGCACCAGAATTGCGACCATGATTGGTGCGCCTATGAACTCGGCAGTCATGAACTGCCACCCCATCAGGATGATCAGGATGATACTGAGTTCCGCCACGAGATTGGTGGAGGCCATCTCAAAGGCCATCGCGGCGGTGAAATTCGCGCCTTTCCGGAAAATGGAGCGCGCCAGAGCGACGGCGGCATAGGAACAGGACGACGAAGCAGCACCCAAGCCCAATGCACGCAGGATCGATTTGGGCCGGTCATCGGGGAGAAGGCGGCTCATCTCGTTGTGCGAAACGACCGCCTGCACCACGCCGGAGAGTGTGAAGCCCAGCACAAGGGGCCAAAGGAGCTCCCAGCCCATTGCGAAAGCCATTGAGAGCGCGCGCAAGATGGCCTGAATCATCTCTTCCTGCCTTGCGGGACGCCGGTTTCGTCACCATGGCGGAAACGCGCACTCGCCGATACGTTTCCCGTTGGAGGCCCTCGTGGCGAGAACGTCACATGCAACAGATGATGCACGGCGGCATGATGCACGGCCCGATGATGTGGGCAATGGGAATCGGCTGGATTCTCATTATCCTGTTTCTGGTTCTCGGGATCGCAGCTTTCGTCAAGTACCTGTTTTTCCATTGAAAATCGTAATCCCGGGCCGGAATCACGAATTGCTCAGGGGCCAGAGCCATCCTTGAATCCGAAGCTGTTGGGGTCTATCAATCCGTTCATGACCGTGCGGGGCATCGCGCAAAAACTGAGGAAGGCGCTCGTGGCGCTGGCGCTTGTTCTCGCGATAACGCCTGTCATCGAGGCATCCGCTTCGCCCAGCCCATGCGATTGCCCGTACATGCAGATGCACATGCAAAGCATGGGACATCACGTCGCCCCCGCAAAGCAGAAGAATGTGCCTTGCAACCGGATGCAGAATTGCTTCTGCGGGGCGCTGTGCAGCACGGCGATGACTCTGCCGCAGCAATTTTCCAGCGCGCTGGCGGCAGGATCCTCAGAGAAGTTCATTTGGCCTGACATGGGCGGCGCATCCGGTCATTCCATCAAGCCTGCCATTCCTCCTCCCATCGCCGGCGTCTGACAGATCAGAACAGTGTTGAGCAGCGCGGGCACGTGGTCGCTCGCGGCTCACGCCATTCCGTCAGCACACGCGAAAATGCCGCTCCCGATATCGGGGGCGCGAGCCGAATGCATGGAGGAGAACATGCGTACATCAATGGCCGCAACGATTGCGGCGCTCGCTTTGGCTGCCTCGTCATTGCACAGCTTGGGTGCCGCAAAAGACTATCGTTTTGAACTTGCCGGCGCGCCTCAAAAAACCGGCAACGGGGCCAGCATCGTTTTGGTGCGGCTGGTCCATTTGCCGGATCAGAAGCCCGCGTCAGGCGCCATCATCATCGGGCAAAAGGCCGACATGGGGCCTATCGGCATGGCCGCGATGACCGGGCCGATCAAGGCGCTCGGCGAGCGACCGCCGGGCACATATCGCTTTGAAGTCGACAATGGCGCGGTGTGGAAGAAGCCGGGCAACTGGGCGTTGACATTCGCGGCGAAGGTGCAGGGCGAGTCCGAGATGGTGCGCGGCAACATCGTCGTCAAGCTCGATCCGTGAGACGCTGATGACCGGGAACAGGCTCCGGGTTGCGGGCGCGCTGGTTGCGCTGATCGCAGCCGCTGAAGGCGGCTACCTTCTGGGCCGCAATCAACCCACGGGCGATCAGGTAACGGCCGCGACCCTCGTGCGCGAATCGCGTGCGCCCAAACCTCTCTACTATCAGGACCCGGACGGCAAGCCGATCTATTCGCCGACACCGAGAAAGACGGCGGACGGTCGCGACTTCAAGCCCGTATATGCGGAACGCTCCGCTCCGCCCGGCAAACAAACGGCTTCCGCAAATTCGCAGGCCGCGAAGCCCGGACGGATTCTCTACTACCGCAATCCCATGGGGCTGCCGGACATCTCGCCGGTGCCCAAGAAGGACCCGATGGGGATGGATTACATCCCCGTCTATGCCGGCGAGAACGAGGCGGGCGTGGTCACCGTCAGTCCCGCCCGCCTGCAGATGCTGGGCGTGAAGACCGCGCCCGTGCAGGTCCGTTCGTCGCTCACCCGCAACGTCCGCGCCACCGGCACCATCCAGGCCGACGAAAGCGGCCTCGCCGACGTCACCACCAAATTCGACTGCGTGGTGGAGAAGCTCTTTGTTTCCACCACCGGCGCAAAAGTGCACGCGGGCGAGCCGCTGGCGCGGGTCTGGATTCAGACGCCCGAGACGATGATGCAGATCGGTCCCGACGTGGTGACGCGCGAGATCGATTATGTCGTGGCCTTGCAGGACGAGAACCCGGCGGAGATCGCCGCGGCCGAGCATGTGCTGCGCGAATACGGACTGCCCGATTCCTCCATCGCCGAAATCCGCCGCACCGGGCGCGCGACGCGCTCCGTCACCATCACGGCGCCCCGAGACGGCGTGGTGCTCGACAAACCTGCCATCGAGGGCAAGCACTTCAACACCGGCGATCCGCTGTTCAGAATCGCCGATCTCTCGACCGTGTGGCTGATGGCCGATGTTGAGGAGCAGGATCTCGGCGCGATTCGCGTGGGCGAAACCGCGCGGGCCGCGCTGGTCGCCTATCCGGGGCGGACTTTCACCGGAAAAGTCGACTTCATCTATCCCACGCTGATGGCGGGTACGCGCACCGGGCGTGTACGGATCGTGCTGCCGAATCCCGACGGGTCTTTGCGCGAATCCATGTACGCCAACGTCGCGATCGAGACGCCCGTCACCTCCGGCGCGCGGGTCGTGGTTGTTCCCGATTCCTCCGTCATCGACAGCGGCACGCGGCAGGTGGTGCTGGTGGTGCGCGGAGAAGGGCGCTTCGAACCTCGGACGGTGCATATCGGCGCCGAGGGAGGCGGCTATACGCAGATCCTCGATGGCGTGAAATCGGGCGAGCAGGTCGTCGTCAGCGCCAACTTCCTGATCGACGCCGAAAGCAATCTGCGCGCGGCGCTGTCGAGCTTCGGAAGCGGCGGCCCATGATCGCGGGCATCATCCGCTGGTCGAGCCGCAACGTCGCCCTCGTCCTGATCGCGGCGGCCGCGGTGGTGGCCGCCGGAATCTATGCGGTGCGGAACACGCCGCTTGACGCGATTCCCGATCTCTCCGATCCGCAGGTCATCGTATACACCGAATACCCGGGCCAGGCGCCACAGGTCGTCGAGGACCAGGTCACTTATCCGCTCACCACCGCGCTTCTCACCGCTCCCCGCTCGAAAGTGGTGCGCGGTTTCTCGTTCTTCGGCGTCTCGTTCGTCTATGTCGTGTTCGAGGACGGCACCGACATCTATTGGGCGCGCAGCCGCGTGCTCGAATATCTGAGCTTCGCGCAGAAGCGGCTTCCGGAAGGAATTACACCCTCGCTCGGGCCCGACGCAACCGGCGTGGGCTGGGTGTTCGAATACGCGGTAATCGGCGCACAACGTAGCCTTGCCGAGCTGCGCAGTATCCAGGACTGGCTCATCCGATATCAGCTCGCCAAGGCCGATGGCGTGGCCGAAGTGGCGAGCGTCGGCGGCTTCGTCAAGCAATACCAGGCGGTCGTCGATCCCGACAAACTGCGCGCCTACGGCATTCCGCTGTCGAGAGTCGTCGATGCGATCCGCGCCAGCAACATGGATGTGGGCGGCCGCACCATCGAGATGAGCGAGCGCGAATACATGGTGCGCGGACATGGTTATCTGCATGGCACGCGCGACCTCGAACGCGTCATGCTCAAGACAGATCACGGCGCGCCCGTGCTGCTGCGCGACGTCGCGCGCGTGGAGGTCGGCCCGGACGAGCGCCGCGGACTGACGGAGCTGAACGGACGGGGCGAGGTCGCGGCGGGCATCGTGCTTCAGCGCGACGGCGCCAACGCGCTCGACGTGATCAAAAGCGTCAAGCAGAAGATCGCGGAGATTGCCGGAAGCCTGCCGGCGGGCGTGAAGATCCTGCCGGTTTATGACCGCTCGAGCCTGATCTACCGGGCCATCCACACGCTCACGCGCACGCTGATCGAGGAATGCCTGATCGTCGCCTTCGTCTGCATCCTTTTTCTCATGCATGCGCGAAGCGCGCTCGTCGCCATCATCATGCTGCCCATCGGGGTACTGATCGCGCTCATCGTCATGCACGCAATCGGCGTCACCTCGAACATCATGAGCCTCGGCGGCATCGCCATTGCCATCGGCGCCATGGTGGATGCGGCAATCGTGATGATCGAGAACGCGCACAAGCGCCTCGAACGCGCGCCGCAGGGCGAAGCGCGGGCGGAAACCCTGATCCGGGCCGCCACCGAAGTGGGACCGGCGCTGTTCTTCAGCCTGCTGGTGATCACCGTCTCGTTCCTGCCGGTGTTCACGCTGGAAGCACAGGAAGGCCGCCTCTTCAAGCCGCTCGTCTATACCTACACCTTCTCGCTCGCGGGCGCGGCGCTGCTGTCGGTCACGCTGGTTCCGGTCCTCATGCAGCTCTTCGTGCGCGGGCGGATCATGCCGGAGCAGAGAAACCCGCTGAACCGGTTCCTGATCGCGATCTATCGGCCCGTCATCGACGTGGTGCTGCGCCGGCGCAGGCTCACCATCGCCATTGCGGCGGTCATCCTGGCGATTTCTCTTTATCCGATTCTGCACATCGGCAGCGAGTTCATGCCGACGCTCAACGAAGGCACGCTGATGTACATGCCGGTCAGCCTCCCCGGCATGTCGATCACCAAGGCGGCGCAGCTCATCCAGGTCCAGGACCGCATCATCAAATCGTTTCCGGAAGTGCAATCCGTCTTCGGCAAGGCGGGCCGCGCGGACACGGCGACCGATCCCGCGCCGCTCGAAATGTTCGAGACCATCATCAATCTGAAGCCGGAGAGCCAATGGCCCAAGGGCATGACCATCGACAAACTAACGTCCGATATGAATGCGGCGCTGCAGTTCCCCGGCGTCAGCAACGCCTGGACGATGCCGATCAAGGCGCGCATCGACATGCTGTCGACCGGCATCCGCACACCGGTGGGCATCAAGGTGTTCGGCAGCGACCTCGCCGGAATCGACAAGGTCGCAAGACAGATCGAAGCCGTGGTGAGAGGGGTTCCGGGCACCACCAGCGCCTTCGCCGAGCGGGTGACGGGCGGCTATTACCTCAACATCGAGCCCGACCGCGAGAAACTGGCCCGCTACGGCCTCACCATCGCGGACATTCAGGACACGATCAAGACCGCGCTCGGAGGCGAGACGATAACGACCACGGTCGAAGGCCGGGAGCGCTACGGCGTCATCGCGCGGTATCCCAGAGACTACCGCGACGATCCGCTGGCCATCGCCCATGACGTGCTGGTCAATACCAGCGACGGCGCGAGCATTCCCCTCGGCGAAGTGGCGTCGGTGACGCTCGGCCCCGGCCCCCCATCCATCCGCACTGAAAACGCGCAGCTCTGCGGCTACATCTATGTGGACCTGCAGGGCCGCGATCTCGGCGGCTATGTCGAAGACGCGCAGCGCGCCGTGCGAAACCAGGTGAAGCTTCCGCCCGGCTATCACGTCGAATGGAGCGGCCAATACGAATACCTGCAGCGCGCCAAGGCACGGCTGGCGACCGTCATCCCGCTCACGCTCTTTCTGATTTTCGTTCTTCTCTATTTCAACTTCCAGCGCTTCACCGAGGCCGCCATCATCATGCTGTCTGTCCCTTTCGCGCTGACGGGCGGTTTCTGGCTCGTCTGGCTGATGGGCTTCAACATCAGCGTCGCCGTGGCGGTCGGCTTCATCGCACTGGCCGGCGTTGCCGCGGAAACGGGAGTCGTGATGCTGATCTATCTCGACAACGCGCTCAAGGCGATCACGGGCAGACGCAGAGCCGAGGGGCGCGCGGTGACGCAGGCCGATCTCTACCACGCCATCATCGAGGGCACGGTCGAGCGCGTGCGCCCCAAGATGATGACGGTCGCCGCCATCGTGGCCGGCCTGCTTCCAATCCTGTGGAGCGCGGGCACCGGTTCGGAAGTCATGCAGCGGATCGCGGTGCCGATGGTCGGCGGAATGATCTCTTCCACGCTACTGACGCTGATCGTGATCCCCGCGATCTATGCGTTAGTAAAAGGGCGTCGCCTGGCGAACGGGCCGGCACGATACTCACCCGCGAGTGAACAATAATGGCCTTATACCGACAATTCATTCTGCCGCGGCTCAGCGATATCGTGATGCGCCGCGCGCGGGAAAATACATGAAAAGAGCCGGATCGCGTGCTGAATTATCGCGATCGGCGCGGCGCTGATTCTGGCGGTTGCCGACGGCGTCCTCCTGAGTGGCGCGTACAATGTCGCCGCCGACGCACCGCACACCGGCGCTGTGACCTACCTTCTTCAAACGATTCGCGATAGCTCGATTGTCGCTCGCGGCAATGGCGTTGTTGTTCCGCGCGACTTGCAGGCGCAAATGAGGATCGGTGCAGGCGCATCGGAATATGCGAGATGTGCAGCCAGTGCCATCTTGCGCCCGGCATGGAGAAGACGGAAATTTCGCAGGGTCTCTACCCTGGAGCGTCGGAGCTGGCACGCGGCGATGCCCTGACAGCGTCCCAACAGTTTTGGGTCATCAAACATGGCATCAAGTTTACGGCTATGCCGGCCTGGGGGCCGATGCGTGCGCACGTCACGAGGCACGCGCTTTCGTCGCGCGTTACCAAGGTAAGGACATTCTGTTCTTGTCTTCCAAGTGTGATTACGAAGCCTTCGTCAAAAAATTTGGGCGCGTCGAGGAATTTGATGAAACATCGGAATACAGCGATTGGACGTTTTGGACCTATGCACGACGAGCGCGCGAAATATTTGGTCCGCCTGGCGAACCCATCATTCAACAGCTCTCTGGGCACTGAGAATTCATTCGTTCAACGATCGACACGGAAATCAAAAACGCCTTGTCTAAGAACGGTAATGGGAAACGAACCTGGATAGCATGATCCTGTTGACGCACCCCGCGGTGTGCACGCGACGCCATCCCGGTAAGTCCGTCGCTTCATCGCTCCGGGCTTCCACGACGGTCTGCGCGTCATCTCGAGATACAGCCCCCTCCGCGAACATGAGTGCCTTACAGCCGATGATCGCGGCACTCGTTGGGCCTTGGATATCGGCCGCTGAAGGCGGTTCAGTAACCACACCCGATATCCCAAACCCAGCGGCGCGACCGGCGGTTCAGACATTGAAATAACCCGGCCGGCTGATGTCGGCGATGAGGCCGATCTCAGTCGGCTTCCATCCCAGCCATTGCTGCGTGAGTGCGCTCGAGGCAGCGCCGTCCCTGCCCGCGAACATCGCCATCATGCCGAAATGCGCAGACGCATCCTCCGGCGGGATCGAAGCCACCGGCGCTTTCAGATGACGGCCGACAATCTCGGCAATGTCGCGCGCGGTCACGCCTTCGTCCGCCACGGCGTGATAGCTCTTGCCGGCCAGGCCCTTCTCCAGCGCCAGCCGGTAAAGGCGCGCCACATCCAGCCGGTGCGCCCCGGCCCAGCGGTTGCCGCCATCGCCGATATAGGCGGAAACGCGTTTCTCCCGCGCGATATCGAGAAGCCAATTGACCAGGCCGCATCTGCCGTCGCCGCCATGCACCTGCGGCAAGCGTATCGCCATGGCGCGCACGCCGCGCGCGGCAAAGGCGAGGCCGGCCGTTTCGGACACACGGGGCAGGCCGGGCATCGCAGGATCCTCTTCCGTGGCGAGCCGCCCCGGAGCCACCATTGGCGTGCCGGAGGTGACGATGAAAGGTTTGTCCGATCCGGCCAGCGTCTCGCCCATGGCATCGATGGCGTGCTTGTCGATCTGTCCGTTCTCCGCGAATTTCGAGAAGTCGTGGATGAAGGCCAGATGGATGGTGCCGTCCGTTTCCTTGGCGCCTTTGCGCAGGCTGTCGAGATCCTCGAGGGCACCACGATGAACCCTTGCGCCCAATTTTTCGAGTGCCTCGGCGTTGGCATCGGAGCGGGCAAGGCCGAGCACCTCGTGCCCGTTCGCGATCAATTCCTTCGTTGTG
This sequence comes from Rhizomicrobium sp., assembly GCA_036266955.1. GTDB lineage: Bacteria > Pseudomonadota > Alphaproteobacteria > Micropepsales > Micropepsaceae > Rhizomicrobium. Next base: position 56,301 of record DATAWY010000004.1, read on the forward strand.
GCGGTGCCGATGAATCCGGCCGCGCCGGTGACGAATACGCGCACGGGACACACTCCCTGTTCAGACAGGCGGGATATTGGTACGCTACCCATCCGGGTAAAGTAACAGCCCCTCAGGACTCAAGATTTTCAATGTTGCAAGAGGGGTTCGGCTGCTCTCTCGCGCGCCATCTTCTCAGATTTCAGAGCGATGGCGATTGCCTGATCTTCGGAAAGCTGGGTGCCCAGACGGTCGAGTTCGGCGATCTGCTCTTCCGGCAACGCCTCGCGCAGCAGCAAACGCGTGCGTTCGACCGCACGGCGTGCCATCGGCTCACGTGCCCGGCCGGACTTGTGATGGATCGCATTCGCATACGCGGCAATAAGCACGGCATCCCGGGCGCGCCCGGCCAGCGCTGCGCGAAGAGCCAGGTGGTCGAACAGCCAGAACAGCAAGCCTTCCTCGCGAAGAAACGGCGTGGCTTCACGCGCGGCGTTCAAAGCATCCATCAAATCGCCGCGCGCCGTGAGCGCGGCGGCAACAAGACCCAGCACGTACCCGAGCAACTCGGAATGGCGCGTCGTGCGCAGCCGCCCGGCCAGGCTCCGTCCCTCCGAAATTGCGTCCTCGATGTCGCCGTTCTCCAACCGCAACTGCACCAGGTTGGCGGCTGCGACCAAGGCGCACCTGTCGGCGCCTACGAGCTCACAGAGATACCTGGTTTTCTCGCCGGCTGCGAGAGCCGCATTGAAATCGCCACGCTGGACTTTGACACTCGACTGCACGGAATAAGCTCGCGCAAGCGTTCGCAGCGAGGCCGCAGACTGCAGCAGGGAGATCGCTTCGAGGATCGCCTGTTCCGCTTCCTCGGCCCGGTCAAGAGCGCCCAGCGCGAAAGCCTGCGCGACGAGCGCGCCGCCCAGACGAGGCGCGTCCCCGATCGTACGATAGAGCGTTGCCGCACGATCGATTTCTTCATACGCCACTGTAATTTCCGGTGTGTTCAAAAGCAGGTCCGCCAGACCGCATCGCAATCTGGCTTCCAGCGCCGGCGGGGTGTCGGAGCGCAGCCGGGAAATGGCGGCACTGAGCCTTTGCCGAGCCTCCCCGCGCAGCGACAGTTCCCGCCACAGCAGCCATGACGCGCCGGCGAGCGCGATGGCGAAATCGGGATCTTGGGCCATTGCCCAGTCAAGTGCGGCGCGGAGATCGCCGAGAACCGGCGCATAGCGGCCCACCCATTCGGTGTCGCTGGTGGTCTCCAGCTCGCGGGTCGCCTCCTCGAAGACATCGAGCACGTAACGCGCGTGCCGGCGTCGCACCGCATCGCCATCGCCCAAGAGTGCCAGCTTCTCGAGCATGTACGTGCGCGTCGTTTGCAGGAAGCGATAGCGCTTTTCCTGCGGCGCTGCCGGCGCCGCAGCAATCATCGATTTGCGGACCAGGCTCGCAACGTGTCCGAAGATTTGTCTGCCGGGAATCGGGTCACAGCCGGCCACGGCTTCGGCCGCCGCCATCGTGAAGCTGCCCGCGAACACCGCGAGCCGGCAAAGAACCGTCTGCTCGGCCGCGGACAGGAGATCATAGCTCCATTCCAGAGTGGCGCGCAGCGTGGAGTGCCGCGCCGGTGCCGTGCTTCTGGCGTGCAACAGAGTGTCGAGCGCCCGATCAAGCTTCCGATCCAGCACTTCCAACCCAAGCACGCCCGCCCAGGCAGCGGCCATTTCGATTGCCAATGGAAGGCCGTCCAGGCGGCGGCATATTCGGGCCACGACCGGCAGATCATCATCCTTGGCGCGAAAGCCTGTATCCGCGCCCGTGGCCCGCTCTACGAAAAGCTCGACTGCAGCCACGCTGCGCAGGGCCTCCGCAGTGATTGCATCGTCGAACGGCAGGGCGAGCGGCAGTACTTCAAAGAGCCGCTCTCCCGCACATGAGAGCGGTTCGCGGCTGGTTGCTAGTATCCTCACGCCAGGCGCGACCGCGAGAAGGGTCTCGGCTGACCAAGCGCAGGCCGCGAGCAGATGCTCGCAATTATCGAGCACGATCAACAACGATTTTCGCGCGAGTTGGCGCGACAGTGTTTCCAACGGTTTCGCATTGGCGCCGATTTCGATGCCCAGCGTGGTGGCAATGGCGACGGGCACGAGTTCCGGGTCGTTCAAGGCTGCCAGTTCAACGACCCAGACGCCCTCGCCGTAATGCGGCGACGCTTCATTGGCGGCTTGCAGCGCCAGCCTTGTTTTTCCGATGCCGCCGTGTCCCGTCAGCGTGACTAGGCGGCCACACGTCAGCAGGTCCGCCAGAGTTCGGAGGTGCTCGCTTCGTCCGATCAGGCGGGAAGGTCCATCCGGCGCGCCACCACTCCAATGTGACGCAAGATTCCCTGCCTGCGCTTCAACCTGCGGTGCCGGAGAAAGCTGCCCGGCTTGCCGTACCCCCGCCATGAAACGGTAGCCCCGCCCCTGCTTGTTGACGATGTAATCGTCCCCGAGGGCCTTTCGCAGAGTGCTGATGTGGACATACAGCGTATCGTCGCTCACGTTGGCGCGGCCCCACACGCGCGATATCAATTCGTCCTTGGTGACGGTTGTGCCCGCGCTTTCGACGAGGGCCTTCAGCAGGCGCACATCCGTCGCGCCCAGGGGTGCCGGCGCACCCTCCGCGTAGAGTCTTCGCCCGGCCGGATCGAGCGTAAACCGCCCGAAGCAATACGCACCCGTCATAACGCAACTTCCAGTTGAGCTGCCTGGCACGAATTTTAGACTCCAAATCAGGACCTAAAGGGCCGGCCGCGTCAATGGTCGTCCCGAATTCGTCGCGGGCAATGGGCCGGGCGCCGGATTTGCGCCGTCTCGACCATGGGGCGGTCACATCGCGAGGAGGAAGATATGAAAGCCGTTCCCGTTACCATTTTGACGACGGAGACACCTTGGACAAAGGGGATTCCAACGAAACGCCTGATCTTCAGTCTGTGCGCCAGCGCTGTGGGCTGCGCATTCGCCTTGCAGTTTCCGGCAACCGCAATCGCCAAGAGCAAAGTGCCGGTCGAGACGGTCTTGCACTCCTTCGGCAGCGGCACGGACGGCCAGCTCCCCCTCGTCGGCCTGATCGATGTGAAGGGTACGCTGTACGGCACCACGCTCGCTGGCGGCACCGTCGGCAGCGGCGAAGGCACGGTGTTTTCGGTCAACGCGAAGACCGGCGCGGAGACGGTGCTCCATTCATTCGGCAGCGGCACGGACGGCTATAATCCCGACGCCAGCCTGATCAAGGTGAAGGGTGCGCTATACGGCACAACCGAATTTGGCGGCACCAACGGCTCTGGAACCGTGTTCTCGATTGACCCGGCGACCGGCGCGGAGACAGTGGTTTATTCCTTTTGCAGCCAGCAGAATTGCACGGATGGCGATTGGCCCAACGCCCCTATGATCCATGTGAAGGATATGCTATACGGCACGACGTACTTTGGAGGCACCTCTGGCGACGGCACGCTGTTCTCGCTCGACCTGAAGACCGGCGCGGAGACGGTGCTTTATTCCTTTTGCAGTCAGCAGAATTGCGCGGACGGCGAGAACCCCTGGGGCGGTCTGATCGATGTGAACGGCACGCTGTATGGCACGACATTCACTGGCGGCGCCAATAACTGTAGCGGTCGGGGCTGCGGTACGGTGTTTTCGCTCGACCCGTCAAGTGGCGCCGAGACGGTGCTTTATTCCTTCGCCGGCGGCACGGACGGCGCACAGCCCGAGGCCGCTCCGCTCGATGTGGACGGTACGCTGTATGGCACGACGGTCGCAGGCGGCACCTATCAAAGCGGCCTCGGCACGGTGTATTCGCTCAACCTGACGACGGGCGCGGAGGCGGTGCTCCACCAATTCGGCGGCACCAATGACGGTATTTCCCCCAACTCCAGGCTGATCGATGTGAAGGGCAAGCTGTACAGCACCACTGTCGGGGGCGGCAACAGCAATCACGCGGGCACGGTGTTCTCAATCGACCCGACGACCGGCGCGGAGGCAGTGATTTACGACTTTTGCAGTCAGCAGAATTGCACGGACGGCGAGTACCCCCAAGGCGGTGTCATTAATAAGGGTGCCGAACTATACGGCACGACGCAGGTTGGTGGCAGCTATAATAACTACGGCACGGTGTTTGCGCTTACGAAGTTCTGATCGCCGGGCTCTCATTCGCCGGTCGCCGGCAAACGTGAAGCCGCACAAGGCATTTCGTGTACCGGAGTTCGCAAGATTGAAATCATCGGCGACGTGAATTCCCGCGACCGCGGCTTCTTCCTTCGCCGCGGTCGCGGAGCGCCGGGCTTCTCCTGCACCGGCCGCCGGCAGGGGTGAAATCGTGTTGTGGCTCTCTTTGCGCGGCCGCCAAGTTCCGCAGTGCCGTACAGCGTGCCCTTCTTATCGATCACGGCGGCGGCGGGGAAATTGCCGTCCGTTCCGCAGCTGCCGAACGAGCGCAGCCCGTATCAGCTTCAACTGCGCTTCCTCGGGCCACGCGGCTGCCCGTTCGAGCACAAGCGATGTCTTCCCTCGCCATAGTCAATTCCCGGCTGGTCCGGAAATGAAGAAGAACGGAATTGCAGGCACGAACCCGGCTTGACAAGAGCGGCACCACTGGAGCGACGGTTGGCGCTGACGGCACTTTATCGCCAGTGTCCGCGCAGCCCCGAAGAGCACGAGAGGGCAACCCGTTCCGGTCGAACCCGGGTATTCGAAGCAGAATGTTGGCACTCGCTTAACCCGATGCCGAGGTTCGATGGTCACGTCTGCCCGCAGAAGTGGTACTGTTCGCAGATTGCAGGAGGATCATCGCATGAAGGGATTGCTTCCGGCCCGTGTTGCCATGACCTTGGCCTTCATCGCACCGTGTGCCTACGCCCAAGGCGAGCCGACGGCGCTCCAGATCACCACGACGAATTGCCCCGGCGGCCGGCAGGGGACGGCCTATGCCGGGTGTACGATCGCGGCGACCGGCGGCGTCCCGCCCTACACGTTTTCGTTCAACACCTCGGACAATTATCCGCCCTTGCCGGAAGGCCTGTCGATCGACCCGTCAAGCGGACTGATCAGCGGAAACCAGATCGGAGGGCAGGGTACCTACTCGCCGCTCATCATCGTGACGGACAGCACGGGGGCGCAGGCCAGCCGGCAGATCGCCTTTGCGATCGACGGCGCAAACAAGTTCCTGGCCAAGATCTTCCCGGCGAGTTCGATTTTCCATCACCGCGTGGACTATGCGACGACCGGCCTGCCGGTTGATACCTCGCCGGCAGCGCCGATGTATTCCGGCTATCTTTCGGAGACGGTGAAGCCTTTCTTCGGCACCGGGTACGCCTCGTTTCCCAATGGGATACCGGCGTTCTCGGTGCCTTATAATCAGCCCGACGTGCCTGTGACGACGACGGTCTACCAGTCCTATTTCACCTCTGGCCCGATCCCTGCGATTGCGCCGGTGGAAGGCACGAGCCAGTCGAACGGCGATCGCCATGTGCTGATCTATCGCGACAAAGGTTCGGGCAGCCATCCGGCGCTCTATGAGATGTGGCAGGGGATTTACGAGAATCCGGGATGGACGGATTCCTCCAACGCGCTGTGGCCGGACACGGGCGGCAATGCGCTGACGAAGCAGGGCAAGGGCACGTCCGACGCCGCCGGGCTGCCAGTGGCGCCGCTCTTGGCGAATGCCGACGAGGTGATCGGCACGGGCACGCCTTCGGCGCCCAACGGCACCGTGAAGCACCCCATCCGGTTCACGCTGAACCACATGGTGAACTACTGGGTGTGGCCGGCGACCGAGACGGCCGGCGTCGGCTCCTGCACGAAGAAGAACGGCCAGACGATTCCCACGGAATCGGAAATTTCGCAGAAGCGGCCGCCCGCCAGCTGCACGATGTCCGGACCGGCCGGCGAGATCTACCGGCTGCAGGCCTCGGTGGCGACGCCCGCCTGCGCCGCAACCAGCCCGCAGGCGGCGATCATCATCACCGCGTTCCGCGACTACGGCATCATTCTCGCCGACAACGGCGACAGCGGCGGGCTGATCGGCACGCCCGACGCACGCTGGAACGACAACGATCTGTCCTGCCTCACAAGTCTCATCCTCGGGGATTTCGAGCCGGTGAACGTCTCCAGCCTGATGGTGCACAACGACAGCGGCGCCACGAAGCAGTGAGATGGGTTCACGCGGAGCCGTCGACGCGGCCTTCACAGCGGATTCCGTTCATGTTGATGCAAGACTTCCCCCTCCGCCTCGCTACGCTCGGCACCTCCCCCACGATGGGGGAGGAAAGAATAGGCGCGCTGCGTTCCTTTCCTCCCCCATCGTGGGGGAGGTCCGTGATCTGGACGTAAAGCGACGCCGGATCGACCTCCGGATGATTGTCGGGCAGCAGGTCGAGCGCCATTGCGGTAATTTTTTCCAGCAACTCGTCGGCGCGTCGGCGCGTCGGCCGCGGCCGGAATATCGTCGCAATGTCCGGTCCAGACGGACGCCTCGTTGTCCCAGGTCGCGGCGATCGTGAATATCGTCGGCTTCGTCATGTCGTCTCCGTTCCCGGCCGGGTCCCGCGGAGCCGGATGGTCCAAGGTCTATCATATCCGCGCCGCGAGAGGACTACCTGTCCCGCTGCAAAGCAGCTCCCCCGCCTTCGGCGGCTGGCGTTGGCACACATTTTTTCATGAATCCGAGAACGACCTTCAGGCCGCCTGTCGCGCACTCGGCTTTCCTCCCCCATCGTGGGGGAGGTGGTTTGCGAAGCGAAGCGGAGCAAACCGGAGGGGGGAGCCGGCGCGCATCGCGCGCCCCCCCTCCGCCTCGCTTCGCTCAACACCTCCCCCACGCTGGGGGAGGAAAACTGGGCGCGCACCGACGCGTCCGCACAAACATGAAAAAATGTGTGCTCACCTTAGCTTCGGCGGGGGAGGAAAGTTTGGCACGGGGGAGGAAACTTGGCGTTGGATGAAAACGACCGTGCGTGATTTTCGCGCGGCCAGCCTATATGTAGGCCCCATGGCCATTGTGTTCGATCAGGCTGGCAACGACCGCCGCGCGCTCCGGCATCCGGAGAAGGCGCACCGGCCGGATACGGCGCTGCAGCGCAAGCCGGACTGGATTCGCGTCAAGGCGCCCGGCGGCCGGGAATATCACGAGACGCGGAGCATCGTGCGGGCGTTCGGCCTGCACACGGTCTGCGAGGAGGCGGGCTGTCCCAATATCGGGGAGTGCTGGACCCAGCGCCACGCCACCATGATGATCATGGGCGACACCTGCACGCGCGCCTGTGCCTTCTGCAACGTGAAGACGGGACTGCCGGTGGCGCTCGATCCGGACGAGCCGCGGAATGTGGCGCGCGCGACGGCGCAACTCGGACTGAAGCATGTCGTGATTACTTCCGTGGATCGCGACGACCTTGCGGACGGCGGGGCAGGGCACTTTGCCCGCGTCATCCGCGCCATTCGCGACGCCAATCCCGAAACCACGATCGAGGTTCTGACTCCCGATTTCCTGCGCAAGCCGGGTGCAGTGGAGACCGTGATGGAAGCGTCGCCGGACGTGTTCAATCACAATCTCGAAACCGTGCCGCGACTTTATCTGAACGTCCGGCCCGGCGCGCGCTACTATGCCTCGCTGCGCCTGCTCGAACGCGCGAAGGAAATCGCGCCGATGGGTTTCACGAAATCGGGGCTGATGCTGGGCCTGGGCGAGAGCCGCGAAGAGGTCATGCAGGTGATGGACGATCTGCGCGTGGCCGGTGTCGATTTCCTCACGCTCGGCCAGTATCTCCAGCCCTCGCGCAAACACGCCGCGGTCGCGCGGTTCTGGGCGCCGGAGGAATTTGCCGCGCTCGAACAGATCGCGCGGGCCAAGGGCTTCTCGATGGTGTCCGCGAGCCCCCTGACCCGCTCGTCCTATCATGCCGACCGGGATTTCGCCGCGCTCCGGGCGGCGCGCGCGGCCGGCGCGGACGGACGGGCTGTCTGATTGCCGACCCAATCCGAATCCCGAATTCTTCCGTATACGGCAGATTTCATCTACGCGATCGTCGCCGATGTCGAACGCTATCCGGAATTCGTGCCCTGGTGCGCCGGCCTTCGCATCCTGAGCCGCGAACCGGCGCCTTACGGCGAGGTGCTCTTTGCGGAGACGCTGGTCGGCTACCGTGCCCTGCGCGAGCGCTATACGAGCCGTGTCGAACTTGATCCCTCGCGGCGCCGCATCGATGTGGCGCAGACCGAAGGCCCGTTCCGCCAGTTGGAAAATCACTGGCGCTTCGCGACGGTACCCGAGGGCTGCCGCGTGGATTTCTCGATTCTCTTCGAATTCAGGAGCCGAATGCTCGGCCGGCTCGTTGGTGCCGCTCTCGCTCTGGTGATGGGCCGCATGACGGATGCTTTCGAGGCCCGCGCGCGGGTGCTTTCAAAGAAGCCGCAGCAGTAGAAGCAACGCCGCTTCGACGCTCGCCAGTCGGATCGCGCTTCGGCCGATATCGCCGAATCTATGCTCTTCGTGCAGAGTCCTGCCTTCCCGCGCGGCTGCGATGTGCACCAGGCCAACCGGCTTCGACGCACTCCCGCCACCCGGCCCCGCGATCCCCGTGACCGCCACGGCCAGCTGTACAGCCGAACGCTCCAAGGCGCCTTCGGCCATGCGCCGGGCCACCGGTTCGGAAACGGTCCCGAATTCCGCCAGGAGTTTTGCCGACACGCCCAGCATCTCCATTTTCGCCTGGTTCGAATAGGTAACAAACCCGCGCTCGAACACTTCGGACGATCCCGGAATCTCCGTCAGCAGCGCAGCGACGAGACCGCCCGTGCAACTCTCCGCGGTCGCAACGCGCAAGCCCTTCACCCGCGCCCTTTTGAACACTTCTTCCGCAAGATGTATTTGTTCAGCAGAAAACATCTGCTCCTCACGGTTTCAGCCAGTGCAGCAACACGAAGGCGACAAGGACAAGCCCGGCAAGCACGCCCGCGAGCACGTCGTCGGCGACGATTCCCAAACCCCCGTGAAGGCGTTCGACGGCGCCGATGGGCCAAGGCTTCCAGATATCGAGCGCGCGGAACAAAAGAAAAGCCAGAACGTAGCCGATGAGCGTGCGGGGCGCGAAGGCGCAGGCCAGGAACTGCCCGGCAACTTCGTCGATCACGCACTCGGACGGATCGGTCACACCGCGCTCGCGGGCGTAATGTTCGGCCGCCCAGCCGCCTATTGCCATCGCCACAATGCCGGCGAACAGCACCAGCACTCGCTCGCCCATCGCCGCAATGCCCCAGGCCGCCAAAGTTGTGAGAAGGCTCGCCAAAGTTCCAGGCGCGGGCCGGATACGTCCGAGCCCGCCGAGTGTCGCAATCCGGGCTGCAAGGGTCACGCCGGCGGCAGCCGCAGGGTTGCAACCGCCTGCGCCGCCAGCCCTTCGCGGCGCCCGGGGAAACCCATGCCTTCGGTGGTGGTCGCCTTGACGCTGACGCGGGAGATTTCGATCTGAAGAATCTCGGCAACGCGCGCGCGCATGGCCTCGCGGTAGGGCGCGATCTTTGGCCGTTCGCAGATGAGCGTGACGTCGCAATGGACGACGGCACCGCCCGCCTTCGCAACGAGCCGCGCGGCATGGGCGAGAAACAGCGAAGACGGCGCGTCGCGCCATCTTTCGTCGGTAGGCGGAAAATGGCGGCCGATGTCGCCCCCGCCGAGCGCGCCCAGGATTGCGTCGGTCAGTGCATGCAGGCCCGCGTCCGCGTCGGAATGGCCCTCCAGCGCCGCCTCGTGCGGGATTCGCACGCCACACAGCCAAACATGGTCCCCGGCTGCGAAGCGGTGCGCATCGAAACCCTGTCCGGTGCGGAATTCGTTCATCGTACCCTGAAGCAATCTGGACGCATGCACGAAATCCTCTTCCGTGGTGATTTTCAAATTTGTTTCTTCGCCGTCCACGCGCGTGATGGGCAGCCCGGCGCGTTCGGCGATCGCCATATCATCCGTCACGGCGACAGACGCAAATTCCCGGTGCGCCGCAAGCAGCGCCGCGAAGCGGAAACCCTGCGGCGTCTGCGCACGGTAAAGTCCTTCGCGCGGCACGGTCATCCAGTGTTCGTTCTCCCGGCGTTTCAGTGTGTCAGCTACGGCCAGCAGCGGAATAGCAGCTATCGCGCCTGCATCGAGCGCAGCAATGACGCGTCGAATAAGCGCCGCCGAGACAAGCGGCCGCGCTGCGTCGTGAACGAGAACGAACTCCGGCGCGTGAGGTTCTAGCGCTTCAAGTCCATTGCGCACCGAATCCTGCCGCGTCGCGCCGCCGGCCGCCAAGGGGGGGCACGCAATGCCTTCCAGCGCAGCCAGCGTTTCCTGCCGTCGCTCCGCCGTGCTTACGATCTGGAGGAGGTCGATCTCAGGAAACCCCGCGAAGGCTTCGGCGCTGCGGCGGAGTACAGGCTCCCCGAGAAGCGGCTGAAACTGTTTGGGAATATCCCCTCCGGCCCGCGCACCCTGTCCGGCGGCAACGATGAGAGCAGCGATTTTCGACATTTGTGTTCAGTAACCCAGATACTCTTTCCTGTCATTCCCGCGAAACGGAACCCAGGTCCTGATTTACCCGGAAAGAGCAGCGATCTGGGTCCCCGCTTTCGCGGGGATGACAAATTTATTTCGCAATGTCGATCTGCTTCAAGAACGGGCCTGGAATCACCGCTATGCCGATGCAAGCCGGCACTTACCCCCGCCGCGGTCGCGTCCCGGGTTCCTGGTGGGGCATGGATTGATCGTCCGGCACGGCGGGCCGGGGGAGGCTCATCGCCTGCTGTTCGGCGACCAGCAGCGCCTGTGCGGTCTCCGGCAGGCTGGGCAGGTCGAGGCGCGGCGGCTCGCCGAAGCCGAAGGCCGCGGTCAGGTCGCCGCAGGTGTCGCGCCGCCACTTGCTCAGATTCGCAACTTCGACCCCGAAGCGCGTTTCGAGCAGCCGCAAGGTCGAAGTGTGATCGAAGGTTTGGCCGCACAGATAGCCGCCGCGGCTGAACGGCGAGATTACCAGACAGGGCACGCGATAGCCGAGGCCGATCGGAAGGCCGTTGACGAACTCGTCTTTTGTGTCCGGTTCCGGCGTGGGTGGCGTCACGTGATCGAACAGCCCGTCGTTCTCGTCGTAATTGAGGATCAGTGTGGTCCTGGCCCAGAGCGCCGGATTGGACCACAGCGCCTGAAGTACCTGGTTCGTATGATCCTCGCCGGCCGCGGGCAGATAGTCGGGATGCTCGGTCACATTGGACGGCGGCATGATCCAGGAGACCTGCGGAATGTTGCCCGTCCTGATGTCCCACAACAGTTCGTAGAAGGGCCGGTCGCGCATGGCGTTCTCATACAGTTCGGAACGGTGCGGCAGGCCCTTGTACTGGATGAAATACTGGCAGGAATTGCAGCCGTAATCGTCGAGGTCGTGATAGACGCGCCAGGAGATGCCGGCCCGTTCGAGCCGCTCGGGATAGGTTTCCCAGGAATAGTTGCGGCCCGCATTGTCGATGGCCGGGCCGCCATGCGTGCCGGCCGGATCGATCGTGCCCGTCATGAAATAGAAGCGGTTGGGATCGGTGGGGCCGAACACCGAGCAGTGATAGCCGTCGCAAAGCGTGAACGCATCGGCGAGCGCGTAATAGAAGGGCAGGTCGGCGCGGGTCATGAACCCCATCGTCAGCGGCCCGCTTTTGCCGTCCGCCGCGCGGTGCGCGGGAATCCAGTTGTTCATGGCGCCGCCGTTCCAGGCCTCGTGCTGCGGTCCCCAATTGTGGCTGAGGTCGTGCAGACGCTGCGCGTTGGTCTTGGTCGTATCGAGCCGGAACGGCAGGACATAGCCTTGGTCTCCGGCCGGATCGGCCTGTCGGAAGACGGAGCTGCTGTCCGGCTTCACCGCCGTCGGATCGTCGAACCCGCGCACGCCCGACAGCGTCCCGAAATAATGATCGAAGGAGCGGTTCTCCTTCATCAGGATGATGATGTGGTCGATGTCGGTGAGCTTCGATGGCCTCGTGGGTTGCGCGAGCGCGGAGCCGAGCGGCATCTCAAGGGCAGCCAGCGCCGAGACGGCGGCGGCCCCCTGCAACAGACTACGGCGGGGGATTTCGAGCATATCGTGCGTCACCAATCGAACAGGGACAGAGGATCAGGCGAAGCAGCGGTCCAGTCCAGAGCGAAACCGTTGCGTAACCGGGAATTCGGCCGTTTTTGAGGAGGAGAAATTCAACCGCATGGCGCTGGCCTTCTTGCGACTTGCCTCAATCCGTCTCATGCTGCAAAAACTTTGCGATCCCAAATGATATTTTCCGGACAGGCTCTTTAGAGCGGGTTTCGATGAGATTGAATCATTCGATGTCATGCCCGCGGAAGCGGGAATCCAGGAGAAGCCGCATGTCGCTTGCCCTTGGATGCCCGCTTCCGCGGGCATGACACTTCTCGATTCTATATGACCGGAATCCGCTCTGGAGGCAAGTGCGGCGGGCGTGAAGCCCGCCGCACTTGATAGGCAAGGGTTCGAGCTTTTATTTGTTCGAGCTTTTATTTCTGGCAGACGGCACTGAAAGTGATTTCCTCGCCTGCCTTTGCGCCACTCGGCCAATAAAAATGCCACCCCCACGCATTATAGTTGTTGGCATCGAACCGCGGGCCACTGGCACCCAGAGCGATATCGTCTGACTGCCCCGTGCTGTTGAATTCGTATCCGCCGCTGACGGCAGTGTAGCCGGTCGGGCAGTTGAAGGTATACTCCAGATCAGCTTGACCCGTCGAGGGTGAGTAAGTCGATGTGCTCTGCCATGCAAGTTTTGCCGCTTGTGCGGATCCCGCCGTAGCGAGTACGACAAAGGCGGCGGCGACCGCGGCTGCGGTGCCCATAAAGTTCTTCATCATGACGGTATCTCCGGTTGCGCCAACGCGCGGCAGGACGATCCCGCAGCGAGGGTTGGCGAAGGCTTGGCCCCGTGAACTGTGTGGGGTAGGCAGAAGCCGAGCTTGGGGAGCTTCCGAACCGAAATCCTCAAAATCGGGCTCAAAATTTCTCAAAAAAATTTCAAGTGGACAGTTCGCTGCGCGCAACCGGCGTGTGTGTGTCCGGCAGAATCATTTGGGGACGCGGCTACGGTTTCACGGCACCCGTGCGGCGGGAGGGAGCGCGCGCGACACCCGAACATGCAGCGGGCGTGGTCCATCATGCTCGGAAAACTTTGCCATCCCAGGTGATGTTTCCAGGCAGACTCTAAGAAATTTTGAGAAATTTTGACCCCGATTTTGAGGATTTCGGTGCCCCGCATCCCCAAACCTGCGGTCGGTCAGGCGGCGAAGGGGGGCCACGGAGAGTGCGGCGAACGACATCGCCGCGGACCGTTCCGCTGCCGAACATAGGTTTTTGGCACTGATGCAGAAAAGGAGAAACAAGGCGAAATTCCAATGTGGCGCCGCGGCGCTGTTGTTTTCCTCGACGATCCTGAGCTGCCCTGCGCTGGCGACGCCAAAGCTCACGACCCTGTATCTCTTCCTCGCCGCCAACAACGATGCGAACGGAGGCGAACCGGACGCCGCGGGGACTGTGTACCGCTTCGATCCCTCTTCCGACACCGTGACCATATTAATCCGTCCATAAGTATATTCATTTTCTGCTTGACATGGCGAATCTGAGCTGATTCGCTGGGGGTATGAGACAGGATGATGCGCGGAAGTTGGATCACGCCACGCGGGAAGCGATGCGGATGCGGGCGGTGCGAAGTGTGCAGGCCGGGGAAAGCCCCGCGGTCGTTGCGCGATCTTTGAGGATCGGCAGCCGTACGATGTACGGATGGCTGGCGCAGTATCGGCGCGGCGGATGGGGAGCTTTGAA
>DATAWY010000005.1:0-86146 GCA_036266955.1 Rhizomicrobium sp.
CACGGCACGAATGTCGCGACCCGCCTAACGGTGATCGACCGCGTGCCCGCCGCCGACCCGGCGGTGTTCCCTGCATCGCCGGGCGTTGCCCCCGACGCTGCGACCTTGCTGGACTGGGTCATCGCGCAGGTTCCGCCGCGAACAGAAGCAGCGGCGACGCCGCTCGCGCCGATCCTGCCGCGCCCGATGGCGCGTCCGCGTCCCGTTGCGTCCCGCCCATCGGCACCCGTCGCCCCTTCTGTCGAAGCCGTCGAGCTCGCCTACGATTCTTGCGATTGGGCTCCGGCCGAGGGGGGGCGCATCACCGAGGCGCTCTACGAAGGCTACGCTCTGCAATCGATCCGCGTCCCGGGTGCCAGGCCGCATCCGACCATGCTGGTGCAATCGGCGGCGATGGCGTCGGTTGCGCCCCCAAAGCCAAGCTATCGCCCGCACCTGCCGCCCGCCGTGCTGGCGGAGGGGCAGCTGTCCGACGCCCAGCTCGAAAGCGTCATCTATGCCGGCGAGGCCCATGCCGATTTCCTCGCGGGGTCGTGGACAGTCGATGAGACCTTCGACCTCGTCACCGCCGCGCGCGACGATGCGGAGAACGCGGTCCGCTTTCGCCGCGGTTGGTTCCTCGGCGACGGCACCGGCGCCGGCAAGGGCCGCCAGGTCGCCGGCATCCTGCTCGACAACTGGCTCAAGGGCCGGCGCCGCGCGGTCTGGATCAGCAAGTCCGACAAGCTGATCGAGGATGCGCAGCGCGACTGGTCCGCGCTCGGCATGGAGCGGCTGCTCGTCACGCCGCTCTCCCGCTTCCACCAGGGCACGCCGATCCGGCTCGCGCAAGGCGTCCTATTTACGACCTACGCCACGCTGCGCACCGATGAGCGCGGCGAGAAGCTTTCGCGCGTCCAGCAGATCGTCGAATGGTTGGGCTCCGACTTCGATGGAGTGATCATTTTCGACGAGAGCCATGCGATGCAGAACGCCGTCGGCGGCAAGGGCGAACGCGGCGACCAAGCCGCGTCTCAGCAGGGACGCGCGGGCCTGCGCCTCCAGCACGCTTTGCCGAACGCCCGCGTGGTCTACGTCTCGGCCACCGGCGCGACCACGGTCCATAACCTCGGCTACGCCCAGCGGCTCGGTCTCTGGGGCGGCGAGGATTTTCCGTTCACCACCCGCGCCGAGTTCGTCGAGGCGATCGAGGATGGCGGCGTCGCGGCGATGGAGGTGCTGGCGCGCGATCTGAAGGCGCTCGGCCTTTATGCGGCCCGCTCGCTCTCCTACGAAGGCGTCGAATACGAGCTGGTCGAGCATCAGCTCACACCCGAGCAGGTCCGCATCTATGACGCCTATGCCGGCGCGTTCTCGATCATTCACAACAATCTCGACGCCGCGATGCAGGCCGCGAACATCACCGGCGAGACCGGCACGCTGAATGCGCAGGCGAAGTCGGCGGCGCGGTCCGCCTTCGAATCTGCCAAGCAGCGCTTCTTCGGGCATCTGCTGACAAGCATGAAGACGCCGTCGCTGATCCGTTCTATCGATCGCGATCTCGAGGCCGGCCATGCTGCCGTCATCCAGATCGTCTCGACCGGCGAGGCGCTGATGGAGCGCCGGCTCGCAGAGATCCCGACCGAGGACTGGAACGATGTCCAGGTGGACATCACGCCGCGCGAGTACGTGCTGGATTATCTCGCCCATTCCTTCCCGGTGCAGCTCTACGAGCCCTTCACCGATTCCGAGGGCAACCTCTCCTCCCGGCCCGTCTACCGCGACGGTCAGCCGGTCGAGAGCCGCGAGGCCGTCACCCGCCGAGACCGCCTGATCGAGAAACTCGCTTCGCTACCGCCCGTGCCCGGTGCGCTCGATCAGATCATCCAGCGGTTCGGGACCGACGTGGTGGCTGAGGTCACGGGACGCTCGCGCCGCATCGTCCGCAAGGGTGACCGGCTGATGGTCGAGAACCGTGCCGGCTCCGCCAACCTCGGCGAGACCAGCGCCTTCATGGACGACGTGAAGCGCATCCTGGTCTTCTCGGACGCGGGCGGCACCGGGCGCAGCTACCACGCCGAACTCTCGGCGCGGAATCGGCGGTTGCGCGTCCACTATCTCTTGGAACCCGGATGGAAGGCCGATGCGGCTATCCAGGGCCTCGGCCGCACCAACCGCACGAACCAGGCGCAGCCTCCGCTGTTTCGGCCGATCGCGACCGACGTGAAGGCCGAAAAGCGATTTCTCAGCACGATCGCGCGACGGCTCGACACCCTCGGCGCCATCACCCGCGGCCAGCGCCAGACGGGCGGCCAGGGCCTGTTCCGGCCCGAGGACAATCTGGAGAGCCACTATGGGCGCGATGCGCTCCGCCAGCTCTACATACTGCTCGTCAGGGGCAAGGTCGAAGGCTGCTCGCTTCAGATCTTCGAGGACACAACCGGCCTGAAGCTGATGGACGCCAACGGCATGAAGGACGAGCTGCCGCCGATCACCACCTTTCTCAATCGGCTGCTCGCGCTGACCATCGACCTACAGAACGTGCTGTTCACGGCCTTCGAGCAGTTGCTCACAGCCCGCATCGAAGGCGCCATCGCGTCGGGAACCTACGACGTCGGGCTGGAGACGCTCCGGGCCGAGAGCTTCGTCGTCACCGATCGGCGCACGATCTACACCCATCCCGGCACCGGCGCGGAGACCCGACTGCTCACCATCACCCAGCGTGAGCGCAATCGCCCAGTAACGCTGGACGAAGCCCTGGATCGTCTCTCCGACGCACGCGCTCTGCTGTTGATCAACGAGCGCTCAGGCCGTGCGGCCGTTCAGGTCCCGGCACCGAGCCTCATGCTTGATGATGGCGAAATCGAACGGCGCGTGCGGCTGATACGCCCGATGGAGAGCCACAGCCTTCCCCTGAAGATGATGGCGGAGAGCCACTGGGCGGAAGCCGATCGCGAGCGCTTCACCACCGTTTGGCAGGCCGAGCTTGCCGAGGTGCCCGCCTTCACCGACAGCACGATCCACATCGTCGCGGGCTTGTTGCTGCCGATCTGGAAGCGCTTGCCGAACGAGTCGACGCGCGTCTATCGGCTTCAGACCGATGCGGGCCAGCGCATCATCGGACGCAAGGTCTCGCCCGCCTGGGTCGCAACCGCGCTGGCGACAGACATACCGGCGCTGACCGCAGAGAGTGCCTTCGCCGCTCTGATGGAAGGCCGCACGGCCCTCGATCTCGCAGAGGGACTTCAGCTTCGCCGCGTTCGCGTCATGGGCGCGAACCGCATCGAGTTGTCCGGTTTCACCGATACGATGCGGGACCGGCTCAAGGTCTACGGCCTTTTCCACGAGATCATCTCCTGGAAGCTGCGCATGTTCGTGCCCACCGACGCGAGCGGCATCGGCGTGCTGGGGAAAGTGCTGGAGCGCTACGCGATCGAGCGCGTCGGCGAGCGGGAGGCCGCGTGATGCCGCGCGACGCTTCGGAATTGGCGCATCGTCTCGCGCGCGAGTCCGAGGCGGTGTGCCGCCATTACCTCTCCAATGGCCGCCGTGAGGGCCGCTACTGGCTGGTGGGCGACGTCCGCAACACACCAGGGCGCTCGATGTTCGTCCGGCTGACGGAGTCGGCGAAGGGACCCGCTGGCAAATGGACCGACGCCGCGACGGGCGAGCACGGCGACCTGCTCGACGTGATCCGCGAAAGCTGCGGCCTTCTCGATTTCCATGACGTCGCCGACGAGGCGCGCCGCTTCCTGACCCTGCCTCGCTCGGAGCCGGAGCCATCGCCGAAGCCGCGCATGCCAGCACAGACTGGGTCGCCTGAGGCGGCGCGGCGGCTGTTCGCCATATCGCAGCCGATCGCACGGACTTTGGCAGAAGCGTATTTGCGCAATCGCGGCATTACGCCTTTGCACGAAGCCGACAGTCTGCGCTTCCACCCGCGCTGCTACTATCGCCCGGACGACAATTCGCCGACCGAGACCTGGCCGGCGATGATTGCGCGCGTCACCGATCTCGAGGGACGGATCACCGGCGCGCATCGCACCTGGCTCGATCCCGATGGGTTCGACCCGATACGTCTTGGCAAGGCGCCAATCGACACGCCGCGACGGGCGATGGGCGACCTCCTCGGCAACGCGGTCCGCTTCGGTGTGGCGAACGATGTGCTCGCGGCCAGCGAAGGCATCGAGACCATGCTGTCACTGCGCTGCGTGCTGCCGAGCCTGCCGATGGCCGCGGCACTGTCTGCCAACCACCTCGCCGCTATGCTGCTACCGCTGACACTGCGCCGGCTCTACATCGCCCGCGACGCCGATGCGGCCGGCGACGCGGCGGTGGCGGCTCTGACCGAGCGGGCCGACGCCGCCGGCATCGAAGCGATCGCTTGGTCGCCCAGGCTCGGCGATTTCAATGAGGATCTGCGCACCTTCGGCATTGACAACCTTCGGGCAGCCCTGCGCATCCAGCTCGCGCCGCAGGACGTCGTCCGCTTCCTGCTCTGGGCGACGGCCGAGACGGGGTGAACGTCGGCCCATCGATATCATCGTAGCCTGTCGGGCGAGCCCCACCATGCCGGACAGAGTCGCGCCCCTGGCCTTCTAGAGGGCGATCGGACGGCAGGCGGCTCGGCCCCGCAATGGCTGCGCCCGGCTATTTTCCGCCGGCCCTTCGGGCCTTTGCAGCGCGAACCAAAATAGCCGGGCTTCGCCATCCTCCGCTGGCGCTCCGGCCCTTCGCTTCGCTTCGGGTGCAGGTCCGTTCCGCCCGCCGTCTGGTGATCGCCACGAAGGCCGCGATGGGCGCGGCCGATCCGGCAAAGGGCTCACCATGACGACCGACCACGACGACACCGAATTCGAGCCGCCGCACAGCTCATCCCCAACCGATCACGTCCTTAACGAGCTTCAACTCTATGGCTTCCGTCCCTTCCACGACGAGCCGGACCCGAGACCGCTTCCCGATGGCGACACCGTCGCGGGCGCTGTCGCCGACATCTTCGACGCCCTGGTCTCGACTTTGAGCGACACGCGCCTCGAACCTGACCTCGAGGGCTTGCTCTGGTCGACAGTCAACCTGTTCCACCGCGCCATCGACCGCGTCGGACGCGAGCTCGAGGACAACGAGCAGGCGCAGCAGAAGAGTCAGCGCGAGCAGAACGGCTCGGAGGTGTGCTCGGTCGAACTTGAGCGTCTCACGGCCGAGGGCATCACGCTCATCGAGCGTCGCAACAGCATGGAGCTCTTTCGCGATCAGGCCGCCGAGCGCTTCGAAGCCCACACCGGTTCGCCCTGGCGACCCCGCTCCGGATCATCGGTCAACCATCGCACTCTGACCGCCGCAATGATCGACAGCCGCGACTTCCTTGCCGCCAAACGCCGCGCAGAGACAGAAGTGATGCTACCGGCAGGACCGAAGATCGCGCTCACCGGCGGGCTCGACTTCAACGACCATCGTCTGATCTGGGACCGGCTCGACAAGGTCCACGCCAAGCATCCCGACATGGTGCTGCTGCACGGCGGCTCGCCCAACGGCGCCGAACTCATCGCCTCCAAATGGGCGAGCAACCGCAAGGTGCCGCAGATCGCCTTCAAGCCCGATTGGACCCGCCACGCGAAAGCCGCCCCGTTCAAGCGCAACGACGCGATGCTGGCCGTCCTTCCGATCGGCGTCCTCCACTTCCCGGGCACCGGCATCCAGGACAATCTCGCCGACAAGGCGAAGAAACTTGGCATCCCGGTCTGGAAGCACGGCGCGGGCGGCGCATGAGCGCCGTCCAAGCATGCGCCATGGCGAAATGACTTCGCGTTAACGTCCGCGGTTGACGCGATGCTGGTCCACAATCACACTTGCGGAAACTTATGATGCCGGAGATGGAGCCATGAAGCTCGGTGTCGACGATTTCAGACGGGCGCTCGACATTATTGGCGACAGCGCCGGCACAGAAGCCGCTATCGCCGCTCAATTCGCGCTCGACCTCGCGGTGACCGCGCAATTCCAGTCGGACGGAATCGCGATGGAACCCGCTGAAGCGCTGCGACTTCTGCGTCTGCGCATTGCGCGCCACCGAGCAACAAAACTGGTTTCGAGCACCACGATTCACTGATCGACGACGCCGGCCCTTAGCTGATAATCGGCTTCGCACCCGACGATCTTACAACGTTTCCTGCGGGAATCGCGATCGCCTGCTGATGATTTTTTGCCTGACACCATGAACACGCCATCGCCGGTGTAGTGCAGCGTCTCGGGGTGCTTCGGTGATTTGGCGACATGTGCCTTCACCACCTCGAAAATGAAGAAATTGTATTTGCGGACCAGGGCGTCATCGGCGATACGGCATTCGAAATTGGCATGACTCTCCGCGACCATCGGCGCCTTCACAAACGTTGCGGTGCGCGGCGTCAGTCCGAAATGCTCGAACTTGTCGATTTCCGCACCGCTCGAATTTCCGATCCCCACAACCGCGTCGGTAAGGCCCGTGGTCGGCACATTGACCACCCATTCACGACTCCTCCGGATGAGATCGAAACTATAATTGCCGCGGGCAATGACGCAGCCGATCAGCGAAGGCGTGAACTCCATCACCGTGTGCCAGCCCATCGTCATGATATTGCGCTCATCGTCAAGCCGCTAGGAAACCAGCACGAGTGGGCCGGGCTCCAGATAGCGCCGGACTTGTGACCCCGTTAGGTCGATCTTGGTTATCCGTTCGGTCATCGTCCGATCCTCGACAAGGGGCGCTGCATCCCATCTTTACTGGCTCGGCAGACGATCGCGAGCCTTCGCTAAACCGTATTCTCTCGCGCCCGACTGGCGATGAGGAACGGATTTTCGCTGCCGCTGCTAGCCGTCTTGCGCTATACTTCAAGCCGCCGGGGGATGGTGGAAGGCGCGGCGGTCGCAGCTTTTGTCATGGAGACCACCACCATGCTTGTCATCGGACTCATTCTCAGCGTTATCGGCATCGGCTTCTTCTGCTGGCTGATCTTCACGCTTGCGGTTTACGCGCTTCCCTTTTTCGTCGGGCTTGTCGCGGGCCTTGCTGCTTTCCATCACGGCGCGGGGGTCGTCGGCGCATTCCCGGTCGGGATCGTCGTCGGTGTACTGACGCTGGTCGTGGGTCAGATCGCTTTTGCCGCGTTGCCTTCGCCGGTCCTTCGCGCCGCGATCGCCGCGCTGTTCGCCATTCCAGCAGCGATCGCCGGCTACCACGCAACGTTTGCCCTCGCTCATATCGGCGGGCCGTCCGAATTCTGGCGCGACACGCTCGCCTGGATCGGTGCCCTCATCACTGGCGGCACGGCCTGGGCGCGCATGACAATGTTCGCAGAGCCCCTGGCGATCGGCCGGACGTCCGGCGATGCGCCCCGTTCACCAGCACTTCCGACAACGTCCATCCAGGGCTGAGGGCCTGTCGCGTCGCCATCGGCGGAACACGATCGGCGCGGCGGTGAATGACGGCGCATCGTCCTTTGTCCCCGCCTCCTGCCAAAGCCCCGAACGAGAGCGTGCCTTCCACCGGTCGACATACATGACTTGGGGTGGAAGCACGTTGTGCTGCAATCTCTCTCGGGGTGACCACGCCCTTTTCTACGCCAGAGTTTCTTTCTCTTCGTCCGAACGTTCCGACATCTTGTGCGGGACGAGCGCGGTCCGCCATGTCTTCTCCCGAGGATGCTGTTCAGCGCACGCACGCACCTTGCCTCATGATGGCCTGATCTGGCCGAGGACCGGCTGCGCCTCGATCGCCTGAGCCGCAACGCCGTCGGCTCGACTTTCTTCCCCTGGGCTGACGCCCATTCCTCGCGAGGCAAGAAAGTCTCGCCGCCGGCGTCCTCCGCTGTGCTCCGGCCCGCAAGCGGGTGCGTCGCCGATTGTCCCCGGCCCTCGATCGCCATCGAGGCCGCGGTGGTCGCGGGCTCGAAAACAGCAAGGAGAAGTGACATGGCCAACATCGGTTCCTTCAAGAAAGTCGCCAACGAGTTCCAGGGCGAAATCGTTACGCTGAGCGTCCAGACGAAGGGCGTCCGCATCGTCCCCGAGAGCAACCGCAGCAACGAGAACGCTCCGAGCCATCGCGTCTATGTCGGCCGGGCCGAGATCGGGGCCGCCTGGTCGAAGCGCTCCAGCGAGGGCCGCGATTACCTCTCCCTGAAGCTTGACGATCCTTCATTCACCGCGCCGATCTTCGCCAACCTGTTCGACGACGAGGATGGCGAAGGCTATACCTTGATCTGGTCACGAAACCGCAAGTCGACAGGTGAATAACGCGCACCCGCTGGAAAGCCCCGCCCGGACCACCGGGCGGGGCTTTTTTTCGCCATGCCGGTCCCACCGAGCTGTCGGGGATCGCACCAATGGATCGAGTAGCTAGTGGATCGGCGCTCACGAACGATTCCGCTGGGCTTGCGAACATGCGAATCTGGCGAGATGAGAACGGGTGTCGAGGTTCGGCTTGGTCCGGGGGATCGCGATCGGCTGGAAGCAGTCGTGGCGTCGCGGAACAGCCCGCAGAAGCACGTCTGGCGAGCGCGGATTGTGCTGCTGAGCGCGGACGGGATCGGGACGATGGAGATTCAGCGTCGGACCGGCAAAGGCAAGCCGACGATCTGGCGCTGGCAGGAACGGTTCATGAGAGCCGGCGTTGACGGCCTGCTTCGGGATGCGGCGCGGCCGAGCCGGAAGCCGCCGCTTGCCTCGGACGTGATCGAACGGGTTGTCGCGATGACGCTGATCGAACCGCCGGGCGAGGTGACGCACTGGACCGGCCGGGCCATGGCGAAGGCGGCCGGGGTCAGTCATTGCAGCGTGCAGCGGATTTGGGCGGCCCATGGCCTGAAGCCGCACCGCATCCGAACTTTCAAATTGTCGAACGATCCAAAATTCGCCGCCAAGGTTCAAGATGTCGTCGGCCTCTATGTCGATCCGCCGGAGCACGCATTGGTCCTGTCGGTGGATGAGAAAAGCCAGATTCAAGCGCTTGATCGCACGCAGCCGGGGTTGCCGATGAAGCGCGGTCGATGCGGGACGATGACGCACGATTACAAGCGCCATGGCACGACCACGCTCTTCGCCGCGCTCAACGTGCTGGAGGGCAAGGTCATCGGCCAATGCATGGCCCGTCATCGCCATCAGGAGTTCATCCGCTTTCTGAACCACATCAACCGCCACACCCCGGCGGATCGGGACCTGCACCTCGTCGTCGACAATTACGCGACGCACAAGCATCCCAAGGTCCGGGCCTGGCTCGAACGGCATCCGCGGTTCCATTTCCACTTCACCCCGACCTCGGCCTCCTGGCTCAACGCCGTCGAGGGCTTCTTCGCCAAATTGACCAAGCAGCGTCTCAAGCGCGGCGTCTTCAACGGCATCGTCGATCTACAGGCCGCCATCAATCGGTACCTCACCGAAACCAACGACAACCCAAAGCCCTTCACCCGGACCGCCGATCCCGATGCCATCATCGAAAAAGTCAGGCGTGGGAAACAGGCGTTAGAGTCGATCCACTAGCAACCGGCCATCCTGCCGCTCCGCGGCAAAGGCACGAACTTCGCTTCCCCGCGCGGTTCAGCGGATCGTTGAAACGCCATAAAACGACTATTATAGTCGTTTTCCTGGTATGCGCAGGTCGCCTGTCGGAGGTGATCATGGATGATCACCGGCCGACAGGTTCGGGCTGCGCGAGCGTTGCTGAATTGGAAGCAGGAGATGCTCGCCGAAAAAGCCCTGGTGGCGTTGACCGCCCTCAAGCGCCTGGAGTCCGAACGCGGGCTCCCGACCGAGGCTGTGTAAAAACGCGTTTCAGGATGAGGTTTGGGTCGTCGCCGTGTGCTTCTATATCTGCAGGTGCGATCAGACGGAGATCGCAATCAGACTGCGATGGCCTCCATCAAAAGCCTAACGCCGAGGATGTTGATCATTCGCTTCACGTTGTAGGCCAGCACGTGCAGGCTCATTTCGGTCCGGACCTTTCCGAGCGTCCTGGTCAGGAAATGGGTGCTCCCCATCCACGCCTTCAGGGTTCCGAACGGATGCTCGACGGTTTGTCGGCGGACGCCCATGGCATTGGGCATGCGGTCGAGCCTGGCCTGCATCTTGTCGAGAACGTCCTCGTGCTCCCAACGCTTCACCCGTTTTACCTTGTCGGTCGTGCACCGAGGCTTGAGCGTGCAGGTGAGGCAAGCCGTGAGATTGCGGTAATGATCGATGTTGTCCTGGCGGTCCGATCGCAGAGCACCCTTCGTGAGGTGCTTGCCGGCCGGGCAGGTGTAATGGTCGTTCTCGGCGTCGTAGACGAAGTCCTGCACAGTGAAGAGGCCGCGCTTGACGTTGCCGGAGGTCAGGGTTTTAGGAATACAGGGCAACACACCGGTGTCCTCGCACGCCAGGACCTGGTCGCCGTTGTAGTAGCCCCGATCGGCCAAGATGGTGACCTCACGGCATCCTGTTGCGTCTCGCGCTTTGTGTCCCATCGGGACGAGTTGGGCCCGATCGTTGCCGACGTTGGTCACCTCGTGCGCGACAATAAGATGATGCTGGGTGTCGATTGCTACCTGCACGTTGTAGCCGACGATGCCAGTCCCTTTGCCGCTCGTCGCCATCGACCGCGCATCAGGGTCGGTCAGTGAGACCTGATGGTCGGGCGCGGCCTCGACCTGCTGCCCCATGGCCTTGAGAGACCGCATCTGTCGGCGCAGTCCTTCGATCTTTTCCTTGAGCCGGGTCATCTGGGCCTCGGCGACGTCACTGTCCTGCCGATCGGCCCGATCCAGCGCCGCAAGGTAGCGCGCGATACTGGCGTCGACCTGCTCGATGCGTTTGCCGACCTTGGCCACCGTGAAGTTCTTGTCGCGATTGTTGACGGCCTTGAACTTGCTCCCGTCGATCGCAACGACAACCTGGGTGAACAGGTTGAGCCGGCGGCACAGCACCACGAACTGTGTGCAGGCTGCACGGATTGCCGGCCCGTTGTCGCGGCGGAAGTCGGCGATGGTCTTGAAGTCCGGCATCAGCCGGCCCGTCAGCCACATCAGCTCGATGTTGCGCTGGGTCTCTCGTTCGAGCCGCCGGCTCGACTGGATGCGGTTGAGATAGCCGTACAAGTAGATCTTGAACAGGGTCGCCGGATGGTAAGCTGGGCGACCTGTTACCTCCGGCACCATGCCCGCAAAACCCAGGGCCGCGAGATCCAGGTCGTCGATGAACACCTCAACCACCCGAACCGGGTTGTCCGCAGCCACGTAGTCGTCCAGGCAATCAGGAAGCAGCGTCGCTTGCCGGCGGTCCTCGCCCTCAATAAAGCGCTTCATCCCGACCTCCGTAGACCGGAATCAACTTACCAGATCAACGCGTTTCCACACAGCCTGGACCCATGAGAGTACAAACGATCAAGTACGCCGAGCGCTCGAAGGAGCGGGTATCTTGTTCGTCGAATCCGACCGTGGCCGCGGAGTGATGTTGTTGCATGAGGCGCCGGCAAGTCCCGCCAAGCGCATGCGGCGCAATCAGCCATGAAAGCTGTTATATTTAACGAATCATCAATGACAACGGATGGAGCTGCCATGCAACCTCCGCCACTCGATCCACCGGTTGCCGATACGGCGCCGACCGACAACGTCCTCACCGGCTATGACGAGCAGCATGCGGTGACCTATCTTCGTCTGCTCGATGCCGCCCGGGACGGCGCCGATTGGCAAGAGGTCGCGACAGCGGTTCTGCATATCGATTCGGACCGGGAGCCGACCCGCGCGCGGCGCGCCTGGGAAACCCATCTGGCACGCGCCCAGTGGATGGTTGAGCACGGCTACCAGCATCTCCTGCGGGGCGGTGTACCCCACTGAGCGATCGTTCCGTGCCGGATCGGCAACGCGCATTGCATCTTCTCCCCGTAGAGATTCTGTCATCGACGCGCCACACTGGAGCGTTAGGTCGGCGTTGACCAGCGTCGGCCGCGCAGGAGTGAACGTCCATGTCGCACGACAAATGGCGTTCGCCGGCAGCGTATGAGGGACTGCGTTCGCTCGATGCTCCCGGCTTCGCCTGGGAGTTTCTCAGCCGCAATCCCCTGTTTCAGCAAGACCGCGAACAACTCGAACAAACCGGCCACTACCGCGCCTTGAGCGAAGCCGAGCTGAATGAGTTCGCCCGGCGCTGGGGGGTACGATTTCGGGACGATGGGACGTGACGATGAACTGGCCCCCATTCTATGGACGGCAGCGGCGCTGCCCGGCGTCGTCGCGCTGACCGAATTACCACCCGAGCTCGCGGAAATCCCCGACCCCAAGCGCGTCGTTCTTGGTCCCATCCTTGCCGAGGCCGGACCCGAACGGCTGGTCAAGCGCGACGAAAATTTGTTCCGGCTCCATTTCGTGGCCCTCGACCACGGTGGAACGCCCTGCGTCCTCTTGCCGCTCGACCGCGTCTTCGACATCCGCGCCGCGGCCGCGCTCCGGCTTTGGCGCGGCTTGGCCGGGCGCTCGCCGGGACGCGATCCGGCGTCGCTGCCCATCAGCCGGCGCGACCGCCTGGCCCTCGCGCTACGCGCCCTCGATGGCCGTCTCGAAAAGGCGAGCTACCGCGACATCGCGAAGGCGCTCTTTGGCGAAGACCGCATGCCGGCCCGTGGCTGGAAAACCCACGACCTCCGCGACCGGACGGTACGCCTCGCGCATCTCGGCTTTGCGATGATGCAGGGGGGCTATCGCCGCCTCCTGCTCCATCCCTTCCGCGGTCGAATCTAATTTAATCTTTCCGGCACGGATGGCGATCTCGCCGCGGTGCGACATCACCATCCCTCCGCGCCAACACGCTCCCCCACAGTGATCCCCGACAACCGCCGGCCGCCGGCGGCGCTCGACTGGATCACGGAGTTTTCCCATGTCTGCCAATCCCACCGGCTTGCCGCCGCGCTACCTGCGGACCCCGGACGCCGCCCGTTTTGTCGGCCTCTCCATCCGCACCCTCGAAAAGCATCGGACTTACGGCACCGGCCCGCGCTATTCGAAACTCGGCGGTCGCGTCGTCTATCGTCTCGATGACCTTCAGGCCTGGGTTGAGCTCGGCGCCAAAACATCGACCTCCGATCCCGGCGTCGGCACTGTCTTGCCGGCCAAGCGCCACCCCCATCTCGTGCTGGCCGCCGGCCAGCCGCGCCGCTGACCCTCATGTCGGCGCGCCACCGCACACGAACCGAACGCGAGCAGCTCGAATTATTTCGGGCCCTGCCCGGCGACCTCGCACCGCGGGACGCGCAGGACCTCATGGCCTATCCGTTCTTCAGCCTCGCCAAAACCCATCGCATCACGCCGATCGACTTCCACATGAACGAGATCGCCATCCGTGTCGAGGCCGTGCCCGAGCATGGCATGGCGACCATCTGGGACGCCGACATACTGATCTGGGCCGCGAGCCAGATCGTCGAAGCGCGCGACGGCGGCCTGCGGACGTCGCGCTTGATGGCGGCAACACCGTACGAAGTCCTGACCTTCATCGGCCGCGGTACGAGCGCCCGGGACTACCACCGCTTGAAGGCCGCGCTCGACCGATTGCAGTCGACCACGGTCGCGACCTCGCTGCGCCGAACCAGCGAACCGCGCATGCATCGCTTCTCCTGGATTAATGAATGGACCGAGCGGGCCGACACGCATGGCCGTCCCGACGGCATCGATCTCATCGTGCCGGATTGGTTCTATCGCGCCGTCCTCGACGATGCGCTCGTGCTGACCATCGACCGCGCGTATTTCAAGCTGACGGGTGGATTGGAGCGCTGGCTCTATCGGATCGCCCGTAAACATGCGGGCCATCAGCGCGGCGGCTGGCGCTTCGAGTTCCACCATCTCCACGCCAAGTCGGCAAGCCTGTCGCCGTTCAAGCGCTTCGCCTTCGAACTGCGCGACATCGCACGCCGCCAACCGTTGCCGGGCTACCGTCTTGGTGTGCAGCGCGAGCCCAGCGGCCGCGAACTCCTAAGTTTCGTCCGCGCGTCACCCACAGCAAACTGTGGACAGACTGTGGAACGTGTCGTGCCATCCGGAACCGCGAGTCACGTGCCATCGGGAACCGGTCGTTCGTGCCATCAGGAACCCGCGGCACAATTTTCGGATGGGATTCCAAATACTTCACGATCGCCTAACGTAGACTCTAACAGAGAAGAATCTAACGATTTTGTTGTTTGCCGACCGCTGGGCCGGTGCAAGAGCGAGGGCGGCGCTCAATGATCGCCCCGCTCCTCAACCGGCCTCACGGCATCATCGACTCAGCGCCAACGCTCGCACCTTCCCGGCCACCTGGCGCCGTGCAGCGAGTCGTCCGGCGCGACCCAGCCGCGCCGGTCGTCGAGCAGCAATCGCAAATCGATAAAGGCGCGTCATGAATGGCGGTCGCGATGCGGGCCGCACGCCGCGCCCAGATGCTGGACCGATGCTCACCCAGGTCGAGCTAACTTGGCTCGAAGGCCGCATCGAAAACTGGATCCGCTTTGGACGCGCCGTCGAAGAAACGATTCTCGACCGCCGCCGGCGCGTGCTGAGCTTCGCACCGAAAAGTCTCTTTGCCTTCGTCCGCTGGGCATCGAACGATTTCGGCACCATCATCTCGCGCATTGACATCGTCCACGCCGCCAGTCGCGGCAAGGCTTACCAGACACTGCCCTTCGTCCGCCCCGGCGGCGAGATCCTCCTGCGCATCGGCAGCTGGCCGAAGGTCGAACGCGTGCTTCAGGCAATCGATGCCGTGGAGGCGCTCGGCATCGATCCCGCTGACGTCGCACCCGAACACTGGCGGCATATCCACAACCGTCTCCTTACCAACGAACCGGCTCGCCCCTACAGCCGCGAGCAGCATCGGGCGTGGCTGCTACGCCGACGGCTTGCACCATGATTCGCTTCGCCTGGGCGACCGTAGCCTGTGTCATGGCGCCGGTGGTCGTCGTCCCCACCATCTTTCATCCCGCGCCGAAGCTGCTCTGGAACGCCAGCGCCAGCGTGCCGATCGGCCTTTATGCAGTACGCCGAGCCTTTCCCCTCCACATAGGCGAACTGGTGGTCGTCGCGCCGCCGCGGCCGCTTGCACAGTTCCTCGCGGGACGCCGCTATCTGCCTCTCGGCGTACCGCTGGTAAAGCATATCCTCGCGGTTCCCGGACAAACCATCTGCAGGAGAGAGCGCACCGTCACGATCAATGGCACCGCCGCAGGCGCGGCGCTCGACCGCGATCGCTTGGGTCGGGCACTGCCGGCCTGGCGCGGTTGCCGTGTGCTGGGGACCGATGAAGTCTTCCTCATGAACCGCACACCGCCCGACTCTCTCGACGGGCGGTATTTCGGAGCGCTGCCGATCAGCACCATCGTCGGCCGCGCCGATCCACTCTGGATTTACCCGGAGAATTGAACATGCCGTCATCTGCCACTCGACCGCTCATCGACGCGTTTTCTCCGCGTCGCCCTTCTTTCTCCTTCCCGGCCATTGCTGCGACTTCGGTCTGTGGTGACGGACCTGACCGATCACGCGGCGTCCGTCGCCATCTACCCTATGCGGTCGTGCTCGCGCTGCTGTCCGCTTGCATGATCGTGACGGTGCGGCCCGCCCCCGCCGCACAGCAAGCAGCCGTACCGGAGCGCGGCCCCTTCGCCGAATTCATGTCGGAAGCAGCGCATCGGTTCGAGATTCCCACGGCGTGGATTAGTGCCGTCATGCGCGCCGAAAGTGGCGGCGATGCGCAAGCCGTGTCCTCCAAGGGTGCCATCGGCCTGATGCAGATCATGCCAGAAACGTGGGTCAACTTGCGATCGCGCCACGGTCTCGGGGCCGATCCCTTCGATCCGCATGACAACATTCTCGCCGGCGCGGCCTATTTGCGAGAGTTGCACGATAGCTATGGCAGTTCGGGCTTCCTTGCCGCCTATAATGCTGGTCCGGCGCGCTACGAAGATCACCTCGCGACAGGACGGCCATTGCCGATCGAGACGCAAACTTATGTCGCCACGGTCGCGCGATTGCTGCGTGACGGCGGCGCGGCGATCGACCGCGCTGCGGCAACAGTCGTAAGCGCCTGGATGCAGGCGCCGCTATTTCCAAACGGCGCAGGCCGAAAGCCGATCATCGCGCAAAGCTCGGATCGGCAAACTTCCGAACGGCGAGCGATCAGCGTGTCGGCGGAGGATTGGACCGGCTTGGCCCCGCAATCCGATGGTCTGTTCGTGCGTGCGTCATCCTGGCGGCCTCGACCATGACCTGTTGGAGGTCTCATCGCGGTCGAGCGGGTATCCGGATAGGTTCGAGAGGGGTTCGTGGGGTGCGGAGGCGACCAACCCACGGACGGCAAGATAAAAGCGCCGACCGTGGTCGGGCGCATATGGTTGTTGAGATTGGGATTTTCGGGCTTTGCGAACCGAAGCCTGCCGGCGCTTCTGCCCAAAATCCCAACGATCTCAACCGGTGCGGCGCCGTCGGCCAATTTAGGCTCCGGCAGCATGAGCGCGCGTGACGACGATTTCCGTGTGTGGCCCGGTCGTATCCGCGACAGCCGGCGCGGTGCGCCCAAGCCGAAAAGCTTCGTCGGCCAGGTGATGCGTGCCGCGAAGAAGGCCGGTCACACCGGCAAGGACTTCGGCCGTCGTGGCGGATCCGCAAGGCGATCCACCTTCGGACGCGGACGCCAGGCGGCACTCAACTTGTCGGCACGATCGCCCGGGCGCCGCGTCGTCGTGATGACGCGGATCGTCCGCCATCGCGGTATTCGGTTCCGCTCGGCGCCGCTAAGCAAGCACGTCGCCTATCTCAAGCGCGAAGGCGTCACCCGCGACAGGCGGGACACCAGGATGTTCGATGCGCGATCCGATGACGCCGACAGCAAGGCGTTCGCCGATCGCTGCGGAGACGACCGGCATCATTTTCGGTTTACCATTTCGCCGGAGGACGCCTCCCGTATGCACGATCTGCGCGCCTTCACCCGCGAGCTGATGGCCGATGCCGAGCGTGATCTAGAGACACACCTTGACTGGATCGGCGTCGATCACTGGAACACCGACAACCCCCACATTCACGTCCTGATACGCGGTCGTGCCGAGGACGGTCAGGACCTGGTCATCAGTCGGGACTATATCAGCCACGGCTTCCGCGCCCGTGCCGCCGAGCGCGTCACCGTGGAATTGGGTCCGCGCAGCGAGCAAGAGATTCGCACTGCGCTCAACCGCGACGTTAACGCGGAACGGTGGACCAGTCTCGACCTTGCGCTTCGCCGTTTGAGCGATGAAGGCGCCGGTATCGTCGACCTACGCCCTGGCGCGGAAGCGGAAGATCCAGAGTTGCGGCGGCTATTCCTCGGCCGCGCGGCGAAGCTCGAACGTCTCGGCCTCGCCGAACCGGCCGCGCCGGCTTGCTGGATCTTCAAGCCCGACCTCGAGCAGACGCTGCGCGAACTCGGCACCCGGGGCGACATCATCAAGGCCATGCACCGCGCCATGAGCGCGGATGGGCAGGAAGCCGATGTGAGCAATTTCGCGCTGCACGGGGATGAGCCGTCCGATCCGGTGCTCGGGCGTCTCGTCGCGCGCGGCCTCGACGACGAACTGAAGGGAACGGCATACGCGATCGTCGCCGGGGTGGATGGACGTACCCATCATCTGCGCTTCGGCGATCTTGAGATGACCGGCGACGCGCCGCCCGGCGCCATCGTCGAGACGCGAAGTTATAACGACGCGAACGGACGCCGGCGCCTGTCGCTCGCCACGCGTTCGGATTTATCAATCGAGGCGCAAGTGACGGCATCCGGTGCGACCTGGCTCGATCATCAGCTTCTCGTCCAGGACCCGGCTCTCAGCAACGGAACATTTGGCGGCGAAGCGCGCAAAGCAATGGAAGATCGCGTCGACCACCTCATCGAAGAAGGCTTGGCACGTCGGCAAGGCCAACGAATCATTTTCGCCCGCGATCTTCTGTCGACCTTGCGGCGGCGGGAGTTGGAGAATGCGGCGACACGATTGTCGGCAGAAACGGGGCTCGCTTACCTGCCTACCGACGAGGGCGAACACATCTCAGGTGTCTACCGGCAACGCGTGACGCTTGCCTCGGGCCGCTTCGCGATGATCGATAATGGACTCGGATTCCGGCTAGTGCCCTGGCGTCCGGCGCTGGAAAAGGAGCTCGACCGCGAAGTACGCGGCGTCATGACGGCACACGGGTCTGTCGAGTGGAACCTCGGCCGTAGGCGGGGACTGGGCATCTGAGGGTGAACAAGGTCAGGATTGGGGTGGGAAGCGGACGTGTAGGGTCGGTCGCATCGAGGTCCACTTTGCGACCATCTCCCCCATTCCTGGCGGTTGCCGCTTGTCCCGGAACCGGACGCGCAAAGAGGCGACGGGTTAGCCCGAGATCATGCCGCGATCGGATCCGGCCTGGACGCGACAACGGTCAAGCGAGCCGCTTCCTCGGCGGTGAGCGCGTCGCTGGCGATCGCATTGAACGAGCGCGCCGCCGCCATCGTGCGCGCCGGCGCTTCGGGATGCGCGTCGGCGCCAACCAAGCGGAACGAGGCCGGCGACAGCGGGCCGAACCACAGCGCGCGTTCGAGCGCAGGCCATTCCACCGGACGCGGCTCGACCCCGGCATTGCCGGCGAACAGGACGGCCAGCGCGTGCATCGGGATATCGCGCGGACCGCCGCGGCGCGAGCGGGCGAGCACGGCGCCCTCTCTCACGGCCTCGACAGGCGGCATCGGGATCAGCCCGGCCCAGAGATAAGCGAGCCAGCGCGCCTGCAGTTCGAGCACGGGAAAATAGGGTCCGATCAGCGAATACAGCCCGACGAAGCCCAGCCCGTCGAGGTCCGGATGGATGGTATGGTCGTGCAGGTCCAACCCCTGGCCGTCCAGACCGAGCGTCGCCGCGATCTCGTCGCTGATGAACGGCAGCGAGAGCCTATAGCCCGTGCCCAGAATGATGCCGTCGAAGCTGTCGCTCGACCCGTCCGCGAAGCGCACGGCGCGGCCGTCGATCGCCTCGATCCACGGTCGAGGACCGATTCGCCCTTCCGCCACAAGGGCCAGGTAGTTTTGCGATTGCGTCAGGCCCGCCGCGAAGATGTTGTCGTCGGGTTTCGGCGCGCCGAATTGCTCGGGGCTGCCGCAGCTCGACAAAACCATCTGCTTCATTCCCGCCGCAACCGCTTCGGGGGGAAGCATCATGCCCGCATGCGCGGCAAAGCGGGTGAAGGCGACGTGATCCGTGGGCACGCCGGCGAGGAGCTTTTGCAGCACGTAGCGCTGTCGGCGCATCGCAACCGACACGGTCGCGCCGGAAGCCGCCAACTCGCTGGCGATCTCCAGCGCGCTGATCGAGCAGCCGGCGACCAGCACCGAGCGGCCACGATACGGCTCTGGGCCCTTGTACCGGGAACTGTGGATGACGCCAGCCGATCCGGCGAAGCCCTCCAGCCCGGCGATCGCGGGCGCGTCGGGCGTCCGGCAATATCCCGTCGCGATGACGACGCGGGGATAGATCTCCGTCGATACGCTGTCGCCATGCCGCGCACGAACGGTCCAACCGCCGCCAGGCGCGCGTTCGACCGTCTCGACCGGCGTCGACAGGAGAATCGTGTGGCCGTCGAGAGCCGCCAGCTCGGCGTAGCGCTTCAGGTAAGCCTGCATGTCGGCCTGGCTCGGATAGACGTTCGTTCCCGCCGCGTGGTCGAGATCGCTGAAGGCCGTCAGGATCCGGCTGGTGTTGGTGCGCATGCCGGGCCAGACCGCGCTTGACGGCGAGGCGGCGTTCCACTGCCCGCCGAAATCGGACGAGGCCTCGAAGACAACCGGCAGGAAGCCGTGTTTCTTCAGATATCGGGCCGAGACAAGGCCGGCCGGGCCAGCGCCGATGACGGCGACGGCTTTGTGGGACATGCGGATGGGTTCGGGGGAGGCGGTCATGGCGGGGTTCCTCTGCTCTGGAAGCCGAATCATGCGCCTTCTGGCGACCCGCCGGTCCTAAATGCTTCCTAAGCGGGCGTTCGCCGTTCCTAAAAAATTGCTAAGCTCGAAGCATGGACAGGCCGGCCCGATGATGATCGACGCGGAACTTGCGGGATTCATGGAAAGCGCCGTGATGATCATCGTCGGCACCCGCGACGACGCTTTGAGGCCGCAGATCGGCCGGGCGGTGGGCGCCGTCGTCGACCCGGCGGCAGGCGGTGTCGACCTGATCGTTTCGAATTGGCAATGGCCAGAGACGATCGCCAACATTCGTGGAAACGGCCGGCTTGCCGTTACCTTCGCGCGACCGTCCGACTATACCTCCTACCAGGTCAAAGGTCCCGCCACGGTCATCCCGGCGACGGCCGCCCACCGCGCCTGCGCGGCGCGCTATGTCGAAGCGATGACCGCGACCTTGATCGGCAACGGCGTCGAGACCTGGGTCATCGTCTCTCAGCTCATAGATCACGAGACGGTGGTGCTCCGTATGGCCGTCGACATGATTTTCGTCCAGACCCCGGGCGATAAGGCCGGCCGCAGGCTAGAGCCGTCACAGTGACGATCCGACTGCGCGACCTCGATGCTTGCTTCGAAGGCGTCATTCCCTCGATCCTGGCGACCGCCTCGGCGGACGGCGTTCCGAACATTTCCTACCTCTCGCACGTCGAATTTGTCGACGACGAGCATGTGGCGCTGTCGAACCAGTTCTTCTCGAAGACGGCCACAAATCTCCAGGCCAATAACCAGGCCACCCTTTTGCTGGTCGACCCGCATGACGGCAACCAATACAGGCTGGACATCACTTTCGAGCGGTCGCTCGACAGCGGCGCGCTGTTCGACGCCATGGCGGCCCAGCTTCGCGCCAGCAGCGCGCAACTCGGCATGGACGGCGTCATGCGGCTCCGCGCTGTCGATCTCTATCGCGTGGATCAGGTGGAGGCCGTTCCGTCCCCAACGACCGCCACGGCCGTCCGACCGTCCGTGGCGGACCGCCATCTCGCCGCGGCCGCCACGCTCGCCGTCAGGATCGCCGAAGCGAGCGACATCGCGGCGATCGTCGACGCGGTCCTCGATGGCGTGCGGGAAGGCTTCGGCTTTTCCAACGCGATGCTGTTGCTGAAGGAGCCATCGGGTGAGCGTCTGGTGACTGTCGGCAGTCGCGGCTATGCCTGGAGCGGCATCGGCGCGGAGGTGGCGATCGGCGACGCGGTGATCGGGACAGCCGCCGCCGAGCGATGCGCCGTTCGGATCAGCGACATGAGCCGGATCCGTCGCTTCGGCTCGGCCATCCGCGCCACCTCCGCGGACGAGAACCGCACCCGCACGATCGCGCTGCCGGGACTGGCTGACGCGATGAGCCAACTGGCGCTGCCGATGATCGCGGGAGGAAGCTTGCGGGGCGTGCTGTTCCTGGAAAGCGCGGAGCGGCTTGCGTTTTCAAAAGACGTTGAAGCCGCGCTGTCGATCGCCGCAAGTCAGACGGCGGCGGCCGTTGCGCTTGTTGATAGTCTTGGAAGCGAGCCGTCGCTCGTTACATCGGAAGGCAACGGCGCATTGGCGGGACGGCCTTTCAACGTCGTCCACCACACCTTCGACGATAGCGTGTTCATCGACAATGAATACGTGATCAAGGGCGTGCCCGGCCGCCTGCTTGTCCACCTGCTTCGGCTGCATCTGCGGGAAGGACGCGCGGATTTCACCAACCGCGAGATGCGGCTCTCCGACGAACTGCGCCTGCCCGAGCTCAAGGACAATTTGGAGACTCGGCTGCTCCTGCTTCGGCGCCGGCTCGAGGAAAAGGCCGCGCCGATCCGCCTGCTCCAGACCGGCCGCGGCAAGCTGAGACTGCAACTCGCCGGACCCGCCGTTTTGGCCGTCGCCAAGGGAAAGGGCTCCTCGACCAAGTAGCGCGCAGTTCGCTCTTAGGACCGTCTGACTCGTTTCCGATCGCTCCAAAGCCGCCGGTCGCCTTTCGGCGGATTCTGTTGAAGAACTAATCGTTGGCGGCGTGACGGTCTGATCGGCTGCCAAGGTTGGCGTGGCTGCAACCGCCTGTCGCTTTCAGTTCGCGACTGCCAACTGCGGGATGGGGATGAGCTTGGCGAGTTTCCTGAGGTTCTGAGCGGTGGCGGCGAGGAGGAACTCGTCCTTCGCACCGCATGGACCTCGTAATCGAAGCCGGTCGAGCCTCAGGATACGTTTGAGGTGCGCGAACAGCATCTCGACCTTCTTTCGCTCGCGCCGCGATGTGGCGTAAGCGTCGGTCTTCGCAATCTCACGCGCCAGGTCACGCGCGCCCTCATGGATGCTGCGCGAGATTTTGCGAGCGGGCGTGTTCGGGCAGCATCGCGGCTTCAACTTGCACGGCCCGCAGTCGTAGGTGCTGGCCCGATAGAGTAGCGTCGCCCCGTCGTTCACCAGCGTGCCCTTCGTCGTCAGCATCTTGCCGGAGGGGCAGAAGTACACGTCGCCATCATGATCGTAACGGAAGTCGTCGCGTGAGAAGGTGCCGTCGGTGCGCTCAGATTTGTCGAAGACGGGGATGTGAGGTTCGATGCCGCGCTCCTCGACGAGCCATCCGAGCATCTCGGCCGAGCCGTAGCCGGTATCGCCAGCCAGCCGTTCGGGTTCGATGCCGAAGCAATCTGCCGTACGCTTGATCATCGTCCGCGCGGCCGTGACTTCGGCCTGCCGAATGGCCGTTGTCGCCTCGACATCCACGATGACCGCGTGCTTCAGGTCGATGAGATAGTTGTCGGAATAAGCAAAGAACGCGGGGCCGCGCAGGGCGCCGGTCCAACGGGCGGCGGGATCGGCCGGCGAGATGAACTTGGGCGTCACCTCGGTCGCCGCGCCGAAGGCGGCGTCATCGAGGACCGCGAGATATTCATCGACGGCCCGGTTTGTGACGGATGGGTCGAGTCCGTCCGAGCCCGGCACGCACCGCTGGCGGTTGGCGTCCGCCTTGATCAAGCTGGCATCGACCGCAAAGCCTTCGCCGCCAACCAGCCCTTCCACCATGCAGCGGCGGACGCTCTCCTCAAAGACGCGACGCAGCAGATCGCTGTCGCGGAAGCGGCCATGACGGTTCTTCGAGA
The DNA here is from genome assembly GCA_036266955.1 of Rhizomicrobium sp. Classification (GTDB taxonomy): domain Bacteria; phylum Pseudomonadota; class Alphaproteobacteria; order Micropepsales; family Micropepsaceae; genus Rhizomicrobium. The sequence continues at coordinate 23,034 of DATAWY010000005.1, forward strand.
AGGTCGAATGGTTCGGCACCTGTCCGTCGAGACCGAGCCGACAGAACCAGCGATAGGCCAGATTGAGATGAACCTCGTCGCAGAGCCGACGTTCGGACCGGATACCGAAGCAGTAGCCGACGATCAACATCCGGATCATCAGATCGGGGTCGACAGATGGACGGCCCGTCGAGCTATAGAAAGGCTCGAGATGCTTCCGCACCTCCGACAGATCGACGAAGCGGTCGATCGACCGCAGCATGTGATCGGCCGGGACATGCTGTTCGAGACTGAAACCGTAGAACAGTGCTTCCTGCATCACCATCCGCTCGCCCATCATCGGCCGCTCTCCCGCTTCACCGACAAAGTGAATCAGCGCGCCGTCACCGCCGCAAGCACGAGTTTTTCAACAGAATCGGCCAGGATCGGACCTTCGTGAGCCGGAAACGAAGGGCCGCAATAGCTCGCACGCTGACTCCTCTATTATCCGATTTACACGCCACGGCCTCCCGACGCACGCATCGCGTTAGTTCACGCTTGCCCTTTGCATAGGCCGCGCTGTTGATCTCCTCTTGTCATGAGCGCGACCAAAATTCTCTGGGGGCAGATCCTCCTCGTCGGCGCCGTCGTTCTTACCTTCCTTTGGACAGCGACCGAATGGACAGCCTGGCGGCTCGCCTTCCAGCCGCAGCTCGGTCATCCCTGGTTCACGTTCTTCGGTTGGCCTATTTACCAGCCGCCGGACTTCTTCTGGTGGTGGTTCGCCTACGATGCTTATGCGCACGACATTTTTGTCGTGGGCGGTTTCATCGCGGCTGCCGGCGGGATCGCCGCTGTCGTAGTCGCGGTTGCCCTGTCGGTGTGGCGCGCTCGCGAGGTAAAGAAGGTCACGACCTACGGCTCGGCGCGTTGGGCCGATTCGCGCGAGATCAAAAAGGCTGGCCTTCTTCATCCAGGCGGCGTGCTTCTCGGCCGCTGGCATGGCGCCTATCTCCGCCAACACGGTCCCGAGCATGTACTGTGCTTTGCCCCCACGCGATCGGGCAAGGGTGTCGGTCTGGTCGTACCGACGCTGTTGACCTGGCCGGGATCGGCGATCGTGCACGACATCAAAGGCGAGAATTGGACCCTGACCGCAGGCTGGCGGGCTCGGTTTGGATGCGTGCTGCTGTTCGATCCGACCAATGTACAAAGCGCCGCTTACAACCCGCTGCTTGAGGTGCGCCGCGGCGAGTGGGAAGTGCGCGACGTGCAGAATATCGCCGACGTACTGGTCGATCCGGAAGGCGCGCTCGAGAAGCGGAACCATTGGGAGAAAACGAGCCATTCGCTGCTCGTTGGGACAATCCTGCATATCCTCTACGCTGAACCGGACAAGACACTCGCTGGCGTTGCCAATTTTCTTTCCGATCCAAGACGCCCGATCGAAACCACGCTACGTGCGATGATGACCACCGCCCATCTCGGGCAGAAGGGCGTGCATCCCGTCGTCGCGAGCGCCGCACGCGAACTCCTCAACAAGAGCGAGAACGAGCGCAGCGGTGTCTTGTCGACGGCAATGTCCTTCCTAGGACTCTACCGAGATCCAGTCGTCGCCGCGGTGACGCGCCGCTGCGACTGGCGCATCCGCGACCTCGTCGAGGAGGTTCGTCCAGCAACGTTGTATCTCGTCATTCCGCCATCCGACATCAGCCGGACTAAACCGCTCGTGCGGTTGATCCTCAACCAGATCGGCCGCCGCCTGACCGAAGAACTGGAATCGAAAAGGCGGCGGCATCGGTTACTGCTGATGCTCGATGAGTTTCCGGCCCTGGGGCGCCTCGACTTCTTCGAGAGCGCGCTTGCCTTCATGGCGGGTTACGGACTGAAGAGCTTCCTGATCGCCCAATCGCTCAATCAAATCGAGAAGGCTTATGGTCAGAACAATTCCATCCTCGACAATTGCCATGTGCGGGTGAGCTTCGCTACGAATGACGAGCGCACAGCCAAGCGCGTCTCGGATGCACTCGGCATGTCAACCGAACTCCGAGCGATGAAGAACTATGCTGGCAGCCGGCTCAGCCCGTGGCTCGGCCACTTGATGATTTCGCGTCAGGAGACGGCGCGGCCGCTTTTGACGTCGGGCGAGATCATGCAGCTTCCAGCGGACGATGAACTCGTGCTGGTGTCGGGTTGTCCGCCGATTCGCGCCAAGAAAGCCCGATATTATGAGGATCGCCAGTTGCAGGCGCGCGTCCTGCCGCCGCCGAGGCCGTTAAGTCGAGCCAGCGACGCCGACATTGCAGATTCAGCGCGTCCCGGAGGCGAGCACGATTGGATCGATGCCATTGTTAGCCCGCCGCGCTTAAGCAGTGTCGGCGATACAGCCAATTCAGGCGTTCGGCGAGAACCCGAACTTCCCGAACATGAGGAGATCATGCCGGAGCCACGTAGGCCGGCGCTGGAGTTTGAACCGGGTGATGACGAACCCGATGATGACGCGCAGCGCTTTCGCGCAATGCAGCGCCGGGCCCGTAGCATCGCGCGCGAAGCTGCGCTCGACCCTGCCGACGACATAGAGCTCTGAGCGCCATGCGAACAAAGCATACGTTTCGCCTGCCGCCCGACCTCGCGAGCCAGCTTGGCGACTATGCGGCTCGCAAACGTGTACCGCAAGCGCTGATCGTCGAGACGGCACTTGCGTCACATCTGTCGCCCGATGGCGCTGATCGGCTCGAGGCGGCACTGGCACGACGGCTCGACCGGATGACACGGCAGATCGAGCGATTGGAACGGCATGTCACCATTTCAAACGAGGCCCTGGCATTGTTCGTGCGTTTCTGGCTGACGAGCACGCCGCCTTTGCCGGATATCGCGCAAGCGGCGGCTCACGCCAAGGGCAACCAGCGCTATGAGGGGTTTGTCGAAGCATTGGGAAGGCGGCTCGCCAAAGGCCGCACGCTGGCCGACGAGATTATCACTGAGATAAAAGCGACAGACGAGTGACCTTCGTCGACCCGCGTCTCCACTAGAGGGCGTTTGCCATCCCAGTGCCGGATTACTGGAGTGAAGCCAGCACGGATTCGCGGGACGGCTTCTGACCAACCGTCCTAACGGCGTACTGGTGGAACTACGCCAGGATTTGCGGCGCAGCCTTGCTGAGAAAGACTGGTAGCGGACCATCGTCGCCGGCATGAGCTGCGCTCCACCGTTCAACCTCTTCCGTCAGCCGTTCGGTCGTCGCATTGGGAAGAAGGTAGGGCGGCAAGGACATCGTGGGATCGGGATCGAAGACGTCTACACGGAAATTCCACAAGCCCGGTATATCACCTGGCGCCGCTTGTACGTCGAGATAGCGGGTGCATCCCGCGGCATGTCCTTGATTTGACAATGGTCGGAACATTCCAAAACTTCCTTACGATTTGGTTTCGACAAATGCGAACGCGGTCAATGGGTCTGCGCCGCCTAGGAAAATGGGTACGTCCTCCAACTGTTCCAACGGGTTTTCGGGAGCAAGCTGCTTCCCGCTCGATACCGAAAAATTTTATCCGTGCTCGCTACCCACTCCGACTGTCGATCGTTCCGATTGCCTGTTTCTCCACGCCAGGGCCCGATCCCATCATCATCGTTGTTGCGCACTCACGATTGCGGCCCTTTCTAATCAACCCCGCTGATCTGTCCGCCTCATCAAGGCGACCGTGGGGTTCATCATGGCGGCACTCTCTTATCGATCCGAAGCTTTCACGCGCAGCGCGCGGATGTTGCGCACGGCGCTCGGCCCTTCGATCGCGGGCTATCTCGAAGATCCGAGCATCGTCGAAGTGATGCTCAACCCTGATGGGCGCCTTTGGATCGATCGCCTATCGGGCGGATTGGAGGATACCGGCTCCCGCATCCAGCCTGCCGATGCTGAGCGAATCGTTAGGCTGGTCGCTCATCATGTTGGCTTGGAAGTCCACGCCGGCAGTCCGCGCGTCTCCGCCGAACTGCCCGAGAGCGGGGAACGTTTCGAAGGCTTGGTGCCGCCCGTGGTCGTGGCGCCCTGCTTCGCCATCCGGCGCCCAGCCATCTCGGTTTTCACCCTCGGCGACTACGTAGCGGCCGGCATCATGTCGGAGGCTCAAGCCGATATCCTTCGCGCCGCCGTCCGGGAACGGAAGAATGTGCTCGTCGCCGGCGGCACGTCGACGGGCAAGACCACGCTGGTCAATGCGCTGCTGGCCGAGATCGCCGAGACGGGCGACCGCATCGTCCTGATCGAGGACACCCGGGAGCTGCAATGCACCGCGCCTAACCTTGTCGCGCTGCGCACGAAGGATGGCTCCGCCTCGCTCTCCGATCTCGTACGCTCATCGCTGCGCCTTCGGCCTGACCGCATCCCGATCGGCGAGGTGCGCGGCGCTGAAGCGCTCGATCTTCTGAAGGCTTGGGGTACCGGCCATCCCGGTGGAGTCGGCACACTGCATGCCGGCACGGCGATGGGTGCGCTCCGTCGGCTCGAACAGCTTATCCAGGAAGCGGTCGTCACGGTCCCGCGCGCCCTTATCGCCGAAACCATCGACGTCATCGCCGTGCTCGCCGGCCGCGGGTCCGCCCGCAAACTCACCGAACTCACGATCGTCGGCGATCTCGGCTCCACCGGCGACTACACCCTCACCTCAGCAGGAGAATCGTGATGCTGCTCCGTCGTATCGGCACCCGCTACGCCATGGCGTCCGCCCTTCTATTCTTCGCGTTCGTCACGGCCCCGGCCTTTGCCGCCGGTTCGAACATGCCGTGGGAACAGCCGCTCAACCAGATATTGGAATCCGTGCAAGGGCCGGTGGCCAAAGTCGTATCGGTGATCATCATCGTCATCACCGGCCTGTCGCTCGCTTTTGGCGAGACCTCTGGCGGCTTCCGGCGATTGATCCAAATCGTCTTCGGCCTATCGATCGCCTTCGCCGCAAGTTCCTTCTTTCTGTCGTTCTTTCAGTTCGGCGGCGGGGCGCTCGTCTGATGGAACACGACGAGCCTGTCACCGGTTTCTACGCGCCGGTCCACCGCGCTCTGACCGAGCCGATCCTGCTGGGCGGCGCGCCGCGCGTCGTGGCGATCGTCAATGGCACCCTCGCGGCGGCCGTCGGCTTGGGCCTTCGGCTCTGGATCGCCGGCGGCGCCCTCTGGCTTATCGGCCATATCGCGGCGGTGTGGGCTGCCAAGCGCGATCCCGCCTTCGTCGATGTGGTGCGCCGGCACCTACGCTACCCGCAGCACTTGGTGACATGAGGCCGCGCATGATGAACCTTGCCGAATACCGCCGCCGGTCCCGATGCCTCGCCGACTTCCTGCCGTGGGCCGCGCTGGTCCAAAAGGGCATCATCCTCAATAAGGACGGCTCGTTCCAGCGTACCGCTGGGTTCCGCGGACCGGACCTCGATTCCGCGACGCCAGCCGAATTGGTCGCGATCACGGCGCGCCTCAACAATACGCTGCGGCGTCTCGGCTCGGGCTGGGCGATCTTCGTCGAGGCACAGCGTCAGCCCGCCAACCGATACACCGAAAGCAATTTCCCGGATGGCGCGTCCCGTCTCGTCGACGCCGAACGCCGGGCGCAGTTCGAGGAAGAAGGCGCGCATTTCGAGAGCCGGTATTTTCTGACGCTGCTCTGGCTGCCGCCCGCCGATGACGCGGCGCGCGCCGAGGCCTGGCTCTATGAAGGCCGTTCACAACAGGGTGCCGATTGGCGCGCCACGCTCGCGAGCTTTATCGATCGCACCGATCGGGTCCTCGCCCTGATCGAGAGCTTCATGCCCGAGTCGAAATGGCTCGCGGACGGCGAAACCCTGACCTACCTCCATTCCTGCATCTCGACGCGGATCCAGCGCGTGCGCGTACCCGAAACGCCGATACATCTAGATGCGATTCTCACAGACGAGGAAGTCAGCGGCGGGCTTGAGCCGCGTCTCGGCCGCAGCCATCTTCGTACGCTCTCGGTCATGGGCTTTCCGTCCAAGACTTGGCCCGGCCTCCTCGACGAACTCAACCGGCTAGCTTTTCCATACCGCTGGTCGACCCGCGCGATCTGCCTCGATAAGACCGACGCGAGCAAGGTGCTGGCGCGCATCCGCCGCCAATGGTTCGCCAAGCGCAAATCGATCATGGCGATCCTGAAGGAGGTAATGACTAACGAGGCATCGGTTCTAATGGATAGCGATGCTGCGAATAAGGCTCTCGATGCCGATGCCGCGCTGCAGGAACTCGGCTCCGATCTCGTCGGCGAGGCCTACGTCACCGCGACCGTCACCGTCTGGGATGAGGAGTTTCGCGTCGCCGATGACCGGCTGCGCCTGGTCGAGAAGACAATCCAGGGACGCGACTTCACCTGCATGCGCGAGACGGTCAACGCACTCGAGGCGTGGCTCGGCAGCCTTCCCGGCCACGTCTATGCCAACGTCCGCCAGCCACCGGTCTCGACGCTCAACTTAGCGCACATCATGCCGTTCTCGGCGATTTGGGCCGGTCCAGAACGGGATGAGCATTTCGGCGCGCCGCCCTTGTTTCTCGCCCGGACGGAGGGTTCGACCCCGTTCCGCTTCGCGCTACATGTCGGCGATGTCGGGCATACCTTGGTGGTCGGCCCGACGGGCGCGGGCAAGAGCGTCCTCCTCGCGCTGATGGCGCTGCAGTTCCGGCGCTATGCCGGCGCGCAGGTCTTCGCCTTCGATTTCGGCGGCTCGATTCGCGCGGCCGCCCTCGCGATGGGCGGCGACTGGCATGATCTCGGCGGCGCCCTCGCCGACGATGTCGCGGAGCCCGTCGCCTTGCAGCCGCTCGCGCGCGTCGACGATGTTGGTGAGCGCGCCTGGGCCGCCGAATGGATCGCGAAACTGCTGGCGCGCGAGACCGTCACCGCCACGCCGGAGTTGAAGGAGCATCTCTGGTCCGCCCTGACCTCGCTCGCCTCCGCGCCGCTTGCCGAGCGCACCGTGACGGGACTTTCGGTCTTGTTGCAGTCGAATGCGCTGAAGCAGGCGCTGCAGCCTTACACGGTCGACGGTCCCTGGGGCCGGCTGCTCGACGCGGAAACCGAGCGGCTGGGCCAATCCGATGTCCAGGCCTTCGAGACCGAGGGGCTGATCGGCGCCGGCGCCGCGCCCGCGGTCCTATCCTACCTCTTTCACCGCGTCGAGGATCGACTCGACGGACGTCCGACGCTCCTCATCGTCGACGAAGGCTGGCTCGCCCTCGACGATAAAGGCTTTGCCGGCCAGTTGCGCGAATGGCTCAAGACCCTCCGCAAGAAAAACGCGAGCGTCGTCTTCGCCACCCAGTCGCTCGCCGATATCGACGGCAGCGCCATCGCGCCGGCGATCATCGAGAGCTGCCCGACACGGCTGTTTCTGCCCAACGAACGGGCGCTTGAGCCGCAGATCGCGGCAATCTACCGCCGCTTCGGACTGAACGACCGCCAGATCGAGATTCTGAGCCGTTCGACACCCAAGCGCGACTATTACTGCCAATCCCGCCGCGGCAACCGGCTTTTTGAACTCGGTCTGTCCGAGGTCGCGCTCGCTTTCACCGCCGCCTCCTCAAAAACCGATCAGGCCGCCATCGCCGAAACGATTGCTGCGCACGGACGCGGCGGCTTCGCCACGGCCTGGCTGCGCCGCAAGGATCTCGGCTGGGCGGCCGACATGCTCACCCAACAGGAGATTTCGCCATGACTCGCCGCCGCTTCCGCGCCGTGCTCGCCGCCGGCGCGGCGTGTCTCTGTCTCTGCATTCAGTCCGGGTCGGTTCGCGCGCAATGGATCGTCTTCGACCCACATGTCTATGCGCAGGCTGTGCTCACGGCGGCACGCGAGCTTCAGCAGATCAACAACGAGATTCAGAGCCTGGAAAATCAAGCGACCATGCTGATCAACCAGGCCAGGAACCTCGCCAGCCTGCCCTACTCGTCGCTGGCCCAGCTCGAAGCCTCGATCCAACGCACCCGACAGCTCCTGCTCCAGACCCAGCGCATTGCTTACGACGTCACCACCATCGATCAGGCATTCACGACCTCCTACCCGCAGAGCTATCCGCTATCGACCTCCTCGCAGCAGCTCGTCGCGGGCGCGCAGACCCGCTGGCAGAACTCGCTTGCGGGGTTCCAGGACGCCATGCGCGTCCAGGCGGGAGCGGTACAGAATCTCGACACCACGCGAACGCAGATCAATGCGCTGATTGCCTCGAGCCAGTCGGCAACCGGCGCCCTCCAGGCCATGCAGTCCGGCAATCAGCTGGTCGCCCTGCAGACCAAGCAGCTCGCCGACCTGACAGCGGTCCTCGCCGCGATCGCCCGGGCACAGAGCCTCGAAGGCGCACGCCGGGTCGAGAACCAGGAACAGGCGCAAGTCCAGATCACGCAGTTCCTCAGCTACGGCGGGGGCTATCAGCCCCAGCCGGTGCAGATGTTCCACTAATGCGCGTTCCTAGCATCACGACGATCGCCCGCGCGGCCGGCTTCACCGCCGTCGCGACGGTCATCGCAGTGACCGCTCTCCAGCTCCGCCACGAGAGTGCGGAACAGACCATGAGGGCTGGCAGGGGTGTGGTCTCGCCGGCAGATCCGCTCGCCTTGGAATTGGCCCGGTGCCGCACCATCGGCATCGCGGCCAAGGATGATCGCGATTGCGAAGCGGCATGGGCCGAGAACCGGCGCCGGTTCTTCGCCGGTGCGCCGGATGGGGTCCATCCTTCCGCTTCGCTAGCGACCGGCGCCACCCATGTGACCCCGGATGCCAGGTAAACGCGATGGGCGGCACTGGGATCATCGACGGCTTCCTCGGAACCTTCACCCAATATATCGATTCTGGCTTCGGCCTGCTTCAAGGCGACGTTCGTTGGCTCGCCGGTGTCCTGATCGCGATCGATATCACCCTCGCGGGGCTTTTCTGGGCGATGGTGCCGGACGAGGACGTGCTTGTTCGCCTCATTCGCAAGACTCTCTATATCGGCGTCTTTGCCTTCATCATCGGCAACTACAACAATCTCGTGCAGATCGTCTTCAACTCGTTCGCCGGGCTAGGGCTCGAAGCGAGCGGCGGAACCCTCAGCCAATCCCAGCTTCTCGAACCGGGCCGGCTCGCCCAGGTCGGCATCGACGCCGGCATGCCCATTCTCACCGCGATCTCCGGCCTGATGGGCTTCACCAGCTTCTTCGACAATTTCGTCCAGATCACGATCCTGCTGATCGCCTGGCTGATCGTCGTCATCAGCTTCTTCATCATGGCGATCCAACTCTTTATCAGCCTAATCGAATTCAAGCTGACGACGCTCGCCGGCTTCGTCCTGGTGCCGTTTGGCCTGTTCGGCCGCACCGCCTTCCTTGCCGAGAAAGTCCTCGGCAACGTCGTCTCGTCCGGCGTCAAGATCTTGGTGCTTGCCGTCATCGTCGGTATCGGCTCGACGATCTTCGGCCAATTCACCAGCGGCTTCAACAATCAGCCGACCATCAGCGATGCTCTGACCCTGATCCTGGCCGCGCTGTCGCTTCTCGGCCTATCGATCTTTGGCCCGGGAATTGCCAACGGCCTGATCGCGGGCGGCCCGCAGCTCGGCGCCGGTGCCGCCGCGGGAACCGCGCTCGGCGCGGCCGGATTCGGCGCGGTCGGCGCGATGGGGATCGGCGCCGCCGGCGGTATCGCGGCAGCCGGGCTCCGCGGCGGCGCTTCCGTCGCTGGCGGCGCAGTCGGCGCCTACCGCGCCGGTGCTGCCGGAAAGGGGACGGTAACAGGCGTAGCTGCGGGTACGGCGAACATCGCCAAAGCGGGTGCTGCGGCGGCCGTCAGTCCGCTTCGCCGTACCGCCGCGTCCCTGAAGGAGCGTTTCGACGCGGGAGCCCATGCCGGCGCGGGCTCATCTTCTGCTTCCGCGCCCGGTCCCGGGGCCAGCGAGCCGGCCTGGGCCATCAGGATGCGCCGGCGGCAAACGGCGACACATGGTGCCGCCGCCGCGACACAGGCGCTTCGCTCGGGCGATCACCCGAGCGGCGGGACTGCCGTCGATCTTTCCGAGGAATAGAGAATGTTCAAGCGACCTTCCGTGCGCTACGGCACCACACCGGAACCCGAGACACCGTACCAGCGCGCCGGCCAGGTCTGGGACGAACGCATCGGCTCGGCGCGCGTTCAAGCCAAGAATTGGCGGCTCGCCTTCTTCGGCATGCTCGTGCTCGGCGGCGGACTTGCCGGCGGCCTCGTCTGGCAATCGGCGCGTGGCACGGTGACACCGTGGGTGGTACAGGTCGACAAGTTCGGCCAAGCCGAAGCCGTCGCCCCCGCCATCGCCGACTATCGGCCGACCGATCCGCAGATCGCTTGGCATCTCGCCCGATTCATCGAGGAGGTGCGCGGCATTCCCGACGACCCCGTAGTGCTTCGACAGAACTGGCTCGACGCCTACAACTACGTCACGGACAAGGGCGCGCTCGCGCTCAACGATTATGCGCGCAACAGCGATCCGTTTTCCAAGATCGGCAAGACACAGGTCGCGGTCGAGGTCTCGAGTGTGATCCGCGCTTCCGACGATAGTTTCCGCGTCGCCTGGACCGAGCGGCACTACGTGGACGGCTCGCTCGCCGCCACCGAACGGTGGAGCGCCATCCTCTCGATCATCCTGCAACCGCCGAGAAACGCCGATCGCCTGAAGAAGAACCCTCTCGGCGTCTATGTCCACGCTCTCAACTGGTCGAAGGAACTCGGCTGATGCGCTGCCTGCCGCTTGCAACCCTGCTACTACTCTCCGGATCGCTTGCCGCGTGCTCCACCTGGAAGCCACCGCAAATCTTCTATGACGACACACCGCGCCAGGCGGTATTGGAACCCCAACCACCCAAGCCGGTGCAGGTCGTGGAACTGCCGAAGCCGCTGCCGCTGCCGGGCCAGCTCAAGCGCTTGCCGCGCGGGAAGACCGAGGGCCCCGAGGCCGCCGATCCTCGCACGCGAATCCAGAGGGCCAATGGCGCGGCCCGCATCCAGCCGACGCGCGCCGGCTACATCAACGCGATCCAGGTTTATCCCTTCACCGAGGGCGCGCTGTACCAGGTCTATGCGGCGCCGGGCGAGATCACCGACATCGCGCTAAAGGCCGGCGAGCGGCTCGTCGGCTCGGGTCCTGTCGCCGCCGGCGACACGGTGCGCTGGATTATCGGCGATACCGAAAGCGGCGCTGGGACCTCGAAGCGCGTCCATATCCTGATCAAGCCGACGCGGCCGGACCTCGTGACCAATCTCGTCATCAACACCGATCGCCGCACCTATCACATTGAGTTGCGCTCGGATACGAAGACGTACATGGCGTCCGTATCCTGGGCCTATCCCGGCGATCAGCTGATCGCGCTGCGGGGTCAGGACGCCGCCGCCGAAACACTCGCACCCGTCGCGTCCGGCGTAGACATCGATGCACTGAATTTCCGCTACCGGATCGAGGGCGATACCCCGGCGTGGCGGCCCCTCCGTGCCTTCGATGACGGGCGGCAGGTTTTTATCGAGTTCCCGCGGGGCATCGGCCAGGGCGAGATGCCGCCGCTCTGGGTGATCGGCGCGGAGGGCGGCGCCGAGCTTGTGAACTACCGGGTCCGCGGCAATCACATGATCGTCGACCGGCTCTTCGCCGCCGCGGAACTCAGGCTCGGCGGCGAGCATCAGCAAAAGGTCCGCATCGTCCGCACCGATGGGAGACCGCAATCGTGAGCGACCCCGAAGCCGGCGAGCAGATCGATTCGGAAATGCGCCTCCGCGCCAGCCGTCCGCGCGTCACGCGGCTGTCGCGAAAAGTGCTGATTGGGCTTGGCCTTGTGGCAACAGCCAGCATCGCGACCGCGTTGTTCGTCGCGCTTCAGCCTCATCGATCGACGACTGGTTCCGAACTCTATGACACCAGCCACCGCTCGACCCCGGACGGCCTCGCCAATCTGCCGCACGACTATACCGGCCTGCCCAAAAAAGTACCGCATCTCGGATCACCGCTACCCGGCGACCTCGGCAAGCCGATCGTCAACGCGGGCGCTCCGGCGCCAGCCATGCCGGCGAGTCCGAACCCGGAGGAGCAGCGGCTAGCGCAGGAGCGGGAAGCGGCACGAATCAGCGGGCTCTTCGCGACTACGAATATTCGGCAGGTCGCCGAGACGCCCCTGGCGCCGGCGGCCGTTTTGGCGTCGGCATCCCCGGGCAGAGCCATGGGCTCCGGTGACCTGGCATCGCAAGACCATAAGCTCGCCTTCCTCGACGGCGCTGTTGACCGGCGCACCGTGAGCCCGGGCCGCGTTCAGCCGCCGGCGAGCCGGTATGTCCTGCAAGCGGGCGCCGTCATTCCTGCGGCGCTCATTACTGGCCTACGGTCCGATCTTCCCGGCGAGGTCACCGCCCAGGTCACGGAGGATGTCTATGACAGCCCGACGGGAAGGTTTCTACTAATCCCGCAAGGTGCTCGCCTCATCGGCCAATACGATGCGCAAGTCTCTTTCGGTCAGACGCGCGCGCTGCTGGTCTGGAACCGGGTGATCATGCCCAATGGCCGCTCGATCGTGCTGGAGCGCCAGCCCGGCGCCGACGCCGAGGGATATGCCGGTCTCGAAGACCAGGTCGACAATCATTGGGGCATGCTGCTCAAGGCAGCGATCCTCTCCACCATTCTGAGCGTCGGCGCCGAAGCCGGGACCAGCGACAGCGAGAACAATTTGGCGCAGGCGATCCGCCAAGGTGCATCGCAGAGCTTCAACCAAGTCGGCGAGAACGTCGTCAGCCGCTCTCTCAACATCCAGCCAACAATCAAGATCAGGCCGGGATTTCCTGTCCGCGTGCTGGTCACCCACGACCTCGTTCTCGAACCCTACCGCCCTTGAGGATGCCGTCATGTCAAAGCTGAAGCTCGGAGCAATTCCGGACGATAAGCCGGTCAAGCTGACGATCGAGTTACCGGCGGCGATTCATCGCGACCTCGTGGCATACGGGACAGTCCTCGGCCACGAGACAGGCCGGGACTCGATTGAGCCGGCCAAGCTGATCGGTCCAATGCTGGCACGATTCATGACGACCGACCGCGCATTCGCCAGATTACGACGCGACGTACGCGCTGCCGAGAAGACCGCGTGACCGCGCCTCGTCGCGCATGAAGGCGACAAACCGCCCGACGGAAGGGTTCTCCGCATCCGCGGACCAGACGAGTTCGATCTGCACCCAGGCGTTCTTGTCGCGAATAGCCTGGTAGACGACGCCGGGAAACGTCACCTCCGACTGGCTCGCCGTCACGAGGGTTACGCCAAAACCCGCACCCACGAGCGCCATCACGCTCTGCTTGCTTGCGTCGTGTGTGTGGAATCTGACGCCGCTTCCCATGAAAGAGGCATAAAGCTCGCGAACGGATGGGCTGCCGTCCCAGGCGTGAACGAGAAATGTTTCCTTCCGGAGCATTTCCCAATCCACTGCCGGTTGGTCGGCGAGCGAGTGATCCTCTGGGAGAGCCGCGACCAGCCGTTCTCGATAAAGCGACTCGGTGACCGCGTCCGGCCATAATGTGTGACGCATCATCAGCGCAACGTCGAGCCGGCGCTCCCGCAGCGCTGATTGGATCTGCGTTTCGTTCATTTCGAACACGGTCAGCGACACCTGAGCGTTCCGGTCGCGCCACGAAATTAATAGGTTGCGCACGTGTCCGCCCACAGGTGGGATTTGCACCCCAAGCCGCACTTCGCCAACAATCCCGATTCCCGTTTGATCTCCCGCGTGTTTGATCGCATTGAGTTCCGCCAGAGCGCGCCTGATATGAGGCAATATTGCCTTGCCGCCTGGCGTTAGGCGAATTCCGGTATGTCCACGTTCGAATAAAGCCAGCCCGAGTTCGTCCTCAAGACGTCCAACGCGCCGGCTGACAGTAGATGCGTCAATGCCAAGCGATTCGGCGGCGCGGGTGAAATTCCCCGCGGTCGCCGAAGCTGCCAGATACAAGAGATCACGGAGATCCATTTTCAAAGACTCTCGCGAATTTACATCTGATATCCGCCGTCAGGTGAGATCAGCGCGAATAGGTACTCCAAATCTTCGAGAGAAGAGTTCATACAAAAAACCCGCCAAGTAGCGGGTTGAAAAGCGCACCCCTACCGCCAGTTTCGAACGGTAGGAGTCATCAGCCGGTTGGGCAGTTTCGGGGGACTCCATCCCCATCGCCGCAAAAACCCTAGCGATTTTGAGTGCCTTGGCAAGTCACGTACAAGCAGACAGTGGTCACAGATAGGTGACCGACGGCTCACGGCCCCTTTCTGGTTCGAACCAGATTGAGGTTATTCGCGCGCACATTCATGATTTCTTCCGAACGCTAGAGCGTTGACGATGGCATCGATCCTCCTTGGCTGGTCAGGTTTTGCCGAAGTTCGTTGAGGATTTCGAGATTACGGATCGTCTCGTTCGATCGTTTGGCCGCCACGCCAACCAGCAATGCTTCGATTAACGCAAGGGTAGCTGTATGTATGCTCAGCGTCTCAGCACGACCATGAGCAACCGGAAGGACGAGATCGACTCGTTTTTCAAGTGCGCGCCCCAAAGTATCCGTTAAGAGAATCTTTCTCGTACGGAGACGGGCCGCCTGGGTCAACAAGGCTTATTAAGCCCAGCGAGTGTTGGTGCAGTTGCTGCCTTGCTCCTCGTTATCGCGCTCGGGTGCATGCTTCATAAGCCGCCATCGGCGATTCCTGAAAACACCCCTGAAATTATCGTGGGTGTCCTTTTGTCATCGTTCGGCGCGTTCTGGATCGGAGAGGGCTCGGCCTGGAATGGCTCGGGGAAGATTGGTCTGTCTTGACGCTGACGCTTGGGTTTTTCTTGTTCGCGGTGTTAGCGGTTCCTTTATGTCGAAGCCGGACGCGGACTTCGCGGGCTCACCGATAGAAGTTCTTTCATGCGATGGCTCAAGATAGTCGTGAGTGAAGTCTTTGGCCTATTCGTGGACGACGGCAGCTTTGCGATTGCGATTTTGGTTTGGCTTGGCGCCGCCTGGTTTTTTTTCGTCCACATGCTCGGGCATGTCAGGTGGAGCGGCATGATCTTATTTGCCGGCCTAGTGTTTATTTTGATCGAAAGTGCGATACGACGAGCCGGACAATCGCAGCGTCGGTGCTTGTTATCGATGATAAGCCACCGCTTAGCAGAGAGGCGGTGTGTCCGTCCCTAGGGGTTTGCCGCAACCGGTGGTCACCGCCGCAGCAGAGCATGCATAGGGATATATGCAGACGCAGTGAGCAAGATTGCTTGCCGCCGATCCCATTGACGACGCCTCGGTAACAGCCCATGCTGCGATTTGCAAAGGGGATGGGGCTCCCCTTGAACCGCCGCGAAGGCTGATAGCTCCTGCAGCAACGCAATCACGCTGTAGGAGCTTTTTATTGCCTAGGGATACCGGCTGGGTCGGAAGACCTCTCGAACATCCGAAAAAAACGTCAGAGCCTTCCTATCGCGTCCGGGAACCGGGCGGGCGGGCGAGCTTCCTCTACGGTTCTCTGAGATAACCAAACTTCGTTGACGAGGACTTACGAAGCTATGCCACACGAAAACGCGCTGAACATCCGCCGGTTCGTGATCGACGTCGACAAAGCGCTAAAAACGCCGACTCTCATCGAGATCGCTGCGGCAATTCACAGCTGCAAAGGCGTGCAGGCATCGAATATCACCGTCACTGAGGTCGACCAGGAGACCATCGGAACAAATATCACCATTGAGGGCGAAGGTCTTAGCTATGAGGAAATTGTCCGGGCGATCGAATACAGCGGGGCTGTTGTGCACAGCCTCGATCAAGTCGTTTCCGGAAGTCGAATTCTCGAATATGTGCCCAGGGCGCGGTGACGCGCCTAATGGGTTGGCGCGCTTATCTGGAGGGTTCACGTGGACGTCTTGACATCGTTGCTGGGCTTGTTGATGGCATCTTGAACGCCCTGACCCTTGCAGCGGGAAGGATATTGAATAGTAACAAGGGGGCCGATTTCGATTTGGCTATTCGGCTAGCGATTGCGACGGGACTAACGACAATCTTCGTTTTTTTTATCGCTCATTATGCCGAATTGAGGGCAGAACTCACGCGGGCGGAGCGCGAGTTAAATTTGCTGTCTCATGGTCGCCTTGCCACTTCCAGGCTCGGGCAACGCGCCCTCCAATCTGCCGCCGGGAGCGCTCTGCTCGCTGGAGCCTGCGGTATTATCGGGGCAACTTTGTCGTTGCTGCTGTGCGTTTATATTCCTGGCCCCCGATGGGTCGGCCTCGCCGCGATCCTGATTTTACTCGGAACCTTGGGCGCATTCCTCGCACGAAGCTTTCACGGTTCTCCGTTGATTTGGTCATGCTCAGTGGCGATCTGTGGAGCGCTTCTGACATTTGTCGGCATGAAGATCAGCATTGTGAATTGAGCAATGAGCGTAACGGCGATGACCGAGCCATGCGTCGCTTATCATGCAAGACCAGCAATTTGTCCGAGGCGGCGGCGAGGTGAGAGATGAGCGGCCGGTATTGGTTGGGACATATATTCGAACGATCCAACCGGCAGGATGCCGTTCGGCCCTCCACAATCAACGACGTTCCAGCGCCACCGCAACCCGCGCGGCGAATCTTAGCGATTGACGGGGGTGGCATCAAAGGTGTCTTTCCGGCCGCCTTCCTAGCGATGATCGAGGAAGAACTCGGACAGCCGATCAGCGACTACTTTGATCTGATTGCCGGCACTTCAACCGGCGGCATCATTGCTCTCGGTTTGGGGCTAGGAATGCGGGCAACCGACATTCTCAAGCTTTATCGGGAAACCGGCAAAGACATATTCACTGGTCGACGACTGACGACGACGTTGTCGGGAATCGTGCGCGCACGCTATCGCCTCGGACCATTGCGGTCGGTTCTTGTCAACGCTTTCGGCGAAAAGTGCTTGGGCGACTGCCGCAAGAGGCTTCTGATTCCGACCCTCAATCTTGCTGCCGAACGAATCCACGTCTACAGGACCGCTCACCATCCAAAACTGACACACGACTACAAGGTTCTGGCGCTGGAGGTGGCGTTAGCTGCAGTCGCCGCACCTACATATTTCCCCATCCATCTATCGACCGATGGGCTTCCCTATATCGATGGCAGTGTCTGGGCGCGAAATCCGGTCGCTCTCGCGGTAATCGAAGCGATCTGCAACCTCGACTGGCCGAAGGGTGACATCAGTGTTTTGAGCCTCGGATGTACATCGTCCCATCTCAACATCTCATGGCGGCATCGGGTCTCGTTCGGACAATCGTTTTGGGCCATGCATCTCGCGGACCTTTTTATGAAAGCACAGTCGTCGTCTGCCATTTCAATGACGAATGACCTTATCGGCCCGGAAAACCTTTTCCGCATCAGCCCCGACGTCACGGGGCGCGGCTTCACGCTCGACGGCATAGAACGCATGCCCGAACTCGAAGCACTTGGGCGCGCGGAAGCGAGCTCGTCTCTCCCGATCTTGCAAAATAGGTTTTTTTCGGTGCCCGCAGAACCATTCGTGCCATACCACCATCCCATAGGGCATGAATTGCTGGGGGGCCAGCCAAGTGGCGCTAATCAATCGTGAAACCCCTGTTGCCCATTAGGGACGAATGCAGGTTTCCTTACTCCCTGAACGTCAACTTACTTGGATGGATTAGCGTGTTCCCTGTTCGGCCCCCGTATGGCCTAAATTTTCGTTCGGCCCTAAAGTTAGCCCGTTTGGCGAAAAAAACCGAATTGAAAATTCAAGGAAACTGCGAACGTCATGAATCGGAAGGGCAAAACCAGCGAAACTGCGGATGCTTTTGCCGAACGATTTCGGGCGCTCCGCGGATCGCTCCCGCCGAAGGCCCTTCGCGTTGCAAGATTTATTGACCGAAACCGGGTGATCGTCATCGCTAGCTCGGCAGCCACCCTTGCTGCCAGCATTGGAACGTCCGATGCCACTGTTATTCGCGCCGTGCAGGCATTGGGGTTTGGAGGACTCCCCGAACTTAAGCGAAGTCTGGTTGCCAGCGTCGAGCAGCGGTCGACGCTAGCCGAGGACATGCAACGCACGTTAGCCGAAGTGGGCGAGGACGCGAATAAAGCGCTCGATCTGGTACTTACGACTCACCGCTCTGCGCTAAAGGATTTGCAGTCGACGCAAGTTCGTTCGGCCTTTATCGCCGCCGTTACGATACTTCATCAGGCGGCGCGGATCGTGGTCTTCGGCCTGGGCCGATCTGCTCACCTTGCCGGGTACATGGCTATCTTGCTCGTCCGCAACGGGCGGCGGGCCTACATACTCGATGCAACAGGGATCACACTTGCTGATCAACTTCTCGATCTTCGCGAGGGGGATGCGCTGTTGACGTTAGCATATGGCCGCTCCTATCGAGAGGCTGCGGCGATATACGCAGAAGCGCGCAAACGAGGCTTACCGATTGTCCTGGTGACCGACACACTCGATAGAAAGCTTGCTCGCCAGGCGGACGTGGTGATTCCGGTGCGACGTGGCCACATGGGTCGCGTTGCCTTACACGGGACGACCCTTATCGCACTTGAAGCGATCGTTATCGGACTGGCGGCATCCGACCGGACGCGGGCGCTCGAGACGCTCCAGCGGCTCAACGAACTACGGGACGCTCTCGGCGAGTCCCGCCGAAATCCAGAGTAACGAGAAAGAAATTCGTGATTCGTGTATCGCCGTCGGTTTGGTCGACGCTCAATGAGCATATCGAATCGCACGAACATTCGTAAAATAATCGTCCGATAGACCTCTTTGCCTCATCCCAGCTCCGTCCTTCCCAATGTAGTACATATTGCATTAATTCGGCGACGTAGTGTATATTACAAGGCAATTTCAGTTTGGGAGCGTCAGCTTGCATATGGCAAACCAATGCTCGAGCCTGACCGTTTGGATGCTCCTTCGGATATTCAAACCGACGATCGCTTTGCGTCGGTAACCGAAATAACCGGGCGCCGACGATGATCAGCGATATCGAACTTATCCAGATTATTTTTGCGCTTGGTGATGATGCTTATACGGGAAGTATAACCCGGGCCGTTAGCGCCAAGACCGGCCAGCATGTCCAAGTCGGATGGCTCCATATGCGGATCAACAGATTGAAAGCTTTAGGTCTGCTCCTGCAGGAGAAGAATAACCGGCTACCGAATGGAGCTAGGTCAAAATCTTTCGTGAAACTGACATTGAAGGGCCAGGAGATTGGCCGTCTGCAAGGCGAACCAGGACGCGCCACTGCCTCGCTGAGAAGAGCAATGGAATGAACTCAATAGTCGCCATGCCGAAAAGCGCGACCGCAAATTTAATCGGCCTGGTTCCGCCTTCGATGAGCTGGTGGGGCTAAGTAAGTTTAAGTTGATTTTCTTGCGTTCCGGTACGCGATCCTTATGGCGAGGAATGCGTACGGGGCCCTCCGTCGGGCGCCGAATTTGGATTCGCTGCAGCGCCGCTCCACGCCGCCTTAACCGCATCGGAATAGAAAGTGAGCCACAGGCCAGTGAACCGCTGACTTTCGGCCAAGAAGGTGGCTGCACGGCTTGTAAGCCAATCGGTTGAAAGTTCGACCGCCTTGGCAGCATCGTCGCAATCCGCGAGACGACGTGCGAATTCTGCCTCCGCATCTTTGGTGCGCCGTATGCTTTCGGACCAGGCGTCGTTCACGTCCTCGATTTGTTTGAATAACCTGATATGGGCATCGGCCATCAACGCCAATTGTCGCTGGCCATTGACCGGGGCATGCCCGCCGAACCTTTGCACTGCCTTCATCAATTCGTCTTTGATCGTGGGCATTTCACACTCCATTGGTTGGGGGATTGAGCATGGACGCGCTCCGCAGGACGGCAGGAATTAGCGCGGTGTCCTGCCGCCCAAAAATACGCAGCAGGAGTCATCAGCCACTTCGGCAATTGACAAAAGGGAGGACTCCTTCCCCGACGGCTCTTTCGGGAATCTGGGGGCATCATTTTGCCTCGCGAGGCCAACTGGAGGTCGTCCCTCGCCGTAGGATTTCCGCCAGAAAATCCCCCATCGCGCTAGGATCGCCCTCAAAGCCGATGCCGTCCTTATGCATTAGTCGTACGCCCTGTCGATATAGTCTCGCTATTAAATAAGGAATCCCCTTCGCGGTGGCGGTTCTTACCAACACCTCGGATCCCTCGCGCGGCGTCGCATTCGTTATAACCAGCCGGATATCCGTCTCGATGCGGAGCGCGTCGCAAGCATCGACAACCGATTCCGCGACCATTGGACGACCGCCAGCGTGCGTGATGTCCTGCCAAAACCAGAGACAAAGATCATCTTCCGAAACCGCAAGCAGGACGCGCTGAATTGGGCGAGCTCGATCGAGCGACTTAAACTTGCACTGCCGGGACAGCGGATTGGCCAACAATTTCGGGCCAGCCATCACTCCTTACTCTATCGACGGGTCGAAACGGTTCCCTGGAACGTACCATCTCCTTCTCCCGACGCCATGATGTGCGAATTTTCGGGCGAAGCGTTTTGTCCATGGGACCGCAAGTTTATGGGATCGGCCGTAAGGTCCGAATCTTCAGGTAAGCTTGGGTCGATTCGGTGAAGTGAAAATCGGCGACGCCGGTATCCGACAAGGGAAAAGATGGAGTCCAAAAATTTTTGCCAGAGCGTCGGCCTGCGGAAATGGGCGGCAAAGGCTCGATTGATTTCCCGCACTCGACGATCCGCCGCCCGACTGACAAGGAGGGGGCGCCAATATTGATTTTCCCAAAGCGTTACCGCTGTTTCCATTTCTTTGGCTTGCTTGGGCTGTATGGGCAAATCGGCGCAAGCGCAGCGCGTTTGTACGATCGTCATGCGATGTTGCGAATCGAACCGGAAGCGGTGCTTACTCGGCCAATGTCGTAGATATCGGCCGCGAAGCTCGAACTCCGATGGACGTTGGCGAATGGCCTCGATCATGGGTGTGAGGTCCAGATAGCAACTCATCGCATCGCTCCTCTCGCACAGACTACGCTTTTGCGTAGGCGCCACACTTGCGCTCGACCAATTTGTGATGAGAGGGAATAAAATCCCACCCTGGCGGTGGGCTTGGTCAATCTCCCACCGCGCGAATACGCGATAGGAGTCATCAGCCTTTCGGCAAAAGGGGGACTCCATCCCCTTCGTTGCGCCAACGTCATACTGCCGAATGCCGGCATCGCACCCATCATTTTATCGAATGGCAGGCTTGCGGGAACGGTCTACCTTTTGCACCTGCCGTCCGTTTACCGAAAAATCTTGTGAACCGCGCGTGGTAACGCTACCTAATATCGTGGGAATGGAGTCTCCCTAAAAAGCCAACCGGCTGATGACTCCTACTGCACCGTAAGCGCGGTAGGAGGCGGGATGACGTTGCCCAGCATAATCCGAGCGAGCCCTAAGGATGCCCCTCTAAACGACGGGGTGGCAGAACCTTCCTTTTTTGGCGATCTGAATCTTGATCAGGTCGTGAAGGCTGTCACGGCCGGCAAGGAGGAATACAATCTCACGCCGTATTTTTACCAGCCATTGCACGATGTCGACGCCATCGCCTATCGCCATGAAGTGTGGCGCGATCTCAAAAACAACATGCTTTCGATTCATGTCCGGGCGTTCGCGGCACGAATGCATTCTGTCCGGCAGCATCTCGAGCAAGCAAGTAAGCTCCACTATCAACTACAAAAGGAAAGTTGGTTTCTCGACGAAGCCGAAATCTATTGCGCCGCTGTCAGCACCTTTGTTCGTGACCTCGACACTGTCGAATTGAAATCGCGGGGATTTTCTGCGTTTCACGAATATCTGACTAAATACGTCGAATCTGACCGCTTCGCCGCCCTAACTGCGGAAACGAAAAAGCTCCGTGCCGATCTCGGCACTGTGAAATATGCCATTCTGGCCACGGATGGTGGTTTTACCGTTCGTCGCTATGAGGGCGAAAGCAATTACAGCACCGAGGTGGAACGAACTTTCGAGAAATTTAAACAAGGTGCTGTAAAAAGTTACGAGGCGAGGTTTTCCGATCTCGCCGGCATGAACCACATCGAGGAGAAAGTACTCGAATTCGTTGGCCGTCTGTATCCAGACATTTTTCGTACGCTGGCCGAGTACTGCGTGAAACACGCGGGATTCCTCGACGAGGCAATCGTCGCCTTTGATCGGGACATTCAGTTCTATGTCGCTTACCAGGATTACATTTCGGGGTTTAAGCGGGCTGGCCTGAATTTCTCTTATCCGATCATGTCGGGCGACGACAAGGAAGAGCGTAGCGAAGACAGCTTCGATCTGGCCCTCGCCGGCAAGCTTGCGATCAATAAATCTCGTATCGTGTGCAATGACTTCCACCTCGCCAGCGACGAGCGCATCCTGGTCGTATCCGGCCCGAACCAAGGCGGCAAGACAACGTTCGCCCGCACCTTCGGTCAACTCCACTATCTCGCAAGTATCGGATGTCCGGTTCCCGGCAGCGAGGCGAAGCTGTTTCTGTTCGATCAACTCTTCACTCATTTCGAGAAGGAAGAGGACATCACCACCCTCCGCGGCAAGCTGGAGGACGATCTGGTCCGGATTCACGACATTCTGGCGCGAGCGACATCGAACAGCATCATCATCATGAACGAGATCTTCACGTCGACGACGCTTAACGATGCGATTTTCCTGGGAAAGAACGTGATCAAGCGAATTTCGGACCGCGATGCACTCTGCCTCTGCGTTACGTTCATCGACGAATTGGCTTCTCTTGATAAAAAGACAGTGAGCATGGTCAGCACGATCGTTCCCGATAATCCCGCAGAGCGCACCTTCAAGATCGTGCGCAAGCCGGCGGACGGCCTGTCCTACGCCCTTTCGATTGCAGAAAAATATAAGCTTACTTACGAGCGCTTGAAGGAGCGATTAAATTCATGAAAGCGCATCTGATGTTCCGAGATGGCGATTTCGATCCCGAGAAGAAATTGCCGCCAAACGAACCCCTGCTGACGCAAGATCTTGAATTGAACACACTGTTTGCGGCAATGGCGGCCGGCGACAAGTTTCTCTTCGAGATCGCCAAGCGAGCCGCGTTCTCGAGCATGCAAGACCTGGATGCGATCCGATATCGACAGGATATCTTGCG
The DNA here is from genome assembly GCA_036266955.1 of Rhizomicrobium sp. Lineage (GTDB taxonomy): Bacteria > Pseudomonadota > Alphaproteobacteria > Micropepsales > Micropepsaceae > Rhizomicrobium. Next base: position 46,104 of record DATAWY010000005.1, read on the forward strand.
CGACTGCATCAAGAACGCCGACGTGGTTAGGAGCATGTATGCGATCGCGGTTGAGTCGATCGAACAAGAGCGAAGACATTACCTGGGGCTGTTCTCCCAATCGCCCTCCTTGGTGTTGCATCGCTCGGTCAATGTGGTGGAAATGTTTATCGTGACGTTGGGAAAATTGCGGGAAGTCGCTGACGCGCACGCTGCCGAATTTCAATCGGAAGGCTTCGTTACGCTGTTCGCCATGTTGAAAAGAGAGCTTACGGACGAATATTTCGCCCTGTTGCGCACCCATCTGAAGAGAATGAAATTTCGCGGAGGTGTCTTGATCAGCGCGGAATTGGGCAAGGGCAATAAAGGCATCAAATACATCCTGCGGCGATCGGACGGTGACGACGACGGATGGCTGACCCGACTCTTCGCGGGCAGGCCGCGTGGTTATAGTTTTCGCCTGCATCCCCGTGATGAGAATGGCGCCCGTGCGCTGGGCGAGTTACGCGACCGCGGACTCAATCTCATTGCGAACGCGCTCGGCCAATCCACCGACCATATTCTTAGTTTTTTTCATATGTTGCGAACGGAGTTGGCGTTTTATGTCGGCTGCTTGAATCTTCATGGTGAGCTCCTCGCCCGGGGTGAACCGATCTGCTTTCCCGAACCGGTGGCTCTCGGCGAACGTAAGCATTCATTTCGTGGTTTATACGACGTCTGTCTCGCGCTGACGTTGACGCATCACGTTGTTGGAAACGACGTCGCCGCCGAAGGCAAGGATCTGACGATCATCACGGGGGCGAATCAGGGCGGTAAATCAACGTTCCTGCGTAGCGTCGGGCTTGCCCAATTGATGATGCAATGCGGCATGTTCGTGGGCGCGGAATCATTCAGTGCCGATGTCTGCGCGGGCATCTTCACGCACTATAAGCGCGAAGAAGATTCCTCGATGAAAAGCGGCAAGCTGGACGAAGAACTCGCTCGGATGAGCACGATCATCGACGAACTGAGCCCGAACGCGATGATGCTATTCAACGAATCCTTCGCCGCCACCAATGAACGAGAGGGCTCGGAGATCGCGCGACAGATTGTTCGCGCACTACTGGAAAAGCACATCAAGGTTTTTTTTGTGACGCATTTTTACGATTTCGCCAATAGCTTCTGGGAAAAGGGTATGGAGAATGCGATGTTTCTGCGGGCTGAACGCCAATCAGATGGCGAGCGCACGTTCCGATTGATCGTCGGCCGGCCGCTTGAGACGAGCTATGGCCAGGATCTCTATGACAGAATTTTCGGTGTGCCCACGTCACCCACCCGCCCGCAGGCGCTCTCGCCCATCGCCTAATGCCCGCTGCCCCGACCTGCCTCTCGGTCCGTGAAAATAAGCCCGTATCCACGGATGGTCCAGCCGCTCCGCTTCGGCCACGGGGGCAACCGTTATTATTCGACCGTCGACGAGAACAGCCACGCGGTCCGATATTGCATAAACGGAATCGAGATCATGTGTGATCATGACGACGGTGAGCCCGAGCGCCTGCGACAGATCGAGGATTAGCCTGTCGAGTTCCGCAGCGCTCGGCGGATCGAGTCCGGAAGTCGGCTCGTCGAGAAATAGCAATTCGGGGTCGAGGGCGATGGCGCGGGCCACCGCCGCGCGCTTTTGCATCCCGCCGGAAAGTTCGCGGGGATACAAATCGGCCGTATCCGGCGATAGCCCTACCAAGCCGATCTTTACGAGCGCGATTGCATCCTGAAGAGGCTCCGACAGCCTCCCGGTTTCGCGCAAGGGCACTTCGATATTTTCGCGGACCGTCAAACTCGAAAATAGAGCGCCATTTTGGAATAGCACGCCACAACGACGGAGCAACGCATTCCGCTCTCGTTCGTCGATGGCGGTGATGTTGCGATCAAACAACCGAATTTCGCCGGCTTCCAGTGATTTCAACCCGAGCATCGTGCGCAGCAAGACCGATTTGCCGCCGCCGGAACTGCCGACCACGGCCAAGATTTCACCACGCCGAACCCGAAGATCGACACCCTTGAGGACCATCGCCGCGCCAAAGCGGGCTTTCACCCCACGAGCGAGTACCGGCACATCACCGTCATTATTGGCAAATTCGGACATAATGCTCCTACCGCGACGATCGACGGCAGGAGTCATCAGCCCTATGGCAATACCGGGGACTCCATCCCTCCTCATTTAACGCTGGCAACAAACCGGTGTCTGCCTCGAACGATGGCCATTTGGGGATGGCTGTATTGCGCGAGATCATTACGGGAGTAAGGCAATAATTCTTGAGAACCGCTCCAGGCGGTGATAGAAGTATTTTGGGAATGGAGTCTCCCTGAAATAAGCCCCTTGGCTGATGACTCCTGCTGCGAAATGCAATCGCGGTGGGAGATTCGCGCAACCCACCTTTGGTGGGTTTTTTGTTGCCCGAAGCAAGCGCTGTACGTTCGCAAAAGGACGGACAGTCCCTACCGCGGATAGAAGGAGGAAACGCTTTACACAAATCGGGCATTCATTCTTTCCGCCACGATTCTTTGCGTCTTCTGGTCCCCCTTTGAAGGCGGTCGTGGCGGAGCCTTTTCGAGAAACGTGCTGACAAAAACGTCAGCGCGTCAGAATAAACAAGCCACGGAGGAAAAAATGTCTGCTGTCGATAGAATCCAAATGGAGACTTCGGCCGGAACGGCTGTCGGTTCTTATTCGGAAGCGCTCGGTGGAATCGCCGCAATCGTGTTGACAATCCTTGGCTTGGCGCATGTCGCGCCGATCTTTCTGGTTGCCATAGCCACCGTCGCGGTTGGGGCAGCGTTGGTCATCCATAGCATCAATCTGATTCAGGAATTCGTTCGTGTTCTCGCTCAGCCCAGAATTGCCGAGTTGGGTGGCACTTCCGCCGGATCTCTCGAACTTCTCGGTGGCGCAGCAGGAATAGTGCTTGGCGTCTTGGCCCTGCTCAACATCGATCCGGTGGACCTCGTCGCAATCGCCGCCATCGGCTATGGCAGTTCGCTACTCATGAGCAGCAGCTCAGCTTCTCGCATGATGCTCGCGAGAATCGAGATGGCCTATGACGACCAAGTGAGGCGTCGATTGGCAAGCGAAATTGTTATTAGTTCCACAGTGTCGCAGGCTCTGAGCAGCCTTGCTGCCATCGTACTGGGCATCCTGGCGCTCGCCGGTTTCAGTTCGATTATTTTGGTACTGATCGCACTGCTCTCTTTAGGCACGGTCATCCTGCTGAATGGCGCGGCCCTTGGCGGTGCGGTGCTCGCCATGGTCAGCCGACCTTGATGTGAAAGGAGCCTACTGGCCCTTTGCCGGCGGATTCTTGGCAGCATCTCGGAAATGGTGGCTGGCTCAGGAGCCCACCACCATCCGGATGAGGCAACGACCTAGATCTGCTACTCATCGCTACTTAGGAGAAGGTCATGCCATTCGATGGGATAGATTTTACCCAACGCGACCTCATGCTGAACAAGCTCGATAGAGTGGTTCATCTCCTAGAACGTCAGGAAAAATGGTGTCAGCATCAGATATTGGGCTGGGACGGAAGTCGCTGCATTTTAGGAGCGCTTTTCATTGCGGGGGCCAAGAGATTGCTGAGCCCGGTCATCTTGGCCGCAGCGCGCGACATCACTGACGTTCCGTTCAGCAGGATTGACTACTTCAACGACCATTATGCGACCGACCACGAACTTGTGATGGCCGTGCTAAGTCGAGCGTACGACCGCATCTTGACCGGCAATATCCCGCCCCCACCAAAGCGAGCGGCCTTTGTGACGTGGATTTTCCGGCATTTCAGTCCGTCGGCATCGTGAAAACAGGACAACCGATCTTCAATTCGCCGGGACGGGTGCCGGACCGAGTCTGCGGCCGAGATAATCTTTGATGCGTCGTCCGAGACCTGCACGGTGCCGGCCGTATTGGAGCACCTTGGCCTTTTCCAAAGTCACTAACCCGCTTTCCATCATTTCATCGAGGAGCGGAAGGAAAGCGTCGATCTTATCTTCCGAATCCACAATCTCAATGATCACCGGGATTTGGAGCGTCATGGGAAAATGAGAAAGCTTGTGCAGGTGACCCGATTGGCCGAAGCCGGCGGCGCCACGGAGCACCGTTGCACCGGCAAGGTGTTGCTCGCGAGCCTTGGCGACAATCGCGTGATGAAGCGGTTCGGTGCCAAACCTGTCACCGACCGTGGTGAAGATTCGAAGCAACATCGCATCGTGCGGTACGTCCATGGCTTCCTCCATGATGGGCATCTGGCGGCCCATTCAACTGCCGAGAACTGAGGCAAATCACCCGAATAACATGGCAAACTCTTTCAGTTGCTGATCGATGAACGTTTCAAGACGCCATTCGGCACCCGATCACGCGAATAGCGAACTATTCGAACCCCTTCCAGAGTCACGAGGCCGCTCTCGACCATCGGTTCCACCTGTGGGAGAAATGCGTCGATCTTCTCCGCCTCGTCGACGATTTCGACCACCATCGGCAGCTTAGAACCGGCATCGACGTTGAGTTCCGTACGGACGTAGCGCGAGCGGCCGAAACCGCCAGGTCCGCGCAAAGCCGTGGCGCCAGCCATTTTGTGCTTGAGCGCCATCCGGACAAGCGCTTCGTACAGCGGTCGCCCTTCATATTGGTCTTCCTCGCCAACAAATATCCGAAGCAGAACGGCATCCGTGGGCGCGGCCATGATATTCTCCCAAATCAAATGTCGGCGTAGACGGATCGTTCCGCCCTCGCGCCGGGATGCGTTACCGCACCTTTTTCCGCGTCACCGACATTGTTGGCGTAGCGCCACAGCGCACCGGACCCGTAATCCGTCGCCCGCGGCAGCCAGGTTCGCCGCCGCGCCGCCAGTTCCGCCTCGGTCAGATCGACGGTGAGCGTGCCTTCGTCAGCATCCATGGTGATGATGTCGCCGTCGCGCAGAAGACCTATCGGTCCGCCCATCGCGGCTTCCGGGCCGACATGGCCGATGCAGAAACCACGCGTGCCGCCGGAAAATCGTCCGTCGGTGATAAGTGCGACCTGATCGCCCGCGCCCTGGCCATAGAGCGCGGCCGTGGTCGACAGCATTTCGCGCATGCCCGGTCCGCCGCGCGGTCCCTCATAGCGGATCACCAGCACGTCACCGGGACGATATTGCCGAGCCTCCACCGCGGCGAAGCAATCCTCCTCGCGGTCGAAGCAGCGGGCCGGGCCCCGAAACCGGCGCGCGATACCGTGCATGCCAGCGACCTTACAAATCGAGCCTTGTGGAGCCAGATTGCCCTTGAGGACGACCAAACCGCCGTTGGGCGCGAGCGGCGCCGAGGTCGGCCTTATCACATCCTGATTTTTTGGCACGACAGTGTGGCGCAAATTCTCCGCCATGGTCTTGCCGGTCACCGTCAGGCAGTCACCATGGAGATAACCGCCATCGAGCAGCGCTTTCATCAGAACGGGAACACCGCCGACATCGTGCAAATCCTTCATGACATATTGGCCGCCCGGCTTGAAATCACCGATATAGGGCGTCCGCGCGAAAATCTTGCCGACGTCGTGAATGTCGAAATCGATGCCGGCTTCGTTGGCGATCGCGGGCAGATGCAAGGCGCTGTTGGTCGAGCCGCCGGACGCGGCCACCACCATCGCGGCGTTCTCCAGTGCCTTGCGCGTGACGATATCGCGCGGCCGGATGCGATGCCGGAGAAGGTTCATCACCGCCTTGCCTGACTCCTCGGCGTAACGGTCGCGTGACTCGAACGGCGCCGGGGTACCGGCCGAACCGGGCAAAGCCAAGCCGAGCGCCTCCGAGACGCAGGCCATGGTGTTCGCGGTGAATTGACCGCCGCACGAGCCTGCCGATGGGCAGGCGGCGCATTCGAGCTCATGCAATTCTTCGTCGGTCATCTTGCCGACGCTGTGCATGCCGACCCCTTCAAACACATCGACAATGGTCACATCTCGACCCTGGAAGCGGCCCGGCAAGATCGAGCCGCCATACATGAAGACCGATGGCACGTTGAGCCGCAGCATGGCCATCATGAGTCCGGGCAGCGATTTGTCGCAGCCGGCAAGGCCGACCAGCGCGTCATAGCAATGGCCGCGCATCGTCAGTTCAACGGAGTCGGCGATCACTTCCCGCGACACCAGTGACGATTTCATGCCCGCATGGCCCATCGCAATGCCGTCGGTGACCGTGATTGTAGTGAACTCGCGCGGCGTGCCGCCGGCGACCGCCACGCCGCGTTTCGCCGACTGGGCTTGCCGCGACAGCGAGATGTTGCAGGGCGCCGCCTCATTCCAGGTGCTGCACACCCCGACGATCGGCTGAGTCAATTGCTCTTCGGTCACGCCCATCGCGTAATAGAAGGCGCGATGGGGGGCCCGCTCCGCCCCAACCGTCACATGACGACTTGGCAGTTTCGATTTGTCGATCGGTGCATGCTGTGCGGCGTCTGGCATGTTCAGTCTCCCCGCCATGATTCATTTGCGCAACAAAAACCCGCCGGCGCGGCGGGTTTGGACACACCCCTACCGCACCTAAAAGTTACGGTAGGAGTCATCAGCCCTTTCGGGCGGTTTCGGGGGACTCCATCCCCTTCAAGGGGGGAGCATAGGGCTATCCCGATCCGTCTTCAATCCGCGAAACTCCTTGACGGTCCCATGACATAGGCACTACCCAGCGCCGCCATGGAATCAGCCAAGCGGTCGCGTCGGACCGCGTTGCATTTCGTGGTGATGATCGGCGTTCTTAGTTTCTTCGCCGATTTCACCTATGAAGGCTCGCGCAGTATCATCGGCCCCTATCTCGGGTCGCTTGGAGCGAGCGCGCTGGTGGTGGCCACCGTCACCGGCTTCGGCGAATTGCTGGGTTATTTGCTGCGGCTGGGCTCCGGCCGGCTGGCGGATCGCACCGGCCTCTATTGGCCAGTTACGATTTTCGGCTATGTCATTCAGATGGCATCCGTGCCAGCGCTGGCGCTGACCGGCAGCTGGCCGGCGGCGGCGGCGCTGATCATTCTTGAGCGCATCGGCAAGGCAATACGCAATCCACCGCGCGACGCCATGTTGTCGCATGCCGGCAAGCAGCTCGGCGGCTATGGCTGGGCCTTCGGCCTGCATGAGGCGCTCGACCAGTTCGGCGCAATGTTCGGCCCGTTGCTGGTGGCGGCGATGTTGGCTTGGCGCGGCGATTACCATTCGGCATTCGCCGTATTGCTAGTGCCGGCAATCGTCAATATCGGCCTCGTGCTGGTGGCGCGCTGGTCTTATCCGCGTCCCCAGGATATGGAGGCAAGCGTGCCTGACGGGCAGACCAAGGGGTTGTCCAAGATTTATTGGGTCTATCTCGGCGGCGCGGTCTTGGTCGCGGCAGGTTTCGCGGATTATCCGCTGATCGCTTTCCATTTCGCCCAGGCACGATCCTTTTCCAGCGAGACGGTCGCGATCTTTTATGCGGTTGCAATGGCGGTGAGTGGATGCGGTTCACTGGCTCTGGGACGACTGTTCGACCGGTTCGGTTTCGCCGTTCTGATCGGTCTCACGCTGGTCTCGGCGTTATACGCGCCCTTGGTCTTTTTCGGCGGCTTCTGGACGGCGCTGGTCGGCGCCGCGATTTGGGGATTGGGCATGGGTGTCCATGAATCGATCATTCCAGCCGCCGTCGCGCCGATGGTACCGGTTCAGCGCCGGGCGTCGGCCTTCGGTCTCTTCACCGCCGGCTATGGCATATTCTGGTTCCTCGGCAGCGTGGCGATCGGCGCTCTTTACGGCATGTCGATTGCGGGGGTCGTCGCCTTCTGCGTTATCGCGCAGCTTTTCGCCGTGCCGATCTTTATCTGGGTCGGCCGTCGGTATCCGTCTTCGCCGGCACGCGGCCCGTCCGACCGTTAGAGTGTTGCAAAGCCTCGGCATCCGACTTACCTGAATGTCCGGCGGTGGAATTCGCCCGTGACTGCCCTCGCGGCCAACGACTCCTGTTACATCAGAAATTGGGGCCGCCGGTCGTGAACGATTCAGCCTACGACTGCCGAGCCGTGAATCGACGCCTCGTAGAGTGCCGAATCGCCAAGCTGTCGTTCGATTTCCAACAGGCGATTATATTTGGCGATGCGTTCGCCCCGGCACAAGGATCCGGCCTTGATCTGGCCGCCTCCCATTGCCACGGTGAAATCGGACATAAAACTATCCTCGGTCTCGCCCGAGCGGTGGGATACGACATAGCTCCACCTCGCAGCGCGGCACAGTTCGATCGCGGCGATGGTTTCCGTTACGGTCCCGATCTGATTGAGCTTAATCAGCGCCGCGTTCGAGCAGTTCTCTGCGATGCCGCGCCGAATGAGCTGCGTGTTGGTGCAGTAAATGTCGTCGCCGACGGTCTGGATTCGGCCGCCCAGCGCCGCATTCATCTGGCTGAATCCGGACCAATCGTTCTCCGCCAGCCCATCCTCGATCGAAACGATGGGAAATTTATCGATCCAGTCGCGATACAGCTCGATCATATCGGCGCTGCTTTTTCGCCCCTGCCCGGACCGGTCAAGCCGGTAGACGTTCCCGTCGTAAAAGGAGCTCGCGGCAGGATCCAATGCGATTGCGATGTCCTTGCCGGGTTCATAGCCCGCCTGAGCAATCGCCTCGACGATCAGTTCGCAAGCGGCGGCGTTATCGGCGAGCCGCGGCGCGAATCCGCCTTCGTCGCCTACCGAGGTGGGTTGTCCCCGGGCACGGAGAAGATCGTGGAGCGCGTGGAATGTTTCCACGGCGTAGCGCATCGCCTCCGAGAAAGTCGGCGCGCCCAATGGCACGATCATGAACTCTTGAAAGTCCAGGCTGCTATCGGCATGTTTGCCGCCGTTCAAGACGTTCATCATCGGAACGGGCAGCCGACGGGCTTCGCCGCCGCCCAGATAGGCATAGAGCGGCATCCCTTCCGCCTGCGCCGCTGCGCGGGCGACCGCCATCGATACGCCCAGCATCGCATTGGCGCCCAGGCGCGACTTGTTGGGCGTGCCATCCAGTTCGATCAGCACACGATCGATCTCTGCCTGCGCATCCGGATCGCGGCCCAGCAGCGCCGGCGCGATAATGGCCTCTACGTTCTTCACCGCCTGACTGACGCCTTTGCCGCCATAGCGGGCCCCATCGCCGTCGCGCAATTCGACTGCCTCGTTTTCGCCGGTGGATGCGCCGGACGGAACCGACGCGGACGCGCGCAGTCCGGATTCGAGCGTGACAGTGACGCGTATCGTCGGGTTGCCCCGAGAATCAAAAATTTGCAGGGCTTCTATATTGCCTATGGTCTGCTTCATCGCTTCACCTCGTCTCTGCGTTTCACATCCACGCACGATATTGAACGACAAAGGGGAGCCTCATGACCAAAATTATTTTGACGCGCCATGGTCACGTCGAGGGCATCGAGCCGAAGCGGTTCCGTGGCCGCACCGAAATTCCCCTCACCGAACAAGGCCGAAAAGAGGCGCGAGCAGTGGCAACTCGCATCGCCGCAACTTGGCGGCCCACCCTCGTCTATACTAGTCCCATGAGGCGGTGTATTGACACCGGCCAAGCAATCGCCGATGCGTGCGGAACGCAAAATGTTCCGATCCCTGAGCTACAGGATCTCGATTACGGGGATTGGCAGTGGCGCACTTATGACGAGATCGAAGCTGAAGCGCCGGAATTGTTCGCCGCCTGGTTCGTCACGCCGCAGCTCATCCGTTTTCCCGGCGGAGATTCTTTGCAGGACCTGGTCGCGCGTTCAGCCGACGCAATTCGCTTGGTGCTGGAACGACACCCGACCGACACAGTCGTTCTGGTCGGCCATGACAGTGTCAATCGCGGCATCCTACTGCAACTTCTCGATCAGCCGCTATCGGCTTACTGGCGTCTCGCGCAGGAGCCGTGCGCAATAAACGAAATCGACATCGATGACGATCGCATTCGCGTCGAGCGTGTCAACGATACGAGCCATCTATGACACGGGACGACGGACCTGAGGAAACGCCGCGGAACGGCGACCTTTTCGTCAGAATCCAGCGCGGGATAGCCAAACTCCAATCGATGCACGATGGCGATATCGCCGTCGTCGAGTTAGCGGCATGCGGCAAGGGCGCCATCCCTGTTTTGCGCGATTTCGTGTTCCGGCGCGAGCCTAGTGGCCTTTATCAGGCTCGATGCCGCGCGGTTGAAACATTGGCGGCGCTCGGCGCGTTCGATGTGTTGCGTGACCTGCTGGGACTTCCGCTCGACCGCCCCGATCCGGTGGAGCGCATGGGCGATGAAGCCGTCGTCAATGCCGCCGCCCGAACCTTCATCGGTTCTCACGACGAAGAAGTATTCTACCTTCTGCTGGATTTGGCCCGACACCGGCATTTAATGGGTGTAATCGAAGCGCTGGGCACTTTCCAAAAAACTGAAGCGATCCCTCGGTTGATCGACGCGCTTGCCGAGGATTGCAGTCGGCCTGCAGCTGAAACGGCTTTGTTGAGGCTCGGGCCGAGAGCACGCGCAATGCTGCTGCTTCAAGCCGCAACGCGGAGACCATCGGACGATAACGAAAGCGTCTCGGAACTTCGGCAACGTCGCAGTGCGCTCCGTTTGTTGTTGATCCTTGGCGCGCCACAAGGAGCTTGGACCGAGATACGACACCTATCAGGCAATCCAGATATTGAAATCGCCGTTCTCACAAACGAACTTGCGTTGGCTTCAGCTCCAATCGAAGAGCGGCATAATGCGGTGGACAATTTGATTGCGCTGCTTCCAAAGGCCGATTGGCGGATGGAGACAGAAATCGAGACCGCCCTAATCGAACATCCCGAAATGGTAAACAAGGTCATCGAGGATTTATCGGAGCGAAGCGCCAACATAAAGCAGCGACAGGCGCTGCGCCGTATCAAAGAACGCGTTAGATCGGCGTTATCGCGCTATTGACAATCGACACCACGCATTTACGTTACATCCGAGGTCGAATCTGACTATCCGGCGAAGGGGTTCGCCATATAACCGCCCACAGGGCTGATGACTCCTCCAATCGCTGCGGTATGCGGAGGGAGGGGTTTGTGCGGGAAACCGAAACAAAAGAGGGCGACGAAGCGGCGGCGCGCCCGCGCCGGTTGAGATTAACTCGGCCGGCGCTTGAGGAACGCGAAAAATGACCGCGCGCGATCTGCTGCTCCAGATTGCGCAAGTATTGACGGTGCTGCTGCTGTCGCCGCTCATTCAAGGAATCATTGTGCAATTCGAGGAGCGCGTACAGCGCTCCCAGGGGCCAGGCATTTTCCAGCCATATCGCGATCTGTGGAAACTGTTCCATAAACAGATCGTAATTCCCGAGACCGCCTCTTGGCTGTTCTGGATAACGCCCGTGGTCGGCTTCACCTGCATGCTGACGGTGCCGATCCTGATCCCGGTACTAACGAACTATCCCCTGCCGCTGTCCGACATGGGCGACATCCTTGGCGGCGGCTTTATCCTGACGCTCGGTTCGTTCCTCATTATTTTGGCGGGCCTCGACACATCGAGCGCCTATGGCGGGATCGGATCGAGCCGCGCGGTGATGTTGTCGATCCTTGCGGAGCCGACGCTGATTCTGGTGTTCGTCGGGATCACGTTGCTGGCCAAGTCGATGCTGCCTTTCGTCGTCAACCATCTCTTGGTGGCGAGTTGGCCGACCTACTGGGCTCCCGCGCATCTTTTCCTCGTCGCCGCGTTCTTTATCCTGCTGCTGGTCGAGACCGACCGCATGCCAATTCACTCCAGCACGCATATCGAGGTCTACATGATCGAGGAGGCGCGTATCCTCGAATATTCGGGCCCGTTACTGGCGCTGCTGAAATGGGCGTCAGCGATGAAGCAGTTCATTCTCTACACCATCTTCTGCAACGTGCTAGTCCTACCTTGGGGCTTGTCCGTCGCGGGTACGGCGATCGGCGCCCTGGGCGCCGCTGTCGCCCTCATCGTCAAATTCGTCCTGGTCGCGTGTGTCGTCGTGTTCGTCGAGACGGCGCAGTCTCGCCTGCGCTTCTATCGCTATCAGGAACCGCTGGCGGCATCGTTTCTGCTTGCCGTCCTGGCGATCGTCGGCACTCAACTGAGTTAGGAGCGGCCATGCTGATTCAGCATCTTAATCCGCTCGCTTCCTCTCTCTTCAGCCTGCTGGCTATCGTTAGTCTCCTCCTGTCGTTCGTCATGTTGGGATCGCGGTGGCTCAATAATTATCTCTATGCCTTCGCGGCGGAATCATGGGTGATTGCCGCGCTTTCGGCCGCGGTGGGCTACTACGGAAACTACCCCGAACTTTATCTGATCGCGATTCTGACGGTGCTATTTCGCGGCGTACTGCTCCCATATCTCCTGTGGCGGATCGTCCGACGACTTGAGGTGAGCCGCGAGATCGATGTTGGCCTCCAGCCAAGCTCTAGTCTGGTCATCGGCGCGCTGTTCGTGATGTTTGCGCTTGCGGTATCTTACCGAGTGGCGACGGTATTCCATCTGGAACTCAGCGTTGCCGTTCTGGCCCTCACCGTCATGTTGTCGATGAAACTCATCGGCTTCCTGATGCTCGCCGTTCGCCACGAGGCCATCAGTCAAATTCTCGCGCTTCTGGTGCTTGAGAATGGGATTTTCCTCGGCTCCCAAATACTCGTGCCGGGCATGCCTCTGCTGATCGAGATGGTGATTCTTTTCGATCTGCTGATTGTCGTTGCGTGCTTCGGCGTCCTCGTCAATTACCTCGTCACGCACGTTGGGACGACAAGCACGCTGGCCCTCAAAAGGTTGACCGGATGATCGTCGGCAGCCTCATTATCGCGATCGTAGCGGCGCCGCTGATCGCGCTGCTGGGTTGTTTGATCGCGCGGCGCCCGCGCATTTCCGAAGCGGTGAACTTGGTGGCTAGCGCGATTTCATTCGGTTGCGCCTTGCCGCTTCCCTTCCTCATCGACGGTCGTGCGATCCTATTCTGGAACGACTATGTCATCATCGATCGCACCGCGGCCTGGGTCGCGCTCTGCACCGCGATTGTATATTTCCTAGCCTCAATTTACGCCATCGGCTACATGCGGCTTCTGAAGGAGGACGACCGCCTTTTCGTCTTCTATGCGCTATTTGCCGGTTTCGGGCTGACCACGCTGGTCGGGCCGTTCATGAACAGCATCGGCATCTACTGGATCGCCATCGAGCTGACCACGCTGGTCAGCACCTTTCTGGTCGCGTTCGAGCGAGTTGCCGAAAGCATGGAGGCGGCATGGAAATACATCATGGTCGTATCGGCCGGCATCAGCCTGGCACTACTCGGCACCATCCTCTTTTATTGGGGTGGCACTTTCGTGCTCGGGCCAAGCTACAAGATGACCTGGGCCGTCATGACGGGCGCTGCCCCTCACATGAATCCCATCCTCACGATCCTCGCCTTCCTACTGGTCCTAGTGGGTTATGGCACCAAGGTTGGTTTGGCCCCGATGCACTCGTGGCTGCCGGATGCTCACAGCGAGAGCCCGGCGCCGGTTTCGGCGATGTTGTCGGGCGCCCTTCTCAATACCGCCATGTTAGGAATCGCGCGCTTCCTCGCCATTACTCGAGCGGCTCATCTTGGACAGCTGCCGCAAATCGTGCTCGTCGTGTTCGGTGCTCTGTCGCTGCTGGTTGGCGCTCTCTTCATCGTGCGCCAGCAAGGCGTCAAGCGGTTGATGGCCTATTCGAGCATCGAACATATGGGGGTCGTGGCGCTCGGCTTCGGCTTCGGCGGTGCGCTCGGAATCGCCGGCGCCCTCTATCACATGCTCAATCATTCTTTGAACAAGTCGCTGATGTTCTTTGGCGCCGGCAACATGATGCGCGCTTACGGAACCAAGGAAATCCTTAAGATCAGCGGCGTTGGGCGCTATTTCCCGCGCCTTGGCGCGCTATGGCTGGCGGGCGCTATCGCCATCACCGGCGCTCCGCCATTCGGCCTGTTCATGAGCGAGTTCACCATCATGCGAGCGGGAATGAAACCGTCATTTTCCTGGGCGGTTTACGTGATGCTGGTGCTACTGATCGTGATCTTTATTGGCTTCATGAATCATTTTCGTACCATGTACTACCGCGACCCTACGGCGGACACGCGCCCGGACGGCACGTTGAATGCGTGGTGCGTTGTGCCGATGTGGCTGGCCTTGGTACCGCTGTTAGTATTGGGCCTGTGGTGGCCCGCCGGCATTTGGAATTATTTGACCGCCATCGCGCAAACCTTGTCGCCGGGCGTGCCATGAGCGACATCGAAATCCTGCGCATCGACCAAGCGCGGCTCGCCGACGAAGTGGCCCGCACGATAGCAGAGGGCGGCCGGATGCAGATGGCTTATGCCTGGTATCCCAATCCCGGCCAGATCGAACTTCGCTATGTCGCGAGCCGCACCGACTCAGGCACCGCGCATCACAATTTCACGGTCTGGAAAACCTCGCCTAGAGGCGAGGTGCAGAGTCTCGCGAGCGTCAGTCCATTGCTCGGCTGGTATGAGCGTGAGATTTCTGACCTGTTCGGCGTCAAGTTCGTCGGTCAGCCGGAGCCATTCAGCTTGGTGCTTCATCAAGGGACGGCGCCGCCGCTGCCGCCCCTGCATCCTTCCTATCCGGCAGATGTCGCAATGCCGTTCAAGCCCGGCCTCACCGCCTTTCCCGAGATCGAGAACGAGGACGTTCAACGCCTGCCCTTCGGACCGGTAAGAGCCGATGTCGTCGAATCGGTTGAACTCGTCTTTCTCTATGTTGGCGAGCATATCCTGCATTTGAATCCGCAGCTTTTCTTCAAGCATCGCGGCATGGAAAAGCGGTTCGAGGGCCGCTCGCTGGCATATGGCGTCGTTCTCGCCGAGCGCGTCTCCGGGGTCGGCAGCTTCGCCCACGCGCTCGCCTTTTGTCAGGCCGCCGAGCAAGCCGCGGGATGTGTGGTTCCGCAGCGCGCCCGGATGCTGCGTTCCCTGCTCGCGGAACTCGAACGGCTCTACAATCATCTTCACTATCTAGGACATCTCGCGCACACGACAACACTCAAGGTGGGCGAGGCGGAAGGTAAGCTGCTTGAAGAGCGCGCCAAACAAATCAACGCCCGCCTGACCGGGAGCCGCTTCTTGCGCGGCATGCTTATTCCCGGTGGGCTGCGGCACGATCTGACTCCCAAACCTTGGCTCAGTGACGCGCTCGAGACATTGCGCGAGGAGATCGCTCGATATACGGCGCAACTGGAAGGCACCAACAGTCACTTGGACCGATTGATCACGACGGGGGTACTCAAGCGGCAAGCCGCCTTCGATCAAGGTGCCACCGGCCCGATCGAACGGGCATCGGGGATCGATCGCGATTTACGCCGCGATCATCCTTATGCCGGCTATGGCGATCTTTCCATTGTCGTGCCGGTGAAGAACTCCGGTGACGCTCATGCCCGGGAACAGGTCCGCGTCGCCGAGATCGATACTAGCATCGCGATGATTCAGCGGCTTCTGCTGCTGCTGCCAGATGGGCCCGTTCGCGCGACATGCGCGCCGCCGCCACTTTCGGAGGGTCTCGGTTGGGCTGAATCGCCCCGCGGGTCGCTGTACTACGCACTGCATTTCGGTGACGACGGCATCTTGTCGCGCGTCAAAATCAAATCGCCGTCATTCTCGAATTGGCGGGTTTTTCCTTTCACGGTGCATGACAGCAACATGATGGACTATGCCATCAATGAGGCCAGTTTCGGCCTCACCGTCGCGGGCTGCGATCGTTAGGGAGACAGCATGCCGCTCTGGACACTTTTCGGTCTGACCCAAGGCAAAGCGACGACGCCATGGCCGGGCCAGAGCCCGCGCAACATCAACGACGGCCAAGACAATCTGTTGGGCATGCCGCGGTTCAAACCGGAGCGCTGCGAAACCGGCTGCGCCGAATGCGCCGCGGTCTGCCCCACGGGGGCAATCACGGTCCAGCCCGACCAATCCGGCAAGGATCGGCTCGAAGTCGATTATGGGCGTTGTGTCGTATGCCAGCTCTGCGTCGAGACATGCCCGAACGACGCCGCCAACACTTCGTTCGATTGGGCGTTTGGGGTGCGTGAGCGGTCGGATCTGGTTTTGAACGCCGCCGTCACGCCGGGGATCGACGCTAAAGCGCCGGCGGAATCGCGGAACGGATTCCGTCGCAGTTTGCATATTCGCCATGTCGATGCCGGCTCATGCAACGGATGCGAGTCCGAACTGCAGGCATTGAACAACCCTTTCTACAATTTGCACCGCCTCGGCATTTTCTTTACTCCGTCGCCGCGCTTCGCCGATCTGCTGCTGGTCACCGGCCCGGTCACCTATGCCATGCGCGACCCCCTGCACCGCGCCTATGAGGCGATGCCGGAGCCACGGTGGGTAATGGCCTATGGAACTTGCGCGGTATCCGGGGGCATCGCGCGCGATGGCTATGCCTGCGGCAGCGGTCTCGACGGTATATTGCCGGTCGATCTCTATCTGCCCGGTTGCCCCCCGAACCCGGCCGCCATCATCGAAGCGTTGCTGATGTTCCTCGATCGCGTGCCGCAGCGCGCGCAGGGAGGACGCCTTGGCGAATGATCTTCTGATCGCGGGCGGCATTGCCTGGCTGATCGCGGGGCTGCTGGCTCTGGCAGGGATCTGCCAAGCCGCGGCACGCGCGCTTCTCGGCCTTGGCGGCATTGCGTTGCTCGCGCTCGCCGCTTGGCTGTTGCCGGCGAACCTCCCTGCCCTGCACACGGCGCTAGGTATCGGACCGGCCGGTTCGATGTTTCTCCTGTCGCCGGAAGCGCTTTGGTTGTTGGGCTTCGGTTTGCCGGGCGCGGTCCTTGCTTGCTGGCTCGGCTCGCCAATCCCGCGTCAAGCGAGTTGGATTTTCGGCGCTGCAGCCAGCCTTATCGGCGCACTCGGCGTATTCGGCATGCAGGATGCTGTGAGTTTTCTCGTATCGTGGGAGATCATGAGCCTCGGCGGCGCGGTGATGATCCTCGGCGAGGCGCTCGCGAGCGAAACCGGGCGCCCGGTTCTGTTCATGCTGGCGTTGCTCGAAGCCGGCGCGGTCGCGCTGATCCTCGCCTTCATTTTGCTGGCGGACCAGGCCAATAGCCTGTCCTTCGCCGATTTCGCGGCGGCCGGCGCCGCCATGCCGTTGACCGAGCAGCTCTGCGTCGGCCTCCTACTCCTGATCGGCTTCGGCGCGAAGATCGGTCTGCTGCCGTTTTACGAATGGTTTCCTGGTGCCTATGGCGCGGCGAGCGGCGCTACCGGCGCGATCATGTCGGGCGTCATCTTGAACGCGGCGTTCTTTGCACTGAGCCGGGGTCTTGTACAGTGGTTGCCGGTCGCGTCCGAATTGTCAGTATCTCCCGCCGGCATTTTTATCGTCGCGATCGCGGTACTCAGCGCCATTCTTACCGCGCTCTATGCGTTCCAGCAGGAATCCTGGCGCGAGCTGCTCAGCCTATCCTCCGCGGAGAACGGCTCGATCGCCGTGTGCCTGCTAGGTGTGGCATTGATGTTTCGTCAGGACGGGCTGATGGACCTTGCGGGCCTGGCCTGGATCGTGGCGCTGCTTCACCTCGCCGGGCACGCGCTGGCGAAGGGAGCCATGTTTCTCTCCGCGGATGGCGTATTCCGCACGAGCGGTACTTACGCGATCGTCCAGCGTGGCAATCTCTCCCGAAGTTCGTGGATTTTCGGCGTCGGCGCGCTGTTCGGCGCAATGAGTCTGGCAGCCATGCCGCCCCAGGCGGGCTTTGTCAGCGAGTGGTATCTGTTCCAGACTTTTTTCCAGGGCTTCCACCTGGTCAATCTCGGCAGCCGCCTTACCGCGGCGCTGGCCGGCGCGGGGCTGGCGCTCACGGCGGCAATTGCCTTTGCCACCTTCGTCAAGGTCTTCGGTATCGGACTGCTCGGGCGCGGTCGCCCCGAACGGCAGGCGGTGCCGATCGGAAACGCCATTGCGGTAGGCATATTGGGCCTTCTTGTTTTAGCGCTGGCAGTCGGGATGCCGATATGGCTGACGGCCCTCAACGCAGCAGTCGCGGGAATGACCTCGGACGCGGTTCCGAAAATGCATGTCGGCTGGCTTCTCGTCCCGGCGACCGGCGCGCCGATCCGCTTGTTGGGAACGTTCGCCTTCATCTCACCGAGCAAACTGATCATAGCCATGCCTTTGTTGGCGCTTTTGCCAATCGGTTTCTTGCTGATCTCCCTGCGGCACCGCGTGCGTACTGTGCCGGTCTGGTACGGCGGGCGCAGCCAGGACGCGCAACATTCGGCCACGACTGCGCTGACTTTCTCGAACGCCTTGCGCACCTTCTACAGTTTCATCTATCGCCCCACCGAGACGACCGAGCGCGAAACGGCCCGCGAAGGGAACGGGCATCCCTACTTCATTCGGCGCCTGATTTTCACTCACGAGGTCGCGCCAATTTTTGGGCCACGTCTCTTTGGGCCCCTTGAAAGAGCAGTCGTCGCCCTTGCGTTGAAGTTGCGAATTATCCAGTCAGGACATCTCAACTTCTACCTGTCGCTGATCGGCGCCTTGCTCGTGATCATCCTCTTCATAGCGTTGCTATGAAACGAAAGCAGGAGCGTGTTTTGAATGCGTGTCTACCTGGCAATCGCGATCGGGGGCGTGCTCGGCTGTTGGGCCCGATACGCCATGACCAATCTGGTGCAGGCGATCTATGGTCGCGATTTTCCTTACGCCACGTTGTCGATCAATGTGCTCGGCAGCTTCTTGATGGGGTTTCTCTTTATCGAGACATTGGAGCGCCTAACCTTTGCCCCTTATGTGCGTATCGGCATTCTCACCGGCGTCCTGGGTGGCTTCACGACTTTTTCGACGTTCGCGATGGAAAGCTTGCTGCTGGCGGAACAAGGCGAAGGCGGCAAAAGTATCCTCTATGTCCTTCTCTCTCTCGGTCTGGGCGTTGGCGGGGCTCTTTTTGGCGCGTTCATTGCCCGCAATCTCTAGTGATGGAGCGTTGCAATGGGATCTGACGTAACGGTCGTCCGCATCTATCTTCATGAAGCGGATCACGGTCGCCACAAGACTTTGATGCAGGAAATCTTGAACATTCTGCACGATCAGCATCGTGTGCGCGGCGTGACCGTGTTTCGCGCCATCGCGGGGCTTGGGGACGATGGAGGTGAGGTTCACGCCGCGGATATTCTGCGCATCATGGTGGACCTTCCGCTCGTCATCGAATTCTTCGACGAGCCCGCAGTCGCTAATGCGGTCATAGACTTATTGAAGGACTTGGTTCCAGAGAAACGGATTATCTACTGGAGCGCCGCGTGCCGATAGGACTCCCGGGCGTAATGATGAATGGCTGATGCTGAGGGGGAGACCAACGGTGGTCGTTAAGGCCGAATTCGAACGTACCGTTCTTTTGTCGATTGGTATTTGTTCGCTTCTCGCAGGGATCGTCGTCGCCATCTATTTGTGGGATCGTCCCGCGGAAGCCCTCCTGCAGGCAAAGTCCGGGACTCCCTTGCTTGCTCTCGCCGAATTAGTCGGAATTTTGGGACAGCCTCTACCCTATATCACCCTTGGCCTGTTAGCCTTGCTATTTTGGGGGATCATTTTGGTAAATACAGGTTTCTCGTTTTCGGAGCTTCTTCTCCCCTATCGTGCCCTGCTCGTCCTTTTGGCCGCGGTCGCGCCATGGACCGTGGCTCTTGCGCTGCAGGCCATATTCGGTCGCTCGCGCCCACACCTTTATATCGAGCGCGGCATCTATACGTTTCATCCCTTTAACCTCGGGCCAGATTTTTCCTCTTTTCCCTCCTCGCATGCCGCGGTAGCCGCGGCAATGGCTGCTGTGTTCTCTACCTTCCTGCCTACATATCGGCTGACCTTTTTCGTCCTCGCTGCCCTCGTAGCGGTGAGCCGCGTAGCAGCCGGATATCACTATCCGAGCGACGCGGTCGCGGGAATGCTGCTCGGAATAGTCATTGTCGTCGCGTTGGAGAGAGGTTTCGATTGGGTTGGCATCGATATTCGGGGAGCCAAGGCGAAATGGCGATAAATCGGAACGGTTTCGCGACCGGCATCGCTTGTCTCTTTATCTGCTCCGTGTCTTTTTTGTTTTTCGATCGCCCGATCGCGATCTACGCGCACGGGTTGAGTCCGCGCATTTATCATGTCTTCGGAATCATCACCCAATTCGGTGAATCGACCGGCTACTTAATTGTCTGCGTCGTGGCATTCGCAATTTTTTATTTTCGTCGCTCACCATCGCGTCGCTATTCATGGCTGGCGGCGTTCATTTTCGTCAACGTGGCAATCTCGGGCATTGTTGTCGACGTGATCAAGGTGATTTTTGGACGCGCTCGCCCGAAATTACTCTTCAGCGAGGGATTATACGGCTTTACTTGGCTCGGCTCGGGTCCGGATCGTTGGTCGTTTCCTTCCGGCCACGTCGCAACCGTCACCGCGCTGGCGCTATCTCTAACGGTGATTTGGCCGCGTTGGTGGCCAGTTTGGTGGCTCCCCGCGCTCCTTGTCGTCGCGAGCCGAGTGATTATCGGAGCGCATTACCCAAGCGACCTGATCGGTGCCTTCTATGTGGCCCTGCTTATCTTTTGGGTAACGCGCGCGGGTTTCAATCGCTGTGGCATCGCGATTCACGGCCGTTCGAACCGAGTATCTGGGTTTCTCGCGGGAAATGCCGAAATTGCAAAATAAAATTGGGTTATTGCAATTTTCGCGCGGCGTTAACGTTGTAACTGCCGGCGAGTAACGTAAGCGCCATCTTGGCCGCAGCATAGTCTTCTTCGCTCAACAAGTGGCGTCGCATGCCGTCGAATTTCAGCGCGTACCGGCGCATATCCTCGGAGATGCGCTCGCACACCGCCGCCTCTTGGGCCAGCATCCGGCGCGCGATATCGATCTTTCCGAGCTTGCGGACGAGCAACCGGACATGGGGTAGGCACAGCGACGGCATCGCGGGTACCGCAGCCTCGCCGCCCGCCAACCGATCGGCCATGTCGCTAACGGATTTCTGCTCAGCTTCTCGGCGACGCCGGCAGACGCAACATTCCTGGTCGCTAACGATGAGCGCGTCGATCTGGCACGGATCCGATGAGGACTCCGCAATTTCACGCAGCCGCACTGCCAGACGATCGAGCACGCCAGAAAAGCCAAGAGAGGTTCCTTGCGGCGAGGCCAGCGCGTGGTATTGCCATGTGTGGAATGCACATAGACCGCCGCGTTCCGCGAGTTCCGTCCTGGCGTTGTCATCGACGACGATGTCGTATTGGTAGCTTGCCAGAAACGCGAAGACATCTCGCTCGATCTGATCGCAAATCGCACATGCGGAAAACGGCGGTGTACCCGCGCCGTCCGGTGCGTCAGCGCCAACGGGAATTTGACCATTGATGAAACCCCGCTGCCGCAGCGCGGCAAGACGCGCCATCGGGGCGGCGGAATTCGGGAGCTCCCGCAGAATGGCGGCGACGCGCTCACCACTATTGGCCAGGAAACGCTGACTCTTCTCGGCAATCAGAAAATGCACCAGGTGATCCAGGAGTTCGGGAATGCCGCTGCTAGCAAAATCCTCGCCGGCATCGCGCGCTTTGGCCTTTAGTGAATCGAGCGCCGACAGGGAATAGAGCCGCGGAGCATCTGCACCGAATGCATCGGCCAACCGCTGTTGCACATAACGCAGAACCTGATCCCTTTCCGTCGGACTGACCGTGTCATGCTTGTTCAAGACAAAAAAGATCTTGGTCGCGGTCGGGACGATGCGCCGCAGCAGCGCCATTTCCTCGTCGGCCAAAGGGCTGTCGTAACTGCTGACCACGATGAAGGCATCCGCCTCGGGCAGAAATCTTTCCGTGGTGAGGGTATTTTCCCGGATCGCCGATCCCAGGCCCGGCGTGTCCACAAAATGAAATCCCCGGCGAAGCAGTTCGCAGGGCAATTGTATTGATGCCACGGCGACTTTTTTTTGGTTAGCCGGATTTCCCTGCTGCGTAATGTACTCCGGCAGTTGGTCGATGGGGATGCAACTCGAAAGATAGCGGCTTCCTTCATATTCGATGAAGACTTGTTCCCGCGTACCGTAACTCACCGCCGTGATGACCGAGGTAAGAGGGACGATCCCTGTCGGCAGTCGGTCGGTGCCGAGCAGGACATTCATCAACGACGTCTTGCCGCGATTGAATCGCCCCACGACGACCAGGTTGAAGCGATCTTCCGCCAAGCGCGAGAACATATCGCGGATTTCGTCCGGCGCCTCGCTTAACTCATGTCCCGAATGCCGCACCGCGGATCTCAGAATTTCCGCAAGCTCGAACTTGGTTTTTTCGTAGCTGGCTAAATTCATCGGGTGCCTCTTCGTTGCCATCGGTACCTTGGTTCACGTATTCTGAGGTTTATCGGCAATTGTCAGCATCGCACGCATGTCCGCCATCGCCGACGCGCCAGCAGCGAGCCGCGCGATTTCCGCCTCGACATCGCTCGATTGCGTCTCACGCATCCGTCGCGCATTGGCGATCGCGGTGCGTGTTAATGTCATGGCCTCATCGATTCGTGATTCCAACGTCGGCGCTGCGCGCGCGAAGGTTTCATCGAGTCCACGCAAGATCGACCAGCGCAAGTTTTCGACGTTGCGAATGATCAACTCGTCGAGCCGACCTTTAATACGCGCTTCAAGGCGCGTACGCCGTGTTCGCTTTGCCAGCAGCCGGTCGACAACGGGACTGAAATCCGGAATGAGCGTCGAACTCCATCGCTGACTTAGCCAATAGGGTTCCTGCGCCAAATGAAATTTTTCATCGTTCGTCACTGGCGGGAATTGGAGCTCGAACAGATCGGCCGCGGTTCGACGGACAACATCGACAAGTTCCCAGATACGTTCGCGATGGGTGCTTAGCGCGGATTCCGATTGACTGACAAAGAAATCCATCATCTCGTCACGCGCCGCGTCGAAGAAATCGGTCATCGCCGGCCCCGCCGCGTCTGCGGTTAGCCGGTCCACCTCATCGGCATTGGCACAATCGATGAGCTCGTCGACAATCCCGAAAAGATGTCCACGCGCGTCGTTGCGGAGCCTATCGGTGCGCATTTCGAGTGCCGCAGCGATACGATTCCGTTCACCCTTTAACAGATCGCGGGTGATGAGGCGACGTGCCTCGATCGGGCGCACCAATTCCTCGAATTTTGTCTGCTTTTCACCGAGCATTTCCAATGGCAATTCTAGTGTTCGGCGGCGAAGGTTGAGCTCCGATTCCGCTTCCGACAGGATCACCGACGCCTTCATCGCTACGGCGATCTCGAGCGACCTATTCTTTTCGAGCGCCAGATAGCGCAGGAGATGTTTCTCGATAGCCGCTATCCCGCTTGCAACGAAGGCTGCACCGTCGGCCGCTTGCCTCGCCGCAAGGCCGGAACGGGCAGAAGCGGTGAAAATCGGCGTAGCCCCATGTATCAAGACGCTTTTTTCTAAGGTCATGCGCATAAAAGCTAGCGCCTGATCCCGTTCCGCAGAGGCAACCAAATCGGTCTTGTTGAGAATGAAAAACAGACGTTCGACCCGTGAACGGATCAGATGCAGATATTCGATTTCGCCTTCCGTGATCGGCGGGTCGACCGAAACGACAAAGAGCGCCGCGTCGCATTCCGGCAGCACTTTGAGGGCAGCATCGGTGTTATGGCG
Source organism: Rhizomicrobium sp. (assembly GCA_036266955.1). Lineage (GTDB taxonomy): Bacteria > Pseudomonadota > Alphaproteobacteria > Micropepsales > Micropepsaceae > Rhizomicrobium. The sequence continues at coordinate 69,748 of DATAWY010000005.1, forward strand.
GTGGGTGGACCCGACCCCCGGCGTGTCGACCAGAACAATCCCCTGTTCCAGGATCGGCGCCGGGACAAAAATTTCGACGCGGGACACACGGAGGCGGTTTTCCGGATTGGCCTCCTCCGCAACGAAGCGATAGAGCAGGTCGCGCAACGCGTCGGCGGTAATCGCGCGGAACTCTTCGGCGTTTTCCCTGCCCTGATACGATACGCGAATAAGCGGTTCCTTGCCCCAGGCGATAAAAGTCGGGATCGCGGTTACAGGAATGACGGCGCTGGGCAGGTATGGCGCCCCTAACAAGCTGTTGAGAAAAGTGCTCTTGCCCCGCTTGAATTGCCCCAGAACGGCGAGTTGCAGACGCCCGTCGCGCAGGCGCTTCCGCAATTCGGCAATCCGCACGATCTGCGGTGATCCAACCGGGAAATAGCGATCAAGAATAGCCTGGCATCGCTCCAGCAACAATGGCATGTCCGTCTCGCAGCCAACTCCGTGGCTGTGATCTGCGACGGCAGCGATCCGTTCGAGTCCTTCCAACGCTAGCCCCTCCTACCGCATGTCCCGTGCGCGATAGGAGTCATCAGCCAACAAGGGCGATTTTGGGGGACTCCATCCCCACCGATAAAAAGTAGGATTCACTTGGCTTGTTTTCAATCGTCGCCCTATCCGGCTACTGCAACGCGGCGCGCCCGGGTATGCGTTCCTGACTTCGCATCCAACCAACCACGGCTTTGGGATTGCCCTCGATGACGCGTGCCCACGTCATCGTCTTCAGAAGCTCGTTGTCGCCGCTCCACCAATTTTCGATAACGACCATGAGGTACCAACCGCTTGCCGCGCGCGGGCGACCGCGACGCAATAGATGAACATCGATCGACATGGCATACGAACTGGCAAAAAAGCTGTGGCGCTCCTTGCGCCACTCGACATCATCCACCTGCCACTGAGTCTGTGTCGGATGGGGACAGGTGGCGCGATAGAGGATTTGCCAAGTGTTGAAGAAATTCTTGTCGTTCACGCCGCGCATTATCGGAACCCTACTTCGAATCGTTAAGGCTTGCCGCCGACGAGCCCGCCGAATTCACCGACCAGGCTCAAATAAAGTTGACGCTTGAAGGAAACCGCAAGTGCGGGCAATCGGCGCAACGCGACCCAGCGCCAGCGGTCGAACTCCGGATGCGCGGTCGCGACATCGATCTCGCTCTCCGGTCCGGCTAGCCGCATGACGAACCATTTCTGGCGTTGTCCTTTCCAACGCCCGCCCCAAGCTTTTTTCGCGATCGCGGGAGGGAGGTCGTAATAGAACCAGTCCTTGCTTTCGGCGATGATCGCAACCCGATCGGTTCCGATCTCTTCTTTTAGCTCCCGCAGAGCGGCCCGCCGCGGAGTCTCCCGAGCATCGATGCCCCCTTGCGGCAACTGCCACGCATTGCCTTTCATATCGCTACGACGGCCGACGAATATCTCGTTTCGGGAGTTGAGCAAGATGATCCCGATACCGCGACGGAACTTGGTTCGATCGATTCGGCTAGGATCGGTGTCTCTGGGTAATGCTCTTTTTCCCTTACTATTTTTGAGCTTTTCGGCCATCGCGTTGAGGACGGTCATCAAACCTTCCTGATCGACGCCATCGGCGCGCATGATCAGGTGGGTGAGCGGTTCGCTCAGAAGCGTGCCCAAATCCGGCTCGGCACCGGCAACGCGTAGCCGTGATGCTCTCGTGCGCTTTGGGTCAATGGATCCTGATTGACCCTTCCTGGACGACCGCCGACGGACATTGTGCGTCGACGTTGACCGTTGTGATCCGGGAAGGACGGGAACGATAGGCATATCGACGACCCCTTTCGCGCTATACGCCACCGCGACGTCAGCACAAACGCTAGGAGTCATCAGCCATTACGGCAGTTGTGGGGGTACCCCATCCCCAATTCGCTAAGGCTAGACAGATTAGTGGATCTGCTCAAGAAAAATCACCGGAATTTCTCGGCGTTTCCTGGGTCTCCCGGAATTTCTCGGCGGCGGCCCGGACAACGACAATCGTGTCATCATCTACTTGCTTGTCGCCATACCGACAATCGACATAGCCACGCGTCACGGCAGCAAGTGCAGACGAGAGTGCGGGAGCGACGGCCGCCAACCTACCTGCATATTCAAGCGGCGTGGCGGAAGGATGACGCGCATGGCCGTGCCCGGCTCCCCACGATAGCAATCTCCGATAGAGGAGACGGATTTCCGGCAATTCCGAAGTGTCATGAGAAATTTGTTCGGCAGCAGTCGCCTCCAGCCCGGCCCCGCCGCGGCGCAGTAATCTCCTTAACTGGTCGAGAAACAATTGCCACGACCATACCGAGCTTCGTTCTTCGTCGATGGTAATTGTGTCGCCGCGCCGGACCTGGCGAAAAACCAGGAGGATCATGATCGCGGCAAGGATGACCAGAATGGCGATGCCAACGATGACCGTGACATCCATCGGCGGGCCCGACGGATGCCAGTGCGGCGGTTCGATCGCAGGCGACCGTGGGATCCGCGGCGACCGCGTCCGACCAACCTGCCCCGCGGAACCAGCTGGAAACAGGCTCGCAAGCCACCGCAGAAACAGGAATATCCAATAGAGCAGCCACAGAATCCCCGTCCAGATCAGTACCGCGAGCGCAACGCCGAGCCGCATGAACCATTGCACGGTCGGCGCGACCCCGCTTGAAAAGAATAAAGCGATTGCGGCGATGATCGCCATTGGTACGGTAATCGCGACCGCCCAGGACGGCGAAAGCCGCTGCCGGCGCCCGATACTTCGGGTGAATGCTTGCGCATGAACGATCGCTGTAAGCGCAAGCCCGAGAACGAAATAGGTGACCAACAACAGCCGAAGGTCTGAGGAGACGGTTTCGGCGTCCGGCAGACGGGTCGATCCGACGATCGCGCATAATGCGATCAGCACAACGATCCCGCCGATGAGCCACCGCGTTACCTCGGCAGTCGTTGCCTCGCCGACGCCGATCCAAAGGCCGCGGCCCCACAAGAGGAAGGCGACAAAACATGCTACGAAAATCGTATCGCCGTGCATGCCCGGATCAAACCGCCACGGCTCGGTCGCAATCGCCAACCACCGCGCTCCGGACCAAATATCCGCGTCCAGCATGACATGCAGCCAACCGATTAAGGTCAGGATACAAAGAGCCAGCAGCAGCAGGCGACGCCAAGGGAATGACCAGGGCAATATGGCCGTGCCCTTGGCCAGCCAACCAACAATAGCAACAGGCCCGAACAAGCTGACGAAATCGAAATGCAATGGCCCCGGAGAAGCAGATTGGATGAGTGCCACGAGGCCATAGAACCATGTCATATCCATCGCCGCCTGCCCGGCGGGGACGATGAAATCAGGCGTTAAGGACCAGCGTCTCACGTTCGGTCCAGTGCGTGTCGTAAGACGCTTGCCAGATCGGGATTGGCCCGGCCGCCCAGCGTAAAGCCGTAACGTCTTCTGTCCCCGCCACGATCTGGATCACTGTGACCGGCCGCCCTCGGCGGCTCAAATCTCCGAGGGCGGCAAGCGTCGAGACCAGGTTCATCGTCACCACGACGAAAGTCGTGCCGGTCGGACTTTCCGCGTGATGTCGAACCACAGCTTCGACAAAACTGCCATTGGGGACAACGCTGGCGTGGGACAGAACCTCCAACATCGCGCCGAGACGATCCGGTGCGCGCGACGGCGGCAAGGTTAGCGGCAACTTCATGCTGGTGCCGTTTCCTCCCAGGCCGACTGACCAGCGCTGTTCGATCGCATAGGTCACGAGCGAGGCGGCAATGCTGATCGCGAATTCGAGCTCGTCGGGTTCAAAATTCTTGTTGGCCCGCGTCGGGACCGCGAAGTCGATCAAGATGTCAACGGCCGGTGTCGTGCTCGGTTCGATCAATCGCACCATCAAATTCCCGACCCGCGCCGACGCCCGCCAGTCAATCAGCCGGTAGGGATCGCCGGGGGTATAGTCCCGAGCGCCGACTATTCGGATAGGGTCGGCCATGAAAAGACGTCGCACCGCGTCACGACCGAGGATTTGATTCGATTTCATTCCGCCGATGGCCAGCCTCATGATCTTGGGCAGCACCAGCAGATGATCGATCGCGCGTATCGAACCATAATTGACGAGAGCACCGAGATAGTCGCCGGATTCGAGGGAGGTCGGCCCGAACACATGTTCTCCACGCCGGTTGCACTTGACGACAAGCTTGCGGACGATGCGCTCATACGGGAGCATCGCGACGACCATGGTAAAATATCGGAACAGTTCCGAGCGGCCCGGCCGGACGTAACCGCCCTCGAAGACAAGCGAGCGAGGGAATGTGTCTTCCACTTGGAGCCAGGTCAGCGGTAGCGGTTTCAGATTGAGCAACTCGACCGATAGCCCTACTTCCTGCCCGAATACGGCGCGGTGCTCCGACAGATGCCGCTCATAGGTGACGCCGGCGAGACACCAGCGTTTCCATAACATCAGCGAGCCAGACACCAGTAGCGCCAGGGTTGTGCCGAGAATCAGCAACGAGCGACCCTGCCACAGTCCCCAAACTTCGAGGACGGCAAGGATGAAAAGCCAGAGCCCGTCAACCACCGGTACCGGCCGTGGGCTTGCCGGTTTCTTCCACGGGCACCGGGATCGTGTTCAGAAGCTCCGACACCAATGTTCGCGGAGTCTGGCCCTTAACGCGCGCCTCCGACGTAAGGATTAGCCGATGCGCGAGAATAAAGGGGGCAAGGTATTTGATATCGTCGGGCAGCGCGTAGTCTCGTCCCCGCACACAGGCCAAGGCCCGTGTCGCACGAAAGAGGGCGATCGTGGCCCGTGGGCTTCCCCCGAGCGCAATACCGGCGCGCTGACGTGTCGCTCTCACCACGGAGATGAGGTAGGTCCGAACCGCATCCGAAATGTGAACGCGCGAGGCCACGGTTGCCAACCCGACGATATCCTCGGAGCCAAGGACGGGTTCAAGGTCTTGCGTCCGGTCGCCATCCTGAAGGCGCAGGAGGATTGTTTCTTCTTCCTCGACGGTGGGATATCCCAGATTCACTTGCAGCAGGAACCGATCCAATTGGGCTTCCGGCAAGGGAAAAGTGCCTTCAAGTTCGATGGGATTTTGCGTCGCCAGAACAAGAAAGGGACGCTTCAACGCCATCGTCTCGCCGTCAGCGGTGACCTGACGTTCCTCCATCGCTTCGAGCAAGGCCGATTGAGTACGGGGTGTAGCCCGGTTCACTTCGTCGGCCAGAATGATTTGGGCGAAGATCGGACCGGGGCGGAATTCGAATTCGGCGGTGCGCTGGTTGAAAATGCGGGATCCCGTAATGTCGGATGGCAAAAGGTCGGGCGTAAATTGAACCCGCCGAAAGCTCAGGCCCAGCGAACGTGCCAGTGCTTTGGCGAGCAAAGTCTTGCCCACGCCGGGGACATCTTCAAGCAAAACATGCCCTTCGCAGATCAGCGCGACCAATAATAGCTCGATGGCGTTCGACTTTCCGACCACGGCTCGGCCAACATTGGCGACAAGACGTTGGAGCGACATTGCGGCAGTCGAAATCTGACCTTCCGTGGCATTTTCTGCTTCGACCGCGAGCTTGACATTCATGTCCCTATTACCTCGCAAATACGGGGAGGGATTATTTTATTTCCACGACGAAATGGGGATCGAATTCAGGATTTAGCTGATCCGGAAAATAGCCTCTTGGATTGCAGACGACTCGCGTCCGCCCGATCACGTAGTCGAACGATTCATGCATGTGGCCGTGAATCCATAGCGATGGTTTGTAAGTCTGGATCAAACCATCAAGGTCCGATGCGAAGGCAGGGTTAAGCGGGTGGTTTTTGAACCTGGCCGAAATCGATCTCTGCGACGGGGCATGGTGGGTAACGACCACGGTTATACCGTCAAAAGGTCGCTTGAGTTCCTCGTGAAGGAAGTCAACAGAGGTGTGGTGCAGGCGCGCCGTATCGGACGGCCTCAGCGTTCGCAACCTGTAACCCCTTTCGAATTTAATCAGTTTAAAATCGTCAAGTTGCTCTAACGCAATGGCCATGGACCGAGCGGGGGTACCGTAGAGCTGAAAATCGGTCCAGAGCGTGGCACCAATGAAACGAACGCGCTCTCCCCTTGTTAGCGCCCCTTCCCATGTCGCTCGTTCGAGAAATACGACCGGACCATCGGATGTTTCGGTCTTATGCCGATTGAATGCGATCGCTCGGAAGAGTTCGCGGTCATAGGCTTCGTGGTTGCCACCGATGAGAATCGTCGGAATCGAAAAGTGCCGACGCGTCCAGTCGAACGCAAGCGGACCACTGTGGATGTCCCCGGCCAAGACGAGGAAATCAGCTTCTGGCTGAGGCGGCTCCGAGTAAAAGCGCGAAGTGGTTCGATCTTGTGCGCTGCTGTCGGTATTTTTGAGATACCTAGCATCGTATTCAAGATGGAGGTCACTCATGACGGCAATTTTCATCGCCGTTGCCCAGAAGCGCTTCGCGAATTAGTTGCCGTGCGGTTCGGCTGTCGCCGCGCGGCTAGGGCCGTTAATCCGTTCCGATCCGTCGCACCCTCCATCGTCGATGGAATAGCGGGCGAAGCCCACAAAGCGGCGGAGCCAACAATTACAAAACTCCTACCGCATCTCATTGCAATAGGAGTCATCAGCCAACTTGGCGGTTATGAGGGGGCACTCCATCCCCTCCCATGGTCATAACATTCAGTCATCAAATAGCACAAGAGACACCTTCAGGTATCTACTATCGGCACCGAAGCGGGACGTCCGTAATCGCCCGTCGACATCCCAAACGCCAGTCGTTTGTAATATCTGCTAGAGCACATTCGGTTGGGGTGAAGGCATCGAGCAGGGCGCCGATGCGTTTCCAAGTCGCTTCGACGGTCCTCGTCAGCCTTGCGCAGGAGTGTTTTGAGTTTGGCGAAGAAAGGAAGAGGAGTTTGGCGCCGGCGGCGCGGATCGCTTTTCGGATGGCCTGGCGCTTGTGGCTGCCGAGATTGTCCATGATGACGATGTCGCCGGGTTTCAGGGCCGGGGCGAGCAATTGCTCGACATAGGCGAGGAAGCTGGGGCCATTGATCGGGCCATCGATGACGCAGGGCGCCTCGATCCGATCGCAGCGCAAGGCCGCCAGAAAGGTCAGCGTGCGCCAGCGCCGGTGCGGCACCTTCGCCACCAGGCGTGCGCCCCTCAAGCATCGGCCATGGCTGCGCGTCATGTTGGTCTTGGCCCAAGTCTCGTCGATGAACACCAAGCGGCTCGGATCGAGCCGGCCTTGATACTTCTTCCATTGCGCCCGCCGACGGGCAACGTCAGCGCGATCCTGCTCGGCGGCGTGCAGGCTTTTTTTTGAAACTGATCTGCTCCTTGGCGAAGAAGTTCCAAACCGCGCCGTAGCTCACCACGATGCCGCGCTCAAGGAGCTCGGCCGCGATCGCGCGCAACGTCAGGTCGGGCTTCTCCTCAATCCGCGCCAACAACCAAGCCCGTTGCCCAGCCAAGACCAGCGGCCGATAGCCCCCCATCCGCTTCGCTGCCGCGCTCCCCGTCCGCCGCTGCCGCTGCGACCACTTCACCACGCTCGATACGCTCACCCCAAACCGCACCGCCACCGATCGGCAATGCTCGCCCGCGGCAACCCGTGACACCATTTCACCAACGCCGCGCGGTTAGACGGTACGGTGTGCAGTCACCGATCGCATTGGGGGGGCCGTCCTGAATTTGCTTCGCTGTTTTCGTCGTCAGTTCCAATACATCCGACGCGCAAAAGCCGTCTCGAAGGCAGCCAAGAATGGCGGATAGACACGCGAACGCGTAATGTCATTAGAATACTGAAAGCAGCCCCGACGCGAACAGGTTTTTCTACGACGCTGGCGTGACCTCTGCTGCGCGCTGCGCACCGGCAACACGCTACGACGGCCTGATACATTCAGATCTTAGGGTTCATTTCAATTGTCGTCGCATCCCGCAGGCCCGATGGTAACTGCAATCGTCGCTCTATGATCGGTGGTTGGTCGCGTTATTATGAACAACGGAGTTGCCCAGTCTCGGAACGACGTCATGCCGGTTAGCGAATCCGAGCTGACACTCCCGCGCCGTGGCAACCAGCCCGACCCGCGGCTCGTCCTGTTAGTGCGCCTTCTAGCGCAACGAGCGGCCCGGAACTGGTACGATCGGCTCGTCGAGGAGCGCCGGCTGAAGCGCTCCTGAGCTTAAGGAGGTTGCTACATGAAGGTCGCGCTCTACGCACGCTATTCCTCCGACAATCAACGCGACGCTTCCATCGCCGACCAATTTCGTATCTGCCGGGCTTATGCTGAAAAGCAAGGCTGGCAAATCGTACAAGAATATTCGGACCACGCGATTTCAGGTGCTTCGCTATTGCGCGCCGGTGTCCAGGCGCTCATTGAACATGCGCAGCGCGGCCGCTTCCAAATCGTGCTGGCCGAGGCAATGGATCGCCTCTCTCGCGACCAAGAAGACATTGCCGGCTTTTACAAACGGATGATCTATTCAGACGTAAAGATCATCACCTTGTCGGAGGGCGAGGTTACGCATTTACATGTTGGCCTCAAAGGCACCATGAATGCGCTTTTCCTCAAAGACTTGGCGGATAAGACACGCCGCGGTCAGCGTGGCCGTGTCGAAATGGGCAAATCGGGTGGCGGCAATTGCTATGGCTATGATGTGGTCAAGCAATTCGCGGCAAATGGCAAACCGGTACGCGGCGATCGGACGGTCAATCCTGTCGAGGCTCAAGTGGTTCGCCGAATTTTCCAGGATTATATCAACGGTAAATCGCCAAAACGAATTGCTACGGAGATGAACAAAGAAGGCATCCGTTCACCGGGGGGAGGCGATTGGGGCTTTAGCACCATTAACGGCAATGCCAAGCGCGGCAACGGCATTCTGAACAATGAGATGTATATCGGCCGTCTGATTTGGAACCGTCAACGCTTTATCAAGGACCCTGATACCGGCAAGCGTCAAGCCCGGCCCAATCCAGAATCGGAATGGATCATTCAAAACGTGCCGGAACTCCGGATCCTCGACGATACCCTCTGGAATGATGTGAAGGCTCGGCAAACAGCAATCAAATCAAGGCGTGGCGTTGATGGCCTTCAGGCCGAGAATCATTTCCGTGAGCGCCGCCGGCCAAAATACCTCTTCTCTGGCTTGACGAAATGCGGCTGCTGCGGTGGCGGCTACGCTATGATCTCGGTCGATCTGGTCGGCTGCGCGACGGCACGCAACAAGGGTACGTGCGACAACAGGAAGAACATCCGTCGCGATCGCCTTGAGGAACGCGTCCTCCATGCGTTGCGGCATCACCTGATGGACCCGAGCCTGTTCAAGGAATTTTGTGACGAGTTCACTCGGGAAATGAACCGTCTCCGAATGGAAGGTCGCTCGTCTATTGGTGCGGCGCGCGCCGAGGCCGCCAAAATTGATCGCGAGCTGGATACCCTTCTGAATCTGATCCTCAAAGGCGGAGCAGCAGAGCGGATCAACGAAAAGATGATCGGCTTAGAGCGACGCAAGAAGGAGCTGAATATGTTCCTTATGAATGCCGAGGAACCACCGCTGCTCCTGCACCCTGAAATGGCCAAGTTCTACCGTGCTCAGGTTGATCAGCTATCAGAGGCGATGCAGGAGGAAGCAGAAGCGAAGCGGGTGAAAGCTGCTGAGGTTCTGCGGTCGCTGGTGCGGGAGATTGTTCTGACGCCGGAAAACGGCGAGCTACAAGTCGAACTCCGAGGCGATCTAGCTGGAATCCTGGCCATTTCGCTCAAAACGAAAGCCCCGACCGCAAGGACCGGGGGATCGCAATTTGAGATGGTTGCGGGGAGAGGATTTGAACCTCTGACCTTCAGGTTATGAGCCTGACGAGCTACCGGGCTGCTCCATCCCGCGACAACAATTTGATCTTTGTCTTCAATTACTTACGCGCTTCGAATTTTATTCGCACCCGGCATTTTCAAATTTATGTGCCATTTTTGTGCCGTGGAATTTTACGAAACGCGTGAGACTGAGTAGCGCGATTGCGTACCGGCCGCAAGTCCTCCCTGTGGCAAACTTGTGAGGGCGAAAAGCCGTCTTAGGTGAAGCTCTTTATTCGTTGGCGGCAGATGTCGAGCAATTCTTCCGCTAATTGCCCGGTTTCCTCGCCGTAGGTGAGCCCCGGCGGAAGTTTGATGCGATCAACCGCCTCAGAAAGCTTTCGGAGCATTTCATCAATAGCCTGGTCGGCATCCGCCGCGCGCAATCCGGCCGTCGCCGCGAACGCATGAAAATCCACGCGCCGTAGTTTGTCGTCTTTTCCATTGAGCTTCAGCGCCAAATGATCGTGTTTCAGACGGGGAAAGACCCGCGTTGTGACGACGTCATAGATCGGTGTTATGTGAACGCTTCGAAACACGCGATCTCCCGGCTGGGCAATTTTCAGGAGCGCTATATTTTTGAGATGCATGTCGCCGTCGGCGATGAGCCATGCGAACAAGGCGCGTTTGAGGATGACCAGAAGATCCTCGTCGGGCGACGTCGATAAAGGCCTTACGGCGCGTGCGACACGCTCCATCGTTCCTTTGTACTTATCCTCCGTCGGAAGCTCCAGGACCGAACAAAAATCTTCAAGAGCCATCAGTTGGTGATCCTGACGACTCTCGCGAATATCGAATCGTTCGATGATAAGAGCCGGCGGCATGCCGTCGGGCATTGCGACGAGCGCCGTGGCAGGCGCTATGAAACCGGCGGATTTCGCGAGCGTCATATCGAGCCATTCGACAATCGGCAGCGCGTCATAGCCGCCGGTTTCGGCCGGTTTGAGAATATGAGTGAATGGTTTTCCGGTGCTGGGCGTTAGCGTCCCTTTTGCATCGAGATACATCGGAGCTTTGATTTGAACACCGGAGAGTCGAGGCGTGTTCGCGCTCTCATAAAGGCGGGCGAGCGAGCGCTCGAAGTTTTGTTCAATGTCGCTGCGCACCGGTCCTGCGTAGTAGCCGGCAAAGGCGCCCTCGTTCGTGTGGTCGGCAAGGCGCGTCAGCAGAAGGTCCGCCGGCAGATCAGCCAAGTCGCGTTCGTGCTCAACGATTCGTGATATTGGACATGTAGCGCTTGCCATTCCGCAACATGGCGCGCTCGTCCTTGTCTTTAATGACGGATTCGAGCCAGCCTTCCGGCAGAAGAGAGACGATGAACGGCGGCAGCTTCCTGGGCGTTGTTTGCCGAATAAGCGCAGGGCCGTCAGTCTCGATCGAGTCCCATCGCCATTCGAACCCGTCATGTCTAAGGTGGCCGATCGGGTTGCCGTGCCAGGCAACCGTCAGGTCGAGTTGAGCCTGATTTTTTGGCGCGGGGCCGGATGGCGCGCGCAGAAGAAAGCGTTCCGCAAGTTCACCCTCCCGATACCATTCGTTTTCTCGGGCTAGTGTCCAAATCGCGTCGGCAGCTTTCTTGGCACTACCGTATTCTTCGATCAAGCGCGCGGCCGCCGCTTCGCGCATAGTTTCGTCGATGGAGGCGGCGTGTTCGCTCCGGTGGCGAAAGGCTTCAAGAAAGCGCTGACGGATAGACGAGACGTCGATGTGGAATTCGCCCATGTCATCTCTGACGACAGCATCCGAGATCGATGGGTTTTTTGGGGCTTCGTTTTGGATAATTTCAAGAGAGCGGATGCGCGTGCGCTGATTGCGGCGCGCACTTAGAAATAGGCGTCCATCACGCGTGGGACCGAGCAGAACAGCGCTTGCGGCGGCGAGATACGCTTGCGGATAAAGATACTTGGCAATACGGACCGCGTGCGTAAATACAACTGTGTCGATATCGTCGTCCGGGTCGACGTAGATCCCGCGCATAAGCTGAACAAGCTTGCCCGTCCCCGCGCGGTAATGGCTGCGGGCCTTGTCGAGAGTTTCGCCGACAAGATGGAGAGGCATTCTAACCTTTTCGTATCTTAGATACGAGAAAGTTATAATATTTGCCTGGCAAAGTCAATAGATTTTAACTATCGCGTATCTTAGATACGAGATAGTTATAAATCAGCATCTTAGGTGAAGGACGCGAGACTAAAAGATGTCACCGAGCTTCGCACGATCACCTTTGGATCGCGGCCGGATCACGAGTTCCAGATCAAGGGCCGCCCAAACCGCGAACAGCGTGTCGAGCGTGGCACTACCCGTGGATTCCAATGTGGAGATAGTGGCCTGCCGCCTATTGATGAGCTGGCTTAGGCCAGCCTGGGTCAACTGGTGTTGCTTGCGGCGGCGGCGAAGTGCGCCGCCGAGCTGTTTTGGAATGCGTACTATTTGGAGCATTAGGTCACCATCAAACGGAAAAATACGAATATACGAAAATCCGTATAAACCAAAAATATACGGAAAACCGTATCGAGGGTTATTCCAACATCTCCCGAGCGATCACATCCATAGCCTTCTTGTGATCGTCGGATTTAAACAGGTGCCCGTAACGGTCCATCGTCACCTGCAAGCTGCTATGGCCAGCGAAGGTCTGAACCGTTTTGGGATTGAGCCCCGCCTCGATCCAGCAAGAGACGGCGAAGTGCCGCAGCGCATGCCAGTTAAACGGGGTCGGCGGTGCGGCGTGAGTGTCCGGGTCTTCGCGATGCTTTTTGGCTAAAGCGTCGAAGAGCGGCGAAAACTTCCGCTTGATCATGTTGTCGTGGCCGGTATACCCGCCGCGCTTGTTGGGGAAGACGAGGTCCGTCGGGACCTTCCATGTCGTCCGCAGCTTCCACTTCTTCAGCGTGAGAATGAGTGGCTGGGCGAGCGGGATCGTGCGCATGCCGGCCGCTGTCTTCGTCACATCCTCTTCGCCATAGGCATCGACCCGAGCTTCGACTTTCACTTCCCCTTTGACGAGATCAAGGTGGTGCCAGCGTAGCGCATGAAGCTCGCCGGCCCGGACTCCGGTCGCGCTGGCGAAGATAAGTTTCACGCGAAAATCTTCGTCGGCGACAGCAAGAAGGGCACGCAACGCTTCTTTGGTTGGCGGCACGATCTTGCGCGCGCCTTCGTCGCGGCGGCCGATCACCTTTACGCCGCGGGCAACGTTGATTCCGACCATATCGCGATCAACCGCATGGCCGAGAAGCTGCTGCAAGGTGCTGAGAATTTTTCGCGTGGTAACGATGGAGACGCCGGCATCGCGCAAACGATCACGAAACTCGATCACACTACGCGTGGTGAGTTGCGACAGTTTGATGCTGCCGATCCCGCCATCGAATTCTGTGAGTCTTTTCGGTCGGGCCTTACCATCATGGCGCTGGGGATCGCGACAAATGTAGTTGCCGATATGCCGTCCATGGTCTGGTAATTTCGACGCGTCATGCGCTCGCCACGCTCGCGCCGTCCGTCGCAGGAGGTCAGAAACCGATCTGCTGCATCCTTGACCGTGAATTTGGACGCATCGCCCCGAAACGTTCCGGCGCGGATTTGACCCTCTGTCGCAACGCGGAACGCATCAGCCTCTTTGCGGCTCTCGAACTGACGGCGCTCACGCCGCCCGTTGGCGTCGACGACGTCGACGATCCAGCTCGTGCTCTCGACGCCGTCAGAATTTTTCCAGGTGCGTTTGCGGATCGACATCGCGTGCCTCCATTACCAGGCTAGCATCCCGCTTTCCTCGCTTCACCGCCAAGGTGCCAGCATTACCAAACGTTCCCAATTGGAGCGCTAAATCCAATTGACACCATGTAGCGACGCTCCCACGGAATCACGGGAACCTGGCTTGTCGTCAGCGCAACAAGCGAGGGGGTTGCTGTAGGGCGCTTGGCGCGAATGCCCGACGCGCGAAACTGAATGACGGTGTGCCACAGGTCGCGCGGACCATTCTTCCAGTTCCATTCGAGCTTCTGAAAGCTCGGGGCAAACCCGTGAATCGACGGAAGCCAGTGATCGATGATCTTCTTGTGCTGGCGATAGAAGGTGCGGTTTTGCTCGATGAAGTGCACCTTCCAGTCCTGAAATTTTTTGGCAGTGTCACGCGCGTAGGCGGGCAGCGCTGCCATGACCTGCTCGTCTGAAAGACCCTTCAGCGATTGGCCGAGCGCTCCTTTGTAGGCGCGCACGTTGTCCATTCCGATTGCGGACGGCGTTCTGACCTTGAACGGATAGGTGGCGCCGAATTCCATCGCCCATATGGGAAATGAAGGCAGTTGCTGGTCGCGCGGCAATTCGTCAAGAAGCGATTGCCAGGCGTCGATGTAGCGAATGAATTGCGGCGGGAGCGCCTTTGCCTCGCTGGGCTTGCGGTCGAGCACTGTCTCGATGCTCAGGTCCGCAAGACTACCCGTTGGCTGCGGCCATGAAAAATGGGCAAGGCTGCGACGTGCGCCGACAATGTAGGCGCGATCACGAATTTGCGGAACCCCAAGCAAATGTGGGGATAGCTGCGACGAATCGATCTTGTATCCAATCTTGCGCAGCCGCGCGGCTATCTTCTTCCAGGTCTTGCCATCGTCATGCTTGAGGAGGTTAGGCACGTTCTCGATCATCAGGAACCGAGGCTTGCGCCGCTTCAAGATGCCGACGACATACTCGAACAAGTCGCCCCATTGCGGACAGTCAAAGCCAAGCTGCTCGCCGGCCTTGGAGAAGGGCTGGCAGGGAAAGCCCGCGCACAAGATGTCATGAACTGGCACTTCCTCGTGGCAATCACGGATGTCGCCGTGTGGCTTGAGGCCGAAATTTTTTTCATAAAGCGCCGCGAGGTCCGGATCGAGCTCAGACGCGAAGACGCACTCGTGCCCTAGCTGCGATAGCGCCAGATGAAAGCCTCCGAGGCCCGCAAATAAATCGACGAATTTCATAGTGCCCGAGCAAAGTGATCGGCTGGCTCGCGCGAAGGCGCGGCCCATTCCGAAATCCCCCGGCGCTTACCTTGCCGGAAGTCGTGCCCCTAGGCAACAACTTGGGGTGGTGCAGAGTGGGATTACACTATGGGCCGCGCGGAAAGAGGCGATTCGATCATGCCAGCAAGCCGGCGCCGTCAAGAAATGTTTGGATACGGCGTCCAATTTGGTGTTTTCCCCCCGCAGCGCGGCATGTCCAAATTCATGTGCGATGCTGAAATTAGGATCGCGCGAATCTGAGGAGCGATTCGAGATCGTGCTCGTCGGCGAGATGGAGCGCGTCGATGTAGGCGCGGCGGACATCGCCGGCAGCGCGCAGATTGGCGAGGCCCCAGGTAAAGCGCGGCGCACCAAGTTGGGCGATCACCAGATCGGCCGCGAGTCTCGACCAGCGGCCGTTGCCGTTGGGAAACGGATGGATGAAAACAAGGCGGTGATGAAATCGTACGGCCGCTTCGTCCGCACCGTAGCTTTTGTGTTCGATCCAGTAGCTGGCGTCGTCAATCGTTTGGCGCAGCTCGGGCTGAATGCGATATGGGGCGACGCCAAGATTTTTTTCCGATGTGCGATAGGAGCCGGCCCATTGCCACACGCGATCGAACATGCGGCGGTGAAGCCGTTTCAGGAACGCTTCGTCGAGAGCTTTGCGGCGTCGCGCGAAGGCCCAACGATCGGCTTCCGCAATGTTTTGCTGTTCCAGTTCGTTGAGCTCTCCGTGCAGTGTGACGTGCGTTGGGATGAGTCCTAGCCGTTCATCAGCCGTGAGTGGCGTCGCTCCGTCATCGGCGTCGAACAAGTTCGTCATGTGTCCCGCCAAAGTCGGCTCGGGTGCGCCAAGAGGTCCGCGAGTAATTGTTGCCGTTGCGACGTGCGTGCCCGATTATCCTCTACGGCTTGGTTCTCAAGGCGCATCGTCTGCTCGATCGACGCGAGTTGGCGATCGGCGACAAGGTTCGCACGTTGCCGGATTGTGTCGTCTAACGGGCGCTCCGGTACAATTGCATAGACGACGCGACAGCCAAGCGCGGCAGCCGCGCGCTCAAGGGTGTTGAGCGTAATGCTGCCGTCGATTTCGGCCTTTTCGAGTTGGACAACGCGGGGCTGAGTCACGTTGAGACGAGCGGCAAATTGGCCGGTCGTCATTCCCAAAGCGTCGCGGATGGCGCGCAGCCACCCCTTCGGCGGTCGTGCGGTCGTAGCGAGGGGCCTCAAGGCTTGAAATCGGGTGTCGAGATGACGAGTAGCGGTGCTCATGCTATAAGATATAGCTTATTATCTCTGAAGATTTCAATAAGATATACCTTATTAAAACCGCATCAAATTATAAGATATCTCTTATATGTCATTTGTTGATTGGAGGCCCCAGATTGGTCCGTAAGCGCTCGGTGAAGGACGCCTGCCGCTGATCGCCGATAGAGGCGATGATGGGCGGATGGGAGAAAGAGCGGAAGTGTCCACGAAGGTGGAAGTGGACACTAAGCAGCGGAACTCGACGCAGCGCCGGCAGTGGCCGG
>DATAWY010000006.1:0-104665 GCA_036266955.1 Rhizomicrobium sp.
TTCGTGGACAAAAGGGGATTCCCCAATCGGCCGACTTCTGATTCAAGGCTACATCTTGGCAGGAGATGTAGCTTTGGGCGAGCGGATCGGGGTGACGAACGGAGATTGGGCGATCATCGGGTCTTTGTTGCCGGCGGAGCGGGGTCGCTGGGGTCGGCCGGCGCAGGATAATCGGCGCTATTTTGAGGGCATGCTGTGGATCGCACGAACGGGATCGCAGTGGCGTCATCTGCCGGACGAGTACGGCAAGTGGAACAGCGTGTTCCGGCGCTTCCGCCGCTGGGTCGAGACCGGCGTTTTCGACGCGCTGCTAGAAACGCTGTGCGAGTTGGTGGAGCGAGAACGAAGCGCCGATATGGTGGACTCGACGATCATCCGGGCACATCACTGCGCCGTCGGCATAAAAGGGGGACTCAGGATCAGGAAGCGCTCGGCCGCTCGCGCGGCGGCTTCACGACCAAAATCCACGCGCGCTGCGACGGCAAGGGCCGCCCGCTCGGCTTCACGCTCACGCCGGGCCAGACCCACGACGCCAAAGGGTTCATGACCCTCCTGCGGATGATCGGCGACAAGATCGACGCGCTGCTCGGCGACAAGGGCTATGACAGCGACGACATCATCGCCGCGATCGAGGCGTTGCACATCGAGGCCGTGATACCGTCGAAAAGCAATCGCAAGGAACCGCGCGAACTCAACCGTGAAACCTACAAGCGGCGCAACCATATCGAGCGCATGTTCAACAAGCTCAAGAATTGGCGCCGCGTCGCCACACGGTACGACAAGACTGCCAGCTCTTTCCTCGCCTTCGTCTCAATCGCATCCTTCATGCTTATCCGGTTGACACCCACAGACGCCAGTGCTAGTGTCTTGGCATGAACAAGCCCTCTCCTGTTTTCGACATTTACCAGCGCGATGATCTCGCGTTCCCCAAGTCATTGCCGCAGTTCCAAAAACTGTTCCCGGACGATGCGGCATGCGCGGCGTATCTTGAGCAAACCCGATGGGAGGGCGGCTTTTCGTGCCCTCATTGTGGCGTGGTGGCGGAGCCTTTCCGCTTCGCCAATAAGCCCGGGGTGCTGCGCTGCCGCAGTTGCCGTCGGGATACGGCCCTGACAGCCGGGACGGTCATGGAGCGCACCCGGATGCCGCTTAGTGTGTGGTTCTGGGCAGCCTACCTTATGTCTAGTCATACGGCGGGCATGAGCGCCCTTCAATTCCAGCGGCAACTCGGTATCAAGCGGTACGAAACCGCCTTCCAAATCATGCACAAACTTCGCGCTGGTATGGTCCGGCACGATGCCGACCAAATTGGCAAGCCGGGTAGCACCGAGCACGTCGAAGTTGATGAAGTTTGGATCGGTGGTCCGCATCACCAAACGCTCGTGCTGGCGGCAGTTGAGGTGCGCCAGCGCCAAGCCAAGCCGGACGCCAAAGGTAAAGTGCGTCGGGGCGGTCGCTATGCCGGACGGCTCCGCATTCAAGTTATCCCGGATCGGCAGGGTGAGACGCTTTGCGATTTTGTGGAAGACGCTGTGTTGCCAGGCACGATGGTCATAACGGATGGCTGGCGGGGGTATGCCGACCTTACGAATCGCGGATACGATCATCTTGTCGCCGTGGAAAACCATGATCCGCAAGTCACGGAAGATTACTTGCCGATCTCGCACCTCGTTTTCAGTAATCTGAAAAGCTGGCTTCTCGGTTGCCACCACGGCGTCAGCCCACAGCATTTGCAGGCTTACCTGAACGAATACACGTTTCGCTTTAACCGGCGTTTCCAGCCGTTCAACGCGTTCCGGTCGCTCTTGGGGATCGGCAGTGACATGGAAGCGCCGACCTATCACGAGCTTTACAGCGGCGAGTGGCAGCATTCCACGATGACCGGAGGGTCGGGCACCGTAGCGGGGTTGGAATGCTAAATTTAGTGCGGGCATTGACCAGCATTCGCGTGCGCGCCGATTGCCACGCTAGTTGAATCGGCACAAGCCCCGTTACCAATCGCGATACCACCTTTGTTGTGCATGGTGGTTCCGTTGGAATCGGTAGGACCGACGAACGTATTTCCATTTCCCATGCTCGGCGGAACTGGCACTCCTACGGTGGTATTGTCATTCCCGATCTTCGGAGGGGCGTCATAACGAGGCGATGTTGATGGGGTTTGGAACGTGCAATTAGCGCCACTTGTACAAATGTTACCGTTATTATCGTGACCGACTGCAATGCCGTCGCCAGATGCCGTTTGGCCGTCAACGTATTTGTGTTTGCGCTTTCGCAAGTAGTTACGAAGCTCAACAAACAGGTAATCAGGGACGTGAAAGTGCCCCCAACCTTGCGTGTAGCCGATCGATGTGAAGTAAGCCTGTTCGGCTAGCTTAAGACGATTGTAGACGGAAGATCTGCCGAGCGAGGAGCTTGTTGTAACGACGGCGAGCTGGGCGCCCTTCTTCTTGCGCGAAATAATTCCGCGCGTCTTGCCGTAGCGTGCTGCGAAGTCGTCACGGATTTCTTGGGAACGGACAAGGCAAGACACAAGCTTGCCGCCGAGGATCATGTTGTAAGGGGGGACCGCGCCAAGTACATAAGCATCGAGGATATTAACCAGGCGCTTGCCCCGGTCCGCCGCCGACCATTCAATTAAAGTGTCGCGGGCTCGGAGATTGAAGACGGGATCGCCGAGAGCAATGATCCCCATGAGTTTTTTGTTGTTCGTGTCCCATACAAGATAACGTAGCCGGCGTCCGAAACCGCTGGAAACCGGGACCGACCACGACAAGCTTGCAAGCCGAAAAAGATTGGATTGCCACGTACCAGCCTCAACAAGTTCGAGTTCGGGGGCAATCTTGTCGGGATCGATTTCCTTACCCTCAGCGAAATGGTGTTTGAGTTTTGGGTACGCTTCCTTGACGAATTCACGGTGCGCTTTCAATACCGCCTTGCGTTGATCTGAGTGCAGTTCTCGAATGGTTGCCTTGGAAGACGACGGCGGCTGAAGCGCCCCATTTGGGGACTTGCTAAATCCAATTTTTCGAAGGTGCGCGCGAATTTTGCGCTTGAGAACCGCCTCCGGCGTGAACGCTGCAATGACCGGCGGCTTTTTCTTCATTGACGTCGCGCCCTCCCTGCGGGTGTACCTTTAGTAATAGAATTCGACCGGCGGTAGAGCAATAGGGCTCTAAAGGAGAGCTATTGCGATGTTGTGATCGGCTCGCGCGGCGCCACGTGCGTCGGCGTTATGACCGCCAAGGCGATCCCGAGCGACTACATCATGGCGACGGTTGGATTCGAGAAGCTCGACGAAGCGGCCCAGCACGCAAGCACCTCCTAACGGTCGCTTAGGACCGTCTTACGTTTGTGCCATTTTGTGCCATTTTTGTGCCGTGGAGATTCTTGTCGCGATCGGCAATGGCCGTCGAATTTTGTGTAACCCATTGGTATCAAATGGTTTCGTGCCGGAACAGTTGGAACCGGATGGGCGCCCATGAAAAAGCCCGCCGAAGCGGGCTTAAATCATTGTTTCAATGGAGAGAATTTGGTTGCGGGGACTGGCAACCACCGAGACCGACATTCGCTGATGGTGCCTATATGATGGGTATGATGGGAGATGAAATTTCTTTGCGTTCACTACAGCCCGCCCCTTCGCACTGTTCGTGAATCGGGGAGCGAACATGGAAACGGTCACAACAATCGGTCTCGACATCGCGTAGTCGGGGTTTCAGGTCACGAATCGACGCGACGGGCGTTGTACTAAACGGGCGCCGGCATTCCACTCCGCACGGCCCAATTTCTATCACCGGAAGTCGCGGTTAAAATATTCGCATACGATGATTCCCCGCCGCTGGCCGCGTCTTCATCGGCCGGGCGTCGATTACGCCAGCAACGTCAGATTAAGGTACCCTCGTTCCTGCGGCACTTGCGATCCCTTTGCCTGGATGGGACAATTCATTAGGAATCGTGTCCAATGGGGGCCAAATGAGTACTTTCGACAGCACGAAGCGCCTGTTGCCTGAAGTGCTGGGCGATATCGTCAAGGGCAGGATTCAGCTGCCCGACTTTCAGCGCGGGTGGATTTGGGATGATGAGCATGTCCGCAGTCTGCTCGTCAGTGTCGCTCGATCTTTCCCGGTCGGAGCCGTCATGCTTCTGGAGACAGGGGGTGCCGCGCGCTTTCAGGTTCGGCCAATCGAGAACGTCCCGTTTGTCGGTGGACCACCCGATCCGGAATTGCTGATCCTGGATGGTCAACAGCGGCTTACCACACTCACCCAAGTGTTGTCGCTGAGAGAGCCGGTCAAGACGAGCGACGAAAAAGGTAAGCCGATCGAACGCTTCTATTACTTTCATATCCCCTCGGCTCTGGACGGCCCGGCCCGTCTTGACCAGTCCTTAATTGCAATCGATCCAGACCGCAAACAGAGAACTAACTTCGGTCGCGACGTGAAGTTGGACCTGTCCACGCGAGAACTGGAGTGCCGACTGTTATACTTTCCGTGCAGTGAAATCCTAAACTCCGACGATTGGGAGCGAAGCTTATATGAATTTGCGCCCGGGTCGTTCGGACAGTATATGACCTTCCGAAATGAGGTGTTGCAGGCGTTCCGCACGTACCAACTCCCAATAATCGAACTCAAGAGAGGGACGACAAAAGAGGCGGTCTGCCTCGTGTTCGAGAAAGTTAACACAGGCGGCGTGTCATTATCTGTTTTTGAACTGGTCACCGCGAGCTACGCCGCGGACGGCTATAATCTTCGCGACGACTGGTACGGCAGCTCGCTACGGAATGTGGCCTCTCGGAATAAACGTCTTGCTGCGGAACCGTTGCTTGTTGCTTTAGCAGCGACCGATTTTCTGCAAGCAATAACAATGTTGGAAACGCTAAAAAAGCGCCGCGCCGATATCGCGATGGGGAAGACCGGTAGGCAGGTGACACCGGTTAGCGCGAAACGCGAGGACATCCTCGAACTGAATCTGAACGCGTATAAGGAGTGGGCCGATAAGGTCGAGCAGGGATTCATGTACGCAGCGAAGTTCTTGCGGAAGGAGTGTCTGACAGAATTGAGAGAACTCCCATACCGCACCCAGATACCGCCGCTTGCTGCAGTAATGACGATCCTAAAGGAACGGTGGCTTGAGCCACGAATTTACGCGAAGCTCACACAGTGGTACTGGTGCGGAGTTCTTGGCGAACTGTATGGGGGGGCCGTCGAGACACGTGTCGCGAACGATGTTGAAGAATTGCTGAGCTGGATCGACACGGAAGGGGATCCGCCCCGAACAGTTTCGGACGCTGCATTCAATCCGGATAGACTGGATCGGCTATCTTCGCGGCTTAGCGCTGCTTACAAGGGACTCAATTTGCTTGTGCTTCGTGAGGGTGCGAAGGACTTTTTCTGGAAGGCAAACATCCGCGAACTGGACGACGAAAGCGTAGCGCTCGACATCCACCACATTTTTCCGCAGGACTGGTGCCGGAAACAAGGGATTCCCCGCAAACGCGCTAATTCGATCATCAACAAGACGCCAATCTCGTACAAAGCGAATCGAATGATAGGGGGCGCGGCACCTTCGCAATATCTTCAAAAAATTCAACGCCATCGGCAAGTGCAGTTAGACGACAGCCGAATGGATGCCGTCCTCGCTAGCCATCTCATCCCTGCAGGGGCATTGCGCTCGGATGACTTTGACGCCTTTTATCGAGCACGAAGGGCGGCTTTGCTTTCACTCATAGAGCAGATCATGGGTAAGCAAGTGTTGGTCATGCCAGTTCCCGAGGGAACGCCCGAGGAAATCGAGGAGGAGGAAGAGGAATTGAATTTGCCGCTTGAGGCCGCGCCGGCCAACTAAACCCCCGTTTATCCATTTGCACCCGACACAGCTGTAATGATCCGTCAGCGCGACCGAAATCAGCCTTGATGATGTCGAGCGGATCGGGATCACAGACGTTCGACATCAAAATCGATCGAACGGAATTAAAGGTGCACCGGCACTTCTTGAAGGGCGCTGAGCTTCCGCGATAGTGACGTGAGCCCCTTAAAACTCGTCCCAGGAATGAGCATCTAGGAGATCATCGCGCATGAGCGTTCATGATCCGGTCCCGATTTGCTAATATGCCCGCATGAAAACGGCAGGAACCGCCGAACCTCGACGAAATTGAATTGCGGCCCGATGGTTGGAAGCGATTCGAGCGAGCTATTCACGCGGCAGCCGAACACGGACCAATGCATCAAAAGGGAAAAAAGGAAAAGCAATCCACCGCACGAAAGGGACAACGCAAAAAGAAACGATAATTTTTCTAACGATATTGATCCAATTCATTTTGTTGTTCTTGCTTACGCTGCTGATTGGCTCGGGTTTGTTCGGTCACAAATTTATTGCAGCTTTCAGCGGTACGGAAAAAGATAAAACGCGTTCCTTGAGCAATGACATCAACCCGATCGCCGCCCTGATCGATAATTTGAGCATCGCCATAACCTTCATTGCGTTCGTATATCTGTGCAGGCGATACGTCGCTCACTTCGCAGGAATAGAGTGAGCAGATGCCAGAAAGGCCACCGCAACTCGCCCCCTTATACCAATCTGCCGCATGGACCGAATGAGACAATAGAATCAACAAAATCGCGGTCAGGATGATGCGCTACGCATTGCCCTCTCCCTATTGAGATTCTTTGATCCGCATTAGCATTGCGCGGAAAGCGTATCTCCAAATCTTAGGCTTGCTCGTTCGCCCGCTCACCACGCCGCCTGTTCCGCCGCTACCGTCCCCCGCTTGTCCTTATGCCGATTGCGCGCCTTTCCGCCGACGAACGTTTCATCGACTTCAACAATACCCATGGAGTTTGCGGAAATCTTCGTCAGCGAGTGCGCCACGGACGCGCATCGCCATGTACCATGCGGTTTTGAGACTGCCGAAATCCATCATGCGCCAGAGTTGGCGGGCGCGCTGATCACTTTCTTGCTGTTGAGCATGAGGTGGATGACGCGGAACCAGTCGCGGAGGGGCTTATTCGTATTCTCAAAAACCGTGCCGGTTATATGCGAGAAGCGATAGTTGGTCGGCGCGCCGCATTCGTAACAAAGCCAATTCCACGGCATGGTCCTTATGCTACGTAGAAAGTCAAGTAGGGGAACATCGCGGTAGTGTCCTAATCTGAATCAGAACGGCGCTTTCAGCGGCCAGTTTTTCTTTCTATAAACGCGCTTCAGAGCGGCTGCATGAGCTGGTTTTGTCCGCGCCGATCCAACGTACCCGTCTCCGGGAATTTTGGTTCTAGCGTTAACCGCGAGAGCCTGAAGCGGCGGCCATCCCCGATTGCGGCAATATTCTTGAATTACCCCCAAGAACCACGACGCCGCACGCCAATGCACTCCAACTCGGGCCGAAATCTCGCCGTATGTAAATGGAGATTTATGGCCGTTGGCATGTCTCACCAAGTGAGGCCATGCCCGGCGCGCCCGCTGTTCATGTAGCCTATAATTCACTGTCATCGCCTCTCCTTCGGTGCTCCGCCACTATCGCCGCCCGTACCGCCTCCCTCGGCGAATTGATCCCTGTCGGTATGCAGCACGGCAAAGAACCGCCGCTCGCTGTCCGGTAGCTCATTAGGACCAGGCATAGGCGCGCGTCGCCGTAGGATGGTCGGCGAGGTCAAATACATGAACCACGCCTTCCCGGACGGGCTTGCCTTCAAAGGTCTCTTTAATGGGGACGGATTGCGCGAGCGTCGCCGTGCCGCCTTGCTGGGTCTCAATTGCTCGGTTTAGCTCGTCGGGCCGTTCGGTCAAATGGGCCATGCCTTTAGTGCGATAGCTGCCAACGTTTTTTGGCGCGAAATGATTTCTGTCGATGTCCATTCGGCAGCTTCGCCAAGTTGGCGTGTGAGTTCATAGGTCGATTTCGCATATATCGGCTTCTTGACGGCAAATCCTGCGCTCTTTGCGGTCGAATTGTCGCTCGCCTTCATGAGACAGAGATTGCCCACGCGCTTGTAATATAGCCTCACTTCCTCATCGCTGAACTTCGGCCAATTGCCTTCTGGTTTCTCCGGCAAAATATGTTCGAGATTAATTGCGCTCCGATCATCGTTCGGAATATGCCATGGCTCGGCTTCGTTCTTCGCGGCAAGTTCCATAGACCGCAGATAATACCGTGCGAGTTTCCTTGACGATACGGTCGCAACCTCAAACGCGGCAGAGAACGATGCGTCGGTCGGGGTTAGCGTCTTTAGTTCGGCCTTCAAAGCGGCGGCTGTCGTAATTTCGCCAGCAAATATTTTATGGGCTCCGGTGGCTAGCCCTTCCTCAATTGTACCGCTTCTGGTGCTGGTGGTTATCATGAGGCGGACGCCAAGTGACACACAGAACTGAAACGCCTTTTCAGCTTCTCTGTCGGCTAGTCGGTGTCCGATGGCGAGCATGAGCGGACGCATCGGCTTGATGTCAAACAGATTTAAAACTTCGATGGCGCGTCGCGTCGCGTCGGACTTATTCCACTTCTCATGTTCCGGGTTGTGAATAGCGACGTAGCCATTTGCGAGCACCTCAAGCTGCCCAGAAAACGTCACGACAGGTTCGGCAGCCTTCGCAATGCCTTGTACAGTTTCGTAAACTTGCGTCTCGCGCACCACGCCTTGAATGAGCGTCAGGGCGTGGCGCAAAAATGTAATAGTGATGTCCTCTTCCTCGATGGTTTCAAGTGCGCCGCGCATGAAACTCCACTTTTGCTGAACCTCGCCGATACGGTCGCCAGCGCGTCCGAATAAGTAATTCTTGACCAAATCCGATTGAGACGTACGGAGGCCGCGATCATTCAAAGTCTCAAACATCCGATACGCGTCCGCATCATTCGGCACGCGCAGCAACACCGCCAACGCACGCGATTCTGCAAAAGTAATCCAGCGATTAAGCGTGTCGCCGGCGTCCTTTTCGTCGACGACTGCAACGATGCGGCGAACCTGATCACTCGCCTCTATAAACGCCGCATTGAGCAAATCGTGAGATGGTTTCGTTGGAGCCGCGACGGGATCGGCGGACGTTAAACGAGCCCTGAAATAATCGTTGTCATCGAGGTTAAGCCGGAGCCGCGGAACGCGCGCGCGCGTCGCGCGATTGATCACGGTCAGAAATTCCGAATCAATTGACTCGGCGATCATCGTCTCTC
Source organism: Rhizomicrobium sp. (assembly GCA_036266955.1). GTDB lineage: Bacteria > Pseudomonadota > Alphaproteobacteria > Micropepsales > Micropepsaceae > Rhizomicrobium. The sequence goes on from DATAWY010000006.1 coordinate 9,155, forward strand.
GCGGTTTCAGATAATCTCGAATAGCGGCTAGCAAGATGGCCGTCGTTGCCAGCCGCTGTTGACCATCGACTACTTCTAGGATGCTCCCCGTTCGCGGGATCGTCACTATCGTTCCAAGGAAATAGCTTTTACTGTCGCCTTCCTGAATTGCGCGCGCGAAGTCCTGAAAGAGCGTCCGCACCTCTTTAACCGTCCAAGAATATTCCCGCTGATTTGGCGGCACCGCCAACTGGTTCTGCTTCAAAATGCTCGCAAGGCCGAGTTGACCAAAGCCGATTTCGCTTTCAGCCATTGTTTGTCATCCGCAACGGCACTCGTTTCACAAACGCGATAGGTTGGCCCACACCCTCCAACTCTCGGATAGCCGCAAGACGTAATCGCTCCCGAATCCAAGCCGACAAAGGAATGCCAGCGATGTCTGCCGCATCGCGGAATGCCTGCTTTTCCTCAGGCGTCACGCGCACTTCAACGCTTTCACTTTTCACTGGCTCGCTCCTTGATATGGCAGTTTTGTACCCCAAACAGGGGGACGGTTTCAAGATTATTCTTGAAATGTCTGGACAATAGGGGTACAAAATTGTAAGGAAGAAGCCATGAACCGCACGGCGCTTGCCCGCCGCATCCAAATCATCAATGCCATGGTCGAGGGCAATTCGATTCGGTCCACCGAGCGGATGACGGACACGCCCCGCGACACGATCATGCGGTTGACTCCGGCAAATGGCGGCCTGGTGTCGAAAATCGGCTGTGGTCGATTGAGGAATTGGTGGAAAGGACTTCGAGGTAAGTTTCGTGAGCAAGTCTCAGCTGTCGAAAAAACAACGTCGAAAGGCTCGGAAGCAGGTTCGAAAATTTGGTCAAATCGCCGATAGCCTCGAACAAAAAGGCCGCACCCCTCTGTCGCTATTGTAGACATAGCCCGCAAAATGGCTGCGTTGGAAAAATCTCTCGGAACTATCAGCGGTCGGCGAAAACTAAGGACGACGACCCGCACGCGGAATACAAATTAGTACACTACCAACGTCGCCCTAATTTGGTGCCGCGTGACGCAGCGCCTCTGGGTGGTGTTTCTGAGCGGCCTTATAAAGTTTGGAATACCCAAGAAATGTAGAGCGGCTGTTTTTTCTACGCCAGTCCAAATATTCTATTAAAATCTCATACGTGGCGCAAACACTGTACCCCCAGTGTTTAACAAAAAATGCGCGATTTCGCCCTTTTGCGATTATCCCCGCCAAATCATATGTAGCGCATACCTTTACAGCTATATCTTCCAATTTATCATCGCTCCACCATTCCGTTCCTTTTAATAATTTTATTTCACGAAATACTTTTCGGCGTGCCTCATGGGTGGCCTCGTCCTGCAAAATCTTTAACAACTCGAATCTCTTAAACGTTTGCAGTTGGATATATGCAGCAATAGCCGCAGCAGCCGCAATAATAGTGAGAATGATTTGGGACCAATAATAGGCGTCTTGCAGTTCCATAGCGTTAATCTTTCTGCCGGTGCTCCGCCACTATCCCTTACCGCGTCTCTCGGCGAATTGATCATATCAGTATGCAGCACGGCAAAGAATCGGCGCTTGCCGCCCGGTAGAGCTCGTAGGACCAGGCGTAGGCCCGCTTCGCGGTCGGATGCCCGGTAAGTGCGAAAACGCTGACCGTCCCCGCCCACAGGACATTCCCCCACGAATGTTTCCTCAATCGGCACCGATTGAATGAACGTGGTCGCGCCGCCATGCTGGCGTTGAACGGCGGCGCGCTTTAGTTCGCTCGAATCGACCTCAGTTTGCATATATCGTCGGCAACCCCAATCAAGCCTATATCTCAACCTCGCCGGTGGGAGAGTCAGAACCTGGCTACCGGCGCAGCGACAATTTGCGCCCGCGATGTTCCGCTCCGAGCGAAGCCGTTAAATTAGGACGCTACCAAAGATTGCCACCACGAGAATGATGTGATATGTTCCTGTTTTGTTCGAGGAATAAATGCCAACTACAACGGCGATAGAATGGACTGACGCGACGTGGAACCCGGTGACGGGCTGCACTAAGATCAGCGCCGGCTGCGACAATTGCTATGCGGAACGATTCTCGGAACGGTTCCGGGGAGTCCCGGGACACCCCTTCGAGAACGGGTTTGACCTTCAGCTCCGCCCCGAGCGGTTGGAACAGCCGCTGCGGTGGCGTGAACCGAAGATGATCTTTGTGAACTCGATGAGCGACCTTTTCCACAAGGAGGTCCCGTTCAGCTTCATAGATCGCGTCTTCGACACTATGGAAACGGCGCATTGGCACAAATTCCAGATTTTGACCAAGCGGAGTTCGCGCCTCTGCAAGTACGTCAATGCCCGTTATGCCGACGGGTCGGCACCGCTGCACATCTGGCTCGGCACCTCCATCGAGGATGGCGGCATGAAATCAAGGGCGCGGCATATTCAGGCGACCAAGGCATCCGTGCGGTTCCTGTCGATCGAGCCGTTGCTTGGACCGATCGGCAAAATCGATCTCAACGACATTCACTGGGTGATTGTCGGCGGCGAAAGCGGACCGCAGGCGCGGCCGATGTTGGTAGAATGGGCGCGCGAAGTGCGCGACCAGTGCAAGGCCGCAAAGGTGCCGTTTTTTTTCAAACAATGGGGCGGGCTGAGGCCGAAATCCGGTGGTCGGTTGCTCGATGGCCGCGAGTGGAGCCAGTGGCCGAAGACCCAAGCGAACACCGGCCCTATAGTCGGGGGGAAACGCAATGGCAGCGCCAAGGCAGACCATTTGGCCGCTTGAGCCTCACACACGCGCAAAGCACGAGATACTAAAGCGCTATCTCCAAGCGTGGATGGTCATCCTCAGCCAGGGAAGATTCCCTGAGATACTGTACATCGACGGATTTGCCGGACCCGGTGAATACGAGGCCGGAGAATCGGGCTCCCCCATCATCGCGCTCGACACGGCGCTCGGATTTCAGCCGCCACTTAGCGCCAAAGTCCATTTTCTTTTTGTCGAAGAACGCAGCGACCGTGCCAATCATCTGCGCAAGCAGGTGGCGCTACGAACATTGCCGTCCAACTTCAGCGTGGTCGTCGAGGGCGGTATTACCTTCGAGACCGCGTTCACCAATCGCTATGTCGGTTACGTGCGGCAGCGCCGCCTGCTTCCCACCTTCGCCTTCATCGATCCGTTCGGATGGACGGGCGCACCATTCAGTCTGGTCAAGCAAATCCTGTCCCATCGAAGCTGCGAGGTGTTCGTCAACTTCATGTACGAGGAAATCAACCGGTTCATCGGCCATCCGGACCAAGTTGCAAATTTCGATAGCTTCTTCGGCACGGAAGAATGGAAACAATGCGCCAGCGCGTCCGATCCCCGGGTGAGAAACCGGTGCCTCCACGATCTTTATCTGCGGCAGCTGCACACCAGCGCTACATACGCCCGCTCCTTCGAAATGTCCAACGCGCGGGACGTGACCGACTACTACCTGTTCTATGCTACGAATGAGCTGCTCGGCCTCAAGAAGATGAAAGAAGCGATGTGGAAGGCGGACGAAAGCGGCGAATTCCGGTTCTCCGACGCCACCGATCCGAATCAGCTTGTCTTGTTTGAGAAGGCCCCCAATCTGCTCAACCTCCGGGCGCGGATCGTCACCGAGTTTACGGGCAAGCTGGTATCGGTCGCCAACGTCGAAAAATTCGTGCTTCTCGAAACTGCGTTCCGCGAAAGTCACTACAAGGGCATATTGAAGACGTTGGAAAAAGAAGGCGGGCTGATGGTGCCCAATCCCGCTCCCGGCCGCCGGGCCGGGACATTCGGCCATCCCGCCACCATGGTCCGGTTCGGCTAATCTGCCGTGACAATGCAGCGAGCCCCGCCCAATTACCGGGATTGCTGCTTGAGCATTGCGGGATCACATTCTAAGTTGCCGGGCTCTTGCATCGTCGTGGCGACAATATCTTCAGAACCGAAGCCGGGAGAACCTTATTGATGAGCTTCAGCCCCACACAGCGCACGGAGTTCGGCGCCGCAGTCAAGGCGTTGCGCGAGACCGACGCGGGCAAAGAAGCGACGATGTACACCGCGCGATATCGAGATGGAATGGGCGACCGTCACGCCGGAGACGTTTTTACAGCCCTTGGAGCTCCCGCCAGTACTTGTGCTCTTGATTAAGCATCGTCGATTATGAAATCGAGCGCAACTGACGATATTTTACGCCACCTCGCACGGCGCCCCGGCCACGACGAGGTTAAAGCTGACTTTCAGCAATTATTGATTCAAGAATTCGGGATCGCCCGGGGCGACCTGGAATTCGAACGCCGTGTGCCGGAGGTGCGCGGCCGTCTCGACGCGTTGATTGGACGGACGGTGTTCGAGGCGAAGCGCGACCTCGACCGAGAATGGTCCGACATTGAACGCCGTATGCCCGAGTATCTTGCAGACCGTGAACGCGAGGAAAGGGAACATTTCGTCGGCGTCGCGTCGGACGGCCTTAAATGGGTAATCTTCGAACTCGAAGCGGGCACCCTCACCGTGGTCAAGCGAATAACGCTCGATCCGGAAAAGCCGGAGACGTTCCTTGCCTGGCTCGATGGCGCACTGGCACTGAAATCGTCACTCCCGCCCGATCCACTCACCGTTCGCGCGGAACTAGGCCACGATTCGGTCGCCTATCATCGCGCGAATTTGCGATTGCGGGCATTGTGGGACCGGCTCAAGAATCATCCCGACAGCGCCTTGAAGCGTCAACTTTGGGCCGAACTCCTCAAGCTCGTTTATGGGAAAGAGGTCGAGAGCGACGACCTCTGGTTCCAGCACACTTTTCTCGTGATCGTATCGAAATGCATCGCGCTCGCCGTGATGCGGATGACCGAGGACGACCCCAAACGCCTGCTCTCCGGTGACGCCTTCGCCTCGGCCGGAATTAATGGCGCGGTCGAAAGTGATTTCTTCGATTGGATCGTGGCCGATGCCGACGGCGAGGAACTGGTGCGCCGGATCATGAACCACGTCCGCCGATTCCGCCTCGCGGAAGTCGAAAGCGACGTGCTCAAAATCCTTTATGAATCGCTGATCGACCGCGCCGAGCGCCATGGCCTCGGCGAGTATTACACCCCCGATTGGCTCGCTGCGAAGATCGTTCGACATGCTGTCGACCGTCCCATCGAACAGCGCGTGCTCGACCCAGCGTGCGGCTCGGGAACCTTCTTGTTTCACACCATCCGAAATTTCCTCAAGGAAGCGGCGGAAGGCGACATGGACCCCGCGCGCCGCGCCGTCGAAGCCTGCGAGCATGTCGCGGGCGTCGATATACATCCGGTCGCGGTCATCATTGCACGGGTCACTTTTCTTCTGGCCTTGGCCCCCGCTCTCGCGGCGCGGCGCGGCTCGCTGTCGATCCCGGTCTATCTCGGCGATTCCATGCAGCTTTCGATTTCGCAGATTCTCGCCGGCAAAGAATTAACCATCCGCGTGCCACCACCAAATGCGGGTGATAGCAAGACCGGCGAGAAGAATAGTAGCGGGCGTGAACAGCTCGATTTCCCAGAGACTTTCTGCCGAGATCCCGCACTGTTCGACAAGGCCATCGAACGCATGCGCTCTGGTTCACTAGAAGGATTGTCGCGCGCGCAAATCGAAGCGGCGCTAAATCTTATTACCGAGCAGCATTATCGCGCCGATGTCACCGACGAACAGCAACTAGCGATCCGGGACCTCGGCAAAACTTATGTCATTTTCGACCGCCTGCGGCGCCAGCATCGTGACACGATCTGGGCCTATGTCGCACGCAATCTGTCGCGGCCACTGTTCTATTCGGCCGCAGGGGGCTGGGCGCACGTGGTGGTCGGCAATCCGCCCTGGCTCGCCTTTCGCTATATGAGCGCCGATCTGCAACAACGCTTCAAGGAATTGGCGAAGGGCGAGCGGGTCTATGTCGGCGGCAAACTGGCGACGCAGAACGATTTGTCCGCGCTTTTTACCGCGCGTGCGGCACATCTCTATCTCCGCTCGGGCGGGCGGATTGCGTTCGTCCTGCCGATGGCGGCACTCACGCGTGGCCAGTTCGAGCGACTGCGCACCGGATCGTTCAGTTCCGCCCGTATTGCCTGGGACGAAGCCTGGACAATGGACGATTCCGTTCAGCCGCTTTTGCCGGTTCCGTCCTGCGTCGTATTCGGACGCCGCCGAGCCACTTCGCAGCCGCTTCCTGACACCGTGCGTGCCTACACAATGCCAGGCAAACCGATGCCTTACCGCGACGCGCCAGAGGAAATCGCGGACAAGGTTCTGAAAGTGATTGAAGGCGCGCCGGCCTTGTCAGTGGGTACCTTCGAGGGCGGCTCGGCCTACCGAAAATCGTTCCGGCAAGGCGCGACTTTTGTCCCACGCATGTTGTGCCTCGTCGAGCGCAAGCAGACGGGGCGCCTCGGCGCCAACCCGAGTGCGCCTTTAGTAGCGAGCCGGCGCAATAGTCAGGAAAAACAGCCGTGGAAAGACTTGCCGGGTATCCAGAATCCGGTTGAGGCTGAATTCCTGCGTCCCGTGCTTCTTGGCGAAAGCATCGTGCCTTACCGCGTACTTAAGCCTCTTGAGGTCGTAACGCCGGTGAGCACTAAGGGTGAGGTTCTCGACGCGGAGGCGGCTGCCAATCGTGGTTTCGATGGGCTACGCGGATGGATGCGGAAGACCGAAGCGGTGTGGAAAGCGACCGCCGAGAGCGGCGCTATGACGCTTATCGGTCGATGGAACTATCACAATGAATTGGGAGCGCAATTTCCGATCGCTCGCTTACGCGTGGTCTATCCCAAGTCAGGATCACAACCCGCCTCTTGTCTTGTGCGCGACCGGCGTACCGTAATAGACGAAACGCTTTATTGGGCACCTGCAACGGACGAGGGCGAAGGCCGCTATTTAGCTGCAATTCTCAATAGCGAAGCCGCCCGAGCACGTGGCGAGCAATACCAATCGCGCGGACAATGGGGCGCGCGCGATTTTGCCAAAGTAGTATTCAATCTTCCCATCCCGCGTTTTGATGCCGGAAACAAGCTGCATCGTGATCTTGCCGAGGCGGCGGCTGAGGCCGAGAAGATCGCCTTGAAGGTAGAATTGCCAGAAGCCGCAAAATTTCAGCGTGCTCGCGGCCTCGTCCGTGTTGCACTAACCGACGCCGGTATCGCGCAACGGATCAACACGCTCGTCGCAAAGCTGCTCGACGGAGAGTAACCACGACTTGCTTATACATCCCGCTCTATTTTAACAACTTTGTTCGCGTTTTCCCGCCCTTCACGCCAGGAACGATTTTAATTTCCATCCCAGAGTAGTTTATTATGGTATTCTTCAATAGAATTAGAATTCTATTTCTGTATTTAGGGGGCACACAAAAAGGAGGAGAACCCTTCATGTCGAGCGGCCTTCGAAAGCTCGTGTTCAAGCCTAAACAATGCTCCATGGGAGCACGCGGTAGTAACCTGACTTTTGCGATCCATGAGGCCGGCCGAAGATTGCTCGCACAGCATGATTGTGATGACGAATGCGTGTCAGTTGTGAAGATCACGAAAGATGCAGGGGTATCGATAGGTACCTTTTACTCGCGGTTCCGCAGCAAGGATGTCTTTATTCATGCATTGACCTACACGACCTTTCGAGGCGCAACGGAAAGCGCAGACCAGGCATTGAGTGAGGACCATCTCGGCGATGCATCAGCAGAAGACGTCGTTCGCGCAATCGCGCGCACCGTTGTGCGCCAAATGGGTGAGCCGAAAACCGCAGGCGTTTTGCGCGCGGCGCTGAAGCTGGCCCCTCATGTGTCCGATATATTGCGGCCGGTTCGGGATTACCGCGCTTTGGTAACGGACCGGGCTCGATCCCTGCTCGGGGGACGAAAGAAAGCCAAGCCGTCATCGCGCGAAATTGAGGCCGCGATTCAAATGCTCTTCGGCACGGTCGTCGATGCGGTCGTGGAGCAGCCCGGACCTCTCAGGGCAGGCAGCGACGGCATGGCCGACGCATTGGGCGATATAGTGGTCAGCTATTTGGGAATCGCCAGCGAGCGCGCTTGGTCGCCCAAAAAAGATGAGAGCGAGCGACAAGATGATCAGAAGGCCGAGGGCGAAAAAGAAACCGTGCCCAATGACGAAGAAGCGCCTGCATTGTCGGACGGCTATGTTCCCATCATCGATCCTGATCTGCGAAAGACTACGGGCGCAATTAGACTGGTTCGGCGACCAAGCCTGCGAAAGACATCAGGAAAATCACCACGATCAGCCCGTCAGCGTTCAAGCCCGCACCAGTCGTTGAGAAGAAGGCGAAGCCCCCTAAAAGGGCGGAAACGTAAATTTACGAATGTCTGATTATTGCGGCTTCTGATGCGCACCATTGGGCAACATTTATATATATATAAGTGCGCGCCTATAGGAGGGCCGCTTCCTTGATGGTCCGGCGAACAGATTGACGTTAACGAATAATCGTACTGGCTATCGCTCCGCCGTACGGAGTCTCATCGGTTATTATAATATTGGGACGTGATAACGGTTCCGGTCTAATGCCAGCGTTACGAGTTGATGCCATGAGCGTAAGGAACATTTGGGAGCATGGGATTTGGCTTGGCGATGCACCCTATTACTTTGCTCCGACTACGCTACGCGTCAAATATGATGAGCCCGAGAACGCTTTGCCGCCGCCATCCGGGGGCGCCGATATCGAACCGGCGCCGGCCGAACTCGCGGAACAGGACCTGCCGCAGTTGCTCCAGTCCGTGACGCGGCGACTACACGAGCTCGGCGGCAAATATGTTTGGCGCTCCCAAGTCAGTCAGCAGATGAATGAGCGGCTGCTGCAATCGCTGCAATCCGGCAAGCTGATTGCCTATGGGTTTCCGGTTCCACGAAATTCGGATACGAGGCCCGTACCAATCCCGCCAGACCTATTCGAACGGCGCAATATCGATAGCTGGAAAAACTCGACAATACGCGGCGCAGCGCTCGAATTCGTCTCGGTTCGCGTGTTTCGGCCAAACTGGCTCAAGAAACTAGATTTCCGACCGTTACAATTACCCAAGCCGCAACCGGCGGAGTCTCAACAAAGACCGCCTGGCCGGCCATCTTCAAAAGATGCCGTTACCGCCGCTATCCGATCACTAATTGCCGGAGGCCAATTGCTCAACGGCAAATCGAGAAAGGAAAACATCGCTGTGGTGAGAGCGCGTGTTCACGAGCTATTTCCGTCTCGCTTCCCGAAGGATAGGGGCTTAGCCGAGGAGACAATCGGCAAATATCTCATGCAGGAACTCCCGCGCCCATGAACCCAAAAATTTATAAATGTTTGTGGGTTCATAGGCTTACCGGCGATCCGCTGAACCGAGCCATCATCAACGTCGACTGCTCGGCCACTTCGCGCCGAGCGGGATGGACGAGTCGGGGCGATGGCAAAGGCGCGCAATCTGTTGATCGATCGAGCGCCGCTCAAGCGGGGCGGCAACGGTGCCGCACCTGTTGCAGTCGATCCGCGCCTACTCGTCATCGCACGCGCCATCGGACGACTCATGGCACGGGAAGTGTCGAACGCCGCTAAAATTGAAACCAAAAACTGAAAATAACCAAGCTGCACCGTGATAGGCTCGGGCTCGAATCGGCTGGTTGTCACGAGGATCTCCGCATGACCCGCGTCGCTCTTTATGCCCGCTATTCCTCCGACAATCAGAGTGTCGCGTCGATCGAGGACCAGTTCCGTATCTGCCGAGAATACGCCGTGCGGGAGGGCTGGAAAGTCGTCTTCACCTATCATGACGCCGCCCTCTCCGGCGCCAGCGTGATCCTGCGACCAGGCGTGCAGGCGCTGTTGCAAGATGCTCAGCGCGGCAAATTTGAGATGGTGCTGTCCGAGGCGTTGGATCGTATGAGCCGGGATCAAGCGGACGTGGCGACCGTGTTCAAACATCTCCGGTTTGCAGGCGTTCAGCTTGTCACCTTGAGCGAAGGCGAGATTACCGAACTTCATGTCGGCTTGAAGGGCACCATGAACGCCCTCTTCCTCAAGGACCTTGCCGCCAAGACGCATCGCGGCATTCGGGGCCGGGTCGAGAAGGGCAAGTCCGGCGGCGGCCTCTGCTACGGCTATGATGTTGTGAAGCGCATCGACTCGGACGGCGAACCGATCCGGGGTGATCGCACGATCAATTCTTCCCAAGCCGAAATTATTCGCCGCGTCTTCCGCGAGTTCGCCGCCGGCATCAGCCCACGCACGATTGCCCGGCGCCTCAATGACGAGGGAATCCCCGGCCCCGATGGCGCCCTATGGACCGACTCGACATTGCGTGGCCACACCGCGCGCGGCACCGGCCTTATCAACAATCAACTTTATATCGGCGAGATGGTCTGGAACCGCCTGCACTATGTCAAAGACCCCGCGACCGGCAAGCGCGTTTCCCGGATCAATCCGCGTGAGAAGTGGATTACAACCGAAGTTCCCGAGCTTCGCATTGTCGACAACGATTTATGGCAGGCCGCGAAGGCCCGCCAGGGCGAACTCGCGGCCAAGTATGCCAACGTCATCAATTCGGTCCGCGCCGCCCATGCCAATCGGTTGAACGGGACGCACCGTCCGCGATCACTTCTCTCGGGATTGCTGTTCTGCGGTTGCTGTGGCAGTGCTTTCGCGCTTCGGGGCCAAGATCGCTATGGCTGCTCCAATCACATCATGTCGGGGAGATGCTCTAACAGCCGCACCGTCACTCGTCAGGCATTGGAGTCGCGTGTTCTAGCAGGCCTCAAGGACAAACTGATGGCCCCCGAAGTCGCGGCCGAAGCCATGCGTGCTTATCAAGAGGAGCGGAACCGAATCAACCGCGATCGGCGGCTTTCGGGCGATCAGGATCAGCGGGCGCTTCAGAAAACCGAGAAATCCATCAAGGAAATCGTGGCCGCGATCGAGGAAGGCCGCTATTCCCATGCCCTTGGCGATCGGCTCGTCGAGCTTGAGACGGAGCGCGATGCACTCCATGAACGTCTTGCGCAATCCCAACAAGACGTACCGGATCTGCATCCGAATATCGCGGAACACTACCGCCGCAAGGTCGAGCACCTCGTTGCAGCGCTCGCGAGCCCGGACGTGACGCCCGATGCCGCCGAGGCTATTCGCAGTTTGGTGGAACGTGTCACCCTTTCACCAGGCGCGAAGCGCGGCGAAATGGTGATGACCCTGCATGGGGATCTCGCGACGATCGTCGAGTGGACTGAGCGCACCGCCCAAAAGAGCAAGACCGACATCGCAAATTCGCGAGTGTCGGTCTCAGTGGTTGCGGGGACCCGCACCGATCTGAACTTGCGATCAGCCCAAGTTCGAGAGTTGGCGTCACAATTTGAGGTGGTTGCGGGGGCACGCACCAATCTCAAATTGCTCCTTTGCGCAGTCGCGTAACGCACGTACCCACTCGATCCTATCAACACATCGTAACGCAGTGATTTTTCTACGAAAGAACTTTTTACCGACGGTCTAAATCCGACCATCGCTCCGTCAAAATTTTTCGCTTTTGATTTCAAAGAGAAATTTGCGCGATTCCAATTTTGCGCGTCTTCGATAACTATCGCTATCGATCGGTCGATTTTTCTTCTGACGACCGCTGACGGATCGAAGCCGGCAAATTCCAAAAAGACCGTCACGCGTTTTCTACCACGTGAACGCGTCGACGACCATGCGGCTCGAAGAGCAAAGATCGGACGCGCAGATCTTCGCCGCGCACATGAGGCGAAAGGCTCACGCATACACGTCGGCCAATTTAAGCGAAATGCCGACGCTGGAAGATTTGTCCGCGGACATCAGAAAAGGCGATCGGGAATATATCGATTGTGTGTCGGCGCTCGATCGCGACCAACTGGCGGAACGGATCGGCTTCGCGTTCACGGACGGAGCTCCGGGCCGCATGTCACGCGAGGAGATGCTCATGCATGTGATCATCCACGACGTAGGTCATCGCGGAGAGGTCAGCGCAGTTATGCTGCTGAATTCCGCTCCATCGGCGAAGGATGGTTTCACAACGTACCTACATGAGGCGGAGGCGTCGACCAGAGGGCGGACTCCGATCATGCCTGATGCGTTAGCGCAATGCCTTTCTTGCAAAGTCATTTCGCTGGCTCGGCGCTTGATCGGTTGACATTGTTCAATGCGCACACCGACGAGAGGTTGAGAGGGCCATTTGTTTGTCTGGAAGTATTTGCCGATGTTAGTTTTTCCTCGGGAACGATGAGGATCAGCCACCTGCATTAAGTTTCCGGCACACCAGACCATTCAAAGGCTGTCGAAGTTGAAAAAGACCGTCATATAGAGGAAGAACTGAACGATATCGCCACGCAGCTTCCGTCACTAAGTGAGCTTGAACCGGCAGTACGCGCGCAGACGGGGCCCCCTTCTGCAATCTGCAGAGATAGGCGGAATGAACATGGATTTACTAGCGGCCGCCCGGCTACGACCGGCGAAGCGGATTGGTCTGTAGCAGAAGCTACCAATATGGGCCATTCTTGTCATGCTTGTGACACATGATCCGAGGCCGACGGATGCAATATGCCAATTTCGATGACCGGGTTGCTTTTCGCCTGGACAAGATGAGTCCCGCAGAGCAGCGGGTCACGCGCGTCCTGCTGGAGTCCCGGGAGGAAGTTCTTGTTGCTTCGGCGGCAGCATTGGCTGCCAGGGCAAAGACCAGCGACGCGACTGTCGTGCGAACGGTCAAATCGCTTGGCTTCGAGGGAATGGACGAACTCCGCCGCCACCTGGCCACCGAATTGAAGCAAAGTCGGACGATCGCAAGCCGCCTGACAGAGACATTGCGCGAAGTCGGCGACGACTTGCATGCGGCATTCAGCGCAACGCTGGATATTCATCGAGACGCGATCGAAAATCTGCGTCGCGACATCACGCCGAAAATGTTTCGAACGGCGGTGCACTTGATCACCTCGGCGAAGCGCGTCGTGATCTTCGGAATTGGACCATCCAGTGCGATTGCCGCGTATTTTGCGACACAGCTCAGCCGATTTGGGATCGATGCACGCTGCTTGAACCACACCGGTCTTCTATTCGCGGATGACCTTCGACAACTCCGCACCGGAGATGTCCTGGTCGTCATGGCCTATACCCACGTCTACCGGGAATTGGCGGTCCTATTGGACGAATCCGATCGCCATCGGATCAAAAAGCTGCTCTTGACAGACAGCCTGGCAGCCAAGCTGCGACGGCGGGTAGATTTGGTCCTGCCGGTTGCGCGTGGACGCGCCGACATGCTGAGCATGCACACGACGACGCTTGGACTCATAGAGGCACTGCTCGTCGGATTGGCCGCAAAGAACCCCAAACCGACGGTTCGCAGTCTCGACTCCCTAAATGCGTTGCGCAAGGTGGTCGCCGGAGAAGCGCTGAACGTGCCGGGAGGAACCGGAAAACGCGCACAGCCAACCTCCAGGCGAAGCACCATCAAATAGCGGCTTTATCCGCCTATGTCATGGCGGCCAGCCCAAGGAGCGCGAGCCCGAAGAGAATCCGATAGATCGCGAACACCGTGTATCGGTGCGATTGGATATAACCGAGCAGCCATTGACCGCGATGAACGCGGTGATGATCGAAACAACGAAGGCGATGACGAGCGCGCTCCAATGCTCATGTCCGCCGCCCTGCTTGAACTGGCTATAGAGTTGATAGGCGCTCGCCGCATACATCGTCGGGATACCGACCAGGAACGCGGACTCGGTCGCGGCGGGACGGTTGCTGGTGCCCGCCAGCATTGCAGCGAAGATCGTCGCTGCAGAGCGCGATGTACCGGGAAAGATGCCAGCGACGATCTGGTTCGCCGCTCGGCAAGAGGATCGGTCCGAAGTGACGTGGACCGTTGCCACTCAGCCACCATTTACCATTGTGTTCCTGCTGGTTGCTGAACTGTTGTGGTGCCGTTTTCACCGTCATCGGCACCTATGCCGAGGCAAACAGTCGAATTGACGTCGGTTGTCGCATCCGCTACATTAATCATGCGAAAATGTAGTGTGAATTACCAGCACAGACTCCCCCGTTGGAGAAGCAATGATCATGGATTGGGCTCATGCGTGCCCAAGCATTCTTGCCGCCTTTCTGGCGTCTCTCGTCGAGTTCGTCGAGGCACTGACCGTTGTGCTAGCGGTCGGCACCGTCCGCGGCTGGCGTGGCGCGCTCGTCGGGAGTGGCGGAGCAGTCGTCGTATTGCTGGCCATCGTTGCGGCTCTCGGGCCGGCGCTGACCCGCATACCGCTCGACGTCGTGCAGCTCGCGGTCGGAACGCTCCTGCTCCTGTTCGGGATGCGCTGGCTGCGCAAGGCGATCCTGCGATCGGCCGGGGTGATCCCGTTGCATGACGAGGAGGCTGCTTACGCGAAGGAAACCGAATCGCTCCGTCGGATCGACGGCGGACGCGCGGGCTGGGATACGGTGGCGATCGCCACCGCATTCAAGATCACGATGCTGGAGGGACTTGAGGTCGTGTTCATCGTCATCGCGGTCGGCGCCGGTGGCGTCGGGCTCCTGATCCCGGCGAGCGCAGGCGCGTTGGCCGCGCTCGTGCTGGTCCTGCTTCTCGGTATCATTGTCCATCGGCCGCTGGCGTCGATCCCGGAGAACACATTGAAGTTCGCCGTCGGTGTTCTCTTGACGGCCTTCGGCGCCTTCTGGGTCGGCGAAGGAATGGGATTCGATTGGCCAGGGCAGGACTGGTCGATTCTCGGGCTGGTCGCCGGTTTCCTTGCCGTCGCTCTCCTGACGGTGCCTTGGGGCCGAACGCGCAGCGGCGCCCATGTGGCCGCCTCGAACCGATAGGAGGCCCGCATGCGCTGGTTGAAAGCAATCGTCGCCGAGATTTTTGGGCTGTTCGTCGACGATGGGGCCTTCGCCCTTGCCATCATCGTCTGGCTGGGCGCCGTCTGGCTGCTACTGCCGCGGCTAAGCGTGCCGACGGCATGGGGTGGGATTATCCTGTTCGCAGGTCTGGCGCTGATTCTTGTCGAGAGCGCCACCCGCCGATCCAGGCGATAGTCCGATGGCTAACGCACCCGAGGACGATCCCACTTCCCGCCCAAGCGATCCGGCGCGACGGCTATCTCGATCGCGGGTTTTCGCATATCGCCCTTCGTGCTGCTCTGCGGCATGGGGTTTCTTGGCCGGCTCAGTTACGAGATGATCCGCACGCCGATCACCTCGCTCTACGCCAAGCAGCTCGGGGCGCTGACCGAGGTCATCGGATTGCTGGTGGCGGCGGTGACCATCACCGGCATCTTCGTCAAGTTTCCATCCGGCGGGCTGGCGGATCTGTTCGGCTTTCGCCGCCTGATGCAGGGCAGCCTGGTGGTGAAGGCGGTCGGACCGTTTCTCTATCTCATCGTGGGATCCTGGCCGCAACTGCTGGCCGTCCGGCTGTTCCATGGCCTTTCCACCCCGCTCTATGCGCCGGCCGCCTCTGCCCAGGTGGCGAAGTTTTATCCGAAGGAACGCGGCTCACAGCGTCGTTGAGGAAGCCGCCGAACAGGATCAGATCCGGCTTGTTGCTCCGCGCCGGTACGACCAGGACCGACGGGTCGGTTAGGCCGCCTTGAAAGTTCACCTGTGACGCGATTGAAATGCCGAGTCGCTTGGCTTCGATGGGCAGCGTCCTGGCTACCGCCTGATCCGTGGCGTCCGACCCCATGAAGATCACCACACTCTTGGGCGGTGCACCGTTGATCGCGGTCATTATCTCGACCACCGAATCGAAAGCGAAGTTCCAGATCCGCGAGCCCTTCACGGTGATCTTGAAGGTGTATTTCATGCCGCGTTCGACCAGCGCGTCGACATAGGAGTTGGTGACCAGCGGGATTCGCGATTTCTCCGCCTCGATCTGTGCGGCCAGGGTCATGGCGCTGGCGGTAGCGCCATAGAGCGCCACGGCGCCGTTCTGATTGATTAGGCGCTTGGTCACGCTCGCCGCCTGAGCGGGTGCATCCGATGTGGTATCCACAGGAATGACCTTCAGCTTCGCGCCGCCCAGCGACTTGATACCGCCACGCCGGTTGACCTCGTCGGCCGCGATCAACAGACCCCAGGTCGATCTTTGGCCGCCTTCGCCGAAGCCGCCGGTCAGGCAGTTGGGATTGCCGATGACGATTTCCGGGATATCGGCATGACCAATGCGCGGCAATCCGACCATCGCAGCCGCAGCCATCAAGGCTGCCAGCGCGTCTCTGCGAGTCACCTCCATGATCCTGCCCTCCCGTCTATTTTTGCCTATCAACAGATAAATTGTTGCATCAACCAAAGGAATAGGGCCGGGCGCGGCTCTTAACAATACCGCTCGGTGCGGCGTCCTCTACGAGAGGGCGCCGCAGGAAGCGCTGGAATTGGGATAGACTCTCGGGCGGGCATCGATGTGTTCGAGCAAGCCCGCCCGCTCCATCAGCGGCAGCACCTCGCGCGCCGTTCGCGCATCTCCTGGTGATAATTGACCCAGGACAGAACCGCTCCGCCGAGGTCGGTGCGGCCGAAGAAGCAGGCTGGACACGCGAAACGAGTGAGGAACGGGCTGTCAGCTCCGCCCTTGGTCTGGTCTCAACCATCCCTTGATCGCCTCTTTTGCGTATTAACATATGAGTTGTTATGTCAAACTCACCATCGGGGTTGAGGGGGCTCGTCTCTGCGATACGGAGTCGCCTGCGGATCGATAGCCCGTTATTCAGCGACCAATCGGTGCGACATCTCGATAATATGGCTGACTTGCTGAATTCGACGGTAGGCCGTTCGTATGTCCGGGTCCGTTCCATCACGCTTCGCGTCCTATTGAGAGACCGTTATGGAATTATCCGCGTTGCCCGAACTCGATGTTTTCGCGGCCGAATATGCCGAACGGCCGCTCGATGCGATCGACGCGGTGCGCCCGTTGGGGCCTGTGGCACGCAGTTCCCGTGGCATCGAATTGTTATCGCACGCGGCCTGTTTCGACATGCTCCGCGAGCCCCAACTCACGGTGGCCTTCGCGAAAATGTTCGCCACCTCTGGGATCACGGAAGGCCGCGCCTATGATGTGTTCGCCTTGAACGGATTGATGGCGGCGAACCCCGCCGATCACGCACGCATGCGCAAGGTGCTGGCGCCATTCTTCGCGCCGGCGGAGGTCGAATCGCTGCGGCCGTTAGCGAGCGCGCTGGCGACGGAATGGCTCCGGGACGCACTCGAGGCCGACCGTTGCGACATGGCGGCGTTCGTCGGCCATCGGCTGCCGCCGTCGCTGTTCTGCCGGATGATCGGCGCGCCGTCGGACGATGTGCCGAGGCTGACAAATTTCTCGCAAACGATGAACCAAGTTTTTCATTTCGATCGCGAGCGGCGCGACGAGATCGAAGCGGCCTTCGCCGACGGCGAGGCCTATATGCTCGATCTGATCGAGCGGCGCGCGGCACGGCCGGGCGATGATCTGATTTCGCTGATGATCGCGGCGGAGGCCCGAGGCGAATTGACGCGCGACGAGGTGGTGAACATCGCGATCAACATCCTCGGCGGCAGCACCGACGGCACCAATGCCAGCATGTGCATGGTCTTCATCGCGCTGGCGGAACATCCGGATCAATGGCGGCTGTTGAAGCAGCAGCCCGCCCTGCTCCGTTCGGCGATTCAGGAAGCGAGGCGCGTTCGGTCGGCGGTGCTCAGTATTACTCGCATTCCACCGGAAGAGATCGAGCTGTGCGGCGTCACGATCCCGGAAGACGTCGCGATCGTCGCCAACGTGCTCGGCGCCAATTTAGATCCCGAAGCCTTCGAGCGGCCACGCCAGATGGACATCGCGCGCAAGTCAAAAACACCGTTCCTGAATTTCGGTCTGGGCCATCATTTTTATGTCGGCCAATTCGTGGCGATGTTGGTCCTGGAAGAAACCTTGCGCGCCGCGCTGACACTATGGTCCGAATTCTCGGTCGATGGCGTGCCGACATTCCGAGGCGCGCCGTACCCGCTGCTGGTCGAGCAGGCGGCATTCCGGTTCGTGCCACAATGACCGGCGACGCGGGACAAAGACTGCTCGACGCCGTTCGCGACTACGCGCCGAAAATCGCGGCGCGCGGTCAGGAGATTGAGACCGCGCGACGCCTGCCCCGCGATCTGGTCGAAGACCTCCGCGCGCTCGGCCTGTTCCGCATGATGGTGCCGAAGAGCCATGGCGGCCTCGAGGTCGATTTCGATTACAATCTCAAAATCTGCTCGGCGCTAAGCGCGGCGGACGGCTCGACCGGTTGGACCGCGACGTTCGGCGGCGGCTCCTGCATGTTCCTGTCGCTGCTGCCTCGGGCAACTTTCGACGAGATTTACGCCGATGGTCCCGATGTCATCGTCGCGGGCGCGTTGCCGCCGAACGGCACCGCCGAAATCGTCGATGGCGGGTATCGCGTCAGTGGCCGCTGGGGCTTCGTCAGCGGCGCCCACCATGCAGACTACATCAATACCAACTGCGTCGTGACCAAGAATGGCGTGCCGGTACCAGGCCCGGCGCCCGGCGTGCCGCTGCTTCGCGCGTTCATGCTGCCGGCCGCGAATTACGAGATCATCGACACGTGGCACGCGGCGGGCATGAAAGGCTCCGGCAGTCCGGACGTCGCCCTGCACGATGCCTTTGCCCCGGAATCGCGCGCGTTCGATCTGATCGGCGGCGAGCCTTGTGTTCAAGGCCCGTACTTCTTCGGACAATTCACGCTGCACGCCTTTCACTTCGCCGCCATGGCGGCGGGCATCGCGCAAGGCGCGCTCGATGACCTCACCGCGATCGCCCTCGCCGGGAAGAGCCGCGCGCTGGCGCGCCAGCGGATGGCGGATTCGGAATTGTTCCAGGACGCGCTCGGCCGCGCCGAGGCCGATCTCAAGGCGGCGCTGGCGCTCCTTGAGTCCGAATCGCTGTGGTGCTGGCGCGAGGCGCATAACGGGCCGCTCCGGCGCGCGACGACGGTTCGCGTTCTGCAATCGGTCGTTTGGATCATCGATGCCAGCGTGCGGGTCGTGGATGCCTGCCACACCGCAGCGGGCGGCGGCAGCATCTATGAATCCGCCCCGCTGCAACGGCGGCTTCGCGACATCCACGTCTTGACCCAACATGCCTTGCTGCGCAAGCAGGCTTACGCCGACAGCGGCGCGGCGCGCCTTGGCCACGCGCCCACCATTCCATTCGGCCGGGACTAGAGGCAATGTCGGCGACGGTAACAGAGCAACTCGGCGCGTTCGTCGCCGAGACCAATCTGGCGAACATCCCGCCGGCCGTTATCGGGCGCGCCAAGGTGAGTCTGCTGCATGATTTCACCATGACCCTGGCGGGACGCCGGGTCGAAACCATCGGCCACATCATCGCCCGCCGACTTTGGTCCGCGCCGCCGCAAGCGACCATGCTGTGGGACGGCAGCAAGATCGCGCTCGAAGGCGCGGTCTTCGCCAATGCCGCGCTGATGCACGCACGATCGCAGGACGATACGCATCCGGGCTCGACCTCGCATCCCGGCGCCGCCACGATACCGGCGGCCCTGGCGGTCGCCGAGGCACGCGGACGCACCGGCGCCGAGTTCCTTACCGCGTGCATTCTCGGCTACGAGATCATCGGCCGCGTCGGCCGTCCGGTCGCCGGCGTAGTGACGCCGAGGGGCTATCGGCCGGCGATGCTGTTCGGCGGCTTCGGCGCCGCCGCCGCTGCCGCCAAGTTGCTCGGCCTCGACGGCCGGACAATCGCCGACGCGCTGGGCTTCGCGGCCCATCTCGCCGGTGGGCTGGGCCAGGTTTGGCACGAGGGCAGCCCCGAATGGCCGCTGCAGTTGGGCTTTGCCGCGCGCAACGGCGTCACCGCGGCACTGGCGGCGGAACTCGGCGCCGGCGCCGCGCATCAAATCCTCGAAGGACCGATGGGGTTCTACAAGGCGCTAACCGGCTCGACCGACGCGGCGCGCTCGATCACGGACCGGCTTGGCGAGGATTGGCAAATCGCCGAGGCGACCATCAAGCCTTATCCTGTCTGCGCCATCCTGCAAGGGCCGGTGGGCATTATGATCGCGCTCGCCCAGGAGCATCGCCTGACGCCGGACGGCATCGAGGAGATCCGGCTCGAACTGAATCCGTTCGAGGCGAATTATCCCGGCACGGACAATGCCGGCCCCTATGACACGCACACGGCAACGTCGATGAGCGGCCAGTTCTGCATGGCGCTGGCGCTGCTCGACCGGCACGTCGCCATCGACGGCATGCTGCGGTTTGACAATCCGACCGTCACTCGGCTAGCCCGACGCGTGCGCATCGTTCCCGATGAAACCATCGCGATCCGGTCCTGTCGCCTCAAGATACGCACCACCGACGGGCGGATGATTTCCAGCGAGGTCGGCGCCCCCGTCGGACGGCCGACTTTCGACGAGCAGGCGGCCCTCGTCCGCGCGCTGCAACCAGAGTTGGCGGTCGGCACGGATACCGTCGAACAATTCATCGCGATTATCGCGGCGCTCGAAAGCCAGGCGAACGTCGCGCCACTTCTGTCTTGCCTGGTGCCAAGCCACAACGGAGGCGCCACGCTCAGTTCGAAATAACACATCAACCAAGCCGCCAATGACGCGGCAGCCCATCGGGGAGGAAGACATGGACAGGAAGATTGGCATTGTCGGCGCAGGAACCGCCGGCCTTCATCTCGCTCTCTATCTTCAGCGGCATGGGCTTCAGCCGATCGTCATCACCGAACGCAATCCCGATCAAGTCGCCGGGATGCGGCTGCCCAATTCGGTCGGCCACCATTTCATCACCCTCGACCGCGAGCGCAGCCTCGATGTCTGCCACTGGTCCGCCGAGGAAGTCGGCTATATGCATCATCACCATTATTTCAATCTGCCGCGGCCGCTCGCCTTCAGCGGCAAATTCACCAAGCGGAGCCGCGCCGTCGACTATCGCGTCTATTTGCCCCGCCTCATGACCAACTTCATGACGCGTGGCGGAACGATCGAGTATCGCGAGATCGGCGCCGACGATATCGCCAAGCTGGCGGCGCGCTTCGATCTCCTGGTCGTCAGCAGCGGCAGAGGCCCGCTCGCGCGCCTGTTCGAGCCGATCCCCGAGGTTTCGCTGCCGCAGGCGCTGCGCACGTTGACGGTCGGGATTTTCACCGGCGTCCGCTCGGCCGATCCGCAAGGCGTCACGCTTTCGGTCTCACCGGGCAATGGCGAGCTGATCGACATGCCGACCTTCAGCTTCTCCGGTCCCATCCATGCCCTGCTGATGGAGAGCGTGCCGGGCGGCGAACTCGAAGCCATGACGCGCTTGCGCTACGACGACAATCCGCGCCTCTTTCTCGACACGCTCCTGGCCACGGCGGAGCGCCACTTTCCGACGATCTACGAGCACATCGACCGAGCGCGCTTCGACCTGCAAGGGCCACTGGGCCAGCTCTATGGTTCAGTCACACCCACCGTGCGGCGCTCTCACGTCGATCTCGGCGACGGCAAGATGGCGATCGCCCTCGGCGACGTGCACATCGCCATGGACCCGGTGGCGGGCCAAGGGGCGAACGTCGCGTCTTACGCGGCCTTCATCCTCGGCGAGGAGATTCTCAGGACACCCGCGTTCGACCGCCTGTTCTGCGAAACCGTCGCGCGCCGGCGCGAGGAGCGCATCCTCAGCGCTTATCAGTGGACCAACGCCATGATCCTGCCGCCGAGCAACGATTTCCTTCAACTCCTCGGCGCGATGAGCCAATATCCGGTCATCGCCGACGAGTTCACCGAAAGCTTCAACTATCCCGAGCGGCAATGGGCGCGCATCGCCTCGCCCGACCGAATTCGCGCCTGGATCGCGGAGGCGGCATCGGCGACAGCCGTCTGACTGTTAGGATTAATCTTTTCATGCCTTTAAGGATTTCCACGTGACTTCATCCGCCGTCTTGTTCCGACCGTTCGTCTCGCCGAAGCTCTCTTTGCCGAACCGCATCGTTATGGCGCCGATGACGCGGAGCCATTCGCCGGGCGGCGTACCCGGACCTGATGTCGCCGCCTATTACCGGCGGCGCGCCGAAGGCGGCGTCGGACTGATCCTGACCGAAGGAACCGGAATCGCTCACGACGCGGCGCTCAACGATCCGAAAGTGCCATTCTTCCACGGCGCGGCGGCGCTGGCAGGCTGGGCCGAGGTGCTGAAAGGCGTGCACGAATCCGGCGGCAAAATCATGCCGCAGCTCTGGCATGTTGGGCTGATGCGTAAGCCGGGCGACGGGCCGAATCCCGAGGTGACGCCGGTGGGTCCGTCGGGCGTCGGTGCCCGCCCGGTCCAGCTCGGCGCCGGCGGACTCGCCGAGAATGTCGTCCCGCCGATGACGGATAACCAGATCGCCGAGGTCATCGCGGCTTATGCGCACAGCGCCGCGGCCGCCAAGCGGCTGGGCTTCGACGGCATCGAGCTGCACGGCGCCCACGGCTATCTCATCGACCAATTCTTCTGGTCGGCCACCAATCGCCGCGCCGACCGCTATGGCGGCAATCTGGCGCAACGCACGCGCTTCGCGGTCGAGGTGGTTCAGGCTTGCCGGCGCGCGGTCGGCGCCGACTTCCCGATCATCCTGCGCTTTTCGCAATGGAAGATCGCGGATTTCGCCGCCAAGCTCGCGACTGCGCCGGACGAGCTCGGGCGCTTCCTCGCGCCGCTGGTCGATACCGGCGTCGATCTGTTCCATTGCTCGCAGCGTCGCTTCTGGCAGGCGGAATTTCCCGGCTCGGACCTCAATCTGGCGGGCTGGACCAAGAAGCTGACCGGCATGCCGACGATCACGGTCGGTTCGGTCGGGCTCGACGACGATTTTCTGACCGGCTTCGTCGAGAAGAAAGGCTCGGAGATCGAAGGGATCGACCGGCTGTTGCGCATGATCGAGCAAGACGAGGTCGATCTGGTGGCGGTCGGTCGCGCGTTGCTGGTCGATCCGGCTTGGGCGGCCAAGGTTCGCGACGGAAGGTTAGACGAATTGGTGCCGTTTACGCCGACGGCGCTGATGAGGCTTGACTAAACCATCGGCCGTTTGTTGGTCCGGTCGGCTGGAATTGGTTGCAGAACATCCCAATGTTAGACGATCTTGCCGTTGACGACGCGGAAGATGTCGACCACGGCCGTACCGATATCTTCGGAATTCGTTTTGACGTGAATGTGAGCCGCGAACAGATCGCCATCGACCAGGATACGCTTTACCTCGGCCTGAAAGTCCGGACTGTCCCTGAGCAGCCCCTCGATATAGCGAATGGCGTTGTCGCGGCCATCCTCGGCCAAAGGGTCGTGCTGGATATAATCGCGAGGATCGACATACGTCTCGAAGGCTTCGCGGACCTTGCCCTCTTGGACCAGCAGCCGGATGAACCCCTCCGCGACAATTCTGGTTTTGTCGGTGGTCGTCACGCCGCGACCCCGTTATTTCGATCTTTTCTACGGGTGGAACATCGGCCGACCGTCGCCATCGGGATTGCTTTCCTAGTCCCGATAGGACCGGTCAATCCGGTCGAGTTTGCGTTTCATGGCATCGAACACCAGGTCCGTCAGCCCCGTGTTGAGGGGCCCGAATTCCTTTACCACCGAGTTCACGATCGCGTCCGGGATTCGGCGCGGCGTTATGCCTTGGGACAGCGCGGCGATCTGGATTTGGCAGGCTTTCTCGACAATGAAGGCGCGAAAGAATGCGTCGCGAATAGTGCGGCCGCAATAGACCGTCCCGTGGTTGCGCAGGAACATGATCGATTTCCGGCCCAGATCGCTCGTCAAACTCTCGCGTTCTTCGTCATGGGCGGTGATGCCCTCGAACTCGTGATAGGCGATCTCCGCGTGAAATTGCGTGCCATCGAGCGCCAGCGGCAATAACCCGTCGGGGTGGGTCGATACCGCGATGCCCGCATTGGTATGGAGATGCATGACGCAATTGATGTCGGGCCGCGCCGCATGAACGCCGCCATGAAGCGCCATTGCTGCCGGATTGAGCCGGCGCGCGGGACCGTCAACGACCGCGCCGCTGAAATCGATTTTGACAAAATCCGACGCACGGATTTCATCCCAAGTCAGACCGAGCGGATTCAGCAGCAGATGGTTCGGTTCGCTGGGAACGCGTGCCGAAATGTGGTTGAGGACAAGCTCGTCCCAGCCGAAATGTGCCGCCAAGCGATAACACGCCGCCAGGTCGACGCGAATGAATGTTTCCTCGGCGCCGGACAAGACCCGTTGTTCGGACGACACCATGACCATGATTCATTCCTCTCTTGAGAGGGGCTGTACCTGGTATTGTATAATTGTACTTGGTAGTAGCTTTGCCCATTGGCTCTGGAAGTCAAGACAGACGCCTCTGCAACCTTAGGCGAGAATGCCTGCATGAATGCCATTTCCAAACCAACCGCAGACGTGACGCTCCGCTACCTTCGCGGCTTCGGAAACGAGTTCGCGACCGAGGCACTCGCGGGCGCGTTGCCGCAAGGACAGAATTCGCCGCAGCGGCCGCCGCTGGGTCTTTATGCCGAGCAATTTTCTGGCACCGCGTTCACGATGCCGCGAAGAGAAATGCGCCGCAGTTGGTTCTATCGAATTTGCCCGTCCGCGGCGCATCCCGCGTTCCACCGTATCGAGCAAGGCGCGATCGAGACCGCGTTGGCGGAGCCCAATCCCAATCGTTTCCGGTGGGATCCGCTCCCGATTTCCAGTCAGCCGACTGATTTCCTCGATGGCCTCACGACCATCGCCGCGACCGGCGAGGCATCGACGCCGGGCGGCATATCGGTCCATGTCTACGGCATCACGCGCTCGATGGAGCGGGTCTTTTTCGATGCCGACGGCGAGCTGCTTCTGGTGCCGGAGCAGGGCAGCCTAAGGCTCGCCACCGAGTGCGGGCGTATCGAGCTGAGTCCGGGCGAAATTGCCGTCATTCCCCGTGGCATGAAGTTCCGCGTCGAGTTGATCGACGCGCCGGCGCGCGGCTATGTCTGTGAGAATCGCGGCGCGCCGCTGCGGCTGCCAGATCTCGGCCCAATCGGCGGCAACGGCCTGGCCAATCCCCGCGATTTTCTTGCCCCCGAAGCGTGGTACGAGGATCGCGGCGCCCCCGTTGAACTGATCGAAAAATTCCAGGGCGCGCTCTGGGCCACGACGCTCAACCGTTCGCCTTTCGATGTCGTCGGCTGGCACGGCAATAATTTTCCCTACAAGTACGATTTGCGGTGCTTCAATACGATCGGCTCGGTCAGCTTCGACCATCCGGACCCGTCGATCTTCACGGTCCTGACGTCGCCGAGCGCGGTGCCCGGCCTCGCCAATGTCGACTTCGTTATTTTCCCGCCGCGCTGGCTGGTCGCCGAACATACTTTTCGTCCGCCCTGGTTCCATCGCAACGTCATGAACGAATTCATGGGATTGATCGCGGGGCATTATGACGCCAAGTCAGAAGGCTTCTTGCCGGGCGGCATCTCTTTGCATAATTGCATGAGCGCGCACGGTCCCGACGCGACGACCGCAGCCAAGGCGATGGAGATTCCCCTGAAGCCGCACAAGATCGACGATACGATGGCATTCATGTTCGAGAGCAGCGCGGTCATGCGGCCGACGCGCCACGCCCTGACGCTGCCGTCGCTTCAGCCGAATTACGACGATTGCTGGCGCGACATTCCGAAACTGTTCCGCGCGCCGTGACCATGGTTGACGAAACCCATCTTGCATCGCGGCGGAGCTGGATCGAATCGGCAAACGGCCACCCGGAATTTCCGGTCCAAAATCTGCCACTCGCGGTTTTTAGCACGCAAGATACCGCGCCGCGCGGCGGGATCGCCGTCGGCGATACCGTGCTGGATTTGGCGGCGATGCTGGCCAACAACCTCTTTACCGGCGATGCGAAGCGGGCGGCCGAGGCGGCAAGCGGATCGCGGCTCAACGATTTCCTGGAACTGGGCAGCTTCCATCGCAAGGCGTTGCGCCGGCAGGTGTCGCGGATACTCGACGCCGCCGGCTCCGCGCGTGCCGACGTCGAACCGCTTCGCTCGCGCTTTGTCGTTCCCGCTGCCGACTGCGCGGTGCATTTGCCGGCGACGATCGGCGACTACACGGATTTTTATGCCGGCATCCATCATGCGACCAATGCCGGCCGGCTGTTCCGTCCCGACAATCCGCTGCTGCCGAATTACAAACACATGCCCATCGCCTATCACGGCCGATCCTCGACGGTGGGAATTTCTGGCGAACCGGTCCGGCGGCCGCGCGGGCAACGCAAACCCGCCGGCGACGCCATGCCCAGTTTCGGCCCGGCGGCGAACCTGGACTACGAACTCGAGCTCGGCATCTGGATAGGACCGGGAAACCGGCACGGCGATCCGATCGCGATCGCTGGCGCGCCCGACCATATCGCCGGCTATTGCTTGCTGAACGACTGGTCCGCGCGCGACATCCAGGCGTGGGAAGCGCAGCCGCTGGGGCCGTTTCTCGCCAAGAATTTCGCGACGACGGTCTCGCCTTGGATCGTGACTCCGGAAGCATTGGCGCCGTTCCGTGCGCCGTTGCCTGCCCGTGCCGACGCGGACCCCACCCCCCTGCCCTATTTAAGCGATGCCGGCGACCAAGCCTCGGGTAGTTTGGATATCGAGTTGGAAGTCCTCTTGCTGACTCCCAAGATGAAGGCGGCGGGCATGGAGGCGCAACGCTTGTCGAGGACGAACGCGACCAATCTCTATTGGACGCCGGCGCAATTCGTCACCCATCACAGCAGCGGTGGTTGCCGGCTCCAATCCGGCGACCTGTTCGGCTCGGGCACGATTTCCAGCCCGACACCCGACGGGTTCGGCAGCCTGCTCGAAATCGCCAGCGGCGGGAAAAATCCGATTTCGCTCCGTTCCGGCGAAATCCGGCACTATCTGGCCGACGGCGACGAGGTGATATTCCGCGCGCACGCAAGCCGCGACGGTTTCGCGTCCATCGGCTTCGGCGAGTGCCGCGCCGAAATCCTGCCGTCGCCGGTCTAGGTCTTTTGATCCTCGATGTGGACGAGCTTCTGCAGCGTGCGCAACTTCTCGGCAACGGGCACGCCGGGGAAGGTTCGAGCCCACGCGCTTCGCGTCACCTCGGCGACATAGAGGTCGCTCACGGAATCGACCGCGATGCCGTGCGGCGCGACGAAATACCCGGGCTTGTGCCCCGCGTGCAATCCGCCCAGACGCGCGATCGGCTTGCCTTTCCTGTCGGCGATCGTGATTCGCGGTCCGAGATTCGGAAACGCGAGATTGACATCGAGTTCCGGGCCAGCTTCCGCGATAAAACAATAAGGACAAGCGCCATGTGGCACGCTCAACGCCATCGGGCGATGCAGGTTGTTCCACTGCGTCTCGTACTTTCCGTCGCCGCCGAACACTTGGATGCGATGGTTCTCGCGATCGCAGACAAAAACCCAGCCGTCATTATCGCACCAGATATTATGCGGCACGTTGAATTGCCCTGGATCGGTGCCGGCCTCGCCCCAAGAGAAGAGTAATCTGCCGTCCGGCGAATATTTGTGAACCCTGGCGTTGCCATAGCCATCGGTGACGTAAATGTCGCCCTTGGGGGAAAGCGCCGAATGCGTGCAGCGGCAGTGCGGCCGCCCGCTCATAAACGGCGCGGGCTTGCCCGGCGTTCCTATGGTCAAGAGCACCTTGCCGTCGAGCGTGCATTTCCGAACCGTGTGGTCGCCCGTGTCGGTGCAATAGAGCAATTCGTCGGGGCCAAAATGGAGCCCGTGCGCCCGCACAAACAAACTTTCCCCCCAAGATCGAAGGAAACCTCCGGTCCGGTCAAACACGATCATCGGATGTTCGCCGCGATTGAAGACATAGACATTGTCTCGGCGGTCTACGGCGACCGCCGCGACCTCATCGAAAGACCAATGCTCGGGCAAGCGCCCCCATTCGTCCTCGACCTGATAGCGAAATTCGCCGGCACCGACGATCGCGTTCATGACGCGTCCTCCCACCAAATCAAAGAAACCCTATGCCTAGGTCGTCGTCAGCCATCCATCCAATGCCGAAACGGTTCAGTGCAATACCTTTTCAGTTCTGTCACGCACCGGCAATGGCTGTTAGCGTGCGATGCCCTCGTCCTCCGGGCGGCTCCTTGGCGAAACGGCGTTCGGACTAGGAGTATCCTCCCAACTCGCGGCTCTCCGGTGTCGGAGGGCCGGCTCTTTTTTAGTGGCGGAATCCAAGCCGCATCGACAGGTCCTCCGTTACGTCGTGGAGGGCGCGCGCCAAAGACTTCTCGCCACCGAACGCCTTCACCGCGTTATCCATGCCGACGACGGTGATGGCGGCCACCGCGTGGCCCGAACTGTCGCGGATCGGCATGGCGCAACTGCTCAATCCGGGATCCAGCACCGACTTATGGTAGACATGTCCGGTCGAGCGATCTTCCGCCGCTTGGCGCTTCAACTGATAGAGCGGCATGCGGCGGGCGACCGAATCGCCGTCGCGCTTCAACCGAGCGTAAAAACTCGACAGTCGTTCCTCCGCGAGGTCGGCAAGCAGGACACGGCCGCTCGCCGTCAAATGTGCGGGCTGACGCGAGCCGACCTGAAGATTGCTCACCAGCCCGACCGAGGGGGCGACGCGCGCGATATAGACCGACTGCCAACCGTCAAGGATGACCAGATAAGCAGAAGCGGGAATCGACGCTCCCAATTTGACCAGTGCGGGTTGAGCCAACTCGATCAGCGTTTGTGAACTGAGATATTCGAAGCCAAGCATCAACACCTTGGACGTCACGCGGTAGCGCCGTGTCGCTGAATCGCGCTCGATGAAACCGCTCTTTTCGAGTGTATAGACGAGACGATAGGCCGCTGACCGGGACAGGCCGAGCCCGGATGCGAGGTCCGCCAACGTCCGCATGGGGTATTTTCGCGTGAAAAGCTGTAGCAACGCCAAGCCGCGCGACAGCCCGGGCACAATGTATCTTGGATCGATAATATCTTCGTCGGCCGCACGCCGCCGCCGGGCCGAAGCGGGTCGCGCTGGCGACCGAATCTTTTTCTCCTTCGCTTTAGTTGGCATGTCGGCTCCGTTTCCCCCAATTCTCTTCGGCCGAATCGGGCGTTGCGCGAACTAACCAACCCGCTTCGTGCCAGCAGTGAAAGCGTAAAAAAAATATACCGGCGGCCGGTTGCGCGCAAACGGGAGATGGTAGCGGTTTTGCCTTTTCGCTTGCGGGAAGGGCCGACGCTGGTTGACAAAAGCGCAAATTATACCCTAGGGTATAATTCGGAATTGCTAACGAGGCCGCGATGCATGTCGGAATGAGCGCGTTCTTTCAAAATATCAATCGTCGGCCGGATTGGGAAATCTATCGGGAGAACATGGCGTTCGCCGATCTCGCCGACCCGCTCGGTTTCGATTCGATTTGGGGCGCCGAGCATCATTTCAGCGACTACACGATGTGCCCCAATGTCACGCAGTTCCTGACCTACATGGCGGCGCGGTCCTCGCGCCTGCTGCTGGGCTCCATGGTGACGGTGCTGCCTTGGCACGAGCCGGTTCGTGTCGCCGAGGAGACCGCTGTGCTCGATACGCTGTCGGATGGGCGCGTCTTACTGGGACTAGGTCGCGGAGTCGGCCGCGTCGAATTCGACAATCTGCGCCTGCCGATGGGCGAATCGCGGCAGCGCTTCGCCGAATACGCCGAGGCGATCATCGGCGCGCTGGAGACCGGAACGATCCAGCATCAAGGCGAATTCTATCGCCAGCCGCCAACCCCCATCCGGCCGCGGCCGCGTCATTCCTTCCGCGGCCGAATATACGCGGCGGCGGTCTCCCCGGAATCGTCGAAATTGATGGCGCGCCTCGGCGTCGGGCTGTTGATTATTCCCCAAAAGCCCTGGGACACGACGCTGCGCGAGTTGCAGGTTTATCGCGAGACCTATCTCGCTATAAACGGCGTCGAAGCGCCGCCCCCGATAGTCGTTAGCTGGGTGGCGTGCCATGAAGACGCGGCGGCGGCCGAGGCGATGAAGGAAAAATATATCCGACGCTACTGCAAATCGGCGATGGACCATTACGATTTCGCCAGCCCCGAACTGGCGAGCATTCCCGGCTATGAATATTACGGCAGAATGTCGCAGCGCATCCGGGCGCAAGGCGAGGATACGTTCATCGACTTTCTAACCGAGATGAATGTTTGGGGCACGCCGCGTCAGTGCTTCGACCGCATCATGTCATACCAAAAAATGCTGAATGCAAATGGCTTCGTCGGCGTCTTTAACTATGGCGGCATGCCGATCGAGGAAGCGACGAAGAGCGCGCGGCTATTCGCCAGCGAGGTGCTGCCGCGTCTCAAGGAGGTGGCGGTGCCGGGGCGTGTCGGGGCGTTGCGGCTGGCGGCCTAGCCGCCATTGCCATCGCCCGGTGCATCTGGTTCGATGCGGAATGAGTTGGTTCATCGCCACATCCGGAAGCGTCGCCCGTGATCCGCGAAGAAGTTAACGCCTTCAAGCGCGAGCGCATTCTCGAAGAAGCTGCGCGGCAATTCTATCAAAAGGGCTATGACGGCGCGCGCGTCGACAAGATCGCGACCGCCCTCGGCGTCACCAAGCCTTACATCTACTACCATTTCGACAACAAGACCGAAATCCTGGACGATATCTGCGTCCGCGTCACGCGTTATTCGATCGAGATTCTGGAACGCGCGATCGCCGAAGAAAGCGACACGCTGAACCGTCTGAAGTCGGCGGTTCGGCAACTGGCGCTCTGGGCGATGGAGCATCAGTCCTGGATCGCGATCTATTTTCGGGAGCAAAAATACCTGTCGCCCAAGGCGGGAAAAAGCATCGAGCGATATCGGCACCAATTCGATCGCAAGTTGACGGAGCTGATTCGGAGCGGCGCCAATGAAGATATTTTCCGGATCGACGATCCTGGCGTCGCCACCCAGGCGCTGACCGGCCTGATAACCTGGGTCTTTGTCTGGTATCGGCCCGGCGGCCGCTTGTCGCGTGAAAACCTCGCGGAACGGCTGGTGCAACTCTCGCTGAATACGCTTCGCGCCACCGACCGCTAACCGGTCTTACCAGGCTTCCTCCAGAAGCCGTATCACCGCCTCTGGCGTCACCGGCCGCGGATTGGAATATGTGCCCGGGTCGTGCATGAGATCGTCCGCGATCCGGACGAATTGGCCCTCGGGCAGGCCGATTTCGCGTAGCGACCGCGGCGTGCCAAGCCACTCGACCAGACGATCCAACGCGTCGACCATGTTCGGCGCGCCGACCGCCCTTGCTGCGCGCGACAGTTGGTCGGCAGCATAATCCACGTTGAAACGCAGACTGTGGCGGCAGATCACGGCGTTGGATTCGCCGTGCGATAAACCATAGCGGCCGCCAAGACTGTGACAGATCGCATGGCCGATCCCAAGCCCCGAATTGCCGTAGGTCAGCCCGGACATCGCCGAAGCGACGATGGTACGTTGGAAAATATCGGGAGGTGGAAGCGGCTGCCGTGGCGCCAGCGCCGGCAGCGTTTCGAACAGCTCCACTAAAGCCGCGAGCGCCAACGCATCGGTGATGGGCTGATGGCCGAGCGAATAGAGCGCTTCGAGACAATGATGGACCGCGTTCATCCCGCTTGCGGCGAGAATCTCACGCGGGGTCGAGGCAACAATCTCGCCGTCGAGAAACACGCATCGCGGCGTCAGCTTGGCATGCGCCACGATCGGCTTCTCGCGCGTCGCGGTATCGGTGAACCCACCGCCCGCCATGACCTCCGCGGCCGAAAACGTGCTGGGCATCGTGAGGACGGGCAGCGGCTCGAAATCGACCAGCGTGGGATGAAATGTCGCCGGCGGCTCGAAGCGGCCGGCGAAAGTCGCGATGTCGCGCCTGCTCGGAATCATCAGCGCGAGCGCTTTTGCCGCGTCATGGACGGCGCCGCCGCCGACGCTCAACACGCCGTCGATCTTCAGCGGCTGCGCGAACTCGATGGCCTGACGAAGCGCGGTATCGGGATTGTGCGCGACGACGCCGTCATAAATCCCCGCCACGCGCGCGCCCAACTGCCCGGCAAGCTCATCGATGAATCGGGTGTGCCTACGCAGGCTTGGGCTGGACAGAACGAGGATGCTTTTTAGTTCCAACCGGTCGAATTCCCCGCCGACGGCGGCACGGCACCCCAGCCCGCTGACAATACCGGCGGGAACGGCGAGGCCGTTGAAGCGGATCATCCGAGATGCGTCGGTCATTGCAAACGCGCCTAAAGGTCCATCAATCCGACATCCAGGCCAAGATGTGCACGCGCGATCGGCGCGGCGAAGTTGAGATATTGCGCCGAGAAATGGCTGCGGTACATGGCGCAATCGCGATAGTAGCGCTGAATGCGCTGCCCCTTCTTGGTCGCCGACGAGCTTGCCGCATTGAAGATGATCTCCGTCGCCTCGCAAGCCGTTCGTCCGGCGTGCTGGACCTGCCCCCAAAGCCGAAGATTGTCCTCGACGGTAATCGGCTGGCCGGTCTCGGCCCACCGTTGGCAAAGCTCCATGTACATCTGGGCCGAGCGGACCATGATCGCCTCCGCCGCGTCGGCCAGCGTCATTGCCTGTCCCAGGGCGCGCTGAAAATCGCCATGCTCGGCCCGCGGTATAATGGGCGGAAACAGTGTTTTGCGCGTCGTGATGATTTGCTCGAATTCGTCGATGGCGGCGCGCGCGGCGCCGATCACCGGCGTCACCAACGACATATGATAAGGCCCCACCACGCGGCCGAGATACATCGGATTGCCGTGGAGCCGGGTGCCGGGCGTGCCCCCGACCATCGATTCCGGGCCGGCCCAGAGCCGCAACGTGATGACGGCATGATGGGCCGGCACGAAGACCTTATCCACCTTGACGCTGTTCGAGCCGCTCGCGCGCATCCCGAGCGTGCGGTCGCGGCCCCAATCGTCGAGGACGGTCACCTTGTTCTTGGGAACGACGAAATTGACCACATCCGGCGGATTCTTGCCGTCCAGCACAATGGCGCCGCCGACAAAATGCGATGAATGCGGAATACCGGAGCAATAATCCCAGACGCCCTCGAGGATATAGCCGCCTTCGGTTGGCGTTGCCGTGCCCATCGGCGCCGGCCGGTGCGGCGAAGCGTAGAAACCGTCGCTGCCGAAGAAATCGCGCTGGGCTTCCTCCGACCAATGCGACGCAACCAGAAAAGGATGCGAGGCACACAGGGTCAGGCACCAGCCGATGCCCGGGTCGCCACGCGATATTTCGAGCATCGCACGGTAAAATACATCGATGGGAAATTCGTAACCGCCGAACATGCGCGGCTGGACGATGCGATACAGACCAGCCTTCATGAACACGTGATGCAGTTCGTCCGAATATCCGCCCCGCTCCTCGGCGGCGTCGGCATCGGCACGAACCAACGGTCGCAATGCGGCCGCCCGCGCGATCACCTCGCGCGGCGTCAATTCCGGCTCCGGAACCGGTAAGATCGGCGGTCTCGAAGGGGAATTCATCGTTTCTCTCCTCTGATTGCGACTCGCGTTCATCGATCGCGAAGACTTGCGATTATCATACCCGTTGGTATATTTCCACGAACAATAAGAAGTATCGGGGCGTAGACGGGAGATCGCGCTGTGGACCTTGTCGGCGAACGGAATCTTCGCGATCTGCTGGAAGAGCGCGCGGCGCTGTACGGCGATCGCGACTATCTGATCGCTGAGGACAAGGCGGGCGCGATCGAGCGCTTCAGCTATCGGGCCTTCGACGAGCGCGTCAACCAGGTCGCCAACGGGCTGCTGGCGGACGGCATTCGCGCCGGCGACAAGGTCGTCATCCATCTGCCGAACATTCCGCCCTTTCTGCTGACGCTGTTCGCCCTGGCGAAGATAGGCGTGGTGGCGGTTCCGACCAACATCGCCTGCACCGCCGACGAACTGGTCTATCTGTTCGATTTCTCCGAAGCTGTGGCGCTCGTCTCCGAGCCGGCATTTCGCGGCGCCTACATGCCCGCCTTGGCCAAATGTCCGCGGATCGAGCGCATCTATGAGGCGCGAACCGACGCGCCCGAAGCCGGCTTTCGGCGGTGGGACGCGCTATGGCAGGGGCAGGCGACCGCCCTGCCCGCCTCGCTGCCCCGCGTGCCGAGCGGCGCGCTGGCGCAAATCCTGTTCACCTCGGGCACCACGGCCCGGCCCAAGGGGGTGATGCACACCCATGCGCACATGGTCTGGTCCGGCGAGCAGACCGCGATGATCGCGCGCTATGTGCCGGGGGAGCGCGCGTTGACGCCGCTGCCCTGCTTTCATGTCAACGCGCAATCCTTGTCGGTGCTCGGACCGATGACCGCCGGATGCACGCTCGTCCTCCTCGAAGGCTTCAGCGCCTCGCGCTTCTGGCAGCAAGTGCGGCGCCATAAGGCCAACGTCATCCCGATGCTGCCCGCGCTGATGCGGCCGCTGTTGCTGCGACCGCCGAGTGCCGGCGATCGCGATCACGAAATCCGCATCGCGATCTACGGCATCAATTGCGCGGAACGGGAGAAGGCCGAGTTCGAGCAGCGGTTCGATGTCGAAATCCTCAACGGCTACGGCCTGACCGAGGCGCTGACCGTGGTGACCTCGGCGCCGATCCACGGTCGCCGCCAATGGCCCTCGGTCGGACCGGCCGCGATCGGCCGCGAGGTCAAGATCGTCGATCCCGACGGCCAGGAAGTCGCCCCGCGCGAAATCGGCGAATTGCTCGTGAAGGGCGTCCCCGGCCGCACCATCATGCTCGGCTATTACAAGAACCCGACGGCCACGCAGGAGACGCTGAGCGACGGCTGGCTCCGCACCGGCGATAATTTCTGGGCCGATGAAAGCGGCTATCTCTATTTCGTCGACCGCAAGAAGGACATCATCAAGCGCGGCGGCGAGAATATTTCCGCGAGCGAGGTCGAGCTCGCGCTGATGGAACATCCCTCGATCAAGGAATGCGCGGTCATTGCCGTGCCTGATCCGATCAAGGACGAGGCCGTGAAGGCATTCGTCGTACTGCGGCCAGGCGCCGCGCTTCGCGTAGACGACATCATCGCTCATTGCCAGCGCCTGCTCGCGCGCTTCAAGGGACCGCAATTCGTCGAAATTCGGGACGAGTTGCCCAAGACGCCGGTCGGCAAGGTGGAAAAGAAACTGCTGCGCCAAGAGGAAGCCGACAAGGCTGCGCGCGCAACATCCTGATGTCTACGCGATCTGGTCGATCTGGAAGCCGCCCGAAATATTGAAGACGTCGCCCGTCGTGTAGCCGATGTCGCCACTCGCGAGCGCGGCGACCGCCCGGCCGATATCGGCCGGCGCGCCCCAACGTCGCAACGGAACGCGGATCGCCAAGACCCGTTCATACGGCTCCAGGTTGGGTCCTGTCATTGCGGTCCGGATGATGCCGGGCCGAACTTCGTGGACGGCGATCCCGGCTTCGGCAAGGCGAAGCGCGAACAGGCGAACCATCATAGACAGGCCCGTTTTCGACACGCAGTAAGGCGCCGCGTTCGGGTTGGCGGCGGCGGCGGCCGAGGAGGTGATGGTGACGATCGAGCGGCCATCGTGCGGCGGCGCTGTCAGCATGGCGCGCGCGACAGCCTGGGTGAAAAAGAAGGTGCCGCGCAGATTGACCGAGATGACGCGATCGAATTCCACCGCCGACAGATCGAGCAGGTCGACACGCTCGCGTGTCTGCACGCCGGCATTGTTGACGAGGCAGGTAATGGGCCCCGTTTTGGTCATCACCTCTTCGACCAACGCGACGTGGCGGGCGGCGTCCGCGATGTCGCCCACGAAAAAGACGAACGCGCCGCCGGCAGCGACGATCGCCCGCTCGGTTTCGACGGTGTCATCATTTTTCGCCACGTCGATTCCGGCCAGATCGAAGCCGCGACCCGCCAAGGCGACCGCGCAAGCGCGGCCGATGCCGCGATTGGCGCCGGTGACGATCGCGACGGGACGCTCGCTATTCATCGAATTTCCCCTCAAACCGCGTTGCCAAGGCCGCCGAGCGACTTGCCGCCATCGACGAACAGGGTTTGTCCGGTAATGGACGCCGCCTCGGGCGATGTTAGGAAAGCAATCGCGGGCGCGATCTCCGACGGGTCGGCGGCGTGTCCGCGCGGTTCACGTTTGCTCGCGGCTTCGTAGACATCCTTGGGGAATATCTTGACCATCGGCGTTTCGGTGAAGCCCGGCGCCACGACGTTGACGATGATGCCGCGCTCGCGCAGTTCGGCGGCCAATGCCCGCACCAAGCCGACCACGGCGGATTTCGACGCGATATAGGGCGAGGTGTTGCGGTCGTCGAGCACGCCGCGCGACGAGATCATGATAATGCGGCCACCCCGATCCATCCGCTTGAGACCTTCCTGCGCCAGCAGGAAAACGCCCATGACATTCACGTTAAAGATGCGCCGGAAGTCTTCTTCCGCCACCTCCTCGAACGGCTTGTACACGATGATGCCGGCGGCGCAGACGACGGTGTTGATCTTGAGATGGTCTTTCAATGCGCCGACAATGGCACTCCGATCGGTCACATCGGCGACCCGCCCTTCGACCGACAGCCCTTCGTCGCGCAGCGATCGCGCGGCGTGCTCGACCTCCTGCCGGATGTCGAGCGCCAGCACCTGAAAGCCCCGTTGCGCCAGCAATCGAACCGTGGCGAAACCGATGCCTTGGGCGCCACCGGAAACAACCGCGACCGGCTTGTCCATCGCCTTCTCCTTCAGCAGATCGCCAGCGGATTGATCGGGCTGCCGATACCGCCGGTGATCGCGAGCGGCGCCGCGACGAACATGAATTCATGCACCCGGTCGGCCGCGAGCGCGTCAAGATCCAGCATCTCCATCAGATAGCAGCCGAAATCGCGGATGACGCGGCGATGGACCGGGCCGATGCCCCCGCCGCCGTCGGGCGGATGACATTCCACCGCGAAATTATCGGCGCCGACGCCGGCAAGGCCCTTGGCGCCGATCCACTCGCCGGCGGCGCGCCCGATGCCCGGCTCCGAGGCGAAATAGGGCTTCACGCCCTGCTCTTGGAACATCGTCAGCCAGCCGGTGCGATCAGGAGGATATCGCCGCGCCGCAGTTCGACGCCTTGCGCCTTGGCGCACGCCTCCAGTTCCTCCGGCTGAATGACATCGTCGCCGGACAGATGTTTGACATTGCGGTAACCGGGCAGATCAAGCAGGACACCGCGCCCGACCAGATGCCGGAGCTTATCGATGCCGCACCGCGGCGCGCCGGAACTGCGGACCGTATTCGCCGGATAGCCATTGTAGATTTCGTCGTCGTACCAAACATGCGCCAACGCATCGATATGCGTACCGGTGTGAGTGAACATCGCGATGTAATCGTCGGCATGCTTGAAGCCGTCATCGCCTTC
The DNA here is from genome assembly GCA_036266955.1 of Rhizomicrobium sp. Classification (GTDB taxonomy): domain Bacteria; phylum Pseudomonadota; class Alphaproteobacteria; order Micropepsales; family Micropepsaceae; genus Rhizomicrobium. Next base: position 46,518 of record DATAWY010000006.1, read on the forward strand.
GGCGCCGGCGGCATAGTCGCCGCCATCGACGCTCATCATGTGGACAATCGGCGTGCGCCCCTCATAGACGGGCGATTCTCGCGCGGACAGTGGCATCGACGGACTGTAGACGTGCCCGCGACGAATCAGGCCGCCGGCTTTTTGGAGAATTTCCGGCGTGATGAAATTCGCCGCTCCCCTTTCATCGGCGTCGCCCCAGACGCCCCAATTCGATGATTTCGTGGGCTTTGCCATTTCTTCCTCCCTCGACTATGCGACGAAGCGTTTGCCGGTTCGATCGTCGGATGCGACTGCGGCGGAATATGCAGACGCAGAAACGCGGCGATTCGTCCAATCGCTTCCATGGCTTCCGGCAACCGCGGCGCGAACCATTGCCAGACATGAATCATGTCGAGCCATTCATCCATCGTAATGGATACATGCGCATCCCGGCAGCGCGCGGCGAACCGGTGCACATCCGGCGTCAGGTATTCGCCGGCGCCGGTCTGCACTAGCAACGGCGGCAAGCCACGAAGTTCCGCGCGAAGCGGCGACAGGCGGGGATCGTCGAGCGCGGCGCCGCCGCGATAGGCAGCCATGGCGGCACGCAGCCATTCTGGATCAAGCGTGGGATCGTCATCGCCTGCGTCGCGCAGGGACGCATGCGTTTTAAAATCGAGCACCGGCGACAGCAAAACGGCGGCCGCCGGCAACGGCAGGCCGGCCGCGCGGGCGGCGAGCATGGTATCGAGCAGCAACGCCGCGCCCGAGGAATCGCCGATCAAAGCTATCCGCGCCGGCGCCACGCCGCTCGACAGCAGACCGCGATAGAACGCCAGACAATCGTCGGCGGCGGCCGGAAACGGATGTTCCGGTGCCAGCCGGAAATCGAAGATCAATCCACGGGTGCCGGCTGCTGCGGCGATATAGGCCGCGAGGTGGCGATGCGAGTCGATCGAGCCGAGCTGGAATCCGCCGCCGTGAAAATGGACGAGCACGCTGTCGTCATGCGTGCGAGGAAGCAGCCATTCAGCTGCCCGTGGCAAGCGCGCTTCCGTTGCGCTTTCCAGCCCGTCGGGCAGCGGCACGCCCCGGCCGACCGTGTCCATCGCGGTGCGCCGCTGTTCGATGGAAAGCGTTTGGGCCGGCCGCCCGCGAATATACCGCACCAGCTTCCGGAATTCCTCGCTTGGCATGCGTGCCCCGAGCCGTATCCCGAGAAGGGAAACTCTACCAGCGGGTATATTCGGCTTCAAGCCCGAGCGGCACCGATCACGCTTGCATCGTCGGTCCGGCGTGGAGCATGCGCCACACCTTGATTGGCGTCGCCGGCATGTCGATGTTGCGGATGCCCACACGCCGATGCAGCGCGTCGACGATCGCGTTCATGATCGCCGGCGGCGCCCCGATCGCGCCCGCCTCCCCCGCGCCCTTGATGCCAAGGGGATTAGCCGTCGAACGCACGTTGCGGGTAGCGAAACTGAACGACGGAAAATTGTCTGCGCGCGGCATGCAATAGTCCATGAACGAGCCGGACAGAAGCTGGCCGGATTCCTCGTCGTAGACCGTATGTTCATAGAGCGCCTGGCCGAGGCCCTGAACGATGCCGCCATGGACCTGGCCTTCGAGCGTCAACGGGTTGATCGTCCGCCCGAAATCGTCGACGACGGTGTAGCGTGCCACCGCTACGGTGCCTGTATCCGGATCGATCTCGACCTCGACGATATGACAGCCGTTGGGAAACGTCTCGGCCTCCGGCAATTGAAAATGCGTCACGTCGAGACCTGGCTCCATGCCCGGCGGCAACTTGGCCGAATCGAGCGCAGCTCGGGCGACATCGAACAGATCCATCTTCAGGTCCGTTCCCGCGACCCTGAAGGTCGCGTCCTCGAACGCGATATCGACCGAAGCCGTCTCGAGCAGATGCGCCGCGATCTGCTTACCCTTGTCGATGACCTTTTTCGAAGCCTCGAACAGGGCCGAGCCGCCGACCGGGACACCGCGCGAGCCGCCCGTGATCCCGGAGGGCGTGCGGTCGGTGTCGCCCATGACGACATCGATGAGGTCGGCGTCGATGCCGAGCCGATCGGATACGATCTGCTTGTAGGCCGTCACCAAGCCGGTGCCGAATTCCTGGTTGCCCATCACCAGATCGATGCGCCCGCCCTTGAATTCGATCGACGCGGTTTCCGGAATCCCGCCGCCGCAACGCTCGGTATAGGTCGCCATGCCGATGCCGCGCAGCTTGCCGTGCCTCTCGGTTTCGGCCCGGCGCGCGGCAAAGCCGGACCAGTCCGACGCGACAATGCATTGGCTCATCAGTTTTTCGAATTCGCCGGAATCGAAGGTGAAGCGCGTGCCGGTCTTGAAGGGCATCGCCGTCGGGGGCACGAAGTTGACGCGCCGAATGGCATCGGGCGACATCTTCATATCGCGCGCGGCCGCATCGACGAGCCGTTCCATCAGATAGGCGGCTTCCGGCCGGCCGGCGCCGCGATAGGCGCAGACCGGGACCGTGTTGGTGCAGACGCATTTGACCGAAATATCGAACACCGGCGTGGTGTAGAGACCGGCGATCAAATCGGTCGAGCGCGTCGGCACGAAGACACCCACGGGTGACAGATAAGCGCCCAGATTGGCCAGCACCGTGACGCGCAGGGCGAGGAACTTGCCCATGGCATCCAGCGCCAGTTCAGCGTGGCTGCGGTGATCCCTTCCCTGATTATCGGCCAGGAAACCTTCGGACCGGTCCGCTTGCCATTTGACCGGCCGTTTCAGCTTGCGGCTGGCCCACACCGCCAGCGCCTGCTCTGGATAAGGGAACAGTTTGGTGCCGAAGCCGCCGCCGACATTCGGCGTTATGACACGCAGCTTTTCCTTCGATAGTTTCAGGATGATGTCCGCGATCGGATCGCGCACCGTGTGCGGACCCTGACTGCAAGTGTAGAGCGTCGAGCGGTCCGTCGCGGCGTCGAAATCGGCGATGGCGTTGCGCGACTCCATCGAATTGACCACGACGCGATTGTTGACGATGTCGATTTTCGTCACATGCGCCGCGCCGGCGAAGGCGGCATCGACCGCCGCCGCGTCGCTGCATTCATTCTGCCAGTCGACCACGAGATTGCCCGAAATGTGCTCGAACAATTGCGGCGCGCCAGGCTTCAGCGCCGCCGCGGATTCCACTACCGACGGCAGTTCGTCGAAGGCGAGGTCGATCGCTTCGGCGGCATCGCGGGCCTGATTGAGCGTTTCCGCCACGACTAGCGCAACCGGCTGACCGGCGTAACGCACCTTGTCGGTGGCGAGGATCGGACGCGGCGTGTCGTGGCGCGGCGTGCCGTCGCGATTGTTGAGCGGAATGATGCAGGGAAGATTGCCGAGCCCGTCGGCAATCACGTCGTCGCCGGTTAGTACGAGCAATACGCCCGGCATCGCCCTCACGGCCGAACCGTCGACCCGACGCAGCCGCGCATGCGCCACGGGCGAGCGCAGGACATACGCATAGGTCTGGCCGAACAGGGAAATATCATCCGTGTAGCGGCCTGTTCCCGTGACAAGCCATGCGTCTTCATGACGCCGAACCGGTTGGCCAATGCCGAACTTCATGTCTGCCTTACTCCATTGTCTTCGTGATCACAATGAAATCCTTGCATAATTTCCTCGTTTCGGCGAATTTCTGCACTATTCACGCATCGTTCGCTCCGTAAACGCAATAAATTATCATGGACACCCTCGACACGCCGGATCGCCGCATTTTAACCGAGCTGCAAGGCGATGGCCGCCTCACCAACGCGGTATTGGCGGAGCGGGTCCATCTGTCCGCGTCTCAAACCCATCGCCGCACCCGCAAGCTTGAAGAAGCCGGAATCATCGTCCGTTATGCGGCGATTCTCGACGCCGAGCAGTTGGGCCTCGACGTGGTCGCCTTCGTCAGCGTGGCGCTCGAGCAGCATAGCGACAAGGCGGCGACGTCTTTCCGTGAGAAATTGGCGACGATGCAGGAGGTCCTGGCGTGCTACGCGGTCACGGGCGAGGCCGACTATCTGCTGCAAGTGGTTGCGCCCGATTTGAAGGCGTTCTCGGAATTTCTCATGCACCGACTGATGCGCCTGCCGGGCGTGCGCAGCGTCCAATCCAGCGTCGTCCTCGAACGGATCAAAGAAACCAGCACCCTACCCCTGAGCCATTTACAAGTGCGCTGAGTTGCGGCCTCGACGCTTATAATAAGTCGGCGGTAGCACCGTGCGAATGATCTTTTAGGTATCGCACGGAACTCTGCCGATAATTGGACACCTGTTAGATGGGGGATGCCATGCAATCACAGCAGATCGGATCGGTGGCCATCGATACCGTGGTCGAAATGGCGCGTTGGACCGTCGACCCCAACTGGTTGTTGCCGCCGGCGACGCGCGACGGCGTTCAAAGCGAAATCGACTGGCTCGGTTCGCGCTGCGTCGAGCCGGGAACGGAAAAATTTATTCTGAGCTTGCATTCCTTTCTCATCCGCACGCCGCATCACACGATTCTGTTCGATACCTGCTGCGGCAACGACAAGGAACGGGGCGGCGCCTTCCCCTTTCACAGGCTGTCGACCCCGTACCTCGACCGGCTCGCCGCTGCCGGCGTGCAGCCCGAAGCCGTCGATATCGTGATGTGCACGCACCTCCATGCCGATCACATCGGCTGGAATACGCGGCTCAGGAACGGGCGGTGGGTCCCGACGTTTCCCAACACCAAGTACATCATCAGCCGCAAGGAAAACGACTATTGGACCAAAGCGGTGAGGGAGGAAACCGAGATCCCGATGGCTATCACCGCCTACAACGACAGCGTCGCGCCGGTGATCGAAACAGGACAAGCCGTGCTGGTCGAGGACGATGGCGCGCACGACCTTTTCGATGACGGCTTTCGCTTGTTCCCGCTCAACGGTCACACGCCGGGTCATACCGGCCTTCTGGTGACGGACGGCGGCCGACGGGCACTCTTGACCGGCGACGCTATCCATCACCCGGTCCAGTTCGCACGACCGGAATGGGGCAGCATCGGCGAGGTCGATGCCGCGGCCGCGCTCATATCGCGGCGGCATATCATCGAATTTTGCGCCGATACCGACACGCTGTTGCTGACCGGACACTTTCCCGATCCCACTGCGGGCCATGTCTACTCACACGGGAACGGCGCGCGCTTTCGCTTTCTCTAGCGATTGCATCACAAATCGAAGCCGACGATCGGCAAGCCGAAATACGCTTGCGCGATCCGGGTGGCGACAAAATCCGGCTGGTGCGTCGGATTGTTCCGGAAAACGCTAAGGTCGCGGAAGAACCGTTGCATCGGTTCGCCGTCCTTGACCTTGCCGGTACTCGCGGCGCGAAACGCCTCGATTCCGGCTTCCCACGAGAGCCGCACCGCCTGATGCTGCATGCCTTGGAGTTGCAGCGCCTCCGCCATCGTGAAGCGGCCGCTGCCGTCGGCATTCGCGCGGCAATATTCCATATAGAGTTCGCCGGTGCGGAGCAGCACGGCTTCGGCGGCGTTGATCGTTGACAGCGCCAAGCCGAAGACGCGCTGCCAATCGTGATGCTGATATTTGAAAACCTCGGGCTCGAAGCGGGGTCGCGACGTTCGTATGATTTCCTCGAACTCGGCCAGAGCCGCTTTCGCGGCGCCAACCTGAGAGCAAGCCAACTCGCCCGCCGCAAAGCCGAGAAACAGTCCCCCATACATCGGGTTACCGTGCAGCTTCGAACCGGGCGTCCCGTTCGCGATATCGTCGCTGAACACGCGGTCGTTGACGAAATCCTTCGGGATCAGTGCATCCTTGATCCTGACACTGTTCGAGCCGCTGCCCCGCAAGCCCAGATTCCCGTGCCAATCGTCCAATATTTCGAACTGACCGCGCGGCACCACCACCAGCGCCAACTTTCGCTTGAACGGGTCTCCATGGTGACCGACGGGCCGTGCCATGCCCGTGAAATGGGTGGCGTAGGGAACGCCCGAGCAATAGCGCCAATTGCCGCTTACCCGATAACCGCCGTCGACCGCGACCGCCTCGCAATCCAGGCCGGTCCCGCTGCCCGACAAGGGCGCGACGAAGTGGCCGTCGGCACCGAAAATTTTTGCCTGCGTTTCCTCCGGAAAATATGACCCGACCTGCAACGCGTGTCCCGAACCGAGGCACAGGCACCATCCAATGCCGGGATCGCCCGTGGAGATTTCAATCATCACCTGGAAGAACGTGCGGATATCGAACTCATAGCCGCCGAAGCGGCGCGGTTGCAGAATCCGGTAAAATCCGGCCTTCATGAATTCTTCGTGCAGCGCGGCCGAATAATAGCCGCGTTCCTCCGCGGCAGCCGCTTCCGCCCGCACCTTCGGGCGCAACGCGCGCGCCCGCGCGATTATCTCCGCCGGCGTCAGGTCGGGCTCCGGCACCGGAACGGATGTGGACTTATTCATAATATCCTTCGGTCGATTTCCGCACCGCCGCGAACTGCTCGGCATCGTGACCGAACCAGACTTGACCGTGGTGACGCGTTGCGATCTGGCGGATGCGATCGACGGCTCGCTTGTAGCCCTTGCCGTCGATATAAAAGCCCGGCAGGCGCGTCGCCGGTTCGTAATTCGCACGAGAATAGATCGCATCCGACGCCAGAATGACCGAACCGAGTTCCTTGAGGCGGAGGTGGAGTGCGAGCATGCCCCAGGCATGGCCGACGCCGAGATTGAGAATTTCGACGCCCTCGGCCAACTCGATGTCGCCCTCGTCACGCTCGACAAGCCGCCACGTCAAATCCTGCTTGGCCCATTCCGCCATGTCTTTCAGCACATAGGGACTTTCTTTCTGCCGCAGCCCGTATGCCCGGAATGCCGCGGAAAATTCGTCCTCGTGCACGATCAACTGCGTCTTCCGGAAAAATTCGACGCAGCCCGCATGATCATTGTGGAGATGGGAAATCACGGCATAGCGGATGTCATTGGGCCCTAAACCGAGTTGTTCGAGACGGTTCGGCAGATCGCACTCCTCGCCGCCGGAATAGGGGCAGATTTCCTGAAGATGCTCTTGCCAACGGCCGCCCGGTCCCATGGCCTTGGGGTGGCACCCCAGATCGAACAGAATTCGCCCATCGGGATGGTCGATGCAGTAGCCGGATACGGGGATTTCTATCCATTGCGTCGTCTGCGCCGGTGCGCTTCGCGTCGCCGAAACAGCGCCGCCGACGATAATGTTGCTGTCCAAATGCAACCGGCCCAGATCAAGCACGTGCATTTTCATCTTTCCCTCCCAAGCCATGACACACGCAACGGGACCCGACGTTTCGTCGGCCAACACAAAGTTTCGATTGACAAGCATAGGCATGAGGGCCGCACAATTTCAAAAAATTTGCCAGGTCGGCCAATAAACCAATAGGGAGATTCGCGGGTAACGGACGCCCGGGGAGCGAAACGGCGATGGAATTGCGGCACCTCAGATATTTCGTGGCCGTGGCGGAAGAGAAGAGCTTCAGCCGCGCGGCGTTGCGCTTGAACATGGCGCAGCCCCCTCTCGGTCGGCAAATACGCGATCTCGAAGCTCAAATTGGCGCCGAGCTGCTTCGCCGCGGCGGCGCGGTGCTCGAACTGACGCCGGCGGGCGACGCGTTCCTGAGAGAAGCAAGACTGGCACTCGCGCAGGGCGACCGTGCTATCGAGGCGGCGCGGCTCGTTGCGAATGGTCGCAGCGGTGTGCTTCGGGTCGGCTATATTTCGTCGGCGTTTCTGTTGTCGTGCATGATCAATCACTTCCGCCAGTTCCGCGCGGCATTTCCGTCGGTAAAAGTAACGCTGTCGCAGATGACGCCGCCCACGCAGCTCGAGGCCTTGGCCGAGGACCGCATCGATCTTGGCATCATGCACGCCGGCTATGCATCGGCGCGCGGCTTTATGGCTCGCCGCGTTTGCGAAGAGCCGCTCGACTTCATGTTTCCGCTCGGCCATCGCCTCGTCGACAAGACGATTTTGCGGCTTCGCGATCTTGCTGGCGAGCCATTTATCATGTGCTCGCGAGCCTCCAGCCCGTTTCTTTACGACCGGCTGATGGCGGCTTGGCAGGTCAGCGGTTTCGAGCCGAACGTCGTCCAGGAAAGCGACAGCTTCCCGACCACCGTGGCGTTGGTTGCGTCGGGCCAAGGAATATCCTTCGTCGGTCGCGAATTCAGCCGGCATTTCACTCAAGCGGTGAAGGTCAAGCCAGTTATCGATTTCCATTTCGACGCCGGTCACGACCTTGTCTGGCGCAGGGAAAATAATCTGGCTGTCATGAAGCAATTTCTCGACTTCCCCGTCACACGCGAAGCACCCGTCAAAAAACCTAAGCCGGCGGCGGCGCGGACAGGTGTTCGAGGAGCCATGTCGATGAAGATCGCGGTCGACTAGCCGACGTATCTTAGGCGGCGGCCCGTCCCTTGATCATATCGGCGCCCTTCTCCCCAATCATGATGGTGGGCGCGTTGGTATTGCCGGAGGAGATCGTCGGCATCACCGACGCGTCGATGACGCGCAATCCCTCGATGCCGCGCACCCGGAGCTGATCGTCGACCACCGCCAGCGTATCGCTGCCCATCTTGCAGGTGCCGACCCAGTGATGCTGCGACTGGCAGGCGCGGCGAACGTAATCCAGAATCTCGTCATCGGTTTCGCATTCCAGGCCCGGTATCCGCTCGCGCACGACGCGCGATTTCAACGGCTCGGTCGCAAAGATGCGCCGTATCATCTTAAAACCGGCGATGGCAACCTGGCGGTCCGGCAAGGCTTCCAGATAATTGGGTACGATCTTCGCCATTTCCTTCGGATCGGACGAACGCAGTCCGACCCGGCCACGCGAATGGGGCCGTAGCGGGCTGCATGACGCGGACACGGATGGGGTACTGCCGATTTCCAGGACGCCGGACGGGCTGAACTCCCAGCTGACTGGGCGGAAGAAGATTTGCAGGTCGGGCCTTTCCACGCCGGGCATGACTTTGATCCACGCGCAGGCTTGCGACGAGCCGATGGTCAACAGCCCGCGATGGGTCAGCATGTAATAGGCGCCGTGAAAATAGACCCGCAGCCCACGAAGTTCGCGGTTGATGGAGCTGTCGGCCGTCGAGTCCGCCGTGTAGTGAACATAGAGATGGTCTTGCAGATTCTTCCCGACACCAGGGAGATTCTGGATGACTTCGATACCTTGCGCCTGCAACTCCTCGCCGCTGCCGATGCCGGAGAGCATCAGCAACTTGGGCGAATCGATCGTGCCGGCGGAGAGGATGACCTCACGTCCCGCTTCCTCGTAATGCGCCGTCCCGCCGCCACTGAACTCGACGCCTTTAGCGCGCTTACCCTCGATCTTGATGCGCTTGACCAGCGCGTCCGTGACAACAGTGAGATTGGGTCGCTTGGCCGCCGCGGCGAGAAAGGCCGCGCCGGTGCTGTGGCGCCGCCCTTTGCGGATCGAATATTGCAGGAAGCCGACGCCTTCCTGGCGCGCGCCGTTGATGTCGTCGTTGCGGGACAAGCCGATCCGCGTGCCCGCTTCGATGAATGCTTCCGACGCCGGATGGCGGACCAAGGGATCGCTGACCCAGAGCGGGCCGCCGCGAGAATGGTATGCGGGGTCGCCCTGCCCGTCGCGGTGCTCGGACTTCTTGAAATACGGCAGCACATCGTCCCAGCCCCAGCCGCGATTGCCCATCTGGCGCCAGCTATCGTAATCCTCGGCATGGCCGCGCACATAGGCCATGCCGTTGATCAGGCTGGTCCCCCCAAGTCCGCGTCCGCGCGGCACATAGATTTTTCGGTCTCCCAGGTATGGCTCGGGCTCGCTCGAATAGCCCCAATTCAGTTTGCTCGGGACAATGAGCTTGCCCACCCCCGACGGCATGCCGACCCAGATGCTGCGCGGCTTGGAGCCAGCTTCGAGAAGAAGAACGCGAACCGAAGGATCTTCGGACAGCCGGCTCGCGACAACGCAACCCGCAGATCCTGCACCGATGACGACGTAATCAAACATAGCCTGCCCGCCAAACACTTTGTTTTCACGCGATCTATCCAAGCGACAGTCGTGGATGGAACACGCCGACGCAAATACCTATTAGGTTCACGCCAATACCGCGCGAGGCATCGAAGGCGCGCTCGGCCAGTCCCGACGAAAGGGTTCGGCCGGTGAAGTAGAAAATGCCGTTATGCGCGAATCTCTCTCTTTGGAGGAAATTCGCGCAAACTTTCCCCACTTCGGCGGGGTTAGGAAGGAAAAATGCACGATATCGCGGCGCCACTACGCTTATTCTTGTGCTCGGGGAAAACTCACGTGGGATGACGCAAATGGTTGCCGCAATCGATGTCGCGCAGAACGTCATGACCGCAAACCCGATGGGCACAGATGGGTTCGAATTCGTCGAATTCGCGGCGCCGAACCCCGCAGAACTGTCGTCCTACTTCGAACAACTGGGCTTCGTCGCGGTGGCGCGCCATCGCTCCAAGAATGTCACGCTCTACCGCCAGGGCGACGTGAACTACATTCTCAACGCTGAGCCCGAAAGTTTCGCACAAAGCTTTGCCCGGCTTCACGGTCCCAGCATTTGCGCCATTGCCTTCCGCGTCCGCGACGCCGCGGCCGCCTATCGGCGCGCAATCGAACTCGGAGCCTGGGGCGTCCAGGGCAAGATCGGGCCGATGGAACTCAACATTCCCGCGATCAAGGGGATCGGCGACAGCTTGATCTATCTGGTCGACCGGTACGGGAGCAAAGGCACGATCTACGACGTGGATTTCGAATGGCTGGAGGGAACCGAGCGATCGCCGTCGGGTGTCGGCCTCACGGCGATCGACCATTTGACCCACAACGTGCATCGGGGCCGAATGAAGGAATGGGCCGATTTTTATGAACGCCTGTTCAATTTTCGCGAGATCCGATATTTCGACATCGAAGGCAAATTGACCGGCCTCAAATCCCGCGCCATGACCAGCCCGTGCGGCAAGATTCGCATTCCGATCAATGAGAGTTCCGACGACAAGTCGCAGATCGTGGAATATCTGGATGCCTACCACGGCGAGGGAATTCAGCATATCGCGCTCGGGACGAACGACATTCATGCGACGGTGGAGGCATTGCGGCAGCGGCAGATTCCCTTCCAGTCCGTTCCCGACACCTATTACGACCAGGTCGATACCCGCCTTCCGGGACATGGCGAGGACTTGGCCCGGCTGCGTCAAAACCGGGTCCTGATCGACGGGGCGCCGAGTGAAGGTGGCGGCCTCCTCCTGCAGATTTTCACGCAAAACCTGATCGGTCCGATTTTTTTCGAGATCATTCAGCGCAAGGGCAATGAAGGTTTCGGCGAAGGCAATTTCCAGGCGCTGTTCGAGTCGATCGAACTCGACCAGCTCCGGCGCGGGACGCTTACGACGGCGCGCTGACCTCGAGGCCAGGGACACGCGGATTGATGTGACAATGATTGTGTTGATCCACGAATTTATTGCATCATTCCCTTCCCGCCTTCCGGCGCGTTCGGATCGAAACCGCACGAGGTAACGCGTTGCATCTCACCCTTCGGCAGAAGCTTGGCGCCACCCATTCGATCGACGATTTGCGTGACGCGGCACGACGCCGATTGCCTCGGATGCTGTTCGATTTCATGGATGGCGGGGCGCAGACCGAAAGCACGGTACGGGAAAATCGTGCCGCCCTGGAACGCATCCGCCTCGTCCCCTCCGCGCTTGCCGGCGTCGCCACGCGGTCACAGGGACTCGACCTATTCGGCGCCAAATCGACCATGCCGTTGATTATCGGGCCGACCGGCTTTGCCGCGGGTTTTTGGGCGCGCGGCGACGTGGCGCTGGCGCGTGCCGCCGCGAAGCAAGGCATCCCATTCGTGATCAGCATGAGTTCCGGGTCGACGCTCGAAGATATCGGGCACGCCGCGCCCGGCACGCACTGGTTCCAGCACTACATGCCGCGCGACCGGGAGCGCACCAAGCGACTATTGCCGAAACTGCGTGACCACGGTGTGGACCTTATCGAGGTCACGGTGGACACGATCTTGCCGGGCCGCCGGCTTCGGGACATCCGCAACGGCTTCTCGTCGCCGATCGTGTGGACTCCCCGCAAGGTCGCGAGCGTCCTGGCACATCCCGATTGGCTCGTGCGCACCGGCCGCCACGGCATCCCGCGCATGGCGATCATCGAGGGGGAGTCCCACGCCAAGAAGGCTGCCAACCTATCCGAGGTCATGCGTCCGCACTTCGACGAGGCGTTAAGCTGGGACGACATCAAATGGCTGCGCGACCAGTGGCCGGGAAAATTGCTGCTGAAGGGCGTGTCGGATCCGCGACAGTTGCGCCCGACCATGGCGGCGGGGTTGGACGGTATCGTCATTTCCAATCACGGCGGCCGACAGCTCGATGGCGCTATCGCGACCATCGATATCCTGCCTGAGTTTGTGCGCGAGACCGGTGGCCGGTTTCCCCTGCTGATCGATGGCGGCTTTCGCACCGGCACCGACATCGTCAAGGCGCTGGCGCTCGGCGCAACGGCGGTACAAGTAGGCCGCGCCACGCTCTATGGCTTGGCAACCGCGGGCGAAGCGGGGGTCAGTTACGCGCTCGCGATCCTGCGCGCCGAGATCGACCTGGCCCTGGCATTTTGCGGCATCGGCGACTTGACCCAGTTGGGACGCGATTCCGTTCGCGTTGCGTCACGCTATGCCATTCCCGACGAAATCGTGGTGCGCCCGGCGGGGCCAAAGCTGGTTAGCGGCTGACCATGTCGGTCAAAGTGTATTTCACCGCGCATGGCGATGAAGAGCTCTACCGCGCGTTCCGCGGCATCATGCCCGACGGCTTTGAGCTGGTGACGCTCACGACCAACAGCGAGGATGAGCAGCTCACCAAGATCGCCGATTGCGAAGTCGCGCTCGTCGCGATCATGAATTTTTCGGCAAAGCTGATCGATGCCGCGCCCCGGCTCCGCCTCGCCATCCATCTCGGCGTCGGCTATCAAGACACGGTCGATGTCGCGGCCCTTAAGCGGCGTGGCATCCGATTGGCGCTGACGCCCGAAGGCACCGTGACCGCCGTCGCCGAGCATACGGTCATGATGATGCTGGCGATCTATAAGGAATTGCTGGGTAAGGACCGCGATCTGCGCAACGGCCTCTTCCGTTGGCATGACAGCCACCCGACCACACGTAATCTGAACGGCCGCGTCATCGGCTATGTCGGCATGGGGCGAATCGGTCAGCAGGTGGCGCGACGGCTGGTGCCGTTCGGAACCACCGGCATCTACGTCGATCCTGCGGCGCCATTGACGGAAGCCCAGGAAGCGGCGCTCAATCTCCGCCGCGCCGGTTTCGCCGAGGTCTTGAGTTCGGCCGATATCGTCACCGTGCATGTCCCGCTGACGAACGAAACACGACACATTATGGATGCGGCTGCGATCGCGAAAATGCGGCCGGGCGCAGTTCTTATCAATACCGCGCGGGGCGGCGTCCTCGACGAGAAGGCATTGCAGCAAGCGCTGGAATCGGGACACCTGTCGGGCGCGGGCATCGATGTGTTCGAGACCGAGCCGGTCCCGCCGGGCTATCCACTCGCCCGGTTCGAGAACGTCGTGTTCTCGCCCCACGCGGCCGGCGGCACGGGCGACGCGCTGCACGAAAAAATTGCGGTGATCGCGAATAATTTGGAATGCTACCGGCGCGGCAAAATGCTGACCAACGAAGTGACGTTGTAGACGGCGGAAGTTGATATAGCCGCGTCAGGTGACCGGGCGAAACGGTTTGCGCAGGCCGGCCTGCTCCATCACCGGCAGCACGTCGCGCGCCCATTCGCGCATCTCCTGGTGATAATTGACCCAGGACAGGACCACGCCGTCGAGCCCGGTGCGCGACAATTCGAGGAGCTGGTCCACCACCTGCTCCGGCGTGCCGATCACCGGCAGGCCGCCCCAGCCGGCGACGAAGCGGTACTTCACCCGCTGCAATTGCTCCGGCGACAAATATTCCGACGCCTTGAGGCCGAGCTCGCGGGTCAGATTCTCCACCGCCTCCCAATCGCCCTTTTCGTAGATGTAATAATTGGCGTAGTCCTGCGCCTCCTTCTCGGTCGGTCGGCACACCACGAAAACGCCGGTCCAGACTTGAAGCGTGCGGTGGAAATCCTCGCGCGCGACGCGGCGCAGATTATCCACCTGCGCCTTGTTGGCGTCGAAGGCGCCCTCGAAAAACACCGTGAAGGCGATGTCTGCGTACTTGGCGGCGAAGCGCGCGCCGATCGGCGAGGCGCCGGCATTCATGATCGGCGGATAGGGCTCTTGGATCGGCTTTGGCTCGGCGAATCCCTTCGGCACTTTATAGAACTTGCCCTCGAAATCGAACTCGCCGTCGGCGATCCAGAGCCGGCGGATGATGTCGAGCCATTCGCTCGCCATCTCATAGCGCCGCTCGTGATCGGCGACGGAGGCGCCGAACATTTCCAGGTCGGGCGTCGACCAGCCGCACACCACGTTGAGGGCGAACCGGCCGTTCGACGCGTGGTCTGCGGTAACGCACTGCTTCGCCGCCGCCACCGGGTGCATGGTCGGGACGTGGGTGGTGGAGAAGATGGTGGAACTGCGCGAGATCGCGCCCATCGCAGCCGCCCAGCTCAGCGATTCATAGCTGGCGCCGTTGAAATTGGTCGGCCCGCCGAACCCCTTCCACCGCGCCACCGGCACCAGCGCCTCGAGCCCGATGCGGTCGGCGGTTTCGACGATGTCGCGGCTGTTCGCCCAATTGAGGACGAAATGCCCCTCCGCCGTGGTCGCGGCGCAGCCATGGCTGACATTCGGCCCGAACACGCCGAGCTTCATCTTGTTGTCGTTGAACAGCGCGTTGGCCATATCGCCTATCTCCGTCGTGCTTATCCGTGAATAGCCTTGCTATTTCGCCGTTAATGTCCGCCGTGTCTTGCCAAGACCAAGCGCAGTCAATACTTCAAACGCCAAGCGTTTCCGTCATGGACAACATACCCCGCAGTCGGTGCGTGAAAGTGCGTGCCAAGCACCAAGACCGGCCGATCCTGGTATTTTTCGAGAAAGGCGCGCCTTGTTGTTCGAGCTTGCGCGCGATCGAAGCAAAAGTGTGTGATCAGGTCCGGTTCACTCAATTGCAGAGGATGGTGAATCATGTCGCCCGTAATGATTGCTTCGTCGCCTCGCGACGCGATGTGCACGCTTACATGGGCGGGGGAGTGACCGGGCGTCGGCTCGAACCAGACTTCATCGGAAACGCGATGATCGACCTCGACAAGGTCGGCGAGACCAGCCTCGAGAATCGGTCGAACGGAATCTCCAATCGCGTCATCCGGCGTGATCTGGGATACGCCGTCAGTCGTCCAATGCTCCCACTCCTTGCGCGCGAACAGATAGCGCGCCTTAGGGAAAGTCGGAACCCACTTTCCGTCGTCAAGGCGGGTGTTCCATCCGACGTGGTCGACGTGAAGATGGGTACACATGACGGTGTCGATGCTATCAACCGGATAGCCCAAATCAGCCAAATCTTCGAGAAACGGATTGTGCATCATATCCCACGGTGGATTGACCCGTTTCTTGTCGTTGCCGATGCACGTGTCGACGAGAATACGACGATCCTTCGTCTCGACGATGAAGGTATGAAGCGAGCCCAAAAGCATGCCTGAAGCATCGACGAAATGCGGCCGGAGCCAACGGTGCTTGTCGATTTGCTGTTGAGTCGCATCCGGAAAGAAAAAGTCCGCGCCGACTGGCCCGATGACGACTTCGACCAACTTCGTGATTTTGACGTCACCGACCTGCCAATGCTGTAACTTCTCGCTGTTCATCGCTTTGGCCCGGATTGTAAACTACCAACGAGTAGGAGAATGACGAGAGGGATCGTAGCGAGGTGGTTTGTTCTGTCAACGTCACCGTTGACATTTCAAGCGCCGGCGCATATTCGGCAAACACCGTGGCGGACCGCAGCAGCATTGCCGTGCCGATCGATCACACATAGTTTTAGCTGGCCGTAACGCGCCACGATACGAACGGAACGCGAAGATGAGTGCCGCCCGAATTCTCCTCGTCACCGTCGAGGACAAGATCTGCAGCATCACGCTCAATCGTCCCGAGCGCCGCAATGCATTGTCCCGGGAGCTGATCGCGGCACTGACGGAAGCGATCCTCGCCGCCGATATCGATCCTGCCGTGGCGGTGGTGACGATCATCGGCGCCGGGGAAGCCTTCTGTGCCGGCGCCGATCTGAAAGACGCCCGCGCGATGGACGAGAGCGGTAAACCCTATCGCGGTCCGCTTCATGTCGCCGAACGCAGCCCATTCGAGGCGATGATCGATTCCCGCAAGCCGTTGCTCGCCGTCGTCAACGGCCCGGCCATTGCGGGCGGTTTCGAGCTCGCGCTGGCCTGCGACCTTCGCGTCGTCGCGGAAGACGCGTTCTTCGCCGTGCCGGGGGCGAAACGCGGCATGGGCGCCCACCTCGCCTCGATCTTGTTGCCGCAGATCGTGCCGGCGGGCATCGCGATGGAATGGCTCTATACCGGACGACGAATCGCCGTCGACGAGGCGGAACGCTGGGGCCTCGTCAACCGGCGCGCCCCGCGCGCCCAACTGAGCGAAACGGCGATGGAACTCGCGCGCGACATCGCGAGCTCGGCGCCGCTGTCGCTGCAGCGCATGAAGCTGACCTATCGCAAGACGCTGGGCATGCCGCTGCATAGCGCGTTGCGGCTCGATGCCGGTCCCGACGTCTACGCGTCCGAGGGTCGCAAGGAAGGGGCCCGCGCCTTTCTGGAGCGGCGGCCGCCCGTCTGGACCGGGCGTTGAGCACGACCGACATTGTCGCGGCGTTGCGGCCGCTGTTCCGCCCCCAGCACGTCGCCATAATCGGCGCGTCGCAAACGCCAGGCAAACTCGGCCACGCGGTGGTCGAAAATCTGTTGAAGGGCGGTTTCGCCGGCCGCATCTCGCCGATCAATCCCGCCGGCGGCAATATCCTCGGTCTGCCCTGTTGCCGGACGCTCGCCGATGTTTCCGAGCCGGTCGATTGCGCAATGATCGTGGTGCCGGCCGGTGCCGCCGTCGCGGCAACGCGCGATTGCGCCGCCCATCGGGTGAAAACGGTCGTGATCGGCGCCTCGGGCTTTAGCGAAACTGGAACCACGCAAGGCCGCGGGTGGCAAGAGGAATTGCCCGCGATCGCGCGTGCCGCCGACATGCGTCTCGTCGGGCCGAACACCAACGGCATCTACAACGCCACCGACCGCCTGTCGCTCGGCTACAATGCGGAACATGGCGAACCGATCGCGCCCGGCGACATCTCCATTGTCTCGCATAGCGGCGCGCTGTTCGGCGGCGTCGCCCGTAATTTGAAGCGGCTCGGCACCGGGCTGGCGAAATTCATCCCGGTCGGCAACGAAGCCGATCTCGATATGCTCGATTTCGTCGAGTATCTCATCGCCGATCCGGCGACGCGGGCGATCGGCCTGATCGTCGAGGCGCTGTCGAGCGGCGCGCGGCTGCGCGCGCTGGCGCTGCGCGCGCACCGAGTCGGCAAGCCGATCGTCGCCGTGAAGATCGGCCGATCCGCCATCGGCGCCGGCGCGGCATTGGCGCATTCGAGCCGGTTGGCCGGCGCGGCGCGCGCTTACGACGCGCTGTTCCGGGAATGCGGCATCGCCGCCGTGCGATCGGTGGAAGCCCTGGCCGGGGGTTGTGCCGTCATCGCCGCCGCCGGACCGCGCGCCGCGCAAACCGACCGGCGCCTGATCGCCATTACCACGTCCGGCGCTGGTGGCGGCTTGCTGGCGGATTTTGCCGCCGAACGCGGTATTCCGTTGGCGGGCAACACGACAGGCGAATGGCAAGGCACGGCCGCCAGCGCGATCGCCGCGCTTCCGTCCAGCGGCCATCTGCGGAATCCATTCGATCTCGGCTCGCTGGCGGGCGATTGGTCGCGCGTCGCCGATGCGCTTCTGGCGCTCGAACGGGACGGGTTCGACGGGCCGATCGCCGCCTACGCCCATATCGCGCCGCGCGGCGGACTCGATGAAAGCCTTGTCGAGTGCCTGGCGGCGCGCCGGAAACTATCGCCCGCGCCGATCGTCGTGATCGCCCCAGGCGGCCTGACGCCGGCAATCGAAACCGCCTATATCGCGCAGGGCGTTCCCGTGTTCCACGACATCGGCACCGGGATGGACAGTCTCGCCTGTCATTACGCGCGCCTTCGTCCTCCCGCGGCGATGGCGGCTAACGCCGAATCGGTCGAACCTATCGCGGCGACGCACGCCGGCGTCCTGACGGAGCTCGAAAGCGCGGTGGTTCTTCGCCGAGCCGGCATTCCGATGGTGCAAAGCCATGCCGCCGGATCGCCCGACGAAGTCGAGCGTGTTGCGGCCGGGCTCGGCTATCCGGCGGTATTGAAAGCCATCGCCGCCGACGTCACCCACAAGAAGGACGCGGGCATGGTCGTTACCGGCATCGGCGAGGCGCCCGCGCTGCGGCATAACTAGGCGGCGCTGGAGGGCGTGCTCGCTGAACGCGGCTATGT
Source organism: Rhizomicrobium sp. (assembly GCA_036266955.1). Lineage (GTDB taxonomy): Bacteria > Pseudomonadota > Alphaproteobacteria > Micropepsales > Micropepsaceae > Rhizomicrobium. Next base: position 65,066 of record DATAWY010000006.1, read on the forward strand.
GCGCGGCACCGTGCCCTTGGTCGTCCAACCGATGATACAGGCGAAGGCCGAGTTGATCGTCGGCGTCGCCGAGGAAGCCCGACTCGGTCATTTTCTGATTTTCGGACTTGGCGGCGTTGACACCGAAATTCTCGACCGCGTCGATCTGCTGCATCTGCCGCTTGACGCGGAAACGCTCCGGGCACGGATCATGGAATCCATTGCCAGCCGGATCATTGGCAAGGAAGGCGGCGAAGCGGCGCTGCGGAGCGTGCGCGACATTCTGATGACGCTCCAAAACCTCGTTCTGGCGCACACCGGCGAGATTTCGTCGATCGACATCAATCCGCTGTTGCTCACCGAAGGCGGCTTCATGGCGGTCGACGGATTGATCGTGTTCAAACGCGGTATGGGGAAAATGCCATGAGCGATTTACCGACACAGGTTCGCATTACCGAGGAAGGTCCGCGCGAGGGTTTCCAGATCGAAAAAGGCCCGATCGCGACCGCGCGCAAAATCGAATTGATCGACGCGCTGTCACGGACCGGATTGCCGCACATCCAGACCGTGTCCTTCGTCAACCCGAAACGCGTGCCGGGCATGGCCGACGCCGAAGCGGTAGTCGCCGGCCTGACGATGCGGCCGGGCGTGACCTATACCGGCCTGTGGCTGAACGAGGCGGGACTGGAACGCGCGATCGCGACCGGGCGGCTTGAAATTCGCGGCACTATTTCGCTTTACGGGTCGGAACGATTTCTCGAAGGGAAACAAAACCGCTCGCCCGCCGAGCACCTCCCCAATCAGCACGTGATGATCGAGAATTACAAACGGCGCGGCATTCCCTTCGCGGGCGGCGTGATATCCGCGGCCTTCGGCTGCAATTTCGAAGGCGACGTGGCGGTCTCCCGGATCGTGACGCTCGTCCGGCAAATGGTCGACATGGCGGCGGAACACGGTGTCCCGCGCATTACGGTCTCCCTCGCCGACACGATGGGCTGGGCAACGCCGCTCAAAATCAAACAAGCGATCGGCGCGGTACGGCAGAAATTTCCCGATCTCGAACTCGCGCTCCATCTGCACGATACGCGCGGAATGGGCATCGCCAACGCCTATGCGGGGCTGGAGATGGGCATCGCGCGGTTCGACGCGTCGGTCGCGGGCTTGGGCGGTTGTCCCTTTGCCGGTCACGCCGACGCGGCCGGAAATGTTTGTACCGAGGACCTGGTGTTCCTATGCGAGGAAATGGGCATTGAGACCGGTATCGATCTCGATGCGCTGATCGATTGCGCGCGCTTGGCGGAGTCCGTCGTCGGCCATCCCCTGCCCGGCTCGGTCATGCGTGGCGGCAGCTTGCGGAAACTGCGGGAAAAATTGTCGGCGGGCGCTTCGGCCTAGGCGCCGGAAATCGGCTCGCTCAAATACGAGGCTGCGGCGCCAATCGCTCTTGATTTGCAGTGTCGGCCGTCATCTCGAACGGCACGCGGCGGACGCCGAATATCTCGACGCCGAATCGAGCCCGGATATAACCCCATATTCCCTTTGGCGCGACAAGCATCGTGATGACAGCAACCGTCCCCATGAGAATGAGATACCAAGTGCCCGCATCGGCAAACGCCTCGCGCAAGCCGAAATAGATCGCCGTTCCGATGACCGGTCCTTCAATGGTTCCAATACCGCCGATAATGACGATGAACATCATGATGACGACCCAATTCGGATCGAAGGCCGCTTCAGGTTGCACAAAATATATCGACATGTAGAAAATCGCGCCTGCCGCACCGCAACCTGCCGCCGAGACGATGAACGCCACGAAGCGGCTGTTCCAGACATCGATGCCGACGCTTGCGGCGGTGCGCTCGTTGTCGCGAACCGCCATGAGAGCGAGTCCTAACCGCGTTCTCATCAGCGCGTAAGTCGCCATGATCGAGAAGAGCGCGAACCCGGCGGCCAACCAATAACAATCCATGATGTACCAGTGCCGCGGGAATCCCGACGCCGTTCTCAGCGAAGTTCCCGCGATTTGACCCAGCCATCGCGTGTTGGTCACAGTGACACGCGCGATCTCCGCCAGCACCCAGATGGCGATGGCGAAATACGCGTCCCGAAGCCTGAACAGGAACGGCGCGATGCCAGCCGCGACGAGCGCGCAAATCACCACCGCGAACGGAAACGCGATAAACGGCGAAAGCCCGCCGTGATTGGAAATATTGAACAATGCATAAGCACCGATACCGACGAATCCCTGATGTCCCAACGACAGCAGCCCGACATACCCCGCCAGGAGATTCCAAAGTTGCGCCATCGTCAGAACCACCAGAATCTCCAGCATCAATCTCAGATTTCCCGGCGCAACCCATGAGGGGGCGGACGCCAAAATCGCCGCGACAACGATCGCGGCCGCCACGACCATTTTCGGCGGGACGGATCGTATCGACTGCCGCTTGTTCACGCCACGCGCCTCCAATTCGAGAGGCCGGACGGCATCACCATCAGCACGACGAAGAACACGAGGTGCGCGTAGAGAAGCCCCGCGTTCGGATTGATCTGCAAGCTAACGAGTTCGGCAATGCCGAGAATGAACCCGCCAAGCAACATCCACCACAGCGAACCGAGACCGCCGATAATGACGACCTCGAACGCGAGAAGCAGCCGATCGACCCCGGTAAACGGCGAATAGGTCGTGCGCATCGCGATCATCAATCCCGCGACCGACGACAACGCCACGGCGATCCCCATGGCGATGCAATACATTCGCCGATAGTTAACGCCAAAGATTTGCACGATCTGGAAATCGTCGGCCGTGGCGCGCAACGTGCGGCCTAAACCGGAAACCCGGATGAAACGTCGAAACACCACGAGAAGAACGACGACTATCGCCAAGACGAGGAGGGGCAGCACGCCGATCGAGATTCCAAACACATTGATTCCCAATAACTGGATCGGCCCGGCGTTGATCGACCGCGGATCCGCGCCGAAGAACTCCAGCATCAGGTTGCGCAGGATTATCGATAGGCCGAACGTGACCATCAAAGCCGGTATCGGGTCGTTTCCCAGGACCCGATTGAGGATCACCGCCTGCAACACATATCCCAGCACGAACATGATTGCCGCGACCGGGACGATCATGACGAACGCGTTGACATGAATTCCCTGCAGCAGCATCGCGGCGACGTAAGCCGACAGCACGATCATCTCGCCATGCGCGGCGTTCACGATGCGCATGATGCCAAAGGCGAAGGCAAGCCCAATTCCAAACAAGGCGAAGAGTGCGCCCAGCAATATCCCGTTGATCACTGTTTCGACCCAAAGCACCGCCACCTCACGTTCCGAAATAGGCCCGGGAAATATCGCGCAAATCGAGCGAGCCGGAAGCGCCTTGAAGGCTGATCCGTCCTTCGAGAAAGCAGTAGACGTGGTCAGCCGACACGCGGGCGCGCGCAATATCCTGCTCGACCAGGATGATCGAGATCCCGGTCGCACGGATCTGGTCGAAGCACGTATAAATCTGGTCGACGATCTTGGGCGCCAGCCCGAGCGATATTTCATCGCATAGCAGCAAGCGTGGATTGGCGAGGAGGGCTCGTCCAACGGCCACCATCTGCTGCTCGCCCCCTGACAAGCGCATGGCCAGCCGGTCGCGCATGGCCGGAAGAGCGGGAAACAGGGCGAAGACGCGCTCCAGCGTCCACAGGCCGGAACGGCGGGTGGTGGTTCCGGCAAGCAGATTTTCTTCCACGGTCAAAGAGGGGAACAGGCGTCGCCCCTCGGGGACCATGGCGATTCCGCGGCGCGATATTCGATCCGCCCGCACATGCGTTATGTCTTCGCCGTCAAACAGAATCGCGCCCGATTTTTCCGAATTCAATCCGATCACGGAATTCAAGAAAGTCGTCTTGCCCGCGCCGTTCGCGCCGATGATCGCGATCGTCTGGCTTTCGGCCACGGAGAGCGTTATGCCGAACAACGCCTGAAAGTCGCCGTAGTATGATTTTAGATCAGTGACCTCAAGCAGGGGCATCTACCGCGATTCCCATGTAGATTTCGCGTACCTCAGCGCTCGCCATCACGCTGTTCGGTTCTCCCTCGATCACCTTGCGGCCGAAATGCAGAACCATGATGCGGTCGCACGTCGCGAGCAGCGCATGCGCCACATGCTCGATCCAAATGATCGATAACCGTCCCTTCAGCGAACGCACGAGTTCGACCAGGACATTCACCTCATGCTCCGTCAATCCCCCCGCGATCTCGTCAAGGAGCAACAATTTCGGTTCGGCCGCCAGCGCGCGCGCCAATTCCAAGCGCTTGCGATCGAGAAGCGGCAAGCCACCGGCTAAAAGTCCCTTGGCACGACTTAGGCCGGTCCGTTCGAGGACCAGCGCCGTCGCTCGCGCCGCGTCTCGTCCGCTCTTGCGTGCGGCGAAGGTCGCCGCGGTCAAAACATTTTCATAGACCGTGAGATCGGGAAATGGCTGCGGAACCTGGAAGGCGCGCGAGACACCGAGAAGGGCCCGCTTATGTCGCGCCGTATGGGTAATATCGACGCCGTGCAGCAATATCCGGCCGCGGTTCGCGCCGAATGTCCCATCGAGAAGATTGAACAGCGAGGTCTTGCCCGCGCCGTTTGGGCCGACCACCCCGAGACACGTCCCGGTCTCGAGCACGAAATCCAACTCGTCGACGAGAACGATGCCGCCGATATGCTTTGTCAGATTTTCAACAAGCAGAGCGTCGGCCATCGCACACTCATTACCACAAAATGCCGGCGAATCCTGGCTCGACGCTCGGCATCAGGATTCGCCGGTATGCCGGGGAGGATCAATAATTCTGCAACTTCGACAGCTTGACGAATTCCGACTGCACCGGGACGTCGGGGGCCTCGCCGTTATACGTGACCAGCAGATCGTATTTGAACTTGCCGGATTTCGCCTTTCGCCATTGGCCCGCCGCGAGCTCCGTCTCGGCCGCGCTCTTATTTTTGCTGTCCTTGAAGTTCACCTTGCCGACGATCGTTTCCATATTCAAACTCTGAATGGAATTCCGAACGGCTTCGCGGTCTTTCGGATCGGCGGACTTGGCAAGCGCCTCAAGACCAACCTCCCACAAGGCGTGGTTATAGCCCTGCGGTTGGGTCCACTGCTTGCCGGTGGTCGCCGTCCATTCGTCGGTAAACTGGCGCGCTGTTTGGCCGGTGATGCTCGACTTATAGGGCCAATTGGGAGTCCACCAAACTTCCGTTGACATGCCGTCGCCGTGATCGCCCAGGGAATTCGGCCCGCTGGGGAACAGAAGCGCGGCCGCCAGCGTCACGGCCTCGGGCTTCAATCCGGCTTGACGGGCCTGATTCCAGAACGTCGCCATGTTCGGAGTCCACAACAGGCCGGTAATGATGTCGCAGTTCCCGTTTTTGAATTTGGTGATTTGCGCCGAAAAATCGTCGGTCTCCTGCTTGAAGTTGCCGCCCTTGATCTCCTTGAAGCCACCCTTCGCCATATCGCTGCTGAGCGCCTGACCGAACGAGATCGCGAATTCGATATCGACAAAGAAGCTGCCGACCGTCTTGTTCGTCTGGATTTCGTTCCAGTTGCCCATGTATTGCTTCGAGATGCCCGCCGACGTCCAAAAGAAAATGAAGCTCCAGGGAAAACCCTTGTCGGGACCCGACCCGCGGGCGGAATAGAACGGCTCCAACTGGGTCATGGTCTGGATGGCCGGCGTACCGTTCGCGTCGCACATCTCCAAAGCCGGGGTGCTGATGCCGTCGCCCGTCAGCAGGAGATCCACATTCTCGCGCAGAATCAGCTCATTGCCGATACTGGCGACACGGTTTGGGTCGGACTGGCTATCGCGAGACAGGATTTCGACTTGATAGGTCTTTCCGCGCACCTTGAGGCCGTGCTTGAGGTGGTCCCTCACCTTGCCGAGTACCCATGGAGAGGCCTCGCCGAAATCGCCGCGCGGGCCGGTCAATGTATCGATGTGGCCGATGCGGATGACATTGGAGGCGGCGCCCGCGATATTCACCAACGGAATATTTGTCGCCATCGCCGCGCCGGCGGCCAGGCCGCCCTTGATCAGCGTCCGCCGACCGATGGCGGGCCCGTTGACGCTACCCGATCCGCCGGTATTTTTCCTTGTCATGTAGACCTCCCGTCCTGCTACGTCGCTCGCAATTTGATGGTCATCGCCCTGTTGCGAACCGCGATGCGACGCGCAACCAGGAGCGTCGAGAAAGGCGACGTTTTCTCAGCAATTAAATAACAGCGCCCAAAAGTACGACAAAGGACTTAAAAGGTATGGGATTAAACCGAATTACCATGTGCTTGAGTTTGGCCAAGTTTGGCCTATCGGGGACTGACTGTATCGGGATGCGCCTTGGCGAATGCATCGATGGCGTTGCAAGCGGTGTCAGCGCGCACGATCTTCGGGAACCGGTCGAGCGGCACCTTGAATCGCCGGGCGTTGTCGATTTGCGGTATCAGCGCCACATCGGCGAGGCTGGGACGGGTCCCAAAGCAAAAGGGTGCCCCTTCGATAAGGACCTCGATGGTTTCGAACCCCACCTCGATCCAATGGGCGTACCACACGTCGATCGCGGCGGCATCGGCACCGAACTGCTCGCGCAATCGCGCGAGGGTCGACAAATTGTTGAGCGGGTGGATATCGCTCGCGACGATCGCGGCGACGGCGCGCACTTTTGCGCGTTCTGCGGCACCGGACGGCAGCAAAGGGGGTTCCGGATAGGTTTCCTCAAGCCATTTGAGAATGGCCATGGACTGGGTGAGGATCGTCCCGTCATCGAGCCGCAGCGACGGCACGCGCATCTGAGGGTTGATGGCGCGATACGCGGGCTGCAGATGTCCACCGCCATCGCGCAGCAAATGTACTTCGGCCGGCCGATAAGACGCCCCTTTCAGATTCAGCGCGATGCGAACCCGATAGGCGGCCCACGACCGGAAGTAATCGTAGAGGTCCATTTGCCCTGGACACCCATCTAGATCGCGCTAAGGCCGCCATCGACCACCAATTCCGACGCCGTCACCCACGACGACAAATCCGACGCCAAATAAAGCGCCGCGTTCGCGATGTCCGTTGGAACGCCGAGCCGACCGATCGGATGGAGTTTCGTAAGTCCGGCTTCCGCCGCAGCCCGGTCCGGGAAAAGCCCGAGTTTCACGAAATCGTCGATGGTTTGCCCGCTCATCGCGCTGACCACCACGCCCGGATGCAGCGAATTGACCCTTATGCCGTAGCCGGCTTGTGCGCACTCGATGGCAGCGCTTTTGGTATAGATGCGAACCGCCCCTTTCGCGGCGCTGTAGGTGGTGATTCCCGCCGTGCCGAGAAGCCCCGCGACGGACGACAGGTTGACGATGCTGCCGCCCTTCCCCGCCGCGCCGCCGGGCCGCATCGTCCGAATCGCGTGTTTATGGCCGAGCATCACTCCGATGACATTGACCTCGAAAAGCTTGCGCGCCTCGGCGGCATCGAAATCGACCATGAATCGCGAATGATAGATCGCAGCGTTGTTGACTAGAATGTCCAAGCCGCCAAAGGTTTTGACCGCGTCGGCGACGATTGCCCCCCATTGCGGTTCTTGAGTCACATCGTGACGGCGAAATTCTGCTTTGCCGCCTTTCGCGCGCAAGCTGACTGCCGTCGCTTCCCCATCGCGATCATTGGTATCACTCACGATAACCGACGCTCCCGCCTCGCTCAGTGCGGCCGCAATGGCCGCGCCAATGCCTCGCGCCGCTCCCGTAACGAGCGCAACCTTCCCCGACAAATCGATCGTCTTTGTCATCATTCCCTCCCTTGACTCTGTCTCAATCAGCGGACCACCGTTCCAGCCGTCATCCCGCCATCGGCGTACACCAACGAACCCGTCATGAACGACGCGTCGTCGGACGCAAGAAACGCAATGACCGACGCGATCTCCTCTGGCCGCGCGATGCGCCCCAACGGAATTTGGTCCGCGAACTGCTCGAACGAAGCGGGGTCCTTTACGATCGATGTTCGCGTAGTGCCGGGAAGGACCACGTTGACCCGGATATTGTGGCGCGCAAATTCAATCGCCATCAGTCGAGCTATCCCCACGATACCGGCCTTGCTGGCGCTATAGGCCGCGGTTTGTGGCGCGATACCGTAAGCCCCCGTGGGCGAACCGATGCATACGACCGCACCGGCGCCCGCCGTCGACTGGATGGCCCCGATCCCATATTTGCAGACGAGGTAGGTACCCGTCAGATTCACGCCCAGAACCGTATTCCATACGTCTTGCGCGACATGATCGATCCGCGCGTCGCGATCGGCGAGCAGAATGCCCGCGCCAGAAACCAGGACGTCGAGGCGGCCCCACGTGGCGGCGATCTGTTGGAAAGCCCGCCCGACTTGCGCTTCCGATGTGACGTCGGCCGCGATCCCCATCACGGTCGCGCCGGCGCTGCTCAGCTCCGCGGCGATCACTTCGACTCGTGCTTTATTGACGTCGATGAGGGCGACATTGCTGCCTTCTTCGATCAACCGCCTGACGGTCGCTTCGCCGATGCCCGACGCTCCCCCGGTGACCGCGACGAACTTGCCCCTAAGTCCACGCATCGCTTTGCCCCGTCATCGGCGAATCTAGATGAGTTACCACGATATTATTTGATCGAGGTGCTAACATAAAAAGTTACGCGTGACGTGAACCTATCGGGTTCGGCCGAGAACCCGGCGAGCTCGCGGCGGCCGGGGAACGTCCCCGGCAAGCGCAGCGACATAAGGGAGTCTTTCGTGCAGCCTCGTCAGCAGGCGGATCAGGATTTCGCGCTCGGCCGCCGATAGGCCGGTCAGCAAGCGTCGCTCGCGCTCGCGGGCCACGGGCATGCCGCGATCGTGCAACCGGCGCCCGGCCGCCGTCAGCGCGAGCGCGTTTCGCCGTCCGTTCGCAGCCGAGACCTTGACGAGGCCGCGATCGGCCAAGGACCTGACCGCCCGGCTCACCGCGGCCTTGTCGAGGCCGGCGATGGCGCAAATCCGGTTCGCGGAAATATTCGGTTCGATCGCCAGCTGGACCAGAACGCGCCATTCGATCAAGCCGACGCTCAATTCTCGCCGATAGGCGGTCGATGCGCTCGACGACAGCTTGTTCGCGATGAAGGTCACGAGCGCCGGCACATTTCTTTCCTGGTCGATCACATTCCGTTTCATGACGAAAATCCCCGGCGCCGCGAACGACATCCCGGCTCATGTTGACATATCAACGTTGATAGATCAACATAACGGCGTGACGGATCGACCGGCCAAACCGATACTGTTGACGGGCGCCGCGGGCGCGTTGGGCCGGCATCTGGCCGCGGCGCTGGCCGAGAGGGGCTGGACGCTGCGGCTGACCGATATTGTCGCGTTTCCCGATCTCTTGCCGGGCGACGCGACTTTCACGCAGGCCGACTTGGCCGACGCCGCGGCGCTATCGCCGTTGGCGGAGGGCTGCGGTGCGATTCTACATTTTGGCGGCGTGGCGCGAGACCGGCCGTTCGAGGAAGTGCTGGGCCCCAACATTGTCGGGCTCCACAACGTTTATGAGGCGGCGCGGCGTGCGCGGGCGCGCGTGGTGTTCGCGTCGTCGAACCATGTGGTCGGCTTTCACGAACGGACGGAAACCATCGGCGATTCGGCGCCGCTGCTGCCGGATTGCGATTACGGCCTGTCGAAAGCCTATGGCGAATTGACGGCAAGACTCTATTGGTCGAAGCACGGCGTCGAAAGCGTGCTGTTGCGCATCGGCACTTGCGCGCCGGAACCGTGGGACGCCCGAACGATGGCGATCTGGCTCTCTTATGCCGATTTGACCCGGCTGGTGGAGCGTGCCGTGATCGCGCCCCACGTCGAATGCGATGTCATCTGGGGTGCGTCGAGAAATTCGGCCCTCACCTGGCGGGGCAACGACGCGCGGAAGAAGCTCGGTTGGGAGCCGCAAGACAGCTCGGACGAGCTCGCGCCGCTTCTCGCGCGCAAGCGAAGCGCCGATCCAATCGGCGAACGCTACATGGGCGGCGATTATTGCGCCAACGGGTTTTCGCGTCGCTCACGCTGATTTGGGCGGCCGGGGATCAGGAGGAAGTGATGGGAAACTTGTTATCCGACGCGGAGATTGCCACCTACCGCCGCGACGGCTACCTGGTGCCCCGGTTCGCGTTGCGCGGCGACGAGCTGACCAAGCTGCAGGCGATGACGGAACGGCTGCTCGCGAACAATCCTCATATTACCGACGGGACGATCGGGTCGCCTCACCTGGTCAACGGCAAAGGCTCGCAGAATGTCGTGACCGAGTCCGGTTGGCTGGATGTCGCGCGTCATCCCAAAATCCTGGACATGATGGAACAGGTCGTCGGGCTGGATCTCGTGCTATGGACGTCGACGATGTTCCACAAAGCGCCCGAAATCGGACCGGCGACGCCGTGGCATCGCGACGGGGTCTTCTATCCGATCGAGCCGCTGGCGACGACGACGGTATGGATCGCCGTCTATGAGAGCACGTTGGAGAACGCCTGCCTTCGCGTTATCCCGGGCTCGCACCGCGCCCAACAGGTGGGGCACCATGTCACCGGGCATTGGAGCGAGCGCGCGGGTGGCGGCGCCATCGCGCCCGAGGAAATCGATGAAGCTCAGGCCGTCGATGTCGAACTCAAGCCCGGACAGATGGTGATATTCGACATCTACACCGCGCATGGCTCGCGGCCCAATATCGGCCGCCGGCCACGCGCCGGTTACGCGGTGCGATTTTTCCCCGCGACCAGCCACTACGATCATTTAGCATCCGACGAGGATTACAAAGTCGCCGGCGGTGTCCGCAACCGCGAGCTTATCCTGGTCCGCGGACGCGACCGCGCGGGAAACCGGTTCGGTCCGGTCGACGAACGGGCGTTGGTCGCGCCATGACGAATCCGCGCCGACGTCTCAAGGAGAAATTCGCGCGCCGGGAAATGATCCTCGGCGTAAGCCCGGATTACCCGTCTGCCGGGCTGGTGGAATTTCTCGGCCGCTCCGGGTTCGATCTGATCTTCATCGATTGCGAGCACGCGGGACCCGGCATCGAGAATCTGGTCGAGATGGCGCGCGCCGTCCGCGCCGCCGGCGCCGTGTCCGTGGCGCGGCCCTGGTCGAATGAGCCCGGGCTGGTCCGGCGCTTTCTCGATTGCGGCGTTGATGGACTCATCGCGCCCGATATGGAAACGGCGGCCGACGCTAGAGCAATCCTCAAGATCATCGCCGACAGCGATCCGCCGGACGCGGCGAACATCATTTTCATTCCCTTGATCGAATCCGCCGCGGGCATCGAAAATCTCGGGGAAATACTGGGAGTCGACGGAGTCGACGGAATCCAGGTCGGACCCGGCGATCTGGCAGTCTCCCTGAACCTGCCGCGCCGGGCCGATAACGCGAAAGTTCACGAATTAACGTTTCGCGTCTTCGGCGAAGCGAAAGCCGCGGGCAAGTCCTGCGGCGGGCCGGTCAACCGCTTCGGCATCGCGCCGATGATGGATGCCGGCGCCAATTTCCCGATGTTCTGGGTCAACGATCTGCTCCGGGCCGGCATCGAAACGGCCTTGTCGTCGCTAAAATAGACGCGCGACATGGACGAACGGACGCCCATGCTGAAAGCGCCGCCCGGGAGCTGCGATTGCCACATCCACTTCTTCGGTCCGCCCGCGCAATATCCCGTTAGCCCGGGCAATCCCTATCAGCCACCCTTGGCCACGGTCGGCCACTATCGGAACATGATGCGCCGTCTCGGCTTGGAGCGAGCGGTCGCCGTCCAACCGGCCGCCTATGGCGATGACAATCGCTGCACGATGGACGCGGCGGCCGAACTTGGCGACGCCGCCCGCGCGGTGGTCGTGGTAACGCCCGAAACGAGCGATGGCGAGTTGGAGCGGCTGGCACGTCTCGGCGCGCGCGGCGCGCGCTTCTTCATGCTGCGCGGCTCGATGATGAAATGGGAATGGCTCGAGCCGATGAGCGCGCGGGTCGCCGAATTGGGTTGGCATGTGCAACTCCAGTTCGACGGGCGCGAATTGCCGGAGCGCGTCGACCTGATACGGCGTTTGCGCAGCCCGGTCGTGATCGATCACAACGGGAAATTTCTCGAGCCGGTCGCGCCCACGCATCCGGCCGCGCGGGCGTTGCTGCGCCTGTTGGATAGCGGGCGCTGCTGGGTGAAAGCGTCGGCGCCGTACGAAACGTCCAGGACCGGCGGGCCGCGCTATGAGGACGTCGGCGCCTTGGCGAAAGCGATTATCAAGGCCGCGCCGGAGCGGGTGGTATGGGCGAGCAACTGGCCCCATGGCGCCGAACAGCACAAACCCGACGATGCCGCTTTGCTGGAACTCTTGCTCGACTGGGCACCGAATGAGCGCGTGCGCAACCGCATCCTCGTCGATAATCCGGCGGAACTCTATGGCTTCAATAAATCCACACGACCATAACAGAACCAAACCTTGGGAGGATCATCATGCCCGATTCATCGCCCCTGCCGCCGAGCCTGTCGGCCCGACACTTTGCGGCCTCGTTGAAAAGTTTCGAGGCGGCGCTCGGCGCCGAATGGGTCGTGAGCGATCCGGCAAAGCTGGCGGAATTCTACGATCCCTACAATCTGCCGTCCCGCACCGACTTCAAACCCTCGGCGGCGCTGTTTCCGGCCAGCGTCGAGGAAATCCAGGCGGTCCTGCGCATCGCTAACGAGCAACGAATTCCGCTCTGGACTGTCAGCCAAGGCCGCAACAACGCCTATGGCGGCGCCGCGCCGCGCCTACCGGGCGCCGTGCTGCTCCATCTGCGCCGCATGAACCGGGTGCTCGAGATCGACGAGGACAATGCTTACGCGGTGGTGGAACCGGGCGTGCGTTTCTTCGATCTCTATGAGGCCATCCGGGCCGGCGGCCACAGACTGACGATGTCGGTGCCCGATCTCGGCTGGGGCAGCGTTATCGGCAACACGCTCGATCATGGCGTCGGCTACACGCCCTATGGCGACCACAGCGCCTCGCAATGCGGCATGGAGGTGGTGCTGGCGAACGGCGATCTCATCCGCACCGGCATGGGCGCGATGAGCAACAATCGCACCTGGCACACCTACAAGAAGGGCTTCGGTCCGACGGCAGACGGCCTCTTCATGCAATCCAATTTCGGCATCGTCACCAAGATGGGCATATCGCTGATGCCGCAACCGGAATGCTACATGCACTGCGACGCGTCCTGCGCCCGCGAGGAGGATTTGGGCGCGATGATCGAGATTCTCCGGCCGCTGGTCCTCGATCGGACGATTCCGAACTATCCTGTCATCGGCAACGCGCTCGGCGCCGCCTCGCAAATGTCGCAGCGCAAGGACTGGTATCAAGGCGACGGCCCGCTACCCGACTCCGTGGTGGACGCCATCACCAAGAAGCTGGGCATCGGCCGCTGGAACATGCGTTTCGCGCTCTATGGCAATGAAGCGATCGTCGACGCGCAATACAAGATCGTGCAAGCGGCGTTCGCGAAGTTGCCGGGCGCCACGGTGGGCGGGCGCAAATATGCCGGTGCAGCGACGGCCGAAATCGTCGCGCCGCAAGACCGGACCCAGGCCGGGATTCCCGGCCTCGACATTCTCAACATGGTTGCCTGGTATGGCGGCGAGGAAGGCGGCCATCTCGACTTCTCGCCGGTAACGCCGCTCAAGGGCAAGGCCGTGATGGCGCAGACTCAACTGGCGCGGCGCGTCGTCGAGTCCTTCGGCCTCGACTACAATGCCGGCGTCATCATCATGCCGCGCAGCGCAATACAAATCTGCCTCCTGAGCTTCGACAAGAAGGATTCGCGCCAGGTCGAACGCGCCTTCGATTGCTGCAAGGCGCTGGTGGTGGAAGCGGCGAAGGCCGGTTATGGCGAGTACCGCGCCCATCTCGAAGTGATGGACCTGGTCGCCGAACAATACGATTTCAACCACCACGCGCTGCGCCGCTTCAACGAGCGCATCAAGGACGCGCTCGATCCCAACGGGATCCTGTCGCCAGGCAAGCAAGGCATTTGGCCAAGGGAGATGCGCAAGCACTAGCAGGCCGATATCGGCCGCGTTCCCTTGATTTGAACCCGCTTGCCGCAGCGGCGGTCGGGATAGTAGTCCCACACGCCGCGGTGCTGCACGCACCGGTTATCCCAAAACGCGATCGAATTTTCTTGCCACGTCACGCGGCATTGGAATTCAGGCGTGCCGACGTGAGCGAAAAGGAACGCAAGCAGAGCGGCACTTTCCTTTGGTTTCAGCTGCACCACTCTGGTGGTGTAGATCTGATTGACATACAGCAATTTACGGCCCGAAACCGGATGCGCGCACACGACGGGATGCTCGGTTTCCGCATACTTCGTCGCTCCATCGTCGGCGTTGTAGCGACCCCGCAACACCTCACCCGAGTGAGTGGCGGTCAGTCCAATGAGAAGTGTCTTCATCGCGTCCGACAGCGCGTCATAAGCGGAATACATGCTTGCGAACAGCGTATCCCCGCCGCCGCCCGCGGGCATTTCCTCAAGGTTCAATATGGTTCCCATCGGCGGTTCGGCGGCGAAAGACGCATCGACATGCCATTCCTCGCCGGAGATGCGGGTCGAGCGTTCGTCGGCGTAAATCCTGGTGATTTCGGGGTATTCGACATCGGCGCCCGCCGGATGAACGAACAGGTCGCCGAAATGCCGGCCGAACTCGATGAGCTGCTTCGCGGATAATTTCTGATCGCGCAGATAGATGACGCCATTCTGCACCAACGCCTGACGGATTTCGTCGACGGTTCGCGGATCCAACGGCGCCGTCAGATCGACGCCGGCGATCTCCGCCCCTAGTTTGGGCGTGAGCTTGCGCAATTCGATGGGTTGGTACGAGGTCACCGCGAACGCCCGGGATTGAACCTAACGACTCAGGGAACGGCGCCGCGAATCGCCCGCCACACGCGCTCGGGCGTAATCGGCATGTCGACATGGCGGATGCCGAAGGGGAGGAGCGCGTCGACGACGGCATTCTGGATTGCCGGCGTGACGCCGACCGTGCCCGACTCGCCGATTCCCTTTACTCCCAGAGCATTGAACGGCGTCGGCGTCTCCATTCGAAGCAGCTCGAAAGACGGGAGATCGGCGGCGCATGGAACCCGGTAGCTTGCGAGGCTCGCGCTCAGCGGGGTGCCTCGCTCGTCGTATCTGACCTCCTCGAACAGGGCCTGGCCGATGCCCATCGCGATGCCGCCATGCACCTGACCGTCAGCAACAAGCGGATTGATGACCGTGCCGGCGTCATCGAGGGCCACGACCCTGTGAACTTCGACCGCCCCGGTCTCGATATCGACCTCGACGACGGCCACATGGGCGCCGGACGGATAGGTCGGCGCGTCGGAGCCATGGTCGCCATCCACCTTCAGATCCCCGAGACGGCCTTCGGCCACGAGTTTGTCGGCAAGTTCCGCCCAGGTAAATCCGACATCCGTACCCTTCACGTGAAATCGGCCCGCCGCACGATCGAGGACGATGTCGTCGGCCGACGCCTCGACCAATTCCCCGACGATGAGGCGCGCTCGTTCAACGAGCTCGATGGCCACCGTCGAGGCGCTGACGCCGCCGATCTGCGCCGACTTGGAGGCGTAGGTGCCGAGGCCGCGCGGTACCTGATCGGTATCGCCCGCGATCACCCGTACCGATTCGAGCGGCAGACCGAGCCGTTCGGCGATGATCATCGCAAACGTCGTCTCGTGCCCCTGGCCGTGCGAGAACGAGCCCGTCCGCAGAATCGCCTCGCCATGCGCGGTTAGCTCGACGGCGGCGAATTCTTGCTGAACTCGATGGTTTGTCACCTCCACATAGGCGCTGATGCCGATGCCGAGTTGTCTCGGCGCGCCCTCTTCACGGCGCCGGCGCTGCAGCTCACGCAAAGCGTCATAACCCGCAGCTTCGAGCGTCAACTTGACGGCCTTCGCATAGTCCCCGGAATCATAACGCGCCCCGGTGGGAGTGGTGTGCGGGAGTCGATCCGAGCGGATCATATTGCGGAATCTCAGTTCGGCGGTGTCCATCCCGAGCTCGGCGGCGAATAGATCGACCGCGCGCTCGATCGCTTGGGCGGCCTCGGCCCGCCCGGCGCCGCGCGTGGGACCGACCGTCATCGTGTTTGTGACGACCGATCGGGACCGGTACTCGACCTTGGGGATATCGTAGACTCCACTCGCCATCAATCCCGTGAGCACGGGAAGATAGGTCGCAAAGAAGGGATACGCGCCGGCGTCTTGGATCACGTCGAGCTTGTATGCCGAGAATTTACCGTCGCGGCTGCCGCCAAGCTTGAACGCGAGCACTTGCCCGCGCGCCTGCCGCATCGCCATCAGGCTCTCACTTCGCGACTCGGTCCACCGGACCGGCCGGCCGATCGTTTTTGCCGCCCAGGCGACAAGGACCTCCTCGGCGCCAATGCCCTTCGCGCCAAAGGCTCCGTCGACGTCGCCGCCAACGACCCGGACATTCGCGGGGTCCAATCCAAGAAAGAAGGTAAAGCCGTCGCGGTCGAGGTTTGGCATCTGGGTCGTCAGCCACACCGTCAATCGGCCGCCCTCGATCGCAACCGCCGCCGATCGCGGCTCGAGTGGCAGCGGCGCGATCCGGGGACTGACGAGCGTGCCCGAGACCACGGTATCGCAGTCGGTGAAGATCTCGCCGCCAGTCGATCCAAGCTCGGCCCGCGAGACGACGTTGGTACCCATGTCAGGAAAGAGGATAACCTCACCGCGTAACGCCGCGCGCGGATCAACCACCACCGGGAGCTCGTCGTACTCGACGTCGACAAGCTCGACGGCGTCCAACCCCGCCGCGTGGCTCTCGGTCACGACGACGGCGACGATCTCTCCGACGAACCGGACCTTGTCGCGGGCGAGGAACGGCCTGAACAGACGCGGGTCCTGGAAGGGAACGACCGCATCAGGAGGCAGCGCGAATACGCCGAAATCGGCATCCGCCGCGGTGAAGACGCGTGCTCCTAGACGTTTTGCCGCCGAGCAATCGATGCCCGCGATCTTGGCATGGGCGATCGTCGAGCGGACGAAAGTAACGTGCAGTGCATCGGCCAGTCCGAGATTGTCGACAAATGAGCCCTCACCCCTGAGTAGCCGAATATCCTCGATACGACGAAGCGGCTCACCCAGAATCCTTCGTGGCGCCGCGAGGCTTGTCACTTCAAAAACTCGTCCGAGATGCGGTCCCAAGCTGACGTCCGAATTGCCTTGTCACTGCCATGTCGCCGCGCATTGCTTCGACCTCCCTGGCCGTTCACGTCTGGCAAGTGACAGGCTGTTGACGTCGCCGACTTAATCCTGCCCATGAGTAGAAAAAGCTTACCGAGTATATGGACGGCATTCAAGTGAGACGAGATCCTATGCTTGTACCGCGCCTGGCACGCTATATCGTCGGTTGCTGCACGACGGGGGCACGTCCTAATTCCATCAGTGGGACGCTGCGAAGGTGGAGGACATTTCCTCATGATGGCCGACAAAAACCGCATTCTCACGACTCATGTCGGCAGCCTGGTACGGCCGCCGGCATTGGTCGACATTCTGCTGCGCCAGGTACTAAGGTGAAACCTTGGATGAGACCGCGTTCGAGGCGTGCCTGACCGGCGCCGTGGAGAATGTCGTCAAACGGCAAGCGGATGTCGGGATCGACATCGTCAGCGATGGCGAGTTCGGTAAATCGATCTCATGGGCAAACTACATTCATCCGCGCATGCGCGGCATCGAGTTCCGGCAAGGCGGTCCGCCGGCCAACGCGCGGCTCGCGCCGCTTCATTTCATCAATAGCAAGGACCGCAAGGACTTTCGCGACTTCTACACCGAATACGAATCGCAGTTCGGAATCGCCGGGATGAGCAAAAATTTTTCGCCCACTCAAATGGGCTTTCCCGTCGTCACCGGCCCGATCTCCTATAGCCCGGAGCAGATTCGGAGCGATCTCGCGCGGCTAAAGGCCGCTATGGCCAAGACATCGGGGGGCCGCGGCTTCATGCCAGTCGTCGTGCCGGTCAGCGCGGCGATCGGCGTCGCCGATGCGCATTACCGCGACCACGAATCGTTTCTTTACGCGATCGCCGACGCCCTGCACGACGAGTACCAGGCGATCGTGGATGCCGGGTTCGACGTGCAGATCGACGATGCCTACATCGCATCCGAATATGACGGCATGATTCCACCGGGAACGCTCGACGACTTCCGACGCTGGGCTGACGCCGGAGTGGCGGCACTGAACCATGCGCTCCGCGGCATCCCGGAGGAACGCGTACGCTACCATATCTGCTGGGGAAGCTAGAACCGTCCGCACAGCAACGATGTCGCCCTGCGCGATATCGTCGACCTAATTCTAAGGGTTAGGGCCGGCGGCTATTCGCTGGAGATGGCCAACCCCCGCCACGAACATGAGTGGCAGGTTTGGGAGACCGTCAAACTGCCCGATGGAAAGGTGCTTCTTCCGGGCGTCGTCAGTCACTCGACGAATGTGTTGGAGCATCCGGAATTGATCGCCCAGCGGCTCGTGCGCCTGGCAAAATTGGTCGGGCGAGAACGTGATCGCCTCGACGGATTGCGGATTCGCCCAAGGCCCCTTCACCCGAAGGGTCCATCCCGACATTCAATGGGCCAAACTGTCGGCGATCGTCGCGGGCGCGCGCCTGGCCACAGCACAACTAAACGCATGACGTCCGACCTTGGAACGAATGTCGCGCCCTCGCCTAGCGCCGCGAATTCAGATACTGCGGCGAAATATAGATGCGATACGCGCAAATACCATCAATTCGCGGAAATCACATCGCCGAACAGCACCCAACTCCTGCCGTCGAACCGGGAGAGCTGCATTTGGTGGATCGGATGATAGTTAGTCGGCGATGTGTCTATCGTAACGTCTGGCAATAGCACATCGACATGCAGGCCTTTCAGGTGGGTGGCCTGCTTCATGATGTTGGCCCGCGACAGGTCGTTGCCGCATTGTTTCAAGACCCGCGCCAGCGTCTCGGCATACATATAGCCGACGATCGCGTTATTGTCGGTTAGCGATACGTCGGGCAGATACTTGGTCATGAAGGCGCGCCACGCGTTCAGGCCAGGATCGTCCTTCCACCGCGGATCCGTGGGATCCTTGGAAAATTGCGCGGTGATCAGGCCAACGGAATTGTCGAGCCCCGCCGGTGTCAGCACGGCCGCGACCGACGACATGACATAGCTGACGATGAAGCTCGGATGCCAGCCAAGCTGCGCCACCTTGCGAATCGCCATCGCCCCGAATTTCGGCGTTGCGGCGGTGATCAACACATTGGCCCCCGAGGCCTGAAGCGAAACGATCGCCGAATCGATCGTCGGATCGCTGACCTCATAGCTCTCCGCTTTGACCACATGCTTGCTGAAACCGGCCCCCCAGACATCCATCAAGCCGCTGAGGAATTCCTTGCCCGCGGGATCGTTCTGGTAGAGGAACGCCACCTTGGCGCCGGGTTTCGTCTTGTCGACATAGCGCGCATCGATCGCGGACTCGACGCGATAGCTGGGCAACAGCCCGATGGTCCACGGATAGTGTTGTGGGTCTCCCCAGATGTCGGCGCCCGAGGCCACGAACAATTGAGGGATTTTCTTATCGTTGAGATATTTGCGGATCGCCAGGTTGGAGGGCGTGCCGAGGCTCGAAAAGATAAAGGCAACTTGATCCTGTTCGATCAGCTTGCGCACCTGCTCGATGGCCTTCGCCGGTTGGTAGCCATCGTCGCGGCTCAGCAGCATGACTTTGCGACCGTTGATGCCCCCCTGCTCGCTGAGCATGTTGAAATAGGCGACCTCCACCTTTCCCAAGACGGAATAGGCGGACGCCGGGCCGCTATACGGCATGGTCTGGCCGATTTTTATTTCTGTCGCGGTGACGCCGGGCGCGTTTTCAGCCAACGCCGCCGATGCGAGACCAACCAGCCCCATCGCGGCGCAGACAGCGATCAATGCGATTTTCATTTTATCCCCCGTAGGTCAGACCTGTTCTTGTACCGCTTCGCCGGGAACCGGCTCGAAGCTCTCCGCCTCTGGCGCTTTCCACGCCGAATCGATGAGAGGCAAGGTAAAGCCCAACAACGTCAGCTCTTCCGTGGCCTCGATCGCGCCGGCTTCGTCGGGGTCGAGCGCAACGCCGCAATGCGTCTCGATTACAGCACCGCCTGCTTTACCTTTGCCCTGCAGAACGAACAGGAGCTTGATCGCGCGGCCGGCGCCCAGATCGAGCCGCGCGCCGCGATTCACCAGGAACATCTCCGCCGACACTTCGCGTTCGCCGAAAGTTCCGAGGAGTTTGCGAAACACCCCGCGGTTGGCGGTCGGCACCCAGCGAAACGCCTTGGGATTCATAAAGATCGCCTCGTCATAGCGCGGCGCGGGAATGAGCATTTTGGCGCCCATTTCCTGTTCCCAAATCGCGTTGATGCTGAAGGTCTTCTTCACGGTGCCGTCAGCGCGCTTCCGGATATAGACTGGGCCATCGAAGTGTCCCGTTTGATTGAGCGCGTCGCGGCCGGCCCGATATTGTTCCGGGCTCATATAGCCGTAGCCGCTGGCGCCGCCGAATTGCAGAACCAGCGCGAGCGGACCTGGGTCGTCGGCCTGAGGGCCGTAGGACGTGCCTTCGGGGAAATAGCCGAGATGACCCTCGCGAAGCCGCCGGCCCTCGCCCATGGTCATGTCGCTCTCAAGCGCGAAGCGAAACTGATCGAAATTGTGACGATGCCGCACCATGTCGAAGCGGCCGAGATTCTCCGCCACCAGCATGACGTAATTTTCGGGCGTATGCTCCTTGCCCTGGAACAGATAGCGGAAGCCGAGTGCGCCGGTCGGGTGATCCTCGGTAATGAGCTTCGCGCCGGCGGGATTGACGGTTCGCATGGGAATTCCTCCACGGCGCGGGAAGCGCGACGCTATTAGTATACTATACCGTTTCGTATTGTTTAAGCGCTGCGATAGAGAGCGTCAAGACTGCGCGCGGCGAACCCTGCCACCGGTGCGGGCGTAATAGGCGAGAAACATGTCGATTGCTTCGCGGATCGTGGCGCCGAGGTTGCGGCTTTCGCCCTTGCCGCGGCCGAGCAGCGCCGGCCAGAATACCGTGCCACGCATCAAAGAAGCGAAGATATGGCTGGCGCGGACGGCATCCCTGGCGTCGAGCCGGCCATCCCGGCATGCCGCTTTGACCCAGGCGGTGAAGCCGTATTCGCTTTTCCAATAAGTGCCGAGCGCAGGCTCGACCAGATCCGGCGCGCGTATATGCTCGGCCACCACGGCGCGCGACAATTTGAGATTGTCGTCGCTGCGCATGAGTTCGATTGACTGCCGGACATAGGCTTCAAGCTGGGCCCGCAAAGGTCGGTCACGTTGATAGCGGATCGTGGCGGCGTTGCTGATCCGATGCATCAGGTCCGTGACCACGGCGCCAAACAGCGCTTCCTTGCTGGAAAACCGATTGTACAGCGTCCGCTTCGACACTTTGGCGCGCAACGCGATCGCGTCCATGCTGGCGTTGCCAAAGCCCATCTCGCCGAATTCCACGACCGCGGCCTCGATCACGGCCTTCCGCTTGTTGAGGGAAACCGGCCGGCCCCGGCGGCGCGGTACGTCGACTTCTGCGGTTTTGAAAGGCATTGGCGAGAATCCAAGCGCGATAAGAAGAGGTGGCGCAGTTTCAACATGGCGACCCCTCGTGGCAATGGCGATGCGGAGACGACAAAAGACGGCCTCCAAGAGGATTGTGCGCGGCACGGGAGGTCTTATACTTTCTGGTACGATCCAATGCCAAAGAGTTAAAGGAAAATCCGGAGATAAGCATGCCGGCAGATGAAGAACCGCGCCGCGCGACTAACCCTCTGTTCAACGACAACAAGTTGAAGCTCGGCCTGTTTGGCTACAATGGCAATGGGCCGCAGATGACGGCGGCGGCGGAGCGCTTTGTCATCAACTGGCCGCGCGCGGCGGATTTGGCCCGCCATGCGGACCGCATGGGTCTCGAGGCTCAGGTCAGCTTCTGCGTGTGGCGTCATCCGATATCGGGCAACGCGGATCATCTGGCTCATCGCGAGTTCGAGCCATTCACTTGGTGTGCCGCCATCGGCGCGACGGCACCGTCCTCGGCGGTGGTCGCCACTTTCCACGCGCAGCTCACCAATCCCGCCTTCGTCGCCAAGGCGGCGACCACCATCGACCATCTGACCGGGGGACGCGTCGGGCTGAACATCGTCGCCGGCAATTCGCGCAGCGCCTTCGATCAATTCGGACAGGAGGTCGAGGACCCCGAGACACGCTATGCCCACGCCGCCGAGTTTCTCGAAATCCTGAAGCGCTTCTGGCACGCCGACGAAGAGTTCGATTTCGACGGACGGTTCCATCGGGTGCGAAAAGGCATCTCCCGGCCGCGGCCGGTGCAGGCGCCGTTTCCGGCGATCATGAACGCCGGCATTTCGGAACGCGGCATGCGGTTCGCGACGAAATACGCCGATCTCGCCTTCACCCTGCTCGGCCCAGATCCGGCGAGCTGGGAGCCGCAAATCCAGGCCTATCATCGGCTGGCGCGCGAGGAATATGGCCGTGCCATCCAGGTGTGGACCCATGCCTATGTCGTGATCGCCGAGACCGAACGCGAAGCCGAGGGATACGTCAATTCCTATGCGGTCGAGCGCGCCGACCATGCCTGGGTGAAAGCGTGGACGGCGGAGATCACCGAACATCTGCCGGCGCTGCGCTCCGAACATCTCGTGGCATTGCAACGGAATTGGGCTGCCGGTGGTGGCTTTCCGCTGGTCGGCACGCCGGACACCATCGTGGCCCTGCTGGAGCGCCTGTCGCAATGCGGACTCGGCGGCGTCCTTCTGACGGCGCTCGAACCCGAAACCATGTTGGCGCGATGGGATGCGGAGATCATGCCGCGTCTCGAGCAAGCCGAGTTGCGCAAGTCCAGGCACGCGCCGCCGCCGCCGGAAGGTTAGTCGACCAGTTCGGCGGCTCTTGCCCCAGACATTTTGACGGCGGCCCGCGCGTCGAGCGCCGGCAAACCGAGCCGAAGCAATTCCAACGTCTCTTCGCCGCGGATGGAAATATCCTCGCCGTTATCCAGATAGACCGTCGTCAGCCGCCGCAAATTTTCGCCGGCGACGCTACCGCGTCCCGAGACGCCGAGATAGAGCGCCCGGCCCGACGCTTCGTAAACCGACCCGGTTCGATCCGGATGAACGCGATCTCGCTGCGCCGTTCCGTGAACACGCCGATGAGTTTCGTCGATACGCGCGGCGCATCCTCGACCGGTACCCATTGGTAGTTCTCCGGTTCCATTAGGATCGGCCCGGAATAGCGCGGTTTGGATAGGTCATCGGGCGTCCGTTGACCTGTTCCCAGATCGCCTGGAACCCATCCATGTTGCGCTTGCCCGGTACGTCCGCGCGGCGCCGGAAGACGCCGTCCTTGAATTCGCCCAACTGCTTCAGCGCCGCCATGCCGGCACGCACCTCGTCACGGGACAGATAGCCGCTGCCGCTGGCGCCGCCGCATTGCAGCACCGCCGTCTCCGGCGGCGGATCCTGGTCCGCCGTCTGGGTCTGCGGACCGTAATAGACGCCCTCGGGGAAGTAACCGACCATGCCCGGCGTCATTTTGCCGTTGCGGCCGAAATCCAGCGTGCCGGCGAGCTGATACCGGACCTGCTCGAAATTGTGACGATGGCGGTGAGAAAAAAAGTCGCCGCCGTTCTCCCCGATCGACAATTGGAAATTGCCCAGGATTCCGGGCTCGCCTTCCATCAGATAGCGAAAATGAATGGTGCCGCCGCGATGCGTCAACCCGCGCTCCACGGGAACCTGGTCACCTTGCACGATCTTCATGGCCGATCTCCTTTACCACAGCAATAGTTCTCGCCGGCACGATCCGCAAGGCGGGACGGGGGGTTACGCGGCGGGACCGGATACCCAACAACCGTGGATCGCCGCACGCATCCGGAACGGCAGGCGCGCCACCGCGACCGGCCCGTCGGATACATCCTGTGTATCGAACACAGCAAGCTCCGTATGCGAATCGCCGTCGAGGCGGGTGATGACCGATAGAAGGTAGCCATCGCCCTCGGCCGCGTTCGCCCGGCGCGGCACGAATTGCGGCTCCTGGCAGGCGGCATCGGGGCCGATGAAAAAACGCTCCATCCGCCGTCGCGCCAGATCGACATGCGCGATCGTGTTCCAGCCGACGCCCAACGTGCCGACATTGTTGAGCGCCGCCTTGCTGCCGTCGGCGATGGCGAAAAAGCCGCGGCTGTGGGCGTTGAGCTGATACCGGTCGTCGATTTCCGGCATGTCCATGAAATCATCGAACAAAGTCTCCGCCTCGAAGCCTTCCGCGTTGCCGCCGAGATCGAAGGTGAAGCGGGTCAACCGCGGCACGCCCGTCGCGCGATCGAACGGCGTACCGTCGATATTCCCGATGAACGGGTAGATGTTTTGCGCGCAGGTGCTGGCGTCGAGATAGACCTTGTCGCCGTCGCTGAAGGCGTTGGCGACATGGCCGATGCCAATCGAAGGCGACCGGAACCAGCGAATATCCTTGGTGCTCGCGTCGCGCGGCATGATTCCGACCAAGGTCTCGCGTTCGGGCTCGAACATCCAATGCGGTCCGCCGGCCTTCATCCGCGCCTCGTCCGTCGTGATCGGAATCACGATAAAGACGATGTGACGCGACGTGACCGCGAAATCGTGCTGCATGCTGACATAGGGCGCCAGAAAGAACTCTTCGCGGACGAGGTTGCCGGAGCGATCGATCACTTGCAGCGCGACGTCTCGTGTCGCCAAGCCTCGTGCCTCATAGCCGAAGGTAATCATCTCGCCCGACACCGGGTCGATCTTGGGATGCGATGAGGTGGTGGCACTCGTCATCCTTCCCCGATAATCGAAGCGGCCTTTGGTTTCGAGCGTGTCGAGGTCGAGTTCGTGCGGCAGCCCGTCCTCCTTGAGCGCGAACAATTTTCCGCCGTGGAAAACGGTGCTGGTATTGGCGGTCGTGCGGTCCTTGCCGGCGACGCTCGGATCGTCGGTATAAGGATTGCGGTAGGCGCCGAACAGCGCCTTGCGGGCGGCACTCTCCAGCCGGAATTTCTCGGTCCGAACATAGCGGCTCCGGAAGTCGACATGGCCGCCGGCGAAGCGGAACATGCTGACCATGCCGTCGCCGTTGATGTTGATGTCGTCGCCGAGGCGCGGCGGGTGGCGAAAATCCGGCCCGACGCGATAAAAAGTGCCGTCGAGTTCCGGCGGGATTTTGCCTTCGACCTCGAGATCGAGAATCGCCGCTTCGATGCGCGCGGGTTCGTTAAAGCCGGTGAAGGCGGGCGTGCCCGGAAATGGCTGAGTCATCGAGTGGGTTCCTCACAGCCGCGAGATTTTCGTGCGGTAGCTTGCCCATTTTACGATCGGGCCGCTATATTCCAGCCAGTATGAAATTTACCAAGCGGTGTCGGCGTCAAGTTCGAGGCCACCAGCTTGGGCGCCGCCCACCGCCAACCAAAGAGTGAGCGCATGAGCAGCAGCTATTCATTCCGATGAGCTACGATCTAGTGCTTCGGCAGCATTTTGGCTGGCGGTCTTCCCGCTATTTATCGCAGCGTATGGAGCAATGTTGATCTTGGAGCGGGTTGATGCCGGCAAGCGACCTGCCTGATCGGCGTCGGGACTTTCAGAGACTATCGAAGTCAATCAATTGGCCCGCGTCGCCACCTCTATCCCCTACCATCCGATACCCGTCCTTTTCTACTATCCCTCACTCCCACTCGATCGTTTCCACGCATCGTAACGCGCTGATTTTTATGCGCAAACGTTTTTCTGCTGACGGTCTAAACCCAACCGCCAGTCCGTCAAATTTTTTCGCTTTTGATTTCAAAGGGAAATTTGCGCGATTCAAATTTTCCGCGGCTTCGACAACTATCGCCATCGATCGGTCGATTTCCGATGCCGCACACGAAGACAGCGTCGTCGGCCTGACGGAGAAAATACCGTCAACGCTCATAGCACAACCTACGTTGATAGCCAACGGAGTCGAGGCGCACACGACTCGCAAACCACCGAGCGGTGCTCCTACTTCACGGCGAAGCTGCACGAGTCCGACTGAGATCAAGTATCGAGGAAATCCCACTCGCTTCCCATCACCCACCGCAACGCGCTGAGCTTGCCATTCAGCATCCCCCATTCGAAATCCGTCCAAGGCCCGAGATTGTCGGTTCCGACCTCGTCCTCTGTTCGCTTCGCCGCAGCTAATGCCCCAGCCCAGACGGTGTCGACCGTCATCTTCTGCTGGCGCTCGCGACGCTTATTCCACTCCTCCTCAGTGACAACCTTGTGCTTGCCGCTCTCAATGGCGGCGCTGAGGTTCCGATGCCGGTTATACCAGACTTGTCGGAACAGTAGGTGTTCGGCCTCCATGATCTCGCTGAGTAGCCTCGGTTCCTCCTGGTACTCAAATTCCCATCTGACCTCTTCCATCCACTCCGGCGCGTAGTCGTTCAACACTTGGCCAATAGCCAGCGCATAGCTCGAGTGCTCACCCGCAAACAAGTTAGCGAGATCAGGGTGCGGCTGTCGCTCATCGCCGATCATGTTGGAGAAATCATGCTTATTGTGCGTCACGAATGCATATTTCGCATCCTCGGCGCCCGTAGATAGGACATCCCGGTAGATTTCAATCAGAATCGCATCCCCGATGCTATTCTTGTCTTCGTGAAAGGGGGCAAGCTTTTCCACCGCGCGCTGCGCGGTCCTGAGTTTTACGCCGTCGCCAGTTCCGATCACCGTCGAGGCGGCGAAAATTCTCTCGATCCGTTGAATGCTGTCATTCACCGCCTCTCCGAGGATTGTGATGCGGTGGTCCACGTCATCAAGGCTTGTTAAGATCGCGTCTCTTCCTTCAGCCTCACCGAAGTGACGCACGGCTTCCCTGACGCGCTTGAAGGTACTGCTCAAGCTCCTCCCGCTGTCCTTGATGATGCGGTCTTTGTTGCGAGCAAATTCCTCGACTGCTTGCTTCGGTAGAATCAGAACGACCTCATTGGCTTCGATTAACTGTTCGAGGGCGGCGAGTGTTGGTTGGTGGCGGTATCCAAAGTGGGCGAATGCATGCTGAAGAACACCACCGGTGCTGTCTCGCGCTCATCGTTCTTCCGGAGCACGGTGGCGAAATGGCCGTGTTGGCCCTCTCTGTTCACCGTTTGCTGGACATCGATGATGAGGCGACCGCGCCCGTCATAGGGACAAGGTCCCGCGGCAAAGGCTCCGGCCCGTATCCAAGCGAGGAGTTGGTCGGGAATCCCAGTTTGCTCGTTCAGCCCCCGGAGCGCGTGATCGAGAACGGGAGCGCATTGATCCAAGTCGAAGGTCAGTCCCGTCGTCAGGTGCCGCGTGGCGGCCAGATCGACAAAGTGCAAACCGGAGGCTGTGGTGGCCATGCTACCCCCTAGGATGCAGTCTTTCTCATATGGCCGCGAGGCCCCCCTGCGTCGCAATCGAGCTGCATTCCGCAACGAGCGCATCAAGAGCGATCCGTATCTTGTGTGCGTCATAGACCCCCGATGCGATGGCCTCAGACGTCTGCTTCAAGAACGCCTTCGTGTAGTCTTCCTTGTGCTCTAGCGCCCCGTGATAATCGTCCAAGTCCTTCTTATAGTTCGTCCACACGACCTGGGGCGTTCGACCGTTGCCGCCTAGGTCGAGGTAACATTCGATGGCCGCTGCCCGCCGATTGATGTCGGCCTTGTTCACGCCTCCCGGACCGCGAGCAGGAAACGCACGAAACTCCTCGAGTTCCGGCAACATGATAGCCCGCAAGTTGGCGGGCAGAGACAGCCGCTGGACCCGCTGATAGGCCTCGTATCCCTCGCCATCATTGTCGAACAGGAAAACGACTTGGTTGTGCACGTCGATCTTGGCGAGCCCCTCGGCGAACTTGACCAGATTGCCAGTGCCCGGAAACGGGTGCCGCTCACTCACGTCGATGAAGCGAAAGAAGTCAGCCACCTCCGGGCGCAGGACCGAGAAAGCGTGCTTCAGAACGTGGGCGTCCGAACTTCCTTCGGTGGCTACCAAGAAGGTTTCCGTTCGACGTGCGCAGGGCGTGAATTCGGTCGCGTCGGCCCAGCCGCTTTCGACGAGCGGTCCATATTGCCAGACCACGTCGGACTCTCGGTTCTGTTCGATTTCACCGAGCACCCACATGAGAGAGTAAGGGTGCAAGACCCCGATCAGCCGGCCGAAATAGCTTCGCTCAGAATATGCGTCCGACTCGCTCATCCAAGAGTGTGGGATGCGCTCGGCGATCTCATCGCAAGCAAACCGACCTTTGATCTTCTCTCGATCGAGCGACTCGACGAACGTGTCGTCCAAGTCCGCGACCGGATGCTTGGCGACGAACGCGCAGAACTCATCGAAGCTCACAAACGTAGGCGGTTGCGCCTCATCACCGTCCGACTCGGAAGACGCCTCCTCGAGGCACGTCTCGACCAAATTCTCGTACTCACGCACGGCGCGCTCACGGGTGAAACCGAGCAGCTCCAATCGCGGGAGAACGTCTTTCAAGCGCCGGACAAACGCCATCTCGTTCGGTGCGAGCTCTTCGTCCTTCCCCGCATAATGCTCATAGCTGATCTGGTCGGAGCGGATCCGCTTTCGATCTTGCTCCTGGAAAAGCGCACCATGATCCACGCCCTTGGAGTTCTTGCTCCAGTCGAGGCCTATGCCGCCGATGTCCAAGGAAATAATCGTGCCCACTTCTGCTCCTGCGATCAGTTGCCTCGTTAACCAGCGCTCATTCGAGTAACCGGATGAGCGCGTCTGATTGTTCGGCGAACTTTCGGGCGTTGGTCTTCCGAAGCCGTTCCAGGTTTTGCAGCTTCCAGCGCAGGCCGGGGAGCTGCTCCAGATGCGGCACGTCCAGCAGCGGCCATTCGGGCTTTGCGGAGACCAGCGACAGCAGGAACCGGCGCTCATCAGCGCTTAGACCTTGCTGAAGCTCACGCATCATTCGCTCGCGCGCCGACAAAAGCGCATCGAGCTCGACGGGCTCGCCGGTCATGCCTGTGAAATTGTGCTCGAACTCCTGGCGGATGTCGCGCAACGATGGAAACAGGACCTCATGGACCGGCCGGTTATGGCTCGCGAGGTAGACGACGAAAGCGCGGCGGATGCCGGCCGTGATTCCCTCATGCGCGAAGAGCTCCAGGACGTCGAACAGATCGCGGGGATGCTGTCGATCCATCGCCGCCACCAGCTTGCCGCCATACATATCCTCGAGCGACACGACGGGGATTTCGAGATCCGCCTGCAGCATCTCGCGCGCAGTCTGTGTCAGCGACGCCCTGCGCACCGGAAGGACGGTGCCGCGCATGACGAAGTTGACCTCGATCTTGACCTCGATGTTGCCCCGCCGCACCAACAACTTGGTCTCGCCGGAATCCGCCGCTGCCGGCGCATGGGCCTGGAAGCCTTGCTTCTGCATGCGTGCCGCGGACTGGCGAATGGCCTCGTTGATGCGCCTGAGCGCCTGCTCGCGCGGCAGCGTGTGGTCGGGAAACACCAGGTCGAGATCGACCGAGAGCCGCGGCATGTCGCGCACGAAGAGATTGATCGCCGTGCCGCCCTTGAGCGCGAATGTGTCGTCGACAAGCACGAGCGGCGCGACGCGCGTCAGCAGCCGTGCGCTGTCGAGATAGACCTGGTTCATGGCTTCAGCACCAAGAGCCCGTCGCTGGAACGGGACACCCATGGTCGGTCGCTGCCTGTAGGCAAGTGAGACGGATCGAGCTTGCCAGCCCAGGGCTGGGAGAGTTCGCCGCCGAGTTGCAGGCATAGGCGCACGGTCTTGATGCTAGTGCAGCGTTTGAGCAAGTCGCGCAGCACGTCGGCACGCAGGCTGTAAGTGCTCTCGACCAGCTCGCGCGCTTCCTGTAGCGGTTGCCGGACGCCGACTTCGCTCAGCACCTCCAGCAATGCGCGCTCCGGCGCCGAGACGAGCGGGCCGCCCTTGCGGTTCTCGAAGGGCCGGACATGAAGCAGCGCGTCCGGCTCCTCCTTGAAGAGTCGCTTGCGGTGGTATTCGGCCGGGAAGCGTTGGGTGAACCACTCCGGGAGGCGCCCCGCTTTCCAGCCGTAAAGGTCTAGGACAGGCCGTTGCGACAGGTATTGGCGTATGCCATGCCAGTCGAGTGCGGACTTGCCGGCAACATGCAATCCGGCGAAGCTCCGCTGTAGCAGAGCGAAGCTCGGGTGCAAGGCGGGCGGATCGTTCGGCCGGCAATAGACGCCGCGCGCCAGCCGTTGCAGCCAGCCGGCACGGACATAGTGGACGGCGAGGTCGGCCGATATCCCCAGCGCGGCGAGATCCTCGGAGGTCAGCGGCGTCCCCGGTGCCAGGCGGGTATAAAGCCGATTTAGCTTGTTCCTGTGAGTCGTAGGCATACTACGATTATAGCAACAATTCGAAAGGTCGCCAAGTTTGAATTCGTTGTTACCGTCGTAGTCCAGCTACGATAAATCGTATTATCTCGAATAGATGGGGAAAGCCTTCCCCTGCGGCCGAGCCTACGGTCTCGGCCGACCCCTTCTGCGGGAACACCCCGCAACGCCCCGAGAGTGAGAGTGCGGACGGGTTTTCCGTGACGGGTTGAGAGCTGGGAGAGAGGCTCCTGGCGCCCGTCGCGGAGATCCGCGATGTCCAAACATACAGCTCGCGCTCGTTCCGGCTCCGACCGGGCGAGCCTCTATGACGAAATCACCACCAAGATCATCACCGAGCTGGAGGCCGGCCGCGTGCCTTGGGTCCAACCTTGGGGCACGGCGGCGGCGAAGGCGCCGCTCGCCATGCCAAAGAACGCCGCCACTGGCTGCAATTATTCGGGGATCAATGTGCTGATCCTTTGGGGGGCGGTGATCGAGCACGGATTCCCGGCCCAGGGCTGGGTTACGTTTCGCCAAGTGCTCTCGCTCGGAGGCAATGTCCGCAAGGGCGAGCACGGCACCACCGTCGTCTATGCCGACCGCTTCATTCCCGATGATGAGAAGAAGCGGGCGCGCGAGACCGGGGAGGAATCGCAGACCATCCCATTCCTGAAGCGCTTCACCGTCTTCAACCTGGCGCAATGCGAAGGTCTGCCCGAGGATCTCTCGGTCATCGCACCGCCGCCAGAGCCAGGCCTGATCGAGCCGATGGTGGAGGCACTGATCAGGGTCACCGGCATCGACTTCCGCATCGGCGGTAGCCGGGCCTTCTACATGCCCGCGCACGACTATGTGCAAGTCCCGCCGCCGCAAGCCTATTTCGAGCCGATCAACTGGCACCGCACGGCGCTCCACGAACTCGGTCACGCCAGCGGCGCTCCGCACCGGCTCAATCGCGATCTCTCCGGCTCTTTCGGCTCGAAGAAGTATGCCTTCGAAGAGCTGGTTGCCGAGATGAACGCCGCGTTTTGTTGCGCCTCGCTCGGCATCGTGCCGACAGTGCGTCACGCCGACTACATCGGCTCCTGGCTCGAAGTGCTGCGCGAAGACGATCGCGCCATCGTCCGCGCCGCCTCGCAGGCGAGCAAGGCCGCAGACTTCCTCCTCGCGTTTCTTCCTGGGGATGACGCACGGACCTCTGCCGCAAACGGGCGGGAGGCCGCGTGATGCGCATCCGTTGCGGTAGTGAGCAGGCCGTCACGCAAAGCCGGATTTGTGCGGATGTGCGTCTCCGGCTCGGCGGGTCTGCGGCGTTCCAGAGGAAGAGGGCTGCGCCGGTCTTCGTGACGGGTTGGAAGCCGAGAGAGAGTCTTTCGGCGCCCGTCGCGGAGACCACCCCGATGGCTACTGCCGTTCAGAAGATCACCCTGTCGTCGCCGCGCGACATCCCCTTCAACAAGCTTGTTCTGTCCCAGTCGAACGTCCGGCGCGTGAAGGCCGGCGTCTCGATCGAGGAGCTCGCCGAGGACATCGCCCGACGCACGCTCCTGCAAGGCCTCAACGTCCGACCGGTTCTCGACGCCGACGGCGTGGAGACCGGCATGTTCGAGGTCCCGGCCGGTGGACGACGTTACCGAGGGCTCCAGCTTCTCGTCAAACAGAAGCGTCTCGCCAAGACCGCGCCGGTGCCCTGTGTCGTGCGCGATCCCAGCGTCGACATCTCCGCCGAGGAAGACTCGTTGGCTGAGAACGTCCACCGCGCTCCGCTCCATCCTCTCGACCAGTTTCGCGCGTTTCAGGCATTGCGCCAGAAGGGCCAGTCCGAGGAAGAGATCGCCGCCGCCTTCTTCGTCGGCGTGAACGTAGTGAAGCAGCGGCTGCGTCTTGCGGCCGTGTCGGAGAAGCTGCTCGACGTATATGCCGAAGACGGCATATCGCTCGAACAGCTCATGGCGTTCACGGTGACGAACGATCACGCCCGCCAGGAGCAGGTCTGGGAAACGCTTCAGCGCTCTTACAGCCAGGAGCCGTATCAGATCCGACGTATGTTGACCGAGCGCACCGTGCGCGCATCGGACAAGCGCGCACTATTCGTCGGCCTCGATGCCTATGAGCAGGCGGGCGGCATCGTCATGCGCGATCTTTTTCAGCAGGACGATGGCGGTTGGCTGGAAAATGTCGGCCTGCTCGATGGCTTGGTCGCAGAGAAGCTGAAGGCCGAAGCGGAGAAGATCGCCGCCGAAGGCTGGAAGTGGATCGAGGTGAATGTCGACTTCCCATTCGGCCACACCCACCATTTGCGGGAGCTCGATGGAACACCGACCGACCTCACCGCGGAGGAGCAGGCGACGATTGACGCGTTGAATGCCGAGTTCGGCAAGCTCGAGGCGGAATATGAGAATGCCGACGAACTGCCCGACGAGGTGGACGCGCGCCTCGGAGAAATCGAGACGGCGCTCGCCGCCTTCGAGGATCGGCCGGTGAACTACAATCCCACCGAGGTCGCTCGCGCCGGCGCGTTCGTCAGCATCGACTCGGACGGCGGCCTCTGCGTCGATCGCGGCTATGCCCGGCCGGAAGACGAAGCGCCGGCCAATACGAACGCCGAGGTCGAAACCGAAAACGGCAGCGACGCGGGCGAACCGTCCACACCCGCCGTCCAGCGCGCCGTCATCACAATCGGAGGGCAGCCCGAAGCCGAGGGCGACGAGGACGATACCATCAAGCCGCTCCCGGACAGGCTGGTGAGCGAGCTGACTGCGTACCGGACGCTGGCGCTGCGGGAGGCTGTGGCGAACAACCCGCATGTCGCGATGACGGCGCTCCTGCACAAGCTCTGCCTCGACACCTTCCAGCACGCGGCAACAGGCAATTGCCTCGAAGCCTCGGTCCGCCAGGTGTTCTTCTCGATCCAGCCGGCGGACCTGAAGGACAGCCCGCCCGCCAAGGCGGTCGCGGAACGGCACGAGGCCTGGAAGGCCGACCTGCCGAAGGATGAGGCCCAGCTCTGGGACTGGCTCGCCGTCCTCGACGACACCAGCCGCGCCGCACTGCTGGCGCACTGCGTTTCTTTCGGCGTCAATGCGCTCTACGAGAAGGGCGACCGCTATGGTGGCCCGGGCATGTCCATCCATGGCGTCCAGCGCCGGCTCGTTCAGGCCGGTCGGCTCGCGCGCACTGTCGGATTGGACATGGTTGAAGCGGGATGGCGGCCAACGGTCGACAATTATCTTGGCCGTGTGACCAAGCCCCGCATCCTCGAGGCGGTTCGCGAGGCGAAGGGCGAGCAGTCGGCGCAGCTCATCGACCATCTGAAGAAGGCGGAGATGGCGAAGGAAGCCGAACGGCTGCTCGACGGCACCGGCTGGCTCCCTGAACCGCTGCGCTCGCCGGAGACCGAACCCGCCGACACAACCGACGGCGACACCGCTGAGGAGACCAAAGCGCTGCCCGCCTTCCTCGCCGAGACAAGTAAAGCACCAGCGACGAAGAATCCGACGAGCCAGCCGTAATCGCCGCCGAGTGACGGCCCGGAGCGGGGCGGCGAAAGCCGTCCCGCTCACCTCTCCATCCATCCCCAGCACGCCCGGCCATTGCGCCGGGCACCGTCGTTTCAGGAGACCATCATGATCGACACCTTCGACACCACGACTAGCACCGGAATAGCTTCCGATTGGGACGCCAAGCGCGCGGCCCAGGATCGGCTGCATGCCGAGCTGCAATACCGGAATCAGGCCGCATTGTTCGATGCTCTCGCGGTCGCCGGCGTCACCTTCATCGTCGTCACCTTCGACGGATATGGCGACTCCGGCCAGATCGAGAATATCGAGGCCAAAGCCGGCGACGCGGTCGTCGCCATGCCCGCCGGTGAAATCGAAGTCGCCGAGGCGATTTGGGACCAGCCAGAGCCCAGTCGCTCCCCCGTCAGCATCACCGTTGCGATTAAGCGTCTCGCATACGATTTGCTCGAGCGAACCCACTGCGGTTGGGAAAACAACGACGGCGCCTATGGCGATTTCACGTTCGACGTCGCCGAACGGACGATCACCCTCGACTACAACGAACGCTACACCGCGTCCGAATACTCGCAGCACGTGTTCTGAGGAGGCCGCGATGGGACATTGCTATCATCACGCGCTCTCCTCGGTGAGAAAATGGGGTGGCATCGCGGAGGATTATCTGCCGCTGCATCAGTGGTTCGACGAGTCCAAGGCGATCACCGCCGATTTTCGTCACCGCGCTCTGCGCCACCATGCCGAATGCATCTTCATGCTGGAGCGCTTCTTCGGCGCGACCGTCACGCTCTCCACGGGTCGCATCGTGCCGGTGCGCCTGATCGGCGAGCAACATGTGGTCGAGGATCTCGGCTTCATCCCGAGTTTCGCGGACTGGGTGCGCTGCATCCGGCCAGAGCCATGGATGGGTCGCGCGCAGCCAATCCACAAGCAGGTCGATCCGTTCGCCGCGGCCGCAACGACGGGAGGTGCCTGACCATGTACGGCACCTATCTACGCCTCGACATCACCGTCCATGACGGTTGGCGCACCGTCGTTCGCGCCGCCGCCAGGAAGCTGACCGCGCTCGCGCGCCGGGACCCGGCGCGGCGGAAAGCACGGCATCGCTTTTATCGCGAGATGCTCGCGCATCACCAAGAGGCGCAACACCTCGTTCGAACCTGGCGTCTCTGACGTCCCTCGCTCCGCCATCGTCCACCCGAGCCCGGCCCCGCCGGGCTTTTTGTATTTTTGGAGGTCATCATGCCCCGCTTCACGATCGAAACCACTTCTCGGCTTCCGGTGTATCGACAGCGTAGCTACGAAGCCGAAACGCTCGAAGAAGCCTGCTGGCTCGCCGTCATCGACGAAGACTGGTCCGAACAGAAGGAAGACTACGAATCCCCCGGCGAAGCCTACGTCACCGGGGCGTGGCCAGGCGAGGACACCGCCTATCGCATCGCCGCGCTTCCCCTCCCTTCGCAGTTCGGCGAGATGCTTCAGCGAAAGGCCGATCATTACGAAACCCTGCTCGGCATTCTGAAGGTTTTGGCGCACGCGCCGGAGGCGCCGTTCTGGCGCGAACAGGCCGACGCCGCGATCGCCAACGCCGAGGCGATCCTCGCCGGCTCCCCCGATGCGGAAATCGCGGGAGGCGAGCTATGAGCGAATACATCGTCAAGATCGGTTTCTGGCTGCGCGCCTATGACGGCTTCACGGTCGAAGCCGAATCCGATGCCGATGCGATCGAGCAAGCCAAGGCAGCGGCGAAGACGGCGATGGAGTCGGACGCCTATCCCGAACACATCGATGTCGACGAGCGGCGCGAAGGCATCATTGCCTTTATCGACCACATCACACCCGCCGGCCAACAGGCCGTGATCGAGGCCGTCGAATTCGACGACGACCGCATCCACGGCGTCCCTCCCGCCTGACTGCGCACCACCCAACAACCCAGAGCCCGGCCACGCGTCGGGCTTTTCCATTTCTGGAGACCGACATGGCTGATTTCTTCACACACTTCTCGTGCGTGCTCGATGTCGGCACGCCCGACAACGCAGCGCGCGCCCTCGAGCTCTACCAAGCCTTCACGGAGGACGCCGCCCGCGAGGATGTGCCCTCCGACGGCTTCCTGCTGTCAATCCAACCGGAGCACGGCAGCACGACCCTGTGGATCCGCGACGAGGTGACCGGCGATCCCAAGCAGGTGATCCTTTTCGTCCAGCGCTGCGCGGAGGCGTTCGGCCTGACCGGTCGGTGGGGCCTCCAATGGGCGAATACCTGCTCGCGGCCGCGCGTCAACGCCTTTGGTGGCGGCGCGCATGTGCTCGATCTCGCGACCCGCGAGACCGTGTCGTGGACCGACACCAACGGCTGGCTGGCCCGCACGCTCGCCGCACCTCGCGGGAAACGAGGTCGGCGATGAGCATCCCCGATCACGCGCGCGCAAACTTCCAGACGCTGCTCCGCGCGGCAGCGGACAGTAATCTCGCGCTCATGGAGTGCAGCGACGCCGTGACCGGCGAGCCGCGCTACGTCATTTGCGCGGTCGATCGCGACGGAATGGATTTCCTGTTCACACCCTTCGGCCATCTCGCCGACGGCAACCCGTTCGACACCTACCTGCCGCCGTCCGAACCCCCGGCCGACCCATCGGCCTCCTGATCCCGCCGCTCCTCGGCCTGTCTGAGCGCGGCGGTTCGCGGGTCAACGGGCGAGCCGTTCCCGCATCGTCTGATCGCCGATGCGTGACCCGCGAACCCTGAACCGCGCTCGGTCGCCAGCCCGTCGCTTAAGGATCAGGTGGCGAAGGGCGATGTGCAGGGTCCTCAACAAGCATCATGCGGGCGTGCCGGCGGGCGCCGTCTATATCGGCCGCGGCTCGAAATGGGGCAATCCGTTCCGGATCGGTCCCGACTGGGACCGCGCCGCGGTCATCGCGAAATACGAGCGCTGGCTTGCCAATCAGCATCATCTGTTGCGCGCGCTCGACGAGCTGCACGGCCGCAACCTCGTCTGCTTCTGCGCGCCAAGCGCCTGTCACGGCGATCTGCTGCTGCGGCTCGCGAATGCGATGAGGGAAACGCGCATCGCGTGGTGGCGCGCCGTCAAGGCGGCGGCGTGACGAGAGCGAGAGGTTGGCCGGGACGGGTTTGAGCCGGTCGGGTCGAGAGAGAGCGCCCGGCAGCTCGGCCCTTTCCCGCTCTCCCGAGGTCTCCTTCATGACGAATCCTTCCAGCTCCGCGGCCGCCCGCTCGGCTGCGCCATCGCTTGCGGCTGCATCCGCCGCCGTCGCCCAGGCCGCGCGGCTTCTCCTTCCCGATCTCGAATGTGGTCGCCGCATCGACGCCAGTATCCTGCGCTCCGCGATGGAGGCGGCCTTCGGCACCTCCGATGCGGCCGGCGCCTGGGATTGGAAAACCGCGTACGACGCCTGCGAGGCGGCGACGGTGCTGTTCCTCCGCAAATACGGCAAAGCGCTTCTCCGTAAAGCCGGGTCTCCGGCCGCCGCACTGCCGATGCTCGCGAAGATCGCGGGCCTTTTCCCCACCCACACGCGTCGCTCCGAGGAGAGCCAGGCGCTCCAGCAGTTCTCGACGCCGGTCCCGCTTGGCCTCGCGGTCTCCGCCGCGGCGGCCATCACGGCGGCCGATCGGGTTCTGGAACCCTCGGCCGGCACCGGGCTGCTCGCCATCCTCGCCGAGATCGCCGGCGGTTCGCTCGTGCTGAACGAACTGGCCGAGACACGCGCGACTCTCCTCGGCCACCTCTTCCCGGGCGTCATCGTAACCCGCTTCGACGCGGCGCAGATCGACGATCATCTGGATACCGCGATCACGCCGAGCGTCGTCGTGATGAACCCGCCCTTCTCGGCGATGGCGAATGTCGATCGGCGCATGGCGGACGCAGCGCTGCGCCATGTCATTTCCGCCTTGGCGCGGCTCCGCCAGGGCGGCCGTCTCGTCGCCATCACCGGTTCAAACTTCGCACCGGACGATCCGGCCTGGCGCGAAGCTTTTGTCCGGCTTCAAGAGCGCGGCCGCGTCGTTTTCTCCGCCGCTATCGATGGCGCCGTCTATGCGAAGCACGGCACTCTGATCGACACGCGGCTCACCGTCATCGACAAGGAACCCGCTGCCGATCCGAAGGTCTTTCCGCCCTCGCCAGGAATAGCTCCGGACGCGGAGAGACTGCTCGCCTGGGTGAACGAACTTGTCCCGTCGCGCTTGCCGCTCGCCGCGCCCGTCGTCGTTTTCGATACCGCACGCCCGGCGATTCCCCGAACGGTCCGCGCCTTCGCGATGCGCCGATCGTCCGGTCCGGCGCTCCCCGAACCGGAGACCGAGGAGCTCGCCTATGAGATTGTCGACTGGACGCCGCCGGAGGGCGCCCGCCTCACGGATGCGCTTTATGAAGAATACGGATTGCAGACGATCCGTATTGCCGGTTCTCAGGCGCATCCGACCAGGCTCGTGCAGTCGGCGGCGATGGCATCAGTTGCACCGCCGAAGCCGTCCTATCGGCCGCACCTACCGGCGAACCTCGTCGCTGGCGGCGGGCTGTCGGACGCCCAGCTTGAGAGCGTCATCTATGCCGGCGAGGCTCACGCGGACTTCCTCGCCGGCGCATGGACGGTCGATGAAACCTGCGACCTCGTCGCTGCCGCGCGTGACGACGCAGAGAACGCTGTCCGCTTTCGACGCGGATGGTTTCTCGGCGACGGCACCGGCGCCGGCAAGGGCCGCCAGGTCGCCGGCATCCTGCTCGACAACTGGCTGAAGGGTCGCCGCCGCGCGGTGTGGGTCTCTAAATCCGACAAGCTGATCGAGGACGCACAGCGCGACTGGTCCGCGCTTGGCATGGAGCGATTGCTCGTTACGCCGCTCTCCCGCTTCCGCCAGGGCACACCGATCCGGCTCGCGCAAGGCGTCCTATTTACGACCTACGCCACGCTGCGCACCGACGAGCGCGGCGAGAAGCTTTCGCGCGTCCGGCAGATCGTCGAATGGTTGGGCTCCGACTTCGATGGAGTGATCATTTTCGACGCGAGCCATGCGATGCAGAACGCTGTCGGCGGCAAGGGTGAACGCGGCGATCAGGCCGCCTCGCAGCAGGGACGCGCGGGCTTGCGGCTCCAGCATGCCTTGCCGAACGCCCGCGTGGTGTACGTCTCGGCCACCGGCGCGACCACGGTCCATAACCTCGCCTACGCCCAGCGGCTCGGTCTCTGGGGCGGCGAGGATTTCCCGTTCGCCACCCGCGCCGAATTCGTCGAGGCGATCGAGGATGGCGGCGTTGCGGCCATGGAGGTGCTGGCGCGCGATCTCAAGGCGCTCGGTCTCTACGCGGCGCGCTCGCTCTCCTATGAAGGTGTCGAATACGAGCTGGTCGAGCATCAGCTCACGCCCGAGCAGATCCGCATCTACGATGCCTATGCCGGCGCGTTCTCGATTATTCACAACAATCTCGATGCGGCGATGCAGGCGGCGAACATCACCGGCGAGTCGGGCACGCTGAACGCGCAGGCGAAGTCAGCGGCGCGGTCCGCCTTCGAATCCGCCAAGCAGCGCTTCTTCGGCCATCTGCTGACCAGCATGAAGACGCCGTCCCTGATCCGCTCGATCGATCGCG
>DATAWY010000007.1:0-9967 GCA_036266955.1 Rhizomicrobium sp.
TGCCAGCCGGGCCGATTTCACCAGCAAAGTCCGTTCATCGATGCGTCAACTGCAAAACGACCCGGCAAAAATCCGTTCCTTCTATCAAAAACCCTCCCTCAAATACGCCGCCTGACTATGCAATTACTTATGGACGGATTAATAGCAGCCGCCGACGCCACGCCCTGGCACGCTCCCGGATTTACGAAGAGATCAAGCTTGGGCTGCCGCGTAACCAAGCCGGCCTCGGTGAATCTCTGTCGGATATCCTCTATCGTTTGAAGCGTGTCGTCACCGGGGTTTTCTCCCGTCTCGGCATCGTTGAAGAAGCCCGATCCCAGCGCGAGATAGTTGGCTTTCTGACCGCCGCCCACCGCCTGCGCCCGTAAGGCGACCTGATCGATCAATGGTGTCTCACGATTGTCGCAAAAGCGGGGCGTTCCCTTCAGCGGCCGCAGCTTTTTGGTTCGCTGGACTACCTCTTCCATATCCCGAAGCAACGATAGGTGCTCGCTTGGCTTCTTCGCATCCTGTCCGCAGCAGCTTTGCAAAATCCAGGATAGGAAATCCCAGGCAGCAACGATATCGACGGCATCCTGTCGCGCGAAACCTGTCGGTTGGCCCAAGTCCCCACTCGAAAGCTCGACACGCCAGAAGAGGTCGATACTTTGATTTACCGTCTGCCGTGTCCAGTTGCCGGTGCAAACGATGAGGCGCAAAAACCACATGGCAGGCTCCTGCCGGCCAGTGGCGCGAAACAACAGAAGCGCGACCTTGGAATGTAGAAGACCGAGCGGTGGACGAACCTGAAGGACTGGCAGATGCAGCATGCCGGGCACGCTGTCAGGAGCGAT
This sequence comes from Rhizomicrobium sp., assembly GCA_036266955.1. Classification (GTDB taxonomy): domain Bacteria; phylum Pseudomonadota; class Alphaproteobacteria; order Micropepsales; family Micropepsaceae; genus Rhizomicrobium. The sequence goes on from DATAWY010000007.1 coordinate 834, forward strand.
CTGGGGATTGCCGGGATCAAGGACCAATGCGAGGCGGACTTTCCCTTCGGCACCGCGCTGTCCAGCCGTCAGGCGGGCAAACCGTTCGAGGGCAACATCCATAAAGACGCTGTCGGCCGCAAATCCGCATACCACACCCGCTTCGCCACGGAAGTTGTCCGGAGCCTCAAAGAGCTGCGTCAGCGACGGCAGGTCGGCGGACATCACGCCGTTCCCCGCTCTGAAGGAAGGCTTCCGCCTTTCAGCCATCCATCAAGCTTTCCGTCGAGATCGAGGCAGAGAAGTGCAAGATTACGCACGCGACCTGAGATACCCATAGGTAATTGGATGGTCGCGCCCGCGTCCTCAACGTCGTCATCTTCTTCGCGGCGTTCTTGACCATCCTTAATGGTGGAATCAAACGCAGAACCACGGCTAATCCCTTCCGACGTTCCGAGAAGTATCCGCCCATCGCGCTCAACGAGAAACTGGATTGTCTGCCGCAGTTGGCCGTCGGCAAGCAGTTTGGCGAACACTTCTGCGTCCTTCGCTCCTTCAGGTAGATGGTTGAGAACGAGAAGTTGTTTGGCGTGTCGCTTTGCGTCCTGGATCGCGGTTTTAACCTTCTCGAAGCCGGCCACGTTCGAGAAAGATAAGGTGAACAGCCCTTGTCGAGCCATCTCCACCTCTACGGCATCAAGGCAGGTGGAGGCTGCATCCCGCATGGCGAAGAACCGCGCGCCTGCGTCAAGATCGGTCCAATGTGCCTGTTCTATTTCACTCGGCCGAGTGTTCCATTGACTTGAGCGCTGAGGATTTCTGACCCACGCCATCGCGCTTTCTCGTCGGCCTGCTCCATCGCCCTTGGCTAGTTGCTCAACGAGAATCGCTGCGGCGCGCTTCGGTATCGGCGACAAAGGAGATAACGCACTGCAAAGCGCATCCGTGTTGTTTCTGTCCGTCTCTCCGTCAATCCATTTCAAAAGGTGATCGGCCACTATTCGCTTGTAGGGTCGAAAATCTATCAGCGCATTGTTCACGAAATCATGGCCGATATCTGTAAGTTCGAGCGCATTAAAGCGGCTGCTTCCGCCTTGTCCCAATGCGAAGCCCAGGCTCATCAAGGGCTGCGCCATACCCATTCGCATTGGTTGCGTGACGTAGAAACTCGGCTTGCTGACCGTCTTGAACGGCGCATCGGGCGAACATCCAGCGAGCTTTCGGCGCCCCCGCAAGCGGGCGTCCTGCGCATTTGATTGGCTGAAGCCCAGCAGGTAAGCCAGTGCTTCGATCGTGTTCGCCATACGTATGTTGCTTGCGCGTCTTTCAGCCGCCAGACGAACGCCAAGTGCCGAGAATAGGAGTTGTTTTGCATACCAAAGGCCGCCGGTTCCGGGGACGGCCGCTTCATTGCATGCCCGCACTGCAGCACCGAGGCCTAGCGTCCGAACGCGCCGTCGCCCCCCAAGTGCCTCCGGACCGAGCGTTCCCCACGACAGCCGTACTCCCATCATCATTGCCTTCAACGATCGACATAGGAAAAGCTTGGTGGCGCGCCGTCGTCGCCATCATTTTTATTGGCCGAAATACACATCCTCAGAGCAATCATCGCGACCGCCTCACCGCTTTGGCCACCTGCCGATCTGCCGTCGGTTTACCGTTCAGCCGCTCGTATTCCTCCACCGCGATGACCATGACGACGCCGCGCCCGTGCTTCTCAATGAGCACTGGCTCCGCACGCGCCGTGTCGATCATCAGGCCGAAAGCGTTCTTTGCCTCCCGCGCCGACATAGTTTTCATGGTCGAATCCCGTGGCGATCCATGCGTCCATTTAGGGCGAAATAGCTCTTTTCGCCAAGCGATGCTTTTAGGTGCTGATCCTGGCGGTGAATAAGGGGCTGTCGGGGTTTCAGTAGTGATTTTCGGAGTAGAAGATGAAGGTGAAGAGTGATGGCAAGATAAAGCGGATTTTCAATCCGCGCTCCCTTCGGTCGTAAGTGGTTGTCTGCACATTGTTTTTGAGCCGCTTTACGGCGCTGTAGCGGCACTCCGAACGGTGTGCGTGGTGTCGCCTGAGGTACTTTTCTCTTTATTTTCAATGCAAAAGTGGGTGGCGGTCGCAAGGTGCCGCGTGGCGTGTTCCGCCGTTTCTACGCTACAGCAAGTCTTTTTACGCCATACTACGACGAGTGCTTTCGAGGACTTGCGCATCCCGAATCCGATGCTGATCGTCCTGTCATGGCAGGCAATGACGCAGACGATTTCCTTATCAAACCGGGGCGGTCCCGTACCCAAAGGCCGCGCGTCCGTTCGCACGACCTGCCGTTCCTCCAACAGGTCAAGGCGGCCGTTCGCAAGGCCGGCGGCAACCCCAATCGGATCGGCCGGGGATCGGGATCGGCGGGCAGCCGGAAAGGGGAAGGCGGCGGGCGGTTCAATGCGCATGGCCGGGGCGCGAAGGTGGTGGCTTCCTTTCCGAAAGACGGTGGCGGATGGAGCCGGGACGGGAGCGGCACGCGGTTTCGCTCGCGCCGCGTGGTGGTCAAGGCGCGGGTGGTCAAGCTCAACCCGCAGCGCGGCTCACGCGGCCCGAAGATGCGCGGCACGGCGAGCAAGGCGGCCGACGCCCACCTGCGCTACCTCGAACGCGACGGGGTGATGCGCGACGGCGAGAAAGGCCGCGCCTATTCCGCCATCGAGAACGATGCGGATGGCCGTGCCTTCATCGAGCGCGGGCGGGAGGACCACCATCAGTTCCGCTTCATCGTCGCGCCGGAGGATTCCGTCGAGATGAGCGACCTGCGCGGCTTCACCCGCGATCTCATGCGGCAGATGGAAAACGACCTCGGCACCAAGCTCGATTGGGTTGCGGTCGATTACCACAACACCGGCCACCCCCACACCCATGTCGTCGTTCGGGGCGTCCTCGACGATGGCCGCATCCTCAACATCGCCGGCGACTACATCGCCCATGGCGTCCGCCACCGGGCGAGCGAACTGGTGACGCTGGAACTCGGGCCGCAGACCGAGCTTGATGTCGCCCGTAAGCTGGCGACCGAGGTGGATGCCGAACGGTTGACCCGGCTCGACCGGATGCTGATCGCCGAGCAGCGGGACAACTGTGTCGTGGACCTGCGGCCCGACGCCGCCGAGAGCTACACCGTCCGCGCCAACCGGCATCTGCTCATCGACCGGGCGAAGAAGCTGGAACGCTACGACCTCGCCACCGAAACCGAGCCTGGACGCTGGGCCATCTCCGACAGGGCCGAGCCGACCTTGAAGGCTTTGGGCGAGCGCAATGACATCATCAAGACCATGCACCGGGCACTAGCCGATCACGGCATCGCCGACGAGCGCGGCCCGAGCCAGTATGTCACCCACGGCAAGCAGATCGCCCATCCAGTCGTCGGGCGCGTGCTCGCCAAGGGATTGGCCGACGACGAGATGGGCGACCGGCTGCACCTGGTCATCGATGGCGTGGACGGACGCACCCACTATGTCGAGACGGCCGATGCGACCAAGCTGGATGAGATTAAGCGAGGGCATATCGTCTCGCTCGATCCCGTCCCGACCAAGGCAGAGCCAAAGCCCGCCGATCTCAATATCCACACCGTGGCAGAAGCAAATGGCGGCATCTACCGGCCAAGCCGGCATCTGGAAGCCACGCGGGACATCATCGAACGCCGTCACGGCGACCCGGACGCCTTTATCCGCTCCCATGTCCGCCGCCTTGAAGCATTGCGCCGCGCCGGCCATGTCAAGCGCATCGGCGCCGATCACTGGAAAATCCCCGCCGACATCGCCGAGCGCGGCGTCGCCCATGACGCACCGGGGCGACCCAAGGACTTCGCTGTCCGCACGCTCTCCACCCTCGACCTTGAACGGCAGATCGGCAGCGACGGCGCGACCTGGCTGGATCGGGAGCTTGTCGGCGACAAGCGGACACCGCTGGCCGAGGCGGGGTTCGGCCAGGAGGTGAAGGATGCTCTCTATCGGCGTGCCGAGCGGCTGGTGGAGATGGGCCACGCCACGGACAACGGGCAAACGATTACCATCCCGCGCAAGACCATCGGCGCGCTTGAACGGCAGGAGGTCGATCACGTTGGCCGGCAGATGGCGGCCGAGCGCGGCCTGCCCTATGCGCCAAGCGGGCCGGGGGAATATGTGACCGGGCGGCTGGCGGGCGTCGCCACCCTCACCAGCGGGCGCTTCGCCATGATCGAGGACCGATTGGGCTTCCAGCTCGTCCCTTGGCAGCCGGTCCTCGAAAAGCGCATCGGTCAGCATCTCAGCGGCGTCCGCCGTGACGATGGCGGCATCGAATGGGGCTTCGGCAGGCAGCGCGGGCTCGGATTGTGAAAGTACGGAAAAGCCTTGCCTGCTGGTGGCGAGGAGGCCGGACCAGAGCCATCCCGTCAAGGCCAAGCCGCTGCGCGGCGGCGCGTGCCGCGCCAGCCTTGACCGGCTGTCACTGGCCCAGCAGGGGGCTCTCCAAGCAGGTAAGGCTGATTGGGAGCGTGGACGCTCCAATGCCGACGCAGAGAGCTGGCGTCGGTTCCGACCCCAAAGAGACCCCAAAGAGGAACTTGCAAAATGACCTATAGAGTGGTACATAGGGCTATGTTCGGAGCGCCGGAATGATCGTTGGCTTTCGGGACGAGTGGCTGCGTGCCTTCTTCGTGGATGATGTCCGGTCGCGGAACATCCCGCCTGATCTTGAGGCCCGGCTGTTCCGCAAGCTGCAGATGATCGACGACGCGACGACCGATCAGGACTTGCGCGTGCCGCCCAGTAATCACTTCGAGAAGCTGCGCGGCAATCTGGCGGAATTCCATTCGATCCGTGTCAACCAGCAATGGCGCTTGATCTTCCGTTGGGACGGCGGGCGCGGAGAAGCGGCGGACATCTATCTGGACGACCACAGCTACAGGTGAAGGAGATATACCATGCTGACGACAAAGCGTAAGCCGGCCACGGTCGGCGAGATATTGATCGAGGAGTTCATGGAGCCGATGGGCCTGACGCAAGCCGCGCTGGCCGAGGCAATGGGCGTTCAGCGCAAGCACGTCAATGAACTATGCAACGATCGCAGGAACGTGACGGCGGCAACCGCCCTCATCCTCGCCCGTGTGTTCGGCAACAGTCCGGACTTCTGGCTCAACGTGCAGCGGCGCGGCGACCTATGGGACGCGATGCACATCCCCAAGGAGCGTGAGCGTATCGAACGCGCCCGCCCACTAAAAAGTGCCGCGTAACCTACGTTTGGCAACGATGGGCAGCGCCAGTCCCGCATCACGCAAGTATTTTTACGCGCCGTTGCGAATCGTACTGTGGCGTAAAATTGGGCTATTCTTGTTTTTGATGGGTCGCGAGATTCTGTCGGGATGTCCCGAACGCGCGAAAAACACCACAAAGACCGTCGCGACCACCCGCATTTGGGCGTCCTGCCCGACGATCTTTATATCCAGTTGGAGCCGTGGCCCCGCATTTGCCGCCGGCCGAAGCACGATGTTGCGACTTGGGCCGTCACCGACGACTGGCCCCGGCGCGTCCCGGTCACGGAGGCCGAGGCGGACGTGTTCGAGGCATGGTTCGGCGACCTCTTCGATGAACTGTTCGGGCCGTGCCGATGATCTGACAAGGAGACTTCTGCCATGACCGTGCCGCTGCGCGCCGCCCTGTATCTGCGCGTCTCGACGGCGCGGCAGGCCGAGCATGATATCTCCATTCCAGATCAGAAGCGGCAGGGCGAAGCCTATTGCCAGTCGCGCGGCTACCAGCTTGTCGAGACCTACGTTGAACCAGGCGCATCCGCCACGAACGACCGCCGCCCCGAATTCCAGCGCATGATCGAGGCGGGCACCAGCAAGCCTGCGGCATTCGATGTCGTCATCGTCCATTCGTTCAGCAGGTTCTTCCGCGATCACTTCGAGCTTGAATTTTACGTCCGCCGGCTTGCCAACAACGGCGTCAAGCTCGTCTCCATTACGCAGGAGATGGGCGATGATCCTATGCACGTCATGATGCGGCAGATCATGGCTCTGTTCGACGAATATCAGTCCAAGGAGAACGCCAAGCACGTCCTGCGGGCCTTGAGGGAGAATGCCCGTCAGGGCTTCTGGAACGGCTCCCTGCCGCCCATTGGCTGCCGCATCGTCGCGGCGGAGCAGCGTGGGGCCAAGGTCAAGAAGAAACCGGAAATCGATCGGCTGCACGCCGACACGATCCGGCTGATCTATAGGCTTGCGCTGGAGGGCGACGGCACGTCCAGCCCAATGGGCGTGAAGAACATCACGGCCCATCTCAACGGTCACCGCCTCTTCACCCGCGACGGCGGACGCTGGGGCATCGGGCAGGTTCATCGCATCCTGACGCGGCGCACCTATATCGGTGAGCACGAGTTCAACAAACGCTCCAAGGCCAAGGCGTTGAAGCCGGTCAGCGAGATCGTCACCGTCGCCGTACCGCCGATCATCGATCAGACGACCTTCGACGCCGTGCAGGCGCATCTTCGTTCACGAAACCCCAAGGTCACGCCGGCCCGTGTGGTCAGCGGTCCCGCCCTCCTTACCGGCATCTGCTTTTGCGCCGGCTGCGGCGGGGCTACGACGCTCCGCACGGGCAAGGGCGGGCGCTATCGCTACTACACCTGCTCGATCAAGGCACGGCAGGGCGAGACGGGCTGCAAAGGCCGCTCGATCCCGATGGAGGAGCTGGACAACCTTGTGGCCAGCTATTATCGAGGACAGGCTGTTGCAGCCCGAGCGGCTTGAGGAAGTGCTGGCCGCCGTGCTCGACCGCCGGCAGGAGCGCTCGGAACGTCGCCGCGAACACGTCGCTGAACTGAACAAGCGTGCCACTGAGACCGACCTTCGGCTGAAGCGGCTCTATGACGCCATCGAGTCGGGCGTGGCCGATCTGGGCGACACGGCGCTGAGAGACCGTATCGCCGGCCTCAAGGCAACTCGCGATCAGGCGCAGGCAGATTCCGAGCGCGCTCAGGCCATGCTCGAAAGCTCCGGCCAGCAGGCGATCACGCCGCAGATGGTGCGCAAGTTCGCCCGGATGGCGCGGGAGCGGATGCGGGTTGAGGGTGGCGGCTACCGCCGCGACCATCTCCGTGCGCTCGCCCAGCGCGTCGAAGTCGCCGACAAGGAAGTCCGCATCATGGGATCGAAGAGGGATTTGCTCAGAACCCTTGCCGCCGCGGCCGGCGTAAAACCGGTTACGCCCGGCGTGCCCAGTTCTGTTCTGAAGTGGCGGACAGGGAGGGATTCGAACCCCCGATACAGTTGCCCGTATGCCGCATTTCGAGTGCGGTGCTTTCAACCGCTCAGCCACCTGTCCGCAGAGGGGGGAGGGGATACTTAAATTTCCCGGCCGGGGCAAGCCGCGCGCGATTTTCCTTTTTCCTTGCCGCGTTGTGTCGAATGACACACAATAGCCACGCCAAGCTACGGGGTGCATAAGGTGCAGCGTTTCTATCCGGCCGTGCTGGAGCGCGGACCGAAGCAGTCTTACGGCGTGTGGTTTCCGGATTTTGCCGGCAGCGTCGCGGCCGGGGCGTCGCAGGAACAGGCCATCGCGCGGGCGCAGAAGGCGCTGGCGCAGGCGGTCGAATCCCTTGCCGAGCATGACAAGCCCTTGCCTGAGCCCACGCCGTTCGAGGGGATCGCGATTCCGAAGGACTGCGAGTTCGTGGCGTTCTTCGCGGTGGGTGTCGAACCGCCCAATCCTTCCGAGCGGGTGAACATCTATCTCTCGCGCGGCCTTCTTGCCCGCGCCGACAGCCGGGCGGCCGAACTTGGAATGAGCCGGTCCAGCTTCTTTGGCTATACGATAACCATGGCGCTTTCGATGCCGGGCATCGCCGGTTTCGCCCATGTCCTTGGCGATCCCACCCGGCCGCACCTTCGCGAAGCCGAACCCCGTAAGCTTCCGTCCCGCCGCCGCAAGGCCTGACGTGCTCCCGCGTCGCATGGGCGCAATTGGGAATGACAATGGCGTGTCGGCTCGCCTAATCTTTTCGGCGGAGCGACAACCGGTTTTCCGATCTGTGAAGGGACCGCCATGAGACTCGCCATTCTCGCTGCTCTAACCGTTGCGTTTGGAATTTGCTCGTCCGTGCTGGCGCAGGACGACAAGGATGCCGACAAGCCGCCTGCATCTGCGCCGGCTCCGAACCCGGCTTTTTTCAAGGCGCAGGAAAGTGTGACCCAGGGCGGGGTCAGCGTCGACGGCAACCGCGTCGATTATTCGGCTCACGCCGGCACCATCATCGTGCATCCCAAAGGATGGGACGATGCGACCGAGCCGCAGGGCAAGGACAAGGACAATCAGGCACAGGCCTCGATGTTCTACGTCGCCTATTTCAAGAAAGACGCGAATCCGGAACAGCGCCCCGTCACGTTTCTCTACAATGGCGGTCCTGGTTCCTCGACGGTGTGGCTGCATATGGGCGCGTTCGGGCCCAAGCGCGTGGTCACCGCCGACGACGCGCATTCGCCAGCCGCGCCTTATCAGCTGATCGACAATGACGAGAGCCTGCTCGATGTGAGCGACCTCGTATTCATCGACGCGCCCGGCACCGGCTTCAGCCGCATCGCCGGCAAGGACAAGGAAAAGGCGTTCTACGGTATCGATCCCGACGCCTACGCGTTCGGCGATTTCATCAGCCAGTTCCTGGCGAAATACGGCCGCTGGAATTCGCCGAAATATCTGTTCGGCGAAAGCTACGGCACGCCGCGTTCTGCCGTTCTCGTCCAGCAGCTCGAGACGCAGCGCAACATCGATTTCAACGGCGTCATGCTGCTCTCGCAGATCCTGAATTTCTCGCTGAGCCCCGACCGGCCGGAATATGAGCCGGGCCTCGACCAGGCCTATCAATTGGCGCTGCCCACCTATGCAGCGACGGCCTGGTATCATCACAAGCTGCCGCCCAACGCACCCAAGGATCTGCACACGCTGATTCATCAGGTCGAGTCCTTCACCATGGGCGAATATGCGCTGGCGCTGCAGCGCGGCGCGACGATCGGGCCCAACTGGCGGAAGGAGATCATCGCCAAGCTGCACATGTTCACGGGACTTTCGCCCGAATACATCGACAAGGCCAATCTGCGCATCGACGGCGGCGAGTTCGAACAAAGCCTCGAGAG
>DATAWY010000008.1:0-43430 GCA_036266955.1 Rhizomicrobium sp.
CGCATCTGGGACGAATTGCACAAGCGGCTCGGCGGCGCGCGCACATTGATCGAGGGTGAAATTCTGCAAAAGGGCGTCACGCCCATGCGCAGCTTCGTGGTCGAGCCGATGCAGCACGGGCGCTTGTTTCTCGCTGGCGACAGCGCGCACATCGTGCCGCCGACCGGCGCCAAGGGCATGAATCTCGCTTTTGCCGACGTGGTGTTTCTGTCACGCGCCATCGATGCGCATTACAAAAAGCAGCGCGACGATTTGCTGGAAGGCTATTCGGCAAAGTGCTTGCGCCGGGTGTGGAAGGCGCAGCGCTTCTCCTGGTGGATGACGCAGATCATGCACCGTTTCCCGGATGAGACCGCCTTCGATCATCGGCGCCAACTCGCCGATCTCGATTATCTGGTGGGCTCGCAAGCCGCGTCCAAGGCGCTGGCCGAACAATATGTCGGACTGCCGATCGATTAATCTTGCAGGACGGCACGAAGCGGGCGGATGAGCAGTGTTATCGCAAGGCCGGCAAGCGCCGAAATGATCGCCAGCATCAGAAAAAAACCGGGCTTGCTGAGACTCGACCAGAATGTTCCGAGATAGCCGGCGAGAAATCCGCCGACAAAGCTGGTGGCCAGCCACACACCCATCATCATCGACAGCAAATGCAGGGGCGCGACTTTGGTGATGAGCGAGAGGCTGGTCGGCGACAAATAAAGTTCGCCGATGGTGAGAAGAACGAAGTAGGCGAAAAGCCAGAGCCAGCTTGCCTGTCCGGAGCCGGATAAAAAAGCGGCGGCGACCAGCAGCAAATAGGCAAGGGCTGTAAGAAAACAGCCGATCGCCATTTTGGACACAGTCGAGGGCTCATGCGCGCCCTGTCGGCGCCACAGCGCGACGATGAACGGCGTGAAGGCGAAAATCATGAACGGGTTGAGCGCCTGGAACCAGGTGACCGGAATGTCAAAGCCGAACACATGACGGTCGGTGAATTCGCTCGCCCACAGCACGATCGTGTTGCCCTGCTGTTCATAAATTCCCCAGAACAGGCTGACCGGCAGAAACAGCAACAGCAGCGCGCCGATCGAGCGCCAGGCGGCGCTATCAAGCGGGGCGTGCCTCGCTTCGCGCCGGGTGAAGGCATCGGGCGGCAGCGCCGGACCGGCGCAGAGATAGATGATCAGGCCGGTGGTCATGCCGACGCCGGCGGCGGTGAAACCGTAATGCCAGCCCAGTTCCTCGCCGAGCGTGCCGCACACCAGCGGCGCCAGGAAAGCGCCGAAATTGATGCCGACATAGAAAATCGAAAATGCGCGGTCGCGACGGCGGTCGCCCGGCGCGTAGAGATGGCCAACTTGGGTCGAGATGTTGGGCTTGAACGCGCCACTGCCGAGAATGAGAAATCCGAGCGCCAACAAAAAAAGATGCTCGAAGGCCATCATGAAATGGCCGATCGCCATGAGGCTTGCGCCGATAATGACGGTGCGGCGCTGACCGAGAACGCGGTCGGCCAGCAGGCCGCCCAAAATCGGCGTCAGATAGACGAGCCCGGTGTAGAAGCCATAGATCTGCGAGGCGAGCGGCTGCACATCGAGCGGGCCGAACACGAGTTCCAACGCGTGGCGGAACGCGCTTAGGCCCCAGACCGCGCCCAGGCGCTGTGGATCGAGCAGATATTTCACCATGTAGAGCACAAGCAGCGCGCGCATCCCGTAATAGGAAAAGCGCTCCCACATCTCGGTCGCGAACAAATAGGTGAGCGCGCGCGGATGGCCGAACAGATCGCTGCCCTCGCGTCCGTCGTCGCTGATTGTGGCGGGCGATGCGTTCATCCTGACAGGCTCTGGGGACCGCGGCTCGTCGCATGCTAGCACAGCGCAACAAAATCGTTTCGTAATTGGATTGGCCGGTGTACGATTTTGCCAACAAGCTTCAAACCGGGTGGGGGAAACATGACCAGAAAAATAACCAGCTTTTTGTTCACGGCCATTCTCGTGCTGGGCGCGGCGAATCAGGCGCGAGCGCAGGATGCTTATCCCAACCGCGTGATCCGTTTCATCGTCGGCTTTGCCGCTGGCGGCGGCAACGATCTGTTCGCCCGCCTGGTGGTGAACAAATTCCAGGAAAATACGCACGCCACCACCATCATCGAAAATAAACCGGGCGCCGGCGGGCGCATTTCGTCCGAATACGCCGCGCACCAGCCGCCCGACGGTTACACGGTTCTGGTCGGCGCCACCGGGCAGATGTCGATTGCGGCGGCGATTTATCCGAAACTGACCTACCAGCCGACCAAAAGCTTCATCGCGCTCAACATGATCGCCTCGTTCCCGCTGGTGCTGGTGGTGCCTGCCAATCACCCGGCTAAAAACGTGAAGGAGCTGGTGGCTTGGGCCAAGGCGCATCCGGACAAGTCGAATTACGGCACATCGTCGCCGGCTTTCACCATCGCCAGCGAAACACTCAAGCTCAAGACCGGCATGCCGGGCGTTGCGATCCCGTTCAAGGGCACCAATGAATCGACGCTGTGCGTGGTGAGCGAGCAGTGCCTGTTCACCATCGCCGACGGCCCGCCGACGATTCCGCTGGTCAAGGGCGGCAAGTTGCGCGCGCTGGCGGTGACCGGCGCCGAGCGCTCACCGGAACTGCCCGATGTTCCGAGCATGGCGGAGGCCGGCTATCCGGAAGTCGACACCCATCTGTGGAGCGGCTTTTTCGTGCCGGCCGGAACGCCCAAGCCGATCGTCGATCAGCTCACCAAGGAACTCGGCAAGGCGATTGCCGATCCGGGCGTGCAGGCGGGCTTGAAGAAAATGGCGGTGACGCCGGGCGGGCCCACGGGCGACGCCTTCAAGAAACGCATCGACGTCGACATCAAGTCTTTCGGCGAGGTGGTGACGGCGGCGAAGTTGTCGTTCCCGCAATAAAATTTGTCCGCAATAATCCGCGCAATAATTTACGGAGGTTGCATGCGGCTGGCGGCGGTGATGGCATTGGTGGCCGCGATCGCCGTGCCGGCCGCTGCCCATGCCGAAACGGTCGACGAATTATTCCATGCGTTCTGGCTGTTCGGCGCCTGGGCGCCTGATTGCAAGCGGGCGGCCTCGCCCGTCAATCCGCATGTCAGCATCTCCGCACCGGGCGCGGGGCAGGTGCTGGAAGAGCACGATCTCGGTTCCGGTTTTGCGGTCAACCGCTACGTCATGCTGACGGCGGAACTGCTTTCGGACGACTTGTTGTCGGTGAGCACGATCTTTCAACCCGGCACGGCGGAAGAGGAACGCGAGCGGCTGATTTTCCGGGTGTACGGCGGCACGCGGCGCACCATGTTCAACCAGCCTGAGGGTGGGGCAGTGCTCGTCAAGGACGGCGTGGTGCTTTCCAACGGAAGAAAAACGCCGTTGCTGCATAAGTGCGATTGACGTCACACGTCGAGTAGATCTTCGCTCGCAAACTGCGCGTTTTCCTGGATGAAGTCGAAGCGCGCTTCGGCCTTGTTGCCCATCAGCCGCTCCACCGACTTCTGGGTCGGCTTGAGTTCCTTGTCGGCCAGCACCACGCGCAGCAGCGTGCGCTTTGAAGGATCCATGGTGGTTTCCTTGAGTTGCGCCGCCATCATCTCGCCCAGGCCCTTGAAGCGCGAGACTTCGACATGGGCGTTGGCGTTGAATTCCTTCTTCATCAACTGTTCTTTGTGCTTGTCGTCGCGCGCATAGACGATCTTGCCGCCGTGCTGCAGCCGGTAGAGCGGCGGCACCGCCAGGTAAAGCCGTCCGGCCTCGATCAACTTCAGCATCTGGCGATAAAAGAACGTGATCAGAAGCGATGCGATATGCGCGCCGTCGACATCGGCGTCGGTCATGATGATGACGCGCTCATAGCGCAGGTCGGCGTCGCGATAGCGCGCGCCGGTGCCGCAGCCCAGAGCCTGCACGAGATTGGCGAGTTCCTGGTTCTGTTCGAGCTTGCCGGTGGCGGCGCTGGCCACGTTGAGAATTTTTCCGCGCAACGGCAGCACGGCCTGGGTCGCGCGGTCGCGCGCCTGTTTGGCCGAACCGCCCGCGGAATCGCCCTCGACCAGAAAGATTTCCGTGCCCTGCGCGCCGCCGATGCTGCAATCGGCGAGCTTGCCCGGCAGCCGGAGCTTGCGGGTCGCGCTTTTGCGCGAGACCTCGCGTTCCTGTTTGCGCCGTAGCCGGTCCTCGGCCTGGTCCACGACATAGGCGAGCAGCGCATCGGCTTCCTGCGGGTTCTCGGCCAGCCAATGGTCGAAATGATCCCGCACCACATTCTCGACCAGGCGCTGCGCGTCGGGCGTGGAAAGTTTCTCTTTTGTCTGTCCCTGGAACTCCGGTTCGCGGATGAAGATCGAGAGCACCGCGCAGGCCGCGGCCATCACATCTTCGGGCGCGATCAGCGCCGTCTTGCGGTTGCTGGCGCGCTCGCCATGGTCGCGCAGCCCCTTCGTCAGCGCGTTGCGCAGGCCCTGTTCATGCGTGCCGCCCTGCGTGGTGGGGATGGTGTTGCAGTAGGAATGGAGGAACGGGTCGACCTCAGGCACCCAGGCCGCCGCCCACTCGACCGCGCCCTTGCCGTCGCGGTTTTCCGTTCGGCCCGAGAAGCTGCGCGCCGTCACCGCGGTGCGGCCCTCGATCTGCGAGTTCAGGAAATCGAGAATGCCGCCGGGGAATTTGAGTGTTTCCTCGGCCGGAATGTCGCCGTCGGGCGGCAACAGCTCCGGCGCGCAGGCCCAGCGTATCTCGACGCCGCGATGGAGATAGGCTTTCGACCGCGCCATGCGGTAGAGAATCTTCGGCGCGAACTGCGCGGATTTTCCGAATATCTGCGTATCCGGCCTGAAAGAAACGACCGTGCCGCGCCGGTTGACCGCGCCCGCATCCTTGAGCTTGCCGACGGCGTGGCCGCGTTCGAACCGCATCTTCCACGCATGGCGCTCGCGGAAGACCTCGACCTCCATCCATTCCGACAGCGCGTTGACGACCGAGGCGCCGACGCCGTGCAATCCGCCCGACGTGTCATAGACCTTGCCGCCGAATTTTCCGCCGGCATGCAGCGTGGTCATGATCACTTCCAGCGCCGATCTGTTCTTGAACTTCGGATGGGGATCCACGGGAATGCCGCGGCCGTTGTCGCGCACCGTCAGCACGTCGCCCGGTTTCAGCTCGACCTCGATGCGCGTCGCGTGGCCGGCGACGGCTTCGTCCATGGCGTTGTCGAGGATCTCGGCCGCCAGATGATGCAGCGCCCGCTCGTCCGTGCCGCCGATGAACATGCCCGGCCGGCGCCGCACGGGTTCGAGCCCTTCGAGGACTTCGATGTCCTTGGCAGTGTAGCCCTTCGAAGCTTGCGGGAATTCTTCAAAAAGGTCCGGAGATTTTGCCATTCGTGACCTGACGGAGATGCGGAGACGCCCGTTTTTAGCGCGGCGGTCGCGGAGGATAAGGGGGGCACGCGGAAGAATAACGCGCGCGAAGCGCGCAAGATTTCCTGCGCCCCCTGCAATCCTCCGCGCCCCCTGCGCTGATCTTTCTTACACGCTGTAGTACATCTTGAATTCGATCGGATGGGGCGTGTGTTCGAAGGCGTGGACCTCGTCCATCTTGAGCTCGATGTAGCTGTCGATGAAATCGTCGGAAAACACGCCGCCCTTCTTGAGGAAGGCACGGTCGGCGTCGAGGCATTCGAGCGCCTGGCGAAGCGAACCGCAGACGGTCGGGATGTCCTTGAGCTCCGTCGGCGGCAGCGCATAGAGGTCCTTGTCCATCGGATCGCCGGGATGGATCTTGTTTTCGATGCCGTCCAGTCCCGCCATCAGCAGTGCCGCATAGGCGAGATAGGGATTGGAACCGGGATCGGGAAACCGCACTTCGATCCGCTTGCCGTTGGGGCTTGACGCAAACGGAATGCGGCAGGAGGCGGAGCGGTTGCGCGAGGAGTAGGCGAGAAGCACGGGCGCCTCGAATCCCGGGATCAGCCGCTTGTAGGAATTGGTGAGCGAGTTCGTGAAGGCATTGACGGCCTTGGCGTGGCGGATGATGCCGCCGATGTAATAGAGGCAGGTGTCGGAGAGATCGGCGTAGCCCGAGCCCGCGAACAGCGGCTTGCCGCCGCGCCAGATCGACTGGTGGACATGCATGCCCGAACCATTGTCGCCATAGACGGGCTTGGGCATGAAGGTGGCGGTCTTGCCGTAGGCGGCCGCCACCTGGTGGATCACATATTTGTAGATCTGCATCGCGTCGGCACAGCGGGTCAGCGTCTTGAACTTGAATCCCAGCTCGTGCTGGGCGCCGGCGACTTCGTGATGGTGTTTCTCGGGCTCGATGCCCAAATCGCCCATGACGGCCAGCATCTCGCTGCGGATGTCCTGCGCCGAATCAACCGGCGGCACGGGGAAATAGCCGCCCTTGACGGCCGGGCGGTGCCCGAGATTGCCCGAGTCATATTCCGTTCCGGAGTTCTCGGCGCTTTCGGCGGAGTCGAGGAAGTAGAAACCCTTGTTCATGCCGCAGCCGAAGCGGACGTCGTCGAAGATGAAGAACTCGGCTTCGGGCCCGAAGTATGCGGTGTCGCCGACGCCCGACGATGCCATATATTTCTCCGCCGCCCTGGCCATTGAGCGCGGACAGCGGGCGTAGCGCTGGCCGGTGGTGGGCTCCACCACGTCGCAGAACAGCACCAGCGTCGTCTGTGCGAAGAAGGGATCGAGGATAGCGGTGCTGCAATCCGGCAGCAGCGTCATGTCGGATTCGTTGATCGCCTTCCAGCCGGCGATCGAGGAGCCGTCGAACATCGTGCCTTCGGTGAGGAAATCCTCGTCGACAAGAGACAGATCGTAGGTCACGTGCTGCCACTTGCCGCGCGGGTCGGTGAAGCGCAGATCGACGAACTTCACCTCTTTTTCCTTGATGAGTCTCAGAACCGTTGCTGCGTCGGCCATGGTTGTTCCTCGATGTTGCAGCGGGCCCAGCGCCCGCGGTTTGTTCAGATCGCGTCGGTGCCCGTTTCGCCGGTGCGGATGCGAATCGCCTGTTCCACGTCGAATACGAAAATCTTGCCGTCGCCGATCCGGCCGGTGCGCGCGGCCTTCTGGATCGCGTCGAGCGCAGCCTCCAACCGTTCCGCCGGCACCACCACTTCGATTTTTACCTTGGGCAGGAAATCCACAACATATTCGGCGCCGCGGTAGAGTTCGGTATGGCCCTTCTGCCGACCGAAGCCCCTGGCTTCCACGACAGTGATCCCCTGGATGCCGATTTCCTGCAGGGCGTCCTTCACCTCGTCAAGCTTGAAAGGCTTGATAATGGCTTCGATTTTCTTCACCGGCGCACGCTCCGCTACCCGGGCAGCCCGTTTTATTTACCACCGGGCATGCGCCACGCCAGCCAACAGAAAGTTATCCACGCGTTTTCCCGTCCTGAGTTGGCTCTCGCAAACAAATGTTGTCGTTCCCGCGAAAGCGGGAACCCAGCGGGCGAGCGTCCGCGAGCCCAAATGACTCTTTTCGCCGCGTGGACACGCGGCGGCCGGGTCCCCGCTTTCGCGGGGATGATGGATTTTGCCAACGTGCCGCGGATCGCCTAAAGCGTCGCCGATGTCCGCCTTTCGCGCCAATCCGGTATTCGCCGAACTGCCGACCACGATCTTCACCGTGATGTCGGCGCTCGCTGTCGAACATCGCGCGATCAATCTGGGGCAGGGCTTTCCCGACGAGGACGGCCCGCTTGCCATTCGCGAAGCGGCAGCGGCCGCGCTCCGCGAGGGCCCCAATCAGTATCCGCCCACGCGCGGCCTTCCCGCGCTGCGCGAAGCCATCGTTGCGCATACGCGTCAATTCTACGGCTTCAGGCTCGATCCCGAACGCAATGTGGTCGTCACTTCGGGCGGCACCGAAGCGCTGACCGCCTGCATTCTCGCTCTGGCGGGTGTGGGCGGGGAGGTGGTCCTGATCGAGCCGGCCTATGATTCCTACCGGCCCATCGCGCTTGCGGCCGGCGCGCGCGTGCGCAGCGTGAAGCTCGCGCCGCCCGACTGGCGCCTGCGGGAAGACGCGCTGGCCGAAGCCGTGACCCCGGACACAAGCTTGCTCGTGCTGAACACCCCGCTCAATCCGATCGGCCGGGTGTTCGACAGGGAAGAGCTTGCCAGCGTGGCCCGCGTGCTCTCGCGCTCGTCTGCGGTGGCCGTCTGCGACGAAGTCTATGAGCATCTGGCGTTCGATGGCCGGCCGCATCTGCCGCTGGCCGGCTTTCCCGGCATGGAGGAGCGCACCGTCCGGGTCGGCTCGGCCGGCAAGATGTTCTCGCTCACCGGCTGGAAAGTCGGCTGGGTGACCGGCCCGGCTCCGCTCATCGACGTCATCGCCAAGGCGCACCAGTTCATCACCTTCACCACGCCACCCGCCCTCCAGCGCGGCACCGCCTACGCGCTCGCGAACCAGATGGAATTCACGCTCGGCCTGACGAAGGAGCTTCAGGGCAATCGCGATCTGCTGGCGGAGCGGCTCGCGCGGCTGGGTTTCGACGTGCTGCCCTGCGAAGGAACCTATTTCCTGACGGCCGGCATCCGCGCGCTGACCGACGAGCGCGACGATGCGTTCTGCCGCCGGCTGGTGCGCGAAGCCGGCGTCGCGCTGATTCCGCTGAGCGCCTTTTTCGAGAGCGGCGAACCCGATCATCTCGTGCGTTTCGCCTTCTGCAAGAAACGCCCGCTGCTGGAAGAAGCGCTCAAGCGGCTGGAGCGGTATTTTGCCGGTGAACGTCCGCTATAGGAGCACTGGCAGGGCAGACTTGGCCGATGTCTGGAAGGATTTTGTTGCATAATGTTCGTCTAAAGGAGAGACAAACGATGATTGCCGAGAATTCCCGAATCCAGCTTGACGCGGCCGTGCTTGCCGGAAAGCCCGTAGTCCGGGGAACAAGGCTTTCCGTCGAGTTTGTTATCGGCCTGCTGGCGGACGGTTGGACAGAGGGCGAGATCTTCACGAACTACCCCGGTTTGACGCATGAGGATATCGTCGCGTGCTTGGCTTATGCGCGCGATGTTCTCAGTACGGAAAAGGTATTTCCGCACGCGGCTTAAGATGCGCTTCCCTGCGAACGAGAACTTTCCCGGCGGCGCTGTAACGGCTCTAGAGGCCGACGGGCACGACGTTGTTTGGATTCGTATTGCCGCGCCGGGCCTAAAGGATCCCGACGTACTTGCGTGGGCCGCTCGCGAACGGCGTTTGCTCCTGACTTTTGACAAGGATTTTGGCGAGTTGGCGCGCACTTCCGCGTTGCCAGCCGAATGCGGAATTCTTCTTGTTCGCATGCCCATGCCGCCGGCCAGTCTGGTAGCGAAGCGAATTGCAGCTATCATTGCCAGCAGAGAGGACTGGGCCGGGCATTTTTCTGTGATCGAATCGGGCCGCATACGTATGCGGCTGCTTGGTACATAGCAATGATTGAGATGACGAACTCGCTCGGGGCGGCGTACCAGATCCTCACAGTCGCCCAGGCCTATGCCGCGGACCTTTATGCGGCGAAGCATGGCGTGGCGTCGCGCACGCTGATGGAGAATGCCGGGCGGGCGGTGGCGGACGAGATTGTGCGGCGTTGGCCGGTCTGCTCGACCGCGGTCCTCTGCGGTCCCGGGAACAATGGAGGAGACGGATTCGTCGTGGCCCGTCTCCTGGCCGAGCGCGGCTGGCCGGTGCGCGTGGCGCTGCTGGTCGGCCGCGACCGGCTGAAGGGCGACGCGGCGGCAGCGGCGGCGCGATGGCCCGGAGAGATCTCGCCGCTTGGGCCGGATTTTCTTCACGACGCGCCGCTGGTCGTCGACGCCTTGTTCGGGGCCGGACTCGCGCGGCCGCTGGAAGGCGCGGCGCGGGATGTGGCGATCGCCCTGAACGCATCGAAGGTCTCGGTGGCGGCCGTGGACGTGCCGAGCGGACTTCATGGCGATCTGGGCAGGCCGCTGGAGTGCAAGGAGGGCATTGCGGTGCAGGCGGAGCTGACGGTCACCTTCTTCCGGAAGAAGTCCGCCCATGTCCTGATGCCGGGACGGCTTCTATGTGGCGACGTGATCGTTGCGGACATTGGCATACCAGCTGCCGCGCTGGAGACGATCCAGCCCCGCATCTTCGAAAATACACCGGCGCTGTGGGGCAGGCGGTTTCCCTGGCCGCAGCCGCTCGGGCACAAATATGGGCGCGGGCATGCGGTCGTGGTCAGCGGCCCGGCGCATGCCACCGGAGCGGCGCGGATGGCCGCCCGTGGTGCGCTGCGGGCCGGAGCGGGCCTCGTCAGCGTCGCGAGCCCGCCCGACGCCGTGCCCGTCAATGCCGCGTCGCTCACGGCCATTATGGTCAAGCCTTTCGCGGGCGCGGCGGGCCTTTCGCATCTGCTTGAGGACGCGCGGCTAAATGCGGTCGTGATCGGTCCGGGCTGCGGCACGGGCCGTCCCACGCAGGAACTCGTGGCCGCCGTCCTCGCCGGCAAGGCCGCGGCCGTGCTCGACGCGGATGCGCTCACCTCGTTCGCCGGAGATCCCGGCAACCTGTTCCGGCAATTGCGTGAACGCGCGGTGCTGACGCCACATGCGGGCGAGTTCGCGCGCGTCTTTCCGGGCGTCCTGGATCGCGCGCCTTCCCGCATCGAAGCGGCACGCGTCGCCGCCGCCGCCGCTGGATGCACCGTGCTGCTCAAAGGTCCCGATACCGTCGTCGCCGCGGCCGACGGACGGGTCGCGGTCAACACGAATGCGCCGCCCACGCTGGCAACCGCCGGCGCTGGCGACGTCCTTTCCGGCATCATCGGCGGATTGCTGGCACAGGGGCTCGATTCCTTCTCCGCCGCCAGTGCCGGTGCGTGGCTGCACGGCGAAGCCGCCGCCCGTTTCGGCTATGGACTGATCGCCGAGGACATAGCCGAGCAATTGCCGGCGGTCCTCACCGCGCTGAAAGACGGGCCGGGATGAACGTGCGATGCGGGTCTAGCAAGCCCCGGACACCCCTGATATAGAGGAGCGCTCCGGCGGTTGCGAGGCGTGCCGCCGGATTGCCCGAGCGCGGGCGTGGTGGAATCGGCAGACACGCGAGATTTAGGTTCTCGTGACGAAAGTCGTGGGGGTTCAAGTCCCTCCGCCCGCACCAGCGCCGGGGACGGCATCAGCGCAGGGATCACACACATGGAAGTCACCCAGACAATTTCCGAAGGCCTGCACCGCGAATTCAAGATCGTGATCGACGCAGGCGATCTCGATGCCCGCCTGACCGATCGTCTCGAAGAGATGAAATCGACCCTGCACCTGAAGGGCTTCCGTCCGGGAAAGGCGCCTGTCTCCCACCTCAAGAAGACCTTCGGCAAAAGGGTCATGAACGAGATCGTCGAGCAGGCCGTTTCCGAGACGAGCCAGAAGACGGTTGCGGATCACGCGCTGAAGCCGGCTTTCCCGCCGCAGGTCGATTACGTCACGCCCGTGGATGAGGTGATCGGCGGCGGGGCCAATCTGGAATTCATGGTCCGCATCGATCTGATGCCGGAATTCGAGCTCGCGGACATCACCCGGCTCGACGCCCAGAAGCTCATCGCGGACGTCACGCCGGCCGATGTCGAATCGGCGGTCGATCGGCTCGCGGAACAGGCGCGCACCTATTCGCCGCGCGCCGAGGGAGAACCCGCCGAGGAAAAGGATGCCGTCACCATCGACTTCGTCGGCCGCGTGGACGGCGAGGAATTCGCCGGAGGCAAGGCGGAGGATTTCAATCTGGTTCTGGGATCTGGCCAGCTGATCGGGGGATTCGAGGAACAGCTCGTGGGTGCCAGGGCCGCGGAGGAGCGGGTCGTCAATGTGACCTTTCCTGCCGACTATCCCGACGCGAAGCTGGCCGGCCGGCCGGCCGAATTCACCGTCCAGGTGAAGGAGGTCAAGGCTCCGGACGCGCTGGCGCTGGACGACGATCTGGCGCGCAAGCTTGGCGTTGCCTCGCTGGCAACGCTCAAGGACAGGGTCCGCGATCAGCTAAAGGCGGATTTCGCGCGTGCAAGCCGGATGCATCTGAAGCGGCGGCTTCTCGATGCGCTGGACGCGAGACATGACTTCCCCTTGCCCCAGACGATGGTCGATCGCGAGTTCGACATGATCTGGCAGCAGGTCGAGGCGGAGCTGAAACGCGAGGGGCGGACGCCGCAGGACGAAGGAAAGACCGAAGAGGAGATGCGCGAGGAATACCGCAAGATCGCCGAGCGGCGGGTGCGGCTCGGCCTTGTGCTGGCGCGCATCGGCGAGCAGAACGGCATCACCGTTGCGCCGGACGAACTGCAGCGGGCCATCATGGCACGGGTGCGCGCGCACCAGGGGCAGGAGCAGGAAGCCTTCAATTACTACAGCTCCAACGCCCAGGCGCAGGCGGAAATCCGCGCTCCGATCTTCGAGGAAAAGGTGGTCGACTTCATCGCGGAACTGGCGAACGTCACGGAACGGAAAGTCGATCGCGACACCCTGTATCTGGATCCCGACGAGGCCGAGGCGAAACTGAAAGCCGCCGACGCGGAAGAAAAGGCGTAGCGCGCTGCCTCAGGAAAGGCTTGGGGCGCTGCCCTGCGTGCTTCGACAGGTTCAGCATGAGGAAAGTCCTTCTGCCATCGGCGCCAATGCCAGTATAAATCTCCTCATCCTGAGCCTGTCGAAGGACGCACGGCGCCCGTGCAAATCTCCGCCTGGTCGCCCATATGCGATAGCCTTGGCATGAAAAGTCTTGAAGGAACCGCCGCATGAAAGACATGCCCGACGTCTACATGAACACGCTCGTGCCGATGGTGGTCGAGCAGACCGCGCGGGGCGAGCGCGCCTACGACATCTATTCGAGGCTGCTCAAGGAGCGCATCATCTTCATCACCGGTCCGATCGAAGATTACGGCGCAAGCCTGATTACCGCGCAGCTGCTCTTTCTGGAGGCGGAGAACCCGAAGAAGGAAATTTCGATGTACATCAATTCGCCGGGCGGCGTGGTCACGTCGGGGCTGGCGATCTACGACACCATGCAATATGTGCGGCCGGCCATCCAGACGCTGTGCATCGGGCAGGCGGCCTCCACCGCGTCCCTGCTGCTCTGCGCGGGCGAAAAGGGCGCCCGCGCCTGCCTGCCCAATTCGCGGATTCTCGTGCACCAGCCCTCGGCGTCCTTCTACGGCCAGGCGGCGGATATCGCCCGCCACGCCGAGGAGGTGCTCAAGCTGAAGGGACGGCTGAACGACATCTATGTGAGACACACCGGGCAAAGCCTAGGCGCGGTTGAAAAAGCGCTGGATCGCGATACCTATATGACTGCAGAAGAGGCGAGAGCCTTTGGACTGGTGGACAAGGTGATGGCCAGCCGGCCCGAAGGCGGCGAAAGTGCCTGAGACCGGGCGGCCCGGATTTCGCAAATGATGGGATTTAAACAATCCTTGATCCTGCTCCGCCTATCGTGGTCCAATGTGAGCGGCAGCGTGAATCTGGCGCGATTTGTGCAGTTAGCAGGGTCTTCAGGCCCTGTTGGCAACCCGAGTGAGTAAGCAGCACGTGGAGAAGGGCAGGCGCATGTCCGAGGAGTCCCGATGAGCAAGGTTGGCGGCGGTGAAACCAAGAACACGCTTTATTGCTCGTTTTGCGGCAAGAGCCAGCACGAGGTCCGCAAGCTCATCGCGGGCCCGACCGTTTTCATCTGCGATGAATGCGTCGAGCTGTGCATGGAGATCATCCGCGAGGAGAACAAGACTTCGTTCCTGAAGTCGCGCGACGGCGTTCCTTCGCCCGGCGAGATTTTCAAGGTCCTCGACGACTACGTCGTCGGCCAGCAGCATGCAAAGAAGGTGCTCTCGGTCGCGGTTCATAATCACTACAAGCGCATCAACGCGTCGGGCAAGAACAGCGACGTCGAACTCGCGAAATCCAACATCCTTCTCATCGGGCCCACGGGCTGCGGAAAGACGCTGCTCGCGCAGACGCTCGCGCGCATCCTCGACGTGCCGTTCACGATGGCGGATGCCACGACGCTTACGGAGGCCGGCTATGTCGGCGAGGACGTCGAGAACATCATCCTGAAGCTGCTGCAGAACGCGGACTACAATGTCGAGCGCGCGCAGCGCGGCATCGTCTACATCGACGAAGTCGACAAGATCAGCCGCAAATCCGACAATCCCTCGATCACGCGCGACGTGTCGGGCGAGGGCGTCCAGCAGGCGCTGCTCAAGATCATGGAGGGCACGGTTGCCAGCGTGCCGCCGCAGGGCGGGCGCAAGCATCCCCAGCAGGAGTTCCTGCAGGTCGACACCACCAACATCCTGTTCATATGCGGCGGCGCCTTCGCGGGCCTGGAAAAGATCATTTCCTCGCGCACCCATGGCACCTCGATGGGTTTCGGCGCGGTGGTCCGCTCTGCGGACGAGCGCGGAACCGGCGAAGTGCTGCGGGAGGTCGAGCCCGAGGATCTGCTCAAATTCGGTCTTATCCCCGAGTTTATCGGCCGCCTGCCCGTGATTGCCACGCTCGGCGATCTGAGCGAAGGCGCGCTGATCGAAATTCTCACCCGTCCCAAGAACGCGCTCGCCAAACAATACCAGCGCATGTTCGAGATGGAAGGCATCAAGCTGCGTTTCCAGGAAGAGGCGCTGCATGCCATTTCGCGCCGCGCCATCCAGCGCAGGACCGGCGCGCGGGGCCTGCGTTCGATCATGGAAGGCATCCTGCTGGAGACCATGTTCGAACTGCCGACCTTGAACGGCGTGCAGGAGGTCGTCATCACCTCAGACGTCGTCGAGGGGCGGTCGCGACCGCTCTACACCTATTCCGACAAGGTCCAGGCACGCGAGTCCAACGCGTCCTGACGTCCGGGGTGTTCCGCGCCCACTTTTCCTCCCCCATCGTGGGGGAGGCACCGAGCGAGGCGAGGCGGAGGGGGGGCGCGCGATGCGCGCCGACTCCCCCACGATGGGGGAGGAAAGCAATAGCATACGCCTTTTCTTTCCTCCCCGTGGGAGAAGTACAAGGACGTGTTGGACCCAGCCGGGGGGGGAATCCGCTCGAGGGGGCGGACAGGGCAATATCTTGAAAGCGCCGCAGGGGGGAACCACTTGAGTCCTCCGGAGCCTGCCCGATGGGGGGCCCTGTCGTTGGCCGCCGTTCGCCTGTTGGGGTACGGTGGCCCGGTTCGCCCGACTCGATGAAGCCGGGCAGGGAGAAACAGATGTCCGAATCCGAGATTGTGGAAGCCAAGGCGGAAACCGGCGGCCTGATGGCGCCCGTGCTGCCGCTGCGCGATATCGTCGTGTTTCCGCACATGATCGTTCCGCTCTTCGTGGGACGCGAAAAATCCGTGCGCGCGCTTGAGGAGGTGATGAGCGAAGAAAAGCAGATCCTGCTTCTGACCCAGAAGAATGCGGCCGACGACGATCCGGCGACGGATGCGCTGCACAGCGTGGGTACGATGGCGACGGTGCTGCAGCTGCTCAAGCTGCCCGACCAGACCGTGCGCGTTCTCGTCGAGGGAAAGTCCCGCGCACGCGCCCTGGGGTTTGCGCCGCGCACGGACTTCTTCCAGGCCAGCATCGAGCGGCTCGCCGACCATGGCGGCGACTTCAAGGAAACCGAGGCGCTGGTGCGCACGGTCAAGACAAACTTTGAAAATTATATCAAGCTCAACAAGAAGATTCCGGCCGAGACGCTGGCGTCGCTGGCGCAGATCGACGACCCCGCGAAGCTGAGCGACATGGTCGCCTCGCATCTGTCGGTGAAGATCGCCGACCGGCAGCAACTGCTCGAGACCCTCAACACGGGGGCGCGGCTGGAGCGCGTGCTGGCCCTGATCGAGGGCGAGATCGGCGTGCTGCAGGTCGAGCGCAAGATCCGCACCCGCGTGAAGCGGCAGATGGAGAAGACGCAGCGCGAGTATTACCTCAACGAACAGCTCAAGGCGATCCAGAAGGAACTGGGCGAAGGCGAGGAAGGGCGCGACGAACTCAACGAACTCGAGGACCGCATCCGCAAGACCAAGCTGTCCAAGGAAGCGCGCGAGAAGGCGCAGGCCGAAGTCAAGAAACTGCGCCAGATGAGCCCCATGTCGGCGGAAGCCACGGTAGTGCGCAACTATCTCGACTGGCTGCTCTCCCTGCCCTGGGGCAAGAAGTCCAAGGTCAAGAAGGACATCAATCTGGCCGAGACGATCCTCCACGAGGACCATTATGGCCTGGACAAGGTGAAGGAGCGAATCCTCGAATATCTGGCGGTGCAGCAGCGCGCGGGCAAGATGAAGGGACCGATCCTCTGTCTCGTCGGCCCGCCCGGCGTCGGCAAGACCTCGCTCGGCAAATCCATCGCGCGGGCCACGGGGCGCGAGTTCGTGCGCATGAGTCTCGGCGGCGTCCGCGACGAGGCGGAAATCCGCGGCCACCGGCGCACCTACATCGGCTCGATGCCGGGCAAGATCATCCAGTCGATGAAAAAGGCGAAGAGCGCCAATCCGCTGTTCCTGCTCGACGAGGTCGACAAGCTCGGCGCCGACTGGCGCGGCGATCCCTCCTCGGCGCTGCTCGAGGTGCTCGACCCCGAGCAGAACCACACTTTCAACGATCACTATCTCGAGGTCGATTTCGATCTGTCCGACGTGATGTTCATCACCACGGCCAACACGCTGCGCATGCCGCAGCCTTTGATGGACCGCATGGAGATCATCCGCATCCCCGGGTACACCGAGGATGAAAAGGTGGAGATCGCCACGCGCCATCTCCTTCCCAAGGAGGTCAAGGCGCACGGTCTCAAGGACGAGGAATGGTCGATCACCGAGGCGGGACTGCGCGATCTCATCCGCTACTACACGCGGGAGGCCGGCGTACGCAGCCTTGAGCGCGAGATCGCCAATCTCACGCGCAAGGCCGTGAAGGAGATCGTGTCCGGCAAGGCGACCACGATCCAGGTCACGCCGGAAAATCTCGGCACCTACGCCGGCGTCCGCAAGTTCCGCTACGGCGAAATGGAAGGCGAGGACCAGGTCGGCGTGGTCACGGGGCTGGCCTGGACGGAAGCCGGCGGCGACACGCTCCAGATCGAATCGGTGATGCTGCCCGGCAAGGGCCGCATGCAGACCACCGGCAAGCTCGGCGACGTGATGAAGGAATCCATCGACGCGGCGCGCTCCTATGTGCGCTCCAAGGCGATCGGTTACGGCATCAAGCCGCCGATGTTCGAGCAGAAGGACATCCATGTGCATGTGCCGGAAGGCGCGACGCCCAAGGATGGACCGTCCGCGGGCGTGGCCATGGCCGTCTCGATCATTTCGGTGCTCACCGGAATTCCGGTCCGGCGCGACGTGGCCATGACGGGCGAGATCACCCTGCGCGGGCGTGTCCTGCCGATCGGCGGCCTCAAGGAAAAGCTGCTGGCCGCGCTCAGGTCCGGTCTGTCGACGGTGATCATCCCGGCCGAGAACGAAAAGGACCTGGCCGAGATTCCCGACAACGTGAAGTCCGGCCTGAAGATCGTGCCGGTGGCCACCGTCGATGAGGTTCTCAAGATCGCGCTCGTGCGCTCGCCCGAACCGATCATCTGGGAGGAACCTGAGCTCGTCACGCCGGCGCCGCGGCTCGGCGACGGCGACCAGGACGCCATCGTCACCCACTGACCGTCCAGGAACGGAGAGCCTCCGCGGCCGGCCGGCCGCGGAGGCTTTTTCCTGAGGAAAGTCCCAAATCGCCCACCTTTGGACTTGGCGTCCCGGCGCCCGGAGTCCTAGACTCCGGTTCAACCGGAGGGACCAAGGAGCGGAGCGGTGAACAAGAACGACCTGATCGAGCGCGTTTCGGAACATACGGGGCTTGGCAAGAACGAGGCGGCCAAGGCAGTCGACGGCGTCTTCGACGCCATTACCGACGCGTTGAAGGCGGGGGAGGAAGTGCGCCTCACCGGTTTCGGCGTCTTCGAGGTTGCGCACCGCGCGGGCGGCAAGGGCCGCAACCCGCAAACCGGCGCGGAAATCGAGATTAAGCCTTCCAGGCAGCCGCGCTTCCGCGCCGGCAAGCAGCTCAAGGACGCGCTGAATTAGCGCATGATCCGGTCGAGTTGAATCGCCCCAGGAGGCTCCCCCCTCCGGCGCTTCGCGCCACCTCCCCCACGATGGGGGAGGAAAACAACGGTGCGCGCCGTTTCTTTCCTCCCCCGTCGTGGGGGAGGTGGTTTGCGGAGCGCAGCGGAGCAAACCGTAGGGGGACGTATTGCACCAGGATCAATAGAATCCACTCCGGCGTCCCAGGCATATCGCCACGCGGCGAACTTTGCTGACTGCCGACGCTGCGATCCTGCTATAAGGGTGCCGTCCTGCATCTCGGGCGGTTAGCTCAGCTGGAAGAGCACTTCGTTTACACCGAAGGGGTCGGCGGTTCGAGCCCGTCACCGCCCACCAGCCTTCGCTCGCCGCGCGAGCTACGGCTCGGCAGGCCGAGTGTATGAGCGAGCGAAGGCTGCCGCGCCGAAGCCCGAAGGGCGAAGGCGGGCACGGCAGATGGGGAGAACTCTGCATGACCTACGTGTATATTCTCCGAAGTTTGGCTCATCCGGAACATTACTATGTTCGCGTCACCCGCGACTTGCGCTCCCGGCTCAAAAGGCACAACGCCGGTGAGGTCTCGTACACGTCCAAATATGCGCCGTGGACGATCAAGACCTATATCGCGTATTCCGATGAGAAGCAGCCGTTGTCGTTCGAAAAATATCTCAAGTCACCGTCGGGCCGGGCATTTGCGAAAAAGCGGCTTTGACACGAGTGTTGCGTGGCCCGTCGGGGCCGATGCCACAGCGGAGTGTCGAGCATGAAGACCGCACGCGCTTCCCTGACCGTTGCAGCCGTCGCGTTCACGTTGGCGGGCTGCATCGGTGCCGGCCAACACGCGCCGCCGCCGGAGGAATGGCATCCGCCATCCAGGATGCTGGAGAAATACGCCGACAAGAAGGGCGTGGTGACGCGCGCCGCGATGGAGGCCGGGCTGCGCGCCGATTTCGCCGCGGCCGACAAGAACCATGACGGCTGTCTCGACAAGGAAGAAGCGCGCGCCGTCAACGAGGAGCGCTGGAAGGAGGATCGGTCGACGGCCTCCCCGCTGATCGACTTCCACCACAATGACTGCATCGATTTCGACGAATTCGCCGCCACGCCGCGCTCCCTCTTCGACCAACTCGACAGGAACGGCGACGGCAAGCTCACCCCGAAGGAGCTGCATCCGGGACGCGGGCCGCAAGGATAGAACGCCGCGAGAATTCTCGCGCACTCCAACATGCGCCATCCGGTCTGGTGCTCCTGTAATTGGCCCGCAGGCTTCTTGACACTCCCTTCACTGCGGCCCTACATCGGCGCCCTTCGCCTCCCCGAAGAGGCGCGCCCGCGGGGGCGTAGCTCAGTTGGTTAGAGCGTCGGCCTGTCACGCCGAAGGTCGCGGGTTCGAGCCCCGTCGCTCCCGCCAGTTTCAAGGCCCGCAGCCGGCAAAAAAACCTTTTGTGATCCGGGCAAAGCTTCGGCTACACCCGCGTTGCACAAGGGATAGGCGGAGCCTATACCGCGGGTGCAAAACGGGGCCCGGAAGACGGCATGCCAGGTCTGTTGCTTGAGTACGTTCCGATCCTGCTGTTCATCGCCATTGCCGGTGTCATCGGTATCGCGCTGATCGCGGTGCCCTTTCTGCTCGCGCCCACGGCGCCCGATCCCGAAAAGCTCTCGGCCTATGAATGCGGATTCAACGCGTTCGGCGACGCCCGCATGAAGTTCGATGTGCGATTCTATCTCGTGTCGATCCTTTTCATCATTTTCGACCTCGAGGTCGCCTTCCTGTTTCCCTGGGCGATCACACTGCGGGCGACCGGTCTCTTCGCCTTCTGGGCGATGATGGTGTTTCTGGGTGTGCTGACCATCGGCTTCATCTACGAGTGGAAGAAGGGCGCGCTCGAATGGGAGTAGGCACCCTCGCTCCTGCGGGCGCCGGGGCCGCTCAGGATCCTTATCTCGGGTCCATGCGGGCCGAATTCGAGAACAAGGGCTTTCTCGTCGCCAGCGCCGATTCGCTCATCAACTGGGCGCGCAGCGGCTCGCTGATGTGGATGACGTTCGGGCTCGCCTGCTGCGCCGTCGAGATGATGCAGGCCAGCATGCCGCGCTACGATCTGGAACGCTTCGGCTTCGCGCCCCGCGCGAGCCCCCGCCAGTCCGACGTCATGATCGTGGCCGGCACCCTCTGCAACAAGATGGCGTCGGCGCTTCGCAAGGTCTACGACCAGATGCCGGAGCCGCGCTACGTGATCTCGATGGGCTCCTGCGCGAACGGCGGCGGCTATTACCACTATTCCTATTCCGTGGTGCGCGGCTGCGACCGGATCGTGCCCGTCGACATCTATGTCCCGGGCTGCCCGCCAAGCGCCGAAGCGCTCGTCTACGGCATCATGCTTCTGCAGCGCAAGATCCGCCGCACCGGCACGATCATACGCTGAGCGCGCGGATGCAGGATCTCGAAGAATTCGGCCGGAAAATCGCCGCGGCGCTGCCGGGCGCGGTGCGCGGGCAAGCCGTGACGCTTGGCGAGCTGACGCTGGAGATCGAGCGCGCGGAGATCGTCCGCACGCTCGCCTACCTTCGCGACGATCCGGAATGCCGTTTCAGCGTGCTGATCGATGTTGCCGGCGTGGACTGGCCGCGGCGCGAATGCCGCTTCGATGTCGTCTATCACCTGCTGTCTCTCGAACATAACAGGCGAATCCGCCTGAAGGTCCAGACCGACGAGAGCACGCCCGTGCCGTCCTCGGTCGGCCTCTATCCGGCGGCCAACTGGTTCGAGCGCGAGGCGTTCGACATGTACGGCATCGCCTTTTCCGATCATCCCGACCTGCGCCGGCTACTGACCGATTACGGGTTTTCGGGCTATCCCTTCCGGAAGGATTTCCCGCTTACCGGCTATGTGGAGCTGCGCTACGACGAGGAGCAGAAGCGCGTCGTCTACCAGCCGGTGGATCTGGTGCAGGAGTTCCGCGACTTCGATTTCATGAGTCCGTGGGAAGGCGCGCGCTACGTGCTTCCCGGGGATGAGAAAGCCTCGAAGGGGAGCGGCTGATGGCGGACGCGCTCGACGATCGCCGGATGACGCTCAACTGGGGTCCCCAGCACCCCTCGGCGCATGGCGTGCTGCGGCTCGTCATGGAGCTCGACGGGGAGATCGTCACGCGCATCGATCCGCATATCGGGCTCCTGCATCGCGGCACCGAGAAGCTGATCGAGCACAAGACCTATCTGCAGGCGCTGCCCTATTTCGACCGCCTCGATTATGTGGCGCCGATGAACCAGGAGCACGCCTTCTCGCTCGCCATCGAGCGTCTGCTGGGCATTGATGTGCCCAGGCGCGCCCAATATATCCGCGTGCTGTATTGCGAGATCGGGCGCCTCCTCAACCATCTTCTTCAGATCACGACGCAAGCCCTTGATGTGGGTGCGCTTACGCCGCCGCTGTGGGGTTTCGAAGAGCGCGAAAAGCTGATGGTCTTCTATGAGCGCGCCTCGGGCGCGCGCCTGCACGCCAATTATTTCCGCACCGGCGGCGTTCACCAGGACCTGCCCGCCGGGCTCGCCGACGACATCTACGCCTTCTGCGAACATTTTCCGAAGGTCGTCGACGACATCGACGAGCTCCTCACCGAGAACCGCATTTTCAAGCAGCGCAACGTCGATATCGGCGCCTTCACCAGAAAAGACGCGGAGGCCTGGGGCTTTTCGGGTGTGATGCTGCGCTCGACGGGGCCCGCCTGGGATTTGCGGCGCGCCCAGCCCTACGAATGCTATTCGGAACTCGACTTCCGGATTCCGGTGGGAAAGAACGGGGATTGCTACGACCGCTATCTGATGCGCATGGAAGAAATGCGCCAGTCGACATGGCTGATGAAGCAATGCATCGAAAAAATGCCCGCGGGGCCGGTGCTGGCCGATGATTACAAGGTGGTGCCGCCGCGGCGTGGAGAGATGAAGCGCTCGATGGAAGCGCTGATCCATCACTTCAAGCTCTTCACGGAAGGCTATCACGTGCCGGCGGGCGAGGTTTATGCGGCCGTCGAAGCGCCCAAGGGCGAATTCGGCGTCTATCTCGTGGCGGACGGCACCAACAAGCCCTATCGCTGCAAGATCAGGCCGCCCAGCTACGCCCATCTGCAGGCGATGGATTTTCTTTGCAAGGGTCACATGCTGGCCGACGTGTCCGCCGTGCTCGGTTCGATCGATGTCGTCTTCGGGGAGATCGACCGGTGAGTTTCAGGCGTCTGGCCGACCGGCAACCTCCATCTTTTGCCTTCACGCCCGAAAACAGGTCATGGGCGGAGAAGGAGATTCAGAAGTACCCACCTGGCCGTCAGGCTTCCGCGGTGATCGCGCTCTTGTGGCGCGGGCAGGAGCAGGAAGGCTGGGTGACCAAGCCCATGATCGAGGAAGTCGCGCGCTTTCTGGACATGCCCTACATCCGCGTGCTCGAAGTCGCGACCTTCTACACGATGTTCAATCTCGTGCCGGTGGGACGCCATCTCGTCCAGGTCTGCACCACCACGCCATGCTGGCTCGCCGGCTCGGACGAGGTCGTCGCAGCCTGCCGCAAGCAGATCGCGCCCAGGCCCGCGACGATCTCGCTCGACGGCGTGCTGAGCTGGATGGAGGTCGAATGCCTCGGCGCCTGCGTCAATGCGCCGGTCATGCAGATCGGCAGGGATTTCTACGAAGACCTCGATGGCGCGAAGACCGAGGCGATTTTCGCGGCGCTGCGCCGCGGCGAGAAGCCGAGCCCCGGTCCGCAGAACGGCCGCCACGCATCCGAACCGATTGGCGGCGCAACGACGCTCACGAATGTTCCCGCGCATGAGTGATGCAACCGTTTTCTACCGCGCAGCGTGGCGAGCATGAGCAGACATCCTTTCATGTTTGCTGGGGCGGGCAGGCGCGGTCACAGTTTTCCTCCCCCAGCGGGGGGGAGGTGCCGAGCGAAGCGAGGCGGAGGGGGACGTGGCCCGCTGCGCGCGGACTCCCCCCTCCGGTTTGCTCCGCTTCGCTTCGCAAACCACCTCCCCCACGCTGGGGGAGGAAAACGTGGTGTAGAAAAGGCGAGGGCGGGTTTGGTCAGCAATCCCGGGCTCTTCCATGCTCGCTGACAAGGATCGCATCTTCACCAACCTCTATGGCCTCGAGGACTGGACCCTCGAAGGCGCGAAGGCGCGCGGCGCGTGGGACGGCACCAGGGCGATTCTCGAAAGAGGCGCGCCGGCGATCATCCAGGCGATGAAGGATTCCGGCCTGCGGGGCCGCGGCGGCGCCGGATTCCCGACCGGCCTGAAATGGTCCTTCATGCCGAAGGAAGTGAAGGAACGGCCGCATTACCTCGTCGTCAATGCCGACGAGTCCGAGCCCGGCACCTGCAAGGACCGGGACATCATGCGGCACGATCCGCATCTCCTCGTCGAAGGCTGCCTGATCGCGTCTTTCGCGATGCAGGCCCATGTCTGTTACATCTACGTCCGCGGCGAGTTCATTCGCGAACGCGAGTGCCTCCAGGCCGCGATCGATCAGGCTTACGAAGCCCGGCTGATCGGCAGGAACAATATCAACGGCTGGGACTTCGACTGCTACGTTCATCATGGCGCCGGCGCCTATATCTGCGGCGAGGAAACCGCACTGCTCGAAAGCCTCGAGGGCAAGAAAGGCCAACCGCGGCTGAAGCCGCCTTTTCCGGCCAATGTCGGCGTCTACGGCTGCCCCACGACGGTCAACAACGTCGAATCGATCGCGGTGGTGCCGACCATCCTGCGCCGCGGCGCGGAGTGGTTCGCCGGCATCGGCCGTCCCAACAACACGGGAACAAAGATTTTCTGCATCTCGGGCCATGTGAACAAGCCCTGCAATGTCGAAGAGGCGATGAGCATTCCGCTCCGGGAGCTGATCGAATGCCATGCGGGCGGGGTGCGCGGCGGCTGGGACAACCTCATGGCCGTGATCCCCGGCGGTTCGTCGATGCCGGTGCTGTCCAAGGAGATCGCGGATACGATCCTGATGGATTTCGATTCGCTGGTGGCGGTGAAATCCGGCCTGGGCACGGCGGCCGTCGTCGTGATGGACAAATCCACCGATATCATCAAGGCGTTCGCGCGGCTTGCCTGGTTCTACAAGCATGAAAGCTGCGGCCAGTGCACGCCATGCCGCGAAGGCTGCGGCTGGATGTGGCGCGTACTGACGCGGATGCAACGAGGCGATGTCGAACTTGCGGAGCTCGACCTCCTCCAGGAGGTCACCAAACAGATCGAAGGGCACACGATCTGTGCGTTCGGCGAAGGCGCGTCGTGGCCCGTCCAGGGCTTCCTGCGCCACTTCCGGCCCGAGATCGAGCGCCGCATGGACGAACGCAAACGGCTCTTGAGCGCGGAGGCGGCGGAGTAGGGCGATGCCATCGCGAAAACTCATCATCGACGGCAGGGAGACCGAGGCGGACGAAGGCATCACGCTTCTGCAGGCCTGCGAACTCGCCGGCGCCGAGATCCCGCGCTTCTGCTATCACGAGCGTCTTTCGGTTGCCGGCAATTGCCGCATGTGCCTTGTCGAATGGGTGGGGGCGCCCAAGCCCCAGGCGAGCTGCGCGCTGCAGGTGCGCGATATCTTTCCCAACAAGGACGGCACGCCCGCGCGCATCAATACGAAATCACCCGTGGCCAGGCGCGCCCGCGAAGGCGTGATGGAATTCCTGCTCATCAATCATCCGCTTGACTGCCCGATCTGCGACCAGGGCGGAGAATGCGATCTGCAGGACCAGGCGGTGGCTTACGGCCGCGCCTCCTATCATCGCTTCAACGAGAACAAGCGGGCGGTGGAAGACAAATACATGGGTCCGCTGATCAAGACGATCATGACCCGCTGCATCCAGTGCACGCGCTGCGTCCGGTTCGCCACGGAAGTGGCCGGTGTGCCCGATCTGGGCGCGACCGGCCGCGGCGAGGACATGGAGATCACCACCTATCTCGAAAAGGCGTTCGCGTCGGAATTATCGGGCAACGCGGTGGACATCTGTCCGGTCGGGGCGCTCACCTCCAAGCCCTACGCCTTCAACGCGCGCCCGTGGGAACTGCGCAAGACCGAATCCGTCGACGTCATGGACGCGCAGGGCGCGAACATTCGCGTGGACACCCGCGGGCGCGACGTGCAGCGCGTGCTGCCGCGCCTCAACGAAGAGATCAACGAGGAGTGGATCTCGGACAAGACCCGCCACGCCTGCGACGGGCTGAGGCGTCAGCGCCTCGATCGCCCGCTGCTGCGCAAGGCCGGCAGGCTTGTGGAAGTAAGCTGGGCCGAAGCTTTCGCCGCTGCTGCGGCGCGCGTGAAAGAGACGAGCCCCACGCGCATGGCAGCGCTCGTCGGCGATCTGGCGGCGGCGGAGGAGATCAAGGCGCTCAAGGACCTGATGGGCTCGCTTGGCGTGGTCAATCTCGATTGCCGGCTGGACGGCGCGAAGCTGCAGGCGCGCCCCAGGCAATCCTACCTGTTCAACACGACGATCGCGGGTGTCGAAGCGGCCGATGCGTGCCTGCTGATCGGCACCAATCCGCGCTGGGAAGCGCCGGTGCTCAACGCGAGACTGCGAAAGACCTGGCTCAGCGGCAGTCTCAGAGTGGCCAACATCGGCCGGGCCTGTGAGCTGACCTATCCCGTCGAACAGCTCGGCACCTCTGCTTCCGTGCTTGAAGCGCTGGGGGGCGGCGGCCACGCTTTCGCGCAGGTTTTGAAAGACGCCAGCCGCCCCATGTTGATTGTCGGACCGGGCGCGCTCGCGCGGCCGGACGGCGCGGCGATCCTGAGGCTGGCCGCCCGCATCGCCGGCGATACGGGCATGATCGGGCCTGCGGTCACGCATGCGGAGGGCGGCTGGAACGGCTTCAATGTGCTGCATACCGCCGCCTCGCGGGTGGGCGCGCTCGACCTTGGATTTCTTCCCGGGGAAGGCGGTCGCGATATGCTGTCCATCCTCGACGGAGCGGAGAGCGGAGAAATCGATTTCGTGTACCTCCTGGGAGCGGAGGAGTTCGACACGCAGAGACTCGGGAGTGCGTTCGTCGTCTATCAGGGAACCCATGGAGATGCCGGCGCGCATCGTGCCGACCTAGTTCTGCCGGGCGCTGCCTATACGGAGAAGGACGGGCTTTACGTCAATTTCGAAGGCCGCGTGCAGCGCGGCCGCCGTGCAACCTTTCCGCCGGGGGATGCAAAGGAAGACTGGGCGATCCTGCGCGCCCTCTCGGATGTGCTCGGCCGGCGTCTGCCCTATGACGACCGCGACGCCCTGCGCGCTGCGATCCTGGCCGGTGCGCCGCATTTTGCCGAGATTGGTGTTCTGCCCGCTCCGCCCGCCGCCGACGCCGCAGTCTGGGACGCGATCGGCGCGGCCGGTGAGATCGACGCCGCGGTTCCCTTGGAATCGCCAATCCGGGATTTCTACCTGACCAATCCGATCGCGCGGGCGAGCCTCACCATGGCCGAGTGCAGCCGCATTTTCCTCGGCGACGCGCAGAAAATGGCGGCGGAATAGATGATCTTCACGCAGTTGTTTCAGCACTGGGGCATGCCCTATGGCTGGGCCTGGACGATCAGCCAGGTGCTGACCATCGTGATTATGGCAGTCGGGCTACTGGTGATGCTGGCCTACATCCTGCTTGCCGACCGCAAAATCTGGGCCGCGGTGCAGATGCGACGCGGTCCCAATGTGGTGGGCGCGTTCGGCCTCCTGCAGTCCTTCGCCGATTTCTTCAAATTCGCGCTCAAGGAGGCGATCATTCCGGCGGGCGCCAACAAGGGCATTTTCCTGCTGGCGCCGCTTGTCAGCTTCACGCTCGCATTCGCGGCCTGGGCGGTCGTGCCGTTCGACAATGGCTGGGTGATCGCCAACATCAATGTCGGCATCCTCTATATTTTCGCCATCTCCTCGCTCGGCGTTTACGGGATCATCATGGGAGGGTGGGCGTCGAATTCGAAATACCCGTTCCTTGGGGGCCTGCGCTCGGCCGCGCAGATGGTGTCCTACGAAGTCTCCATCGGCTTCGTGATCATCACGGTGCTGCTGTTCGCGGGCTCGCTCAATCTCTCCGACATCGTGCGCGCGCAGACCCATGGCTGGTTCGCTTTCACCATCCTGTTCCCGATGTTCGTCGTGTTTTTCGTCTCCGCACTCGCCGAGACCAACCGTCCGCCGTTCGATCTGCCCGAGGCCGAATCGGAGCTGGTTGCCGGCTTCATGGTCGAATATTCCGCCACGCCTTATCTGCTGTTCATGATCGGCGAGTATCTCAGCATCGTGCTCATGTGCGCGCTGCTGTCGCTGCTTTTCTTCGGGGGCTGGCTGCCGCCCTGGCAGGTCTGGCCGCTGACCGCGGTGCCGGGGATCATCTGGTTCCTGCTGAAGATCTGGTTCTTCTTCTTCCTGTTCGCCATGGTCAAGGCGATCGTCCCGCGCTACCGCTACGACCAGCTGATGCGGCTGGGGTGGAAGGTGTTCCTGCCCACGGCGCTCCTCTGGGTGGTCCTGACGGCGGCCTGGGTCGTAGTTTTCCGCCACCCGGCGGCGTGAGGCACAGATGGCTTGGCTCGACCGGAAAGCGCGTTCGATCTTCTTCCTGGAATTCGTGAAGGCGTTCGGGCTGGCGTTGCGCTATTTCGTGTCGCCCAAGGCAACGCTGAACTATCCTTTCGAGAAGGGGCCGCTCAGTCCGCGCTTTCGCGGCGAACACGTGCTGCGCCGCTATCCCAATGGCGAGGAACGCTGCATTGCGTGCAAGCTGTGCGAGGCCATCTGCCCCGCGCTGGCGATCACGATCGAAGCCGAACCGCGCGAAGACGGCAGCCGGCGCACCACGCGCTACGACATCGACATGGTCAAATGCATCTATTGCGGCCTCTGCCAGGAGGCCTGCCCGGTGGACGCGATCGTCGAAGGTCCGAATTTCGAATTTTCGACCGAGACGCGCGAAGAGCTGTATTACGACAAGGACCGGCTGCTGGCGAACGGGGATCGCTGGGAGGCCGAAATCGCCCGCAATCTGGAATTGGACGCGCCCTACCGCTAGGGCGCCTGTCGGGGGTAATTGGTGAGATCAGGCCATTTTTTTAACGCAGAGGGCGCAGTGGTTTCGCAGGGGACGCTGAGAATGGATTCGCGCGCCTTGCTTCTCTGCGCATCCTCCGCACCCACCATGTCAGAAATCTTTCGATCGAGCGCTCGCGAATGCTGACAGCGATCGCCTTCTACGTCTTTTCGGCTATTCTCATCGGGGCGGCGCTGATGGTGATCGCGTCGCGCAATCCCGTTCATTCCGTGCTGTTCCTGATTCTCGCCTTCTTCAATGCCGCCGCGCTCTTCATTCTGCTCGGAGCGGAGTTTCTCGCCCTGATCCTGCTGATCGTCTATGTCGGCGCGGTGGCGGTTCTCTTCCTCTTCGTGGTGATGATGCTCAACATCGATTTCACCGAGTTGAGACGGGGCGCGTCGCGCTATCTGCCGCTGGGCGGCCTGATCGGAGTCGTCCTTGTGCTGGAGCTGGTGCTGGCGGCCGTAGGGGCTCTGGTTCCGGGAGCCCGCAATGCCGTGCCGAATGCCAGCCCCGGCGGGCTCACCAACACGGTGGCGATCGGGCATGTGCTCTACACCGACTACATTTATTATTTCGAGACGGCGGGCCTGATCCTGCTCGTGGCGATGATCGGCGCCATCGTTCTCACATTGCGTCACAAGCCGGACGCCCGGCGGCAGAGAATCGGCGTGCAGAACGCGCGCGAGCCCAAGCTCGCCATCCGGCTCGTCGACGTTCAGCCGGGGCAGGGCGGTTGACCATGCAGATCGGGCTGACCCACTACCTGGCCGTCGCGGCGATCGTCTTCACCATCGGCGTGCTCGGCATCTTCCTGAACCGCAGGAACGTGATCATCATCCTGATGTCGATCGAGCTCATTCTGCTGTCGGTCAACATCAATTTCGTCGCCTTTTCCGCCTATCTCCACAATCTGGTGGGTCAGATCTTCGCCCTGTTCGTCCTGACGGTGGCCGCCGCGGAAGCGGCGATCGGACTGGCCATTCTCGTGGTCTATTTCCGCAACCGGGGCTCCATCGCCGTCGAAACCGTCAATCTGATGAAGGGCTGAGGGCGTGTACGACGCGATCGTTTTCTTTCCGCTTCTGGGCGCGCTGATCGCTGGCCTCTTCGGCCGGTTGATCGGCGCGTCTGCCGCGAAGCTGGTGACGACCGGTCTGCTCTTCGCTTCGGCAGCACTTTCCTGCTGGGCCTTCTATGATGTGATTTTTCAGGGCCATGCGGCACTTGTTCCCGTCGCCGAGTGGATCGCGTCCGGCCCGTTCCGGGCGGACTGGGCCATCCGCGTCGATGCGCTGACGGCCGTGATGCTGGTGGTGGTCACCGGCGTGTCAGCGCTCGTCCATCTCTATTCCTTCGGCTACATGCAGGACGATCCGCACCAGCCCCGCTTTTTCGCCTATCTCTCCTTCTTCACCTTCGCGATGCTGGCGCTGGTCACGGCGAACAATTTCCTCCAGCTTTTCTTCGGCTGGGAAGGCGTGGGACTGTCGTCCTACCTGCTGATCGGCTTCTGGTACACGCGGCCCTCCGCCAATGCGGCGGCGATCAAGGCCTTCGTCGTCAACCGGGTCGGCGATTTCGGTTTCGCGCTTGGCATATTTGCGGTGTGGTCGGTGTTTCATACGCTCGACTTCTCCGCGGTGTTTGCCGCGGCGCCGGGAGTGGCCGGAAAGACCTTCCTGTTCGCGGGCCACCAGCTCGATGCGCTGACGACGATCTGCTTTCTTCTGTTCATCGGGGCGATGGGCAAGTCGGCCCAGATCGGCCTGCACGTCTGGCTTCCCGATGCGATGGAGGGCCCGACCCCGGTCTCCGCGCTGATCCATGCCGCTACCATGGTGACCGCCGGCGTGTTTCTCGTCTGCCGCTGCTCGCCCATGTTCGAACACGCCCCCGTGGCGCTGGGGTTTGTCGCTTTCATCGGGGCCACGACGGCCTTCTTCGCGGCCACGGTCGGCCTGTTCCAGAACGATATCAAACGCGTGATCGCCTATTCGACCTGTTCGCAACTCGGCTACATGTTCGCCGCCGCCGGCGTCTCCGCCTATGGCGCCGCCATGTTTCATCTCTTCACCCACGCCTTCTTCAAGGCGCTGCTCTTCCTCTGCGCCGGCTCCGTGATCACCGCGATGCATCACGAGCAGGACATGCGCAAGATGGGCGGGCTCGCCAAGATGCTGCCCTTCACCTGGGCGATGATGCTCATCGGCAATCTGGCGCTGACGGGCTTCGGGCTGCCGTTCATCGGCATCGGCACCTCGGGATTCTATTCCAAGGACGAAATTATCAACGCCACATTCCTTTCGGGCACCGGGATCGGAACCTACGCCTTCGTGCTGACGCTCTCCGCGGCGCTGCTGACGTCCTTCTATTCCTGGCGCCAGTTTTTGATGACCTTCCACGGTCCCTATCGCGGAGCAAAGGAACAGAAGTTTGTGCATGCCGACAGCGATGCGCACGCGCATGACGAGCCTCTGGCCGGTGAGGACCACGGGCACGGGCATGCCCTCAAACTGTCGGAGGTCCACGAGTCGCCGCTCACCATGCTCGTATCGCTGTTTATTCTGGCCATCGGGGCATTGATCGCCGGCGGCCTGTTCGCCCACTACTTCATCGGCGCGGATGCGGACGGATTCTGGCACGGCACGGTGGCAGCCGTGGCCGGCCGCGCGCCGCACGCGATCGCCACGCCCCCAATCTGGGTGGAGGCGGCACCGTTCGTCCTCACGCTCCTGGGCTTCGCCATCGCCTATTATTACTATGTTCTCCATCCCGAGTTGCCGCCGCAGATGGCGGCGCGCGGCGGGCTGCTCTACACCTTCCTGTACAACAAATGGTACTTCGACGAACTGTATGACGTGCTGTTCGTGCGGCCCGCCTTCTGGATCGGGCGGCTGTTCTGGCACGAGGGCGACGAGCGGGTGATTGACGGGGTCGGGCCCAATGGCGTGGCGGCGCGGGTGATCGACGCAACGCGCGAAGCCGTGCGTCTCCAGTCCGGCTATGTGTATCACTACGCTTTCGCGATGCTCATCGGCGTCGTCGTGCTGACCACCTGGTTCATCTTCACGGCGGGCCTGCGATGAGTCACGTCCCTCTTCTCAGCATCGCGAATTTCCTGCCGCTGGTCGGCGCGCTGTTCATTGTCGTCAGCCGCGGCAGCCGCGAATCGCTGGCAAAGACCGCCCGTGTGGTCGCGCTCGCAACCACCGTCGCCGATCTGATCGTCGCGCTCGTCGTCTGGGCGCGCTTCGACGGCACGACCTCGGCCTTCCAGTTCGTCGAACAGACGGCCTGGCTCGGCAGCGGCATCACCTATCGCGTGGGTGTCGACGGAATTTCCGTGCTCTTCGTCGTGCTGACCGCGGGACTGATGCCGTTCTGCATCCTCGCCAGCTGGAAATCGGTCACCGAACGCGTGCCGGAATACATGATCGCGTTCCTCCTGCTCGAGACCATGATGATCGGGGTCTTCACCTCGCTCGATCTCGTGCTGTTCTACGTGTTCTTCGAGGGCGGGCTCGTGCCCATGTTCCTCATCATCGGCATCTGGGGCGGCAAGCGCCGGGTCTATGCGAGCTTCAAGTTCTTTCTCTACACGCTGCTCGGCTCGCTGCTCATGCTGCTGGCGATCCTCTCGATGTATCTCCAGACGGGCACGACCGACATCGAGACGCTGCTGCACACAGCCCACTTCTCGCCCGCCATGCAGACCTGGCTGTGGCTCGCCTTCTTCGCCTCCTTCGCCGTGAAGATGCCGATGTGGCCGGTGCACACCTGGCTCCCGGACGCCCATGTCGAGGCGCCGACCGCCGGCTCCGTCATCCTTGCGGGCATCCTGCTCAAGATGGGCGGCTACGGCTTCCTGCGATTTTCGGTGCCGATGCTGCCCAACGCGTCGGAGATGTTTGCACCGCTCGTCTTCGTGCTCTCCGTGGTGGCGGTGATCTACACCTCGCTGGTCGCGCTCGCCCAGCAGGACATGAAGAAACTGATCGCCTATTCCTCCGTCGCCCATATGGGTCTTGTGACCATGGGCATTTTTTCGCTGACCCAGCAGGGCATCGACGGCGGCATTTTCCAGATGCTGTCGCACGGTATTGTCTCGGGCGCGCTCTTTCTTTGCGTCGGCGTTGTTTACGACCGCATGCATACGCGCGAAATCGCCGCTTATGGAGGTCTCGTCGAGCGGATGCCTGTTTATGCCGCCTGTTTCATGGTGTTCGCGCTGGCCAATATGGGGCTTCCGGGTACGAGTGGTTTCGTCGGCGAGTTTCTGACCATGCTGGGCACGTTCCAGGTGAACACCTGGGTGGTGATATTCGCGGCGACGGGCATGATCCTCTCGGCCGCCTACATGCTCTATCTCTACGGCCGGGTCATTTTCGGCGCCCTGGTCAAACCGGCGCTCAAGGCCATTCAGGATTTGAGCCTGCGGGAAATCGCGATTCTTACGCCGCTGGTGGCCTTCACCATCATTCTCGGCGTCTATCCCAAGATCGTCCTCGACGTGACATCGGTCTCCGTAGCCAACCTCGTCGCACAGCACCGCACGGCAATGCTTATCGATAGCGGTGAGTCTGGTTCGCAACGCGCAGTTACTTTCCTCCCCCAACGTGGGGGAGGTGGTTTGCGAAGCGAAGCGGAGCAAACCGGAGGGGGGAGTCCGCGCGCAGCGCGCCACGTCCCCCTCCGCCTCGCTGCGCTCGGCACCTCCCCCACGTTGGGGGAGGAAAACTGGGGCCGTGCCTCTGCAATTATGAAAAAATGTGTGCTCACGTTAGCCACGCTGGGGGAGGAAAGTCGCGCGGCTGACATTCCGGTTGTGGGGCGGGCAGCGCCATGACCGGCATCGGCGGCGATCTGCTGGTTCTTTTCCCGGAATGCCTTCTGGCGCTTGCGGCCATGGGGCTTTTGATGATCGGCGCGCTCGCCGGGCGGCAATCGTTCCGGGAGGTTTCGATCGCCGCCGTGTGCGCGCTCGCGGTCGCGGCCTATTTCGTTTGGGCCCCGCTTACGGGCGAAAGGAGCGCGTTCCACGGAGCTTTCGTCGCCGACGACTTCGCGCGCTTCGCCAAACTGCTCGTGCTGCTCGGCTCTGCTCTGACCATTCTGATGGCGCAGGAATTTCTCGAGCGGGAGAAGATCGCCGCCTTCGAATTTCCCGTGCTGGTGCTGCTCGCGACCGTCGGCATGCTGTTCATGGTTTCGGCGTCGAACTTCATCGCGCTCTATCTCGGCTTCGAGCTGCAAAGCCTGTCGCTTTACGTGCTTGCCGCTTTCAACCGCGACTCGCTGCGGTCGAGCGAGGCGGGGCTCAAATATTTCGTGCTCGGAGCGCTCTCCTCGGGGATGATGCTTTACGGGATCTCCTTCATCTACGGCTTTGCCGGCACAACCTCCTTTGCAGAGGTGGCCAGCGCCGTAACCCATGCAGGCATGAACATCGGCGTCGTGTTCGGCCTCGTATTCCTGATCGCCGGCCTTGCCTTCAAGGTTTCGGCCGTGCCGTTTCACATGTGGACGCCGGACGTCTACGAAGGTTCGCCGACGCCCATCACCGCCTTCTTCTCCATGGCGCCGAAAACCGCGGCGATGGCGCTGTTCCTGCGCGTGATGATCTCCGCACTTCCCGGCGCCATTCACGAATGGCGCCAGATCGTCGTTTTCGTGTCGGTGCTCTCCATGTTTCTGGGCTCCATCGCGGCGATCGGCCAGACCAACATCAAGCGCCTGATGGCCTACAGCTCGATCGCCCATATGGGCTACGCGCTGATGGGACTCGCGGCAGGGACATTCCAGGGCGCGGAAGGCGTGCTCATCTATCTCGCCATCTATGTCATCACCAATGCCGGCGTCTTCGTCTGCGTGCTGGCGATGCGGCGCCAGGGGCAGATGGTGGAGACGATTTCCGACCTCGCAGGTCTCGCGCGAACCGATCCCCGCCTCGCGCTTGCCTTCGCGGTGCTGTTCGTGAGCCTCGCAGGTATTCCGCCCTTTGCAGGCTTCTTTGCCAAGTTCTATGTCTTCCTGGCAGCCATGGAAGCGCATCTCTACGTATTGGCGATTCTCGGCGTGGTCTCGAGCGTCATCGGCGCCTACTACTATCTGCGCATCGTGAAGATCATCTATTTCGACGAACCCGCGCCGGCCTTCGAGGGCAGGCTTGGTGCGAGCCTGGGCGCAATCGCCGGCGCGTCGAGCCTGTTCAATGTGTTCTTCGTCGTGATTGCCTGGCCGCTGGTCGGCGCCGCGGCGATCGGCGCGAAAGCACTGTTCCCTTGAACGAACCGTTGGCGTGGCCTCAAGGTTACAGCCTGAGGCATTACGGCGAAATCGACTCCACCAACGAGGAAGCGCGCCGTCTTGCGTCTGCCGGGGAGGCGGGTCCGCTCTGGCTGGCAGCCGAATGCCAGACGAAGGGCCGCGGGCGGCGTGGACGCGAGTGGCGCTCGCCCACGGGCAATCTCTTCGCGACATTGTTGATCAGGCCGCAGATGCCCATTGCCCAATGCGCACAGCTGTCGTTCGTAGCCGCGCTGGCCGTGGCCGGGCTCATCGGCCGCCACGCGCCGCGCGCGGAGGTCAAGGTCAAATGGCCCAACGATGTGTTGGCGGACGGGAACAAGATTGCCGGCATTCTTCTCGAGTCCGCGAGCAACAATGGCGACAGGCCCGATTGGCTTGCTTTGGGCTTCGGTGTGAATCTGGCCTCCCATCCGGCCGACACTATATTTCCGGCGACCTCGGTGGCCGCGCTCGGGGCCACTGCCCCTTCGGCAGGCGATGCGCTCGCCTGTCTCGCAGGATTGTGGTCAAGGTGGTATGGATTGTGGCTGGACCGGGGTTTCGGGCCGATCCGCGATTCCTGGCTGGCGCGCGCTGCAAGGCTGGGCACGCGCATTCGCGCGCGGCTCGCCAATGGAGAAACCACAGGCGTGTTCGAAGGCATCGACGAGAGCGGAGCGCTGCTTTTGCGCGAAACAACCGATCGCCTGCGACTGATATCGGCGGGAGAAGTGTTCTTCTGATGGTTTCATGCTGCTAGCGATCGATGCCGGAAATACCAATATCGTCTTCGCGATCTGCGAAGGCAGGGAGATTCGCGCGGAGTGGCGCGCGGTGATGGAGCAGGCGCGCACGGCCGACGAATATGCCGTGCTGCTCGGGCCTCTGCTGTCGCTGGAAGGAATGAGTTTTGCCGATCTCGACTGCGCGATCATCGCCACGGTGGTTCCCGCCGCGCTGTTCGATCTGCGGCTCTTCTGCCGGCGTTATCTGCAATGCGAGCCTCTCGTGGTGGGCGAGCCCGAAGTCGATCTCGGTATCGAAATCAACGTCGAACGTCCGACCGCGGTGGGCGCCGACAGGCTCGTCAACACGGTGGCGGCCCATGAGCGCTACAAGGGCGCGCTGATCGTGGTCGACTTCGGCACCGCGACGACCTTCGACGTGGTGAGCGCGGCCGGCAATTACGAAGGCGGCGTGATCGCGCCGGGCGTCAACGTGTCGGCCGAGGCGCTCCATCTGGGCGCGGCGATGCTGCCGCGCGTCGCCATCCAGCGCACCCAGTCCGTCATCGGCAAGGACACGGTGCCCGCAATGCAATCCGGACTTTATTGGGG
This sequence comes from Rhizomicrobium sp., assembly GCA_036266955.1. Lineage (GTDB taxonomy): Bacteria > Pseudomonadota > Alphaproteobacteria > Micropepsales > Micropepsaceae > Rhizomicrobium. The sequence continues at coordinate 35,772 of DATAWY010000008.1, forward strand.
CTATCTCGCCCTCGTCGAGGGCCTTGTGGCCCGTATCAAAGGCGAATATGCCGAACCCATGACAGTCATCGGCACGGGCGGCCTGGCGAATCTCTTCTACAGACAAACCCAGGTGATCGACCATCTCGATGCCGACCTGACCATTCGCGGGCTTGTGCTCATCCACGCGCGGAACACCGAAGCCGGTTCGAAACGTTTGGAGAGCTGATGGACGCGCGGGTGACCGACAGCGAACTGGTCCTGCTGCCGCTTGGCGGCGCGGGCGAAATCGGCATGAATTTCAATGCCTATGGCTGCGGACCACCCGGCGACCGGCGCTGGATCGTGGTCGATTGCGGCGTGATGTTCGGCCGCGAGAGCGGAACGCCCGGTGTCGACATCATCATGCCCGATATCCGCTATCTGGCAGAGCAACGCCAGAACGTACTCGCGATCGTGCTCACCCATGCGCATGAGGACCACATCGGCGCTGTCGCCCAGCTGTGGCCGCAGTTGCGCTGTCCGCTCTATGCGACGCCCTTCACCGCAAACCTTCTCGAACAAAAGCTCGTCGAAGCGGGGCTTGCCGAACGTGCACGGATAACCATCGTGCCGCTCGAAAGCCGGATTGTGATCGGGCCGTTCGAGATCGATTTCATTTCGATTACTCATTCCATTCCCGAACCGAACGCGCTGGCGATCCGCACCTCGTTTGGCGTCGTCGTACATACCGGCGACTGGAAGCTCGATCCCGAGCCTCTGATAGGCGAGGCGACCAATTCCGACGCTTTGAGAGCGATTGGCGAGGAGGGCGCTCTGGCGCTCGTGTGCGATTCCACCAATGCGCTGGTCGAGGGTCACTCGGGGTCGGAATCGCGTGTGCGCCAAAGTCTCGTCGATCTCATCGGAACGCTGAGCGGGCGCGTGGCAGTGACCGCCTTCGCGTCGAATGTCGCACGTCTGGAATCGGTCGGCCGGGCAGCGCGCACGCATGGGCGCTCGCTCGTGCTGGTCGGCCGTTCGATGCTGCGCATCGTGGAGGCCGCGCGGGCGACCGGCTATTTGCGCGATTTTCCCGCCACGATCGATCCGCAGCAGGCGGCCCGGCTTCCGCCCGGCCGCGTCCTCTTTCTTTGCACGGGCAGCCAGGGCGAAGCGCGCGCGGCGCTCGCGCGCATCGCGGCGTCCGAGCATCCGGACGTGGCGCTCGGTCCCGGCGATACGGTGATCTTTTCGTCGCGGATCATCCCGGGAAACGACCTGGCGATCTTCGAACTCCAGAACAATCTCGCGGCGCTCGGCGTGGAAGTCATTACCGAACGGGACCATTTCGTCCATGTTTCAGGCCATCCGGCACGCGACGAGCTTGCACAAATGTATCGCTGGGTGCGGCCGCGCGTTGCCGTGCCGGTGCATGGCGAATTGCGCCACATGACGGAGCATGCCCGTCTGGCCCGCTCGCTTCAGGTGCCACAGGCCATCGTGCTGCAGAACGGGCACATGCTCCGTCTGGCTCCGGGACGGGCCGAGATCGTGGACGAAACGCCATCGGGGAGGCTGCATCTCGACGGCAGGGTGCTGGTCGAGGAGGGCAGGGGTTATGCGCGGGCGCGGGGCGCGCTGGGCTACGCGGGCCTGATTGCGGTGGCAATTCCCATGGATCGCGGCGGCCGGGTCGCCGGCGATCCCGCGCTTATTCTGGAAGGCATTCCCGAGGAGGTGCATGCGTCCATTCGCGCCGCTCTCGATGACACGCTCGGCCGCCACGATACGAAACGCGGGGGTGAGGAGTCGCTCAAGGAGCGGGTGCGCGGTGCGATCCGCCGCGCCGCGATGGGCCATTGGGGCAAGAAGCCCGTGACACGGGTCGAGGTGATATGGGTGTGAGCATACACAGGCATACAACATGATCGGCCGGCTCAATCACGTCGCCATCGCGACGAATGACATCGCGGCGGCGGCAAAAATCTATCGCGATACGCTGGGTGCCAGGGTCTCCGAGCCGGTGCCGCAACCCGAACACGGTGTCACCACGGTTTTTGTCGAGCTTCCGAACACGAAGGTCGAACTGCTCGAACCTCTGGGCGCGGAATCGCCCATCGCGAAATTCCTGCAGAAATATCCGTCCGGCGGCATTCACCACCTCTGCTACGAAGTGGAAGACATCCTGGCCGCCCGCGATCGCCTGCGCGAACAGGGAGCGACCATCGCCGGCGGCGGCGAACCCCGCATCGGCGCGCACGGCAAACCGGTGATCTTCCTGCATCCGAAGGATTTCACGGGCACGCTGATCGAACTCGAGCAGGCGTAATTACTTCTCCCTCTCCCCCGAAGGCTAGCGTGAGCACAGAGATGTTCATGAATGCGACCGAGGGTAGCCAGCACGGAATTGAGCCGGCATGCACTCGATTTTCCTCCCCCATCGTGGGGGAGGTGCCGAGCGAAGCGAGGCGGAGGGGGGAGTCGCGCGATTCGCGGGCCGACTCCCCCCCCTCCGGTTTGCTCCGCTGCGCTTCGCAAACCACCTCCCCCACGCTGGGGGAGGAAAATGGAGGGCGCGTTCGGTATCCGCCGAAACATGAAAAGATTTGTACCAACCGTAGCCCCGAACGGCGAAAGGGAGTAATTCCATGCATTGGGTGGTTCTCGCCGGCGCATATATCATTCTCTGGTTTCTGGCGTTGCAGATTCTGCTGCCGATGGGAATCAGGGCGCCGCATGAAACGGGAGACAACGCGACCGCAATCGGCGATCCGGGAGCGCCGCCCAATCCGCGGCTGGTGCTGAAGGCGCTGCTCGCCACGGTTGCGGCGACCGTAATCTGGTCGGTCTTCTATGCGCTGGTTCTTTCCGGTGTCATCAATGTCTGATGTTACTTTCACCCGCCACGGAGGAGTCTTGCCCACTCCGTCATCGGCCGGCGGCTGACGCGGTCGGCCGGCCCTGCCACGACGTCGTAACCGGTTGCTTCGCCCTGGCGCGAGAAGGTGATGTCGAAAGTCGTTTTGCCGACCTGCAGATTGCGGACTGTGAGGTTCGGCATCCACTCCGGAAGCACAGGATCGATGTAGAGCATGCCGCCGGGGGCATCGGGCTGGAAGCCCAGCATCGCCTGAAGCAGCGAAAAGATGCTGCCGGCCGCCCACCCCTGCGGAACATTCGCGCCGCGATAGCGCACAGGAAACGAGCCTGCTTGGCGGGCCGTCCCGGCGTAAAGCTCCGGCATCCGGTGCATCTCGAAATGCTCCGCCGCGCGGGTGATCGCATGGGTGACCTTGAGCACTTCCCGGTGAAATCCGTACCGCTTCATGCCCTGCGCAATAAATCCGTTGTCGTGGGGCCAGACGGCGCCGATCTGATAGTGATAGGGATTGTAGGCCGGATTTTTCGTGGACAGAGTCCGGATTCCCCAGCCGCTCCACATGTCGGGCTGCAACAGTCGGTCCACCACGCGGCGCGCGCGATCCGCCGGCACGATTCCCGACCACAGGCACTGACCCGGATTGGACGTGATGGAAAGGATCTGTTTCTTGTCGCCGTCGAGACCGAACGCATAGAAACCCTCTTTCTCGTTCCAGAACGCATCGTTGAACCGGTCGTAAAGCCGGGCCGCTTTCGCACGCAGTTCCCCGGCGCGCTCCTTCCTGTCCAGCGCGTCGTACACCTGGGCCATGCGCAGCCAGGCGTCGTAGACATAGCCCTGCATTTCGCAAAGCGCTTTCGGCGCCTTGGTGGGCGTGCCGTCCGCGTTGACGACCGCCTCCCCGGAATCCTTCCAGCTCTGGTTCTCATAGCCGGCGGAGGAGCGCGTCTGATATTCCTGGAATCCGTCGCCGTCGCGGTCTCCGTACTGGTCGATCCAGGCAAGGCACCGCTCCGCGGTTTCGAGATGTTCGCGGAGCAGCGCGCTACGACCCTGCGTCATCCAGGCCGAATGCAGCGTCACCAGATAGAGCGGCGTGGCATCCGCGGTGCCGTAATAGGGCGTGTGCGGAATGAGCCTGAAATGCGCAAGCTCGCCGCGGCGCAGCTCGTGATGGATCTTGCCGGGCTCGGCGTCGCGGTAATCGTCGCGCTCGGTGGCCTGCCATTTTGCGAGCACGCGCAGCGCGCCCAGCGCAAATTCGGGATGCACGATTGCGGTCTGCAGCGAAATGACGAGGCTGTCGCGTCCGAACAAAGCCACGAACCAGGGCAGCCCCGCGGCCGGGACGAACCGGATGTCGTCCGTTCCCTGGATCGGCAGGCGCAGGGCGGCCATGTCGGAAATGGCCTGTGCGAAAGCGCGCGTGAATCCGCACGCATTCTGTTCGACGCGGACGACGCTGGATTGCCATATCTTCAGGACCTTCTTGGCTTCGGATGATTCATATTCGTCGAAGCAGGATTGGGGCGCGCAACTCCAGTTGTCGCCGTCGGCGAAATCGTAGAGCAGGCAGCCATGCCATATCTGGCCGGGCTCGAGATCGACGGAAAATCCGAGGCAGCCGTTGACCAGCCTCATGGGCGAGGGCGCATCCCTCGCCGCGACGCGGAAAGCCCGGGAGAAATCCTTGTTGCGGTAGCGGCTCGTCATCCTCTGTTCCGCCGAGTCCCAGTCCGTGGCGGTTGTTCCGCGCTGTGTCACGCTGCCGGATTTCACCTCGAATATGTCCGCGAAGTCGCCCTTGACCATCAGCGTCAGTTCGAACGTTACGCGCTTCGTGGAGTAGTTCGTGATTTCGATGTCCTCGTGCATGCCGCCATCGACACGGCGGCCGAGAACAAGCCCCAGCGTGTTGTGCGGGATATTGCTGCGCTCGCTGCGCATTTCGGTGTTGATGAGATGGAGCCGGCCGACCGAGGGCGCGGTCGCGCCCCCGCTCAACAGCGTCCAGGGGCACCCGTTGCCGAAGATCGACCAGGAGCTGATGAGACGCGTATCGAGGTAATAAAGGCCGTCGGAAGTTCCGTCGTGGATGTGCCCGTCGCGGTCGGTTGCGAGGACGGTATATCCGTCATGCAGGGTGATGTCGGAAGAACCGACCTGGATTTCGAGCGGCACGCTTGCATCTCCTGGAGGGCATGACTTCACGCATGTCCCGCCAGCGATCGTTCCTCCTCGGCCGATCCGCTGGCATCCTGCACGCTCACCGCGACATTCACATAGTCAATCTTGCCGGTGCCGAGCACGGGAATGCTGTCCACATGTACAACGCGCCGCGGGATCGCGAGTTCATGCACACCATGGTTGTGCACCCAACCGGCAAAGACGGTGCGCTCGGCTTCGTGGCAGGTAGTGACAAGGACGATCTGCTCGCCCTTGCGCGCATCGGGAACGGCAATGGCCGCATGGCTGTGGTCGGGCCACATCGCCGAGGCGCAGCTTTCCACAACGGCCAGGGAAACGACCTCGCCGCCGATCTTGGCGAAGCGTTTCAGCCGGCCCCGAATGGACAGGAATCCATCGCAGTCAATGCTGACGACGTCGCCGGTGTCGTACCAGCCTCCCGGGACTGGCACGATTGTCCCCGGCTGGTCCGGCTTCAGATAGCCGAGCATCACGTTTGGTCCGTGCACCACGAGGCGCCCGGCGTTGGGGATGCCCTCGACCGGCTCGATCCGGCTTCGCATCCCCTGCATCAGCCGTCCCACCGTCCCGGCCCTGTTGGCGCCGGGCTGGTTGGCGGCGATGACGGGCGAGGCCTCGGTGACGCCGTAACCTTCCAGCAGTTCGACGTTGTATTTCTTGCGCACCAGTGCGCGGGTCTCGTCGCGCAGCCGCTCCGCCCCGCAAACCGCGAGGCGCAGGCTGTTGAGATCGCCCTGGTCTCCCGCCCGCGCATATTGCGAGATGAAGGTGTCGGTCGAGAGCAGGATGGTCGCGCCGCTCTCGCGGATGCGGCGGGTGATCTCGCGCGGCTGCAGGGGCGTGGGATGAAATACGACCTTGATGCCGAGCAGCAAAGGCATCAACGCGCCGACCGTCAGACCGAAGCAGTGGAACGTCGGCAGCGGGTTGAACAGTACGTCGGTGGGATGGAGCTTGATATGAGAGCGCACCTGCTCGACGTTGGACAGAAGATTCAAATGCGAGAGCGCGACGCCTTTCGGCTCGCCTTCCGTTCCCGAGGTGAACAGGAACACCGCCGGCGCACCGTGCTGCGGCCGTGACACCACGAGACGCGGCGCGTATAGGCCGATGGCGGCCGCCGCCTTGTCGCGCAGCGAGAGATCGGCGCGCACGTCCTCCAGATAGACGATCTGCGCCGCGCCGGCGAGTTCTCCGATCAGCGCTTCGAACTTCCCGAGTTCCACAAAGCGGCGTGCCGTGACGATGCGCCTGACCCTGGCCGTGTGCATCGCACCCAGAATCGCGGACGCGCCAGCCGTGAAATTGAGCATCGCCGGCACGCGGCCGTAAGCCGAGATCGCGAAGAAGGCGACGACGGAGCCCGCACCGGTGGGCAGCATAACGCCGACGGCTTCGTTCGGCTTTGTGCCTTTCCGGAGCGCGCTGCCGAGCGCCAGTGCGGCCCGCGCGATCTCGTCATAGGAGAGCCGGCGCTCGTCGCCGTCCACGATGGCAATGTGCTTGCCGCCGAAGGCCCTGCGGGCCTCCATTAGTGCGTGGAAAATCGGTTTCTGGGCGCGCGGCAAATCGAACGGAATGATCTCTTCGCCCGATGCGGCGGCAATGGTGGCAAGGCTCATGGACGTTCCTTCATGGGCGCAAGATTATTCAATCCCATTCGATTTCCCTGGTTTTTCCCTGTTCTTTCGGCGCGAGAGCCTTTTCATCGAGGATTTTCAGGATTTCCAGTATGCGTCGCTGGTTTTCTCCCTGAGATTCTCCCTCAAGCAGGGAGAATGGTGCGATTCGATCTTCCTTCGGCGTTTCGAGCTTCGGGACCTTCTCTTCGAAGGATAGCGCCAGGACGCTCGTATTCGACGGGCCCGGCGACCCGGTCTGTTCTCTCCGGCATCCGGGTCAAGCAGCGAGAGCAGCCTTCTCCTTGACTTCACAATTGCGCTTATAGACCGAATGCGTATGTGTGTCAACTATATTGGTTTTGTCGTTCGGGCAGAAATAATTCCGCAGGCCTCCCCCTCCGCCCTCGGAAAAATAGAAATGTTCTGCGGTGATCTCAGAATCCGTCCGGAGACTTTACGAGGAATTGCATAGCTTCCGGAAGGGCGTTGCGGATGATCGCCGGGCGGCTGTTCGGGTTTGCGCCCGGGCGCACGGCGCGCGGTGGGGCGGCTGGGAAGGCGCTCCAGCCCTTCGATGAAATCCGTGGTGCCGAGCAGACTGCCGGTTTGCTCGGCTGCTCCGAGGACCCGCGAAGCCGCTGTCGTCGGCCGGTCTGGCGATGAGCGCGGCGAAGTCCTTCACGCGATCGGGCACCGGTCTGACTGTCCGCCGTCCTTGCCGGGGCACGGCCGCTCTACCCTGTCCAGTCTTCGGCGCGGGCGGCAAGGCGTGCGCGCACCGGATTGAGCGCCACATGGCACAGCGGCGGCCCACAGGTGGTGTCGCATGCCGGCGGGAAACGTTGCCGCTGTCAGTGCGCCACGAAGCTGGCGCGATCCAGCCGGTGAAAGTCCGGCCCAAGTAAGCCGTAGCGGGCGCTTGGTAGTGAGTGTTGCGGGGCGGAAGGCAACGACCGTCGCGAAGCGTACACAGCAATCGTTGCGGGG
>DATAWY010000009.1:0-30799 GCA_036266955.1 Rhizomicrobium sp.
CCCAACGCAGACTCGCATAACAAGAACTCCCCGCCGCAGATCCGGCCACCCGGACGTGAGCGGAACCCGCGGCGGCCAAACATCCGCTTCCGCGCCGTCCACAAAGCCAAAAACTGTCAATACTTTGAGAAATGCAGGCTAACGGTTCCGGGCCCCTTTTTCGCTTATGTGGTCGCGAAGGTCGAGGGCAAGCGGGTTCGCTCCCGGCACGCGCGCTTGTGAGAGACGAGCCGCGCGATATAGTCGGTTCGGGTCTTGCCTGGAGATGATTGTGGCACCAGCCGTCAGGAAAGTGGTGCTGGCCTATTCCGGCGGCCTCGACACCTCCGTGATTCTCAAATGGCTGCAAACGGCTTACGGGGCGGAAGTCGTGACCTTCACCGCCGATCTGGGGCAGGGTGAGGAGCTCGCGCCCGCCAGAGCCAAGGCGGAACTGCTTGGTGTCAGGCCGGAAAACATTTTGATCGAGGACATGCGCGAGGAGTTCGTGCGCGACTACGTGTTTCCGATGTTCCGGGCGAATGCGCTTTATGAGGGCGCGTATCTGCTGGGAACATCCATCGCACGCCCGTTGATCGCGAAGAAGCAGATCGAAATCGCCGAGAGGGTGGGCGCCGACGCGGTGGCTCATGGAGCGACCGGCAAAGGCAACGACCAGGTGCGCTTCGAACTCGCCTATTACGCGCTCAAGCCGGACATCAAGGTGATCGCGCCGTGGCGGGAATGGGAGCTGACCAGCCGCTCGCGGCTCCTCGAATTCGCCGAGGCCCACCAGATCCCGATCGCCAAGGACAAGCGCGGCGAGGCGCCGTTCTCGGTGGATGCGAACCTCCTGCACTCGTCGTCCGAAGGCAAGGCGCTAGAAGACCCGGCCGCGACGCCGGACGAAATGGTCTATCAGCGTACGCTCAGCCCGGAAGAGGCGCCGGACCGCGCCACGCAAATCGAGATCGGCTTCGAACGCGGCGATGCGGTCGCGCTCGATGGGCAGGCTCTTTCGCCGGCCACGCTTCTGGCGCGACTGAACGAGCTGGGACGGGCCAACGGCATCGGACGTATCGATCTGGTCGAAAACCGCTTCGTCGGCATGAAGTCGCGCGGGGTCTATGAAACGCCGGGCGGGACCATCCTGCTCGCGGCGCATCGGGCCATGGAGTCGCTCACGCTCGACCGCGGTGCCGCGCACATGAAGGACGAACTGATGCCGCGCTACGCGGAACTGATCTATGACGGTTTCTGGTTCTCGCCCGAACGCGAGATGCTGCAGGCGCTTATCGACAGGAGCCAGGAATTTGTCAGCGGAAGCGTTCGGCTCAAGCTTTACAAGGGCAACGTGATCGTGGTCGGGCGGAGCTCGCCCTATTCGCTCTACGCAAAGGCTCTCGTAACCTTCGAGGACGATCGCGGCGCCTATGATCAGAAGGACGCGCAGGGGTTCATCAGGCTCAATGCGCTGAGGCTGCGCACGCTCGGCCGCCGCCGCCAGAAGAACCAGCGATGAGCGGCCCATCAAACGCACAACAGGTCGAATACTGGAACGGCCCTGTTGGTGAGCGCTGGGCGCGCCTTCAGGAAAAGATCGATCTGCATCTTGAAGGGATCACCGAGGCGGCCTTGCCCTTCGCTACGGCGCAGGAAGGAGAGCGCATTCTCGACGTGGGCTGCGGCTGCGGCACGACGACGTTTCTGCTCGCCTTCAGGGTGGGCCGCGATGGCAGCGCGGCCGGCATCGATATTTCCGTTCCGATGCTCAACGTCGCGCGAGCGCGTGCCAGGGCGCAGAACGCGAATGTGGTTTTCCGCGAAGGCGACGCGTCGAGCTACGATTTCCAGCCTGTTTTCGATCTGGTGTTCTCGCGCTTCGGGATCATGTTCTTCGCCGACCCGGTGGTTGCCTTTGCGAATATCCGCAGGGCTGTTGCCCCGGGCGGGCGGCTTGTCTTCGTCTGCTGGCGCAGCATGGCCGAGAACCTCTGGGCTTCCGTCCCGATGCAGGCGGCCCTTCACCTGCTGCCGCCGCAGGAGCCGGCCGATCCGCTCGCTCCCGGACCGTTTGCCTTCGCCGACGGTGCGCGCGTGCGCGCCATTCTCGCCTCGGCCCGCTACTCGCACGTTGAGATTGAGCGGTTCGACGGCATGATGAATATGGGCGCCACGCTTGAGGACGCCGCCGCCGAAGTGCTCAATATCGGGCCGCTTGCCCGCGCTGCTACAGATCTCGACGAAGACGCGCGCGCGCAGATTCGGAAAACCATTGAGCGCGCCTACGCGCCTTATGCGGGGCCGATCGGCGTCACGCCGCCCGCCGCGTGCTGGTTTGTCCGGGCACGACTTTGAGGAGATTTCGATGCCCTTCGGCTCGCGTGCTTTTCGACTTGCCACGAAGCCGAGGCCTCCGCTAGCCTATCGAACGGGTGGAACTCTGGCACCCTTCCAACCCAACCAGAGTACAATCCGGCGATCGGCGTAAGCAAATAAATGGTTATCCGCCGCAGCGCTGCTGCGGATTCGAATCGAGGGGCATGCCGAACCAATGATCAAACTCAGAAAAAGCGCCAGTGTCGCGGCGCTAACGATTGCATTGCTGTGTTCGCAAACAGCGCTGCCGGCAAGCAGCCAGGGTTCGGGCATTCTCGCTGTCGACCGTCACGCGGTCATGAACGAATCGAAGCTCGGAACAAATATTCGAGCTCAGATCATGGCCGACGAAAACAAGATCCAGACCGACCTCGGACCCGAAGGCACTGCGCTGCAGAAGGAGGTAGACGCCTTCCAGAGCCAATCGGCATCGCTGCCCGCGGATATACGAGCCAAAAAGAAACTGGCGCTCCAGCAGGAACAGACGGCTTATCAACAAAAAATGCAGGAACGGGAGAATCTCGTCCATGGCGGCGAGATCGTGGCCGGGCACGCTTATCTGGCGGCGGTCAAATCGGTGGTGCATGCGATCATGCTCGAGCGCGGCGCCAAGGTCGTGCTCGAGAAATCCGTATTGGCAGACAGCGTCGACGGACTCGACATTACGTCCGAAGTCATCCGGCGTTTGGACCGACAGATGACAAATTTCAAGGTTCCGCTGGTGAAGCCGCCGGCGGACCAGGAGCTGCTGGCGACGACCGTATCGCACGGCAGCCATCGCTGAATTGGGGCTGCCATTTGATCGCGAACCTACGCGACCGCCGAGGCAAGTGGTCGCACCGATGCGTTGACCCGCCAGCCGCTTGCGCAGCGAATCAGACGCTTTAGAAACCTGCTTGTCGACAATGGCCTGCGTGCATTCTGACGCAACGCGATTGGTTTGATACGGTCGTGGCCAGCTTGCGCCGGCCACGATGTGACGTATGAGCCCACTCCCGCCATCACCGCCCGGATTCCCCGCGCGGCGATGCTTCACCAAAAGGCGATGCCGCGGGATGCAGCCCCGCCGGCAGGATTAATTCTTCACCTTGCCGGAGAGAGTCACGGCGCCAGCCGGGTTACTCCCGTAATTGTTCCATCCGGAACCGTTATTCTGGTCGAGTGTTGCGTCGGTGGTTTCCGACTCGTTCCACGCATCCCATGTGTCGGACGAGTTGGCGTCCGTCTGGACCGAGACCCAGATCGGGGTACCGGCCGTGAGTTTCACGTGCGTCACACTGGCCCCGACGGTCGCTGTGCCGGTGCTGCCGAAGTCCGGGAGGTCCGACACGTCAGCCGACCAGACCATTTTGCCCGGCGCGCCCTTCTTGTCCTTGTAGATGGCGAGCTCGGCAGCGTTGTTGCCTGTCACATAGCCAATTCCCGCCGCGATTTGCTTCACGCTCCCGTTCGCGGTCGGCGTGACTTGGATCGCCGTCCAGATCTGCTCTCCGACCACGCTGGACGGGCCCGAGATCGTCCAGCCCGAGCAGCAACTGTACCCGCCCGTGCCGATCGAGTCGAAGAGAACCGTGAGGCCCTTCTTCGGAGTGCGCACGCGGTAAAAGCCGGCTGTCCCGTGCCCCGTGACGGAGGTCATTGCGGCACCGTTCGACAACACCGAGCTTGTCGGCGCGGCAAGAGCTGCCGTCGCGGCGAACCCGAACGCCGCTGTAAGCATCAGAGTCTTCTTAAGCATTTTTGTCCCCATGAATGAGAGCCGTGATATTACGGCGCCTTAACCCTACGCTAATTTTTTGAGAATGGCAATAGGATAACGCGAAGCGTCATCCCCGCGCAGGGTGGCTATTGAATGTCCTAAACCCATTTTCGGGCAAGCCAGCGAGGAATCTCCTGACACGCCAAGCCGGCCGAGGCGAGGGCGCCGCATCCGGGCGCTGTGGCGTGAGCCCGACGCGCAGCTTCGCTGCTCAGTCGAACGCCGGCACGGCGGGATAGGCGTCGAGCACCGGGCCGAGCGCCGCTTTCAAGGGGCCGAGCCAGGGCTCGTAGTTGCGCCAGTATTCGAGCGCGTCGCGGTAGAGCGGCCGTCGCACCTGCTCGGAACTCGCCGTGGTCAAGACGCGCTTCGTTTCGTGAAACGCAAGGCACGCCTCTTCGAACGGCACGCCGACGAATGCCAGGAGACGGCGGATTTCGGCTTCGGGGTTCAATACGAGATCCTCGTAGAGCACGCGCAAGATCTTCCCTGGCCGCGCGCGCTCGAAATGGGCCATCAGCTCGACGTAGTCGCGATAGTGCTGCCCGATGTCGGAAAGCCGCGAGGCATTCTTCATCTCGCTGGCGAACATCTGGACGAAATTGGAAACCCCGCATGCGAGCGGATGGCGGCGCACGTCCACGATCCCGGCTTCGGGAAGCATCAGGTGGATGAGGCCGATGTGAAAGAAATTGCCGCCCATCTTGTCGGTGAAGAAGGGCTTGCCGTGCTTGCGGTGCGTGCGGGCTGCTTCCAGATATGCTTCGCCCGAGCGCTTTAACTCGGCCGCATCCAGCGTCGCCAGCAGTTCCGGATAGGGGGCGGCGCCGTATTGCTTTTTCAGCCCGCCCGCAATCGTCGCCACGATCGGAAGTTCGGTCGCGCCTTCGATCTGCGAATGGCTGGCGAGAATCTGTTCAACCAGCGTCGATCCGGCGCGCGGCATGCCGACGATAAAGACGGGGTTGGTGCTCGCGCAGCCGAACTGCGCGCGCGCGTGGAAAAAGTCGGCCGTGAACAGACGCTTGCAGCGCGCGACATGGGCCGTGAGCACGCTTGCGTCGTAGACCCGCCCCAGTTGCTCCAGCGCATTGCCCTTGGCATAGTTGGCGAAGGATTTGTCGTAGCGCTGCATGTCGGCGTAAGCCTTGCCGAGCGCGAAGAGGAGCGCGATGCGGTCTGGCGCGGGAAGATCGGCGTGCGGCAGCTGCCGCTCCATCTGCTCGACGTCGGTCCCGGTGAAGTGGAAGGTCTTCAGATCGGCCAAGCCCTGCCAAGCGAGGCCGTAAGAGGGACCGCATGCGATGGCCTTGCGATAGGCGGCGATGCAATCCTCTGTCGCACCCATCCCTCTCAGCACGCGCGCATAGTGTGTCCAGAGGTCGGCGTGCGAGGGCCAGGCTTCGACCAGGCGGTGCCACACCTCGGCCGCGGCAGCGTGATTTTCGAGGTCTTCCAGCGCCCTGGCTTCTATCTGCAGAAAAAGCGGCTGCCGCGGATCGCGCCGGACGAGCTCCCGCGCCTGCGCGAGAGCGGCGTCGGGCCGCTTCGCTTCGATGAGCGCGCACGCATAGCCGTAGCGGGCGAGGTTGAAGTCCGGCGCTAAAGCGATGCACTCGGCAAACAGCGCCACGGCGTCTCCGTGCCGGCCCTGCTCTTCCGCGATTTCGGCCAGGAGCTGCAACGCTTCCGCGCTGCGCGGGTGGGCCTTGCGGAATCCCTGTAAAACCGCCACCGCGGCGCCGAATCTTCGCAGCTTCACAAGTGCGACCGCTTCGCGAAGCCTGGGATGGTGCAGCGCCGCCTCCGATCGCAACGCATCGGCGGCGGCATCGAAGTCGAACTCCGAGGACGAAGAGGCGGTCGAGGTCATCGCAGCTACAGGACTTATGTGGGGGCGCAATATAGCGCCATCGCATTTCGGGACGACGCCGGGCGCCCTGGCCCGGCCGAAAAAGATATCAATTCAATTCTCGATCCGCGACGGGTTTGTTACGGTCCAGTGCGATTGCGGCCCCCGCGTTCTGCCGGTCCAGAATTCAAATTAGGACACTACCGGCGCGCGAAACACATTGCACTCCGCCATGTAGCCGATCAACGGCTATGCTGCGAAGACTGTCCGGGAAGAGCAGACCCGAGCCATGCCCAGCGCAAGAAAAGTCGTGCTTGCCTATTCCGGCGGGCTTGACACGTCAGTCATCCTGAAATGGCTGCAGGAAAAGATCGATCTGCATCTTGAAGGGACCACCGGGGCGGCGTTGCCCTTTGCCGCGCCGCGGGCGGGGTGCGCATTCTCGACATCGGCTGCGGCTGCGGCACGCCGACGTTTCTGCGCGCATTCATATCTCGACGAAGAAGCGCGCGCGCAGATTCGGAAAGCCGTTGAGCGCGCCTACGCGCCTTATGCGTCGCCGTCCTGCGCCACCCCGCCGGCCGCGTGCTGGCTTGTCCGGGGCGCAACTTTGAGGGCGCGCGGTTCCATTCGGTTCGCGCAGTTTTGGGCTTGTTGCGCGAAGCCGGACCGTTGTAGGCTATCGAACGGGTGGAACTCTGGCACCCTTTGACTCAACGAGAGCAAACTAGCTAGGGGATTCCTCATGTTGAAATCGGTGCTTCTCTCAACAGCCGCGCTGGCGTTGATCGCCACAGCGGCGAATGCACGTCCCCAGGTGACGCTGAGCCACGACAACCGGTTCGTGACCACAATGCCGGGCAAGGACCAGCCACTTTCGACCGTGCAAGGCAAGAAAAAATCCACTTACCTGTACACGACTCTTTAGGCCGCGAATCCGAATGGTCTCTATTTCTGCTGCTACGGCAGCACGCTCAGCGGACCGTCGAGCTTCTTCGGATACGCCTATGGTGTCGCCGAGCAGTTTTCGCTCAAGAAGGCCGCGTCGGTCAAAGAACTGACGGCGGCCGTCGGTTACGTCTCGGGCGACAAGTCGGTCACCCTCACGCTCTACACCGATAACGGCAGCAACTCGCCCGGGACGGCGCTGGCTTCCGGGACTGGCACCGCGGCCGTGGAATTCGGATATTGCTGTGGCGTGACGACCGCAAAAATTTCTTCGACCAAACTGTCTGCTAATACGCCCTACTGGGTTGCCATCACCACGACCGGCGCGAACTACGAGGCCGCGCCGTTCCAGGTTTCCAACGAGGTCAATCACGACACCTATGTTTCCAGCACGACCAATGGCGGGTCCACCTGGGGTGCGGGCTATTCGGAAACCGAGTACAATCCGGCGATCGGCGTAAGCAAATAAAAGATTTCAAGCTTTTTTCCCATCTGAAACTTGACCGCGGTCGGCACGTACGGCCGCGGTCAATTTTTTTCGCCATCTTGTTTCCCGAAATGATTCGCCACGGAAGGCCTTGACGCTGCCGTCCGGCGAATGAATGACTCTGATGGTCGGCCTCCAGGCCGGCCATGGAGGTCCGGCTCGGGGACCGACCAGAGTGAGATATTTTGTCGGGCCGATCCCGTACCGAATTCGCCTGCCCGGGTGCCAAACCGTGTCCCAGAACCAGACTTCCAATCCGTCGGGACCCTCCGCCGTCAGTTCTGCGGAGGTGGGCCGATTGCTTGCTTCCGATCCGCCGGCTGCGGAAGCGCGGGCGCGCGATATCCTCAAGGCGCAACCGCAAAATGCGGACGCGCTTCTGGTGCTGGCCGGGGCGCTGAGGCGGCAGGGAAAGGCCGCAGAGGCGAAAGCGATCCTCGAGCCGATCCTCGAGTCGCAACCGGACTCCGCCTTTGCGCAGCTCGAACTGGGCCTGACGTTCGGTCTCCTGGGAAATCGTCCTGCGGCGCTGGATGCGCTTGCCCGCGCCGTCGATCTCGCGCCCACCTTTGTGAGCGCCTGGTGTGCGCTTGGCGACGCATTGGCGCCGCTGGAGGGCAACACGGGGCAGGATCCTTCGCGCGTGCAGGCCGAGAGCAGCCTGCGCGCGGCAGACGGCGCAATGCGGAAACAAAGCTTCGCCGAGGCCGAAGCACTGCTGGCGCGCTGCCTTGAACTTTGTCCCGACTTCCAGCCCGCCCGCTTCCGCTATGCGATTGCATTGCTCGCCCGGGAAAAAGCCCATCTTGCATTGGCTGTGATCGACGCATCGATCCGCCGCGACCCCGCCAATCCGTTCTACCGCGAGCTGCGGGCTTCCGCACTTTACGAAGTTGGAGAATTTCGTCAGGCGATCGCACAATACGAAGAACTCCTCGGCGACGGGCGCGAAAGGCCCGGCGCCTGGATCTCATACGGGCGCGCGCTGCGGGCGATCGGCAGACAGGAGGAATGCGTCGCGGCATTCTGGAAATCCGTCGACATCCTTCCCGCATTCGCGCAAGGCTACCGGACGCTCGCGACGGTAAAGACGATCCGGTTCGCGCCGGAGACGATCGACCACCTCCAGGGCCTGCTCTCGCGGCCGCGCCTGCTGACGTCGACGCGCGCGCAACTGCACTTCGCGCTCGGAAAGGCTCTGGCGGACGCGGAGCGCTATGCGGAATCGTTCGACCACCATCAACGGAGCAATGAGCTTCAGGCCACCGGCATTTCCGGCAGCGCCGACAGATTCCTGAGGCTGGTGCGGCAGAGCAAGGCGCTGTTCACGCCGGCATTCCTTCGTCGGCGCGGGGGCCGAGGCTGTCCGGCCGCAGGTCCGATTTTCGTCGTGGGCATGCCACGGTCGGGCTCGACGCTCGTTCAGGAAATCCTCGCGGCCCACTCCGCCATCGAGAGAACCGGCGAGCTGCGCGACCTGAACATCATGATGGCTCAGCTGCGCGCGGACGATGCGAACGGCAGCGCGACGCACTATCCCGACGTGCTGGCTCTCCTCGATCCCGACCGGTTGCGCGGGCTCGGCGAGGACTATCTGGAACGAACCCGTCCGCGGCGGAAATCCGGGAGACCTTTCTTCATCGACAAGCTTCCGGAGAATTTCATCTACGCGGGACTGATCCATCTCATCCTGCCCAATGCCAGGCTCGTGGACGTGCGGCGGCATCCGCTCGACTGCTGTCTCTCCTGTTTCACGAACTATTTTCCGGAGGGACCGCAGTGGACGCACGGCCTGGACGATCTCGGCCGCTACTACGCGGGTTACGTCGAACTGATGGCGCATTTCGACGAGGCGCTGCCGGGCCGCGTTCACCGGGTGATCTATGAGAAGCTGATCGAGGATCCCGAAGGCGAGGTTCGGCGGCTGCTCGAGCATGTGGGGCTGCCCTTCGAGGAGCAGTGCCTGCGCTTCTACGAAAAGGAGCAGGCGATCGTCACTACCAGCGTCGAACAGGCGCGGCGTCCGATCTACCGCAGCGCCGTCGGCAACAGCCGCAACTATGAGGCGTGTCTGTGCCCGCTCAAGGCCACTCTGGGAGATGTCCTCGCCGCCTATCCCGCCGCGCCGAAATTCTATCCACAGCTCGCGGCAAGTTTCGCGATGCGTCTGGCCTGACGTCAGTGAAGGAAAGTGGTCGCTTCCGACGGTGACGGATTGACCAGCGGCACCTTGAAGCTCGTCATCTTGCTGTCGAGACGCTGGATGACCGTCTGCGTGATATCGAGCCCGCCGACGCTTGCGACAATGGTGGATTTTTCCACGACCACATCGGCGCCCCGTTCCTGCATGACCGCTTCGACGACGGCAGCAACTTCCGCCAGATAGCGTTGCCGCGCCACCAGCTCTCCGCCCTGGATCAGGTTCTGACGCGCCTGGGCTTTCTCGCGATAGGCTGCCTGCTTGGCCTGCAATGCCTGCATTCTCTTGTCGCGTTCGGCGGCCGGCATGGAGGCGCCCTGAGTTTGAAGCGTCTGCATCTCGGTCTGTAGCGCCTGACCCTGCGGGCCAAAATCGGACTGCATCTTGTTCACATAGGCCATAACCTGGCGGTGGATGTCCTGCCCGAGCTTCGAGCCCGTCATGATCGCCTGCCTGTCAATAAGCAGAACCGGGTGTCTCGCAAGGGTGACGTTCGCCGCCGGGCCGGCGGTCCCGGTGAGCACAAAGCCTCCCGCCGCGAGCAGCAGTGCGACAACTCCGGCCCGGAACGGCAGGAAAGGGATTTTCATGAGCCAACTCCATTGGAACGAGGTACCGGTTTCGGGGAAGAGGTGCCACAATCCGCCGATTGATCACAAGTGGACCGGGGCGCGCAAATCGCGCAGCTCACGGTCTCAATACACGATCACGCTTCGAATGGATTCGCCTTTCGCCATCAGTTCGAACGCGTCGTTGATCCTTTCCAGGGACATGGTGTGGGTGATCAGTTCGTCGATGGCGATCTTCCTCTCCATGTACCAATCGACGATGCGCGGCACGTCCGTCCGGCCGCGGGCGCCGCCGAAGGCCGTGCCTTTCCACACCCGGCCGGTGACAAGCTGGAACGGCCGGGTCGAGATTTCGCGTCCCGCGGCCGCGACGCCGATGATCACCGACGTGCCCCAGCCGCGATGGCAGCATTCCAGCGCCTGCCGCATGGTGTCGGTATTGCCGATGCATTCGAAGCTGTAGTCGGCGCCACCCTTCGTCAGCTCCACCAGATGGGCAACGAGATCGCCTTTCGCGTCCTTCGGATTGACGAAATGGGTGAGCCCGAACTGGCGCGCGAGCGCTTCGCGGGACGGATTGACGTCGACGCCCACGATCATGTCGGCGCCGGCAAGTTTTGCGCCCTGGATAACATTCAGGCCGATACCGCCCATGCCGAAAACCACGACATTGGCGCCCGGCTCGACCTTCGCGGTGAAAATGACGGCGCCGATGCCGGTCGTCACGCCGCAGCCGATATAACAAATTTTCTCGAATGGCGCGTCGGCGCGGACCTTGGCCAGCGCGATCTCAGGCATGACCGTGAAATTCGCGAAAGTGGAACAGCCCATGTAATGCAGGACCGGTTTGCCGTTCTTCGAGAACCGGCTGGTGCCGTCGGGCATCAGGCCCTTGCCCTGGGTGGCGCGGATCGCCGTGCAGAGATTGGTCTTGCGGCTGAGGCAGGATTTGCACTCGCGGCATTCCGGCGTGTAGAGCGGAATGACGTGATCGCCCTTCCTGAGCGTGCGGACGCCCGGCCCGATATCCACGACGACGCCTGCGCCTTCATGGCCGAGAATGCAGGGAAACAGCCCTTCCGGATCGGCGCCCGACAATGTGTATTTGTCGGTGTGGCAAACACCGGTCGCCTTGATCTCGACCAGCACCTCGCCTTCTTTCGGCCCTTCGAGATCGACCGTTTCGATCGACAGCGGCTTGCCCGCTTCCCACGCCACCGCCGCACGTATTTGCATGAAATCTACTCCCAGAATTTTCGTCAGGAAGATTCTTAACGCGGAGGGCGCGGAGGGATCACCGAGGGCGCAGCGTTTGTTGCGCGCTTTGCGCGCGGCTATTCTCCGCGCCCCTGCGCATCCTCCGCGCCCTCCGCGTTAAGACCCTTTTTTTAAATGGTGTTTGTTACACATCCAAGGCGGCATAGAGAGCGTTTTCCTGGATGAATTCGCGGCGGGGCTCGACGATGTCGCCCATCAGCTTGGCGAAGAGATCGTCGGCTTCGTCGGCATGCTCCACCTTCACGAGCAGCAGGGTGCGCGCGTTGTCGTCGAGCGTGGTCTCCCACAACTGCTCGGCGTTCATTTCGCCCAGACCTTTGTAGCGTTGCAGCGCAACCCCTTTGCGGCCCCATTCGAAAACCGAGTCGAGCAGCTGGCTGGGTGAGCGCACCTCGCGCGTCTCGTCCTTGCGTGCAAGGGATCCGGATTTGAGATAGGCGGCCTGCAGGTCGGGCGCCATCCTGTCGAGTTTGCGCGCGTCGGCGCTGGAAATCACGGCGCCGTCGATCGCCACGGCCTCGCGCACGCCGCGGACCTCGCGCCAGAATTTGAGGCCGCCGTCCGGTGTCGGTTCTCCGTGCCAGCCGCGCGCGGTTTCTTCGGACAATTGGTCGAGCCTGCGCGCGATGTAGAGCGCGGTCTGCGCCGCATGCTCGCGATCGGCCAGTATCTCCGGATTGAGTGCGCCCGCGATCGCCGCCTGCTCCAGCAGGAAGCGTGGATAGTGGCGGGGGAAACCGTCAAGCGCGGCGACCGCCGCTCGGGCACTGGTGACCAGCGCGTCGAAATCGGCGCCGGCGATGGTCTCGCCGGTGTGAAGCGTGAAGGTTGCTCCCGCCGAGCCCTCGGCGATGAGGTAATCGGTGAGTTCGCGTTCGTCCTTGAGATAGCGTTCCGATTTTCCCCTGGCCGCCCTGTAGAGCGGCGGCTGGGCAATGTACACATGGCCGCGTTCGATCAGTTCCGGCATCTGCCTGTAGAAGAAAGTGAGCAGCAGCGTGCGGATATGGGCGCCGTCCACATCGGCGTCGGTCATGATGATGATCTTGTGATAGCGCAGCTTGTCGGGATTGAATTCCTCGCGGCCGATGCCGGTGCCAAGCGCGGTGATCAGCGTGGCGATCTCCACATTGGAAAGCATCTTGTCGAAGCGTGCCCGCTCGACGTTCAGGACCTTGCCGCGCAGAGGCAGCACGGCCTGGTTCTCGCGGTTGCGCCCCTGCTTGGCGCTGCCGCCGGCGGAGTTGCCCTCGACGATGAATATCTCGCATTTCGCCGGATCGCGTTCCTGGCAATCGGCGAGCTTGCCGGGAAGCGACATGCCGTCGAGCGCGCCCTTGCGCCGGGTCAGCTCGCGCGCCTTGCGCGCCGCCTCGCGCGCCGCCGCGGCTTCGATCACCTTGCCAACGACAGCGCGCGCTTCGCCCGGATGTTCCTCGAACCAGGCGCTCAGCTGATCGTGCACCGCGCCTTCCACCACGGGGCGCACTTCGGAGGAGACGAGCTTGTCCTTGGTCTGCGAGCTGAATTTCGGATCGGGGACCTTGACCGAGAGCACGCAGGTCAGCCCCTCGCGGCAATCATCGCCCGTCAGCGCGATCTTTTCCTTCTTTCCCGGGCCGGAGGTCTCGGCATATTTCGTCACCACGCGGGTGAGCGCCGCGCGGAAGCCGGCGAGATGCGTGCCGCCGTCGCGCTGGGGAATGGTATTGGTAAAACAGAGCATGCTCTCGTGATAGGAATCGTTCCACATCAGCGCCGCCTCGACGATGATGGTCTCGCGTTCCGCGCGAAGCAGAATCGGCGAAGGAATAAGCGGCGTCTTGGCCCGATCGAGATAGCGGACGAAGGCTTCGAGACCGCCTTCGTAGTGGAGCGTCACTTCTTTCTTCTCGACTCCACGCAGGTCGGCCAGCACGATCGTCACGCCCGAATTGAGGAAGGCAAGTTCGCGCAGCCGGTGCTCGATCGTGGCGAAGTCGAACTCGGTCTTCGTGAACGTCTTCGGGCTGGGCAGGAATGTTACTTCCGTGCCGCGGCGACCCTGCGCGTCGCCAACCGCTTTCAGCGGCGCTTCGGGATCGCCATCGCGAAACCGCATGTAGAATTCCTGGCCGTTGCGCCAGATGCGCAGATCGAGCCATTCGGAGAGCGCGTTCACGACCGACACGCCGACGCCGTGCAGTCCGCCCGACACCTTGTAGGCGCTCTGCTCGAATTTTCCGCCGGCGTGCAGCTGGGTCATGATGACCTCCGCCGCCGAAACGCCCTCGCCCGAATGAATCTCGGTGGGAATCCCCCGGCCGTTGTCGCGGACCGTGCACGAGCCGTCGGGATTCAGCGCCACGTCGACGCGATCGGCATGTCCGCCCAGCGCCTCGTCGATGGCGTTGTCGACCACTTCATAGACCATGTGATGCAGGCCCGAGCCGTCGTCGGTGTCGCCGATGTACATGCCCGGACGCTTGCGTACGGCATCGAGGCCCTTGAGGACCTTGATCGACTCCGCACCGTATTCGTCGGGATCGGGCGTGCCGTTGTCCTGAGCCATCACCGTGCCGTCTCAGTTGCAAAATTGTTTTTTAACGCGGAGGGCGCGGAGGACGCAAAACCGGCGCGCGGAGCGCGCAATCTCACACGGCGCCCACTGCGCAACCGCCGCGCCCACCGCGTTGAATCTTTCTTTGCTGTTCAAAAACATTCGTCCGGATTTTTCTATGAGTTCTGGCAGATGAACTGGCCGGCTTCGACGAGGAAGATATCGGCACGGCCGGCCAGATTTTCAAACAGGGCGAGATCGGTTCCGGTAAGCCAGGCTTGCGCGCCCAGCGCCACGATTTCCTCGAACAGCGCCGCCCGCCGCCGCGCATCGAGATGTGCTGCGATTTCGTCGAGCAGCAGAAGCGGCGCGTGGCCGCCGCGCCGACGCGAGAGTTCCCAGGCATTGGCGAGAACGATCGCGATCAGGAGCGCTTTCTGTTCGCCGGTCGAGCAATCGCGGGCGTCCATGCGCTTTTCGGTGTGGCGGGCGACGAGATCGCTGACGTGAGGCCCCACGGAGGTCCGCCGCGACTCCGCATCGCGCAGGCGCGAGGCCGCCAGAACCGCGCGTTGCGCCTCCACCGCCTGTTCACCCTTTTCCGCCACGAGCCGGTCCGTCTCGCCGAGGAGTGCCAGCTGCGCCGACGGGAAAGCGCCCGCCTGCTCGCGCCGGACGAGCTCACGGTTCAAACCTTCGACCGTGCGTGCTCTTGCCGCGGCGATTTCGATTCCCGCTTCGGCCATCTCCTGTTCCAGCGCGGCGAGCCATCCCGGATCGCGCGGACCGGTGCGGAGCAGCCGCGCGCGTTCCCGCATCGCCCGCTCGAAGCGCAGGCTGCGGCGCGCGTGGGCGGAATCGAAGCCGAGTACCAGCCGGTCGAGAAATCTGCGCCGGCCGCTGGCACTGTCGCTGAACAATCGATCCATCGCCGGCGTCAGCCATGCCATCTGGACGATTTCGCCAAGGTCGGCGGAGTTCTGCGCCGGTGCGCCGTTCAAATGGACCTGCCGTTTTTCGCCACCTGCGCCAGCCACCAGTCCGGTGCCTATCTCATGAGTCTCCCCGGCGCGCCCGACGGTGGCGTTGACGGCCCAAAGAACATCGGCGCCGGCGATCTGCGGCGCCTTGCGCGTGTGCTCCGCCAGTTGCGCGCCGCGCAACCCGCGGCCGGGAGACAGCAGAGAGATTGCGTCGAGCAGATTTGTTTTGCCCGCGCCGTTGGGGCCTGCCAGCACCACCGGTCGTCCGCTGAGCGTCAGCTCGGCGCGCGCGTAGGAGCGGAAATTCGTCAGCGCGAGCCGCGTCACGGCCAGTGGAGGGCGGTGCATTTCGCTCGCGCGCTCCCCGCTCGGAAGAACGGCCGATGGTCCGACGAGGCTGGTCAAACTCAGACCCGCATGGGCATGAGGACGTAGAGCGTGCCGCGGTCTTCGGAGTCTTCGATCAACGTTGGCGAGCCCGCGTCGGAGAGAAGGAAACGCACTTCCTTGCCTTCGATCTGCCCGGTGATATCGAGCAGGTAACGCGCGTTGAAGCCGATCTCGATGGCGTTCGCGCTGTAGGAAGCCCCCAATTCTTCCGTCGCGGTGCCGGAATCCGGATTGATGACGGAGAGCATCAGCCTGTCATTGGCCAGGCTGAGCTTCACGGCGCGCGTCTTGTCGGCGGAAATCGTGGATACGCGGTCGACGGCCTGGGCGAATTCGCGCGCATCGAGCGACAGGACCTTGTCGTTCGCCGAAGGGATCACGCGCTGATAGTCCGGGAACGTGCCATCGATGAGCTTGGAGGTGAGTTCCACGCCGTCGGTCTTGAACTGGATCTTGGTGTCCGACAGCGATATGTCGATCGCGCCTTCCGTGTCGTCGAGCAGCCGTCTCAGTTCGCTGACGGTCTTGCGCGGAACAATCGCGCCGGGCATGTCGGCGGCGCCCTCCGGCAACTCGATCTGGAAGCGCGCGAGTCTGTGGCCGTCGGTCGCCACTGCCCGCATTTCACCCTTGCCTTTACCATCCTTATGCGCATGCAGATAGATGCCGTTCAAATAAAACCGCGTTTCCTCCGTGGAAATGGCAAAGCGCGTCTTGTCGATCAGCTTTTTCAGCTCTCCGGTCTGCAGACGGAAACGGAAGGGCAGTGCGCCCGCCGCCATCTGCGGAAAATCCTCCTTGGGGAGGCAGGCGAGTTCAAACCGGATGCTGCCGGCCGAAATCGCCAGCCGGCCGCCTTCCGAGGTCAGGAGTTCCGCCTGCACCTGGGCGCCGTCGGGCAATTTGCGGACAATGTCGTAGAGCATATGCGCGGGCGCCGTGGCCGCACCGTTGCGGATGACGTCGGCGGCGAGCGTTTCCACGATCTCCATGTCGAGGTCGGTTGCGGTCAGCTTCAGCCGGCCGTTTCCGGCCTCCATCATGACATTGGACAGAATGGGAATCGTGTTGCGTCTTTCGACCACGCTCTGGACATGGTTCAGCGACTTGAGAAAGGCGCTGCGTTCGATGGTGACTTTCATGACCTTGCGCTTGAAAAGATTGCCGTGTGCGTTGCCTGAGACTCAAGCAGAAAACTATAGCAGGGCACGCCGGGCGGGAACAGCAAAACTGCGGCGACGTCCCCCCGGGGGCAATGTTCCCCCGGGGGCACGCAGGGCGGGTGTTACCGCTTCAGCAGCGCGGTCCTCAGATATTCGATCTCCTGCTTGAAGGTGGGGTCCTCGGCGCAGAGTGCCGCGATGCGGCGGCAGGCGTGGAGCACGGTCGTGTGATCGCGACCGCCGAACCTGCGTCCAATATCCGGAAGCGAACGCTCGGTGATCGTCCGCGCCAGGAACATGGCGACCTGCCGCGGTCGCGCCACACGCCGGCTGCGCTGAGCGGACAGGAAGTCCCGCGGATCCAGCTTGTAATATTCGGCGGTCTTGCGCTGGATGTCGTCGATCGAAGTTTTGGGTGGCAGGGGTCCACGGCTGACCATCGCGTCCACCGCCACATTCAGGGCCTGCGGGTTTTTCGTAACCCCCAGATGGACGGTCAGATTGTGGAAAAAGCCCACCAGGTCGCGTGGCGTCGTATCGTCGACGTCGGCCAGGCGCGCCAATGTTTCCTCCGGGATCGCCTCCTGCGGCCGCAGCCGGAAGAATTCCTCGGCCCGCGCCTTCAGGATCGCAAGCCTGGTCGCCCGGTCCGGCTTTTCGAGCCCGATCGCCAGGCCGCCGCACAGCCGCGAGCGCACATCCGGCCCGAGATTTTCCATAGCCCCGGGCGGCTTGTCGCCCGCAATCACCACCTTGCGCCGAAGGTCCGAATAGGCGTTCAGGGTGTGCAGCAGCTCCGACATCGTCGAGCTGCTGCGGCAGAGATGTTGCAGATCGTCGATGAGCAGCATGTCCGCCGCCCGCAGCTCCTCCTTGAAGCTCAACGTATCGCGGCGCCCCAGCGCGCCCAGGAACTGTCGCATCATATCCTCGGAGCCGAGCAGCAGCGCACGTTTGCCGCGCCGGCGGGCTTCGAGGGCGGTCGCGTTGAGGAGATGCGTCTTTCCGAAACCGAAGCCGCCATGGATGAAGAGCAGCGAAATGTCGTCGGTGTCGTCCTCGGCAAAGGTGCGGGCCGCGCGCAGGGCCAAGGCGTTTGCGGGCCCTTCGACGAAGGCCGCGAAGGACAGTGCGGGTTTCGGCAATCTGGCAAAGAGCAGCCGCTCCGCGACGGGCTGAGATGGTTGAGCGGCCCCGGCAGCCTCGCTGACCGGCGCGGACGCCGGGGGTTTTTCCTGCGTCGGCAGTCCGCCGCCCACCCGCGGGGCTTCTGTTTCCTGTAGGACAATCGTGATGGATGCCGGCACGCCGCCAGCGGCCCGCAGGGCCTTCTCGATGCGCCCGGTAAAGTTGTTGGTGACCCAGTTTCGGACGAAGGGCTTGGGCGCCCCGAATTTGAGGTCGTCCTTGCTGAATTCCAGAAGTACCAGCTTGCCGATCCAGGCATCGAACGTAGCCCCGCCGAGTTGGCGCCGCAGCCTGTCGCGAGCGGTGTTCCAGATGCCAAGCCAATCGGGAGTTTTTGTCTGTGGTTGTGTCATGTCCCCATCGCCCTTGCTGTGCCGGCAATATGCGCCGGCCCGAGAAGTTCCATTCTTTATTGACGTTTGATTGTCAGGAGCTCACCTTTGCTTCGGTTCACCTCCCTTTCGTCTGGTTCGGGGCCGGTCCTCCCACCTCCCGAAGGGAAGCGCTCGCCAGCACATTGCAGGGGATGCCCAGCCGTGCTTCTGTTCCCCATCCCCGGGGACCGAATGGCTTACAAGAATTGTATACATGTCGGCCATTTGCCTAATGCTCCGCCATTGACGTAAACGATTACGCCGTCTGCGCAGTATAGATGTCGGCTACACTTCCCCTCGTGGCGCAAGAACTGGCCACGACTGCCATTCTCTTGCTCCATATCGCACTTCACTGGAACTATTCTTGGTTTTTACTGCGAAGAACGCCACCAGCGAAAATACGATACCACGCAGCGCTTTCAATGCAATCGGAACGAATCGGGTCCGGAGATAAGCCGTTAACGTTTTGGCCGTGTACGGAAAGTTAAGACACCTGTTTTTTCAAATGGTTAAGGGCTCTGTAGCCACCCCGCTCCATGTGACGAATTTTTTTCAAGGGCGCAATTTCATGGAATTTTTGTGACGCAGACAAAAAAATCACGTCAGCTCAAAGGCTTAGCTGTTTCAAAAGATGGCAAAAAGAATTTCATGCCGGATTTTAGCCGGGCAGTTTGGCGGCGCGCTTCGTCAGCCGCGAAACTTTCCGGCTGGCCATGTTGGCATGAAACACGCCCTTCGCGGCTGCCCGCATGAGCTCCGGCTCCGCCACCTTGAGCGCCATCAGCGCGCTCGCCTTGTCGCCGGCCGACAACGCTTCTTCGACCTTCCGCGTGAAACTGCGGACGCGGCTTTTCCGGGCGTGATTGACCGCCGAGCGCTTGGCGTTCTGGCGCACCCGTTTCTTGGCGGAGTCGATATTGGGCATTGGCTTCCGTCTTTGGCTAAAATGGCGCGCTTTTTAGCGCGGGGCCGGCCTTCCGGTCAATGGATGCGACGCAGGTAGAACTCATGCCATCGTGCAAGCCGGTTCACAGACCCGATTCAGCGGTTCCTGAACTCCGGCTTCCGCTTTTCCGCGAAGGCCGCCATCCCTTCCTTCTGGTCTTCGGTTGCGAACATGGCGTGGAACACGCGCCGCTCGAAGCGGACGCCTTCGGCCAGAGTCGTCTCATAGGCGCGGTTGATGGTCTCCTTCGTCATCATGACAATCGGCAGCGATTGCGCCGCGATCGTCTGCGCGGCCTTCATCGCCTCGGCCAGGAGATCGGCGAGCGGCACCACCCGGCTGACCAGCCCGGCACGCTCCGCCTCCGCAGCGTCCATGTTGCGCCCGGTCAGGCACATCTCCATCGCCTTGGACTTGCCCACGAAGCGGGTGAGCCGCTGGGTGCCGCCCATCCCCGGCATCACACCCAGAGTGATCTCGGGCTGGCCGAATTTGGCGTTGTCGGCCGCGATGATGAAGTCGCACAGCATGGCCAGCTCGCAGCCGCCGCCGAGCGCATAACCGGCCACCGCGGCGATGATGGGCTTGCGGACGGCGGCAATCCGGTCGACGGCGCCGGCGAAAAAATTCGCCCCGAACATGTCCATGTAGGATTTCGGCGCCATCTCCCTGATGTCGGCGCCGGCAGCGAAGGCGCGTTCGGAGCCGGTGAGCACGATGGCGTGCAGGCTGTCGTTCGCGTCGATTGCCTCCAGCGCCTGCACCAGTTCGCGAAGCAGCTCCGAATTGAGCGCGTTGAGCGCCTTGGGCCGGTTCAGCGTGACGAGCGCTACCGCGCCTTCCGTCCCTACGATGATGTTCTGATAATCCATGACCGGCTCCCAGGCTTCCGGCGGCATCCCTTGCCCGGGCTGCGCGCGAAGGCAAGCGCAAATCAATCCTCGCGCGGCCTGCCGCGCAGACGCTTCAGCTGCCCGCGCGCCGCCTTGTTTTCGACGCGCGCCTTCCTGCTCGCCGCCGGCGGCCGCGTCTTGCGCCGCGGGACGGGGGCCGTGGCCGCATCGCGCAGAAGCGCGACGAGTCGGGCGCGGACATCGGCGCGGTTCTGTTCCTGGCTGCGATGGCGCCGGCCGGTCAGAACCAGTTCGCCCGTCTTGGTCAGGCGCCGCCCCGCGATCCGGATCAGCCTCTGGCGCATAGCGTCGGGCAGCGACGGCGAATGGGCCGCGTCGAAACGCAGCTGCACCGCGCTGGCCACCTTGTTGACGTTCTGCCCGCCCGGACCGGCCGCCAGGATGAAGCTCTCCGCAAGCTCGCTCTCGTCGATGGAGATGTCATCGGTGATGCGAATCCTGGCCATGTCCCTGGGACCGCGGGCGTCTCGCCCGCACCTTAGCTCTATTCGGCGGCTTTTGTTATTCTGATACTGGCGGGCGGGACGCCCGCGGTCCCAGGGAGACGGAGATGACGCAGATCTTCGAAGGCGGCTGCGCATGCGGAGCGGTGCGCTACCGGCTCAATTCGCGGCCAATGTTTGTTCACTGCTGCCATTGCCGCGACTGCCAGCGCCAGACGGGAAGCGCATTTGTCATCAATGCGCTGATCGAGACCGACCGGATCCAGCTCCTCTCCGGCTCCCCCGAACCGGTGACGGTGCCGACCGACAGCGGCCGTCCGCACGACATCTACCGCTGCCCCGACTGCCGCACGGCGCTGTGGAGCGATTACGGCCGCCGCCCGCCGCTCCGTTTTGTCCGCGTCGGCACGCTGGACGATGCCTCGGCGCTGCCGCCCGACCTACATATTTTCACCCGCTCGAAGCTGCCCTGGGTCGGTTTGCCCGCCGGCGTGCCGGCCTTTGAAATCTATTACGACATGAAGACGCTCTGGCCCGCGGCGAGTTTGGAACGCCGGCGCGCAATTCCCGGGTAGAACGGATTCCGCTGATGTCGTTCGAACCGACCGCCAAACGCACGTTTTGCCTTCCTCCCCCATCGTGGGGGAAGTGGTTTGCGAAGCGAAGCGGAGCAAACCGGAGGGGGGAGTCCGCGCGCAAGCGCGCCACTGCCCCATCCGGCGCGCTGGCGCGCGCCACCCCGCAACAAGTGCGGGGCAGGCTCTCCCCCACGTTGGGCGGGGAAAACGGAGTGCGGGTAATCCGTTTTGAACGTCCCTCCGCTTTCATTAAACGATGTGTGCTCACCCTAGCCACGATGGAGGAAAGAGAACGATGGCGGCCCGCGGCCCGCCATGATCTTCGGTTTCTCTGCCCCAATGATCGAAACCGTCGGGCAGGTCCGTTGCGCAGGGATTTGCAATGCCCGGCAATTCGCATACCGATCCGAACGGGATTCGGAACAGACGATATATAATTACCTTTGTGGCACCGGCCGGGGGGCAGCCTGCGCCGGGCGGCGCGCCTCAGGGTAGCGTGACGGTCCCTATTGCTTCAGCTCGAACACCATGCCGTCGTTGTCATCGCCGCCTGCGGCAGTCGTGCCGTATAGATCGCCGTGCTTGCCGAGGAGAAGGCCGGCTGCGGGAAATCGGCCGTGATCTCCCTTGAACGAGTAGAGCACCGTCTCGGTGCCGTCGGGCGCGAGCTCGAACGCAACACCGTGGCCGCCGCCTTTGCCCGCGCCGCCGCCATCCGACGTTGTGCCGTACAAATTGCCGGCGCTGTCCGCAACCAATCCTCCATTGGGATCGTACCCGTCGCTGCCGTAGGTGAAGGTGTAGAGCACGGTCTCGGTGCCGTCCGGCGCCAGCTTGAATACCGTTCCCCTGTTCGAAGCTCCGCCCCCTGCCGCGCCGTAAAGATTTCCGCTGCCGTCCATCATCAAGCTACCACCGGGCTTGTCGCCGTCATTGCCGCCCTGAAAAGCATAAAGCACGGTCTCGGTACCGTCCGGCGCGACCTCGAATACCGTGCCGCAGCCAAAGCCGTCGCAGCCGCTACCGCCGCCTCCCGAAGTTGTGCCGTAGAGATTTCCCTGGCTGTCGAGAATGACTCCGCCGTAAGGTTGCCAACCGTCGTCGCCGCCCTGAAACGCATGGAGGATCGCTTCGCTGCCGTCTGCCGCGATTTTGAATACGGTCCCGCAACCTCCGTCGCCACATTCGCTCCCGCCGGTGTTACCGCCAGAGTACGTCGTTCCGTAAAGATTTCCGCTGCCGTCCGCCACGAGGTTGCCAATAGGAACCGAGCCATCCGGAGCGCTCTTAAAAGCGTGAAGCACGGTTTCCGTGCCGTGTGGGGCGAGTTTAAAGACCGTGCCCACCCCGAGGCCGCCCTCTTCGGTCGCGCCATAGAGATTGCCGGATCCGTCCATGACCAGATTGCTGCCGGGATAGGCTCCGTCACTTCCGCCACTGAACGCATACAGTACTTTCTCCTTCCCGTGCCGTGTAAGCTTGAACACTGTGCCACAGCCAAATTCGTCGTCATTGCACCCGGTCCCACCGCCGCCAGTAGCCGTGGTACCATACAGTGCGCCATCGTTGCCTCGGATCAACGCCCCTGGTCCACTGCCGTCGGAGCCTCCGCGAAATATGTGAAGCAGTTTTTCAGAGTCGGCCGCAGCGCCGGTTCCGAAGGACGCAACCAGCACACAGCAAATTCCGCAGAAGGTAATACGCCTGCACGTGTTGCGGGACGACGTGACCATGGTCTCACTCCTGTCTTCAAGCGAACGGGACAGCCACTGACGGGCCGGCACGCCATGCCCTCCGTCGGGCAAGGATTATCCTTGACAGTAGCCCCCGGGGGGGTAGCGTCCAGCACGAACTTGATCGAAGGGGCGGGGCAGTCGCGATCGTGGTTGCCGCCGAAGCGGCAAAGGGCGGGTTCATCCGGTGATCTTGGCCTCTCGGCCGCGAACGGCGAGCGTTTGCCTGTAACGCGCTCCGACGATTGTCTTGCTGTGAGGAACCGCAACGGAGGGGGAAATATGAAGCGGCTGGGGATACTCTTCGCGCTGTTCGCGGGCTTGGCCATAGCCGTGGGCCTGGCCTTTGCGCAGAGCACACCTCTC
Source organism: Rhizomicrobium sp. (assembly GCA_036266955.1). Classification (GTDB taxonomy): domain Bacteria; phylum Pseudomonadota; class Alphaproteobacteria; order Micropepsales; family Micropepsaceae; genus Rhizomicrobium. The sequence continues at coordinate 23,069 of DATAWY010000009.1, forward strand.
AGTTTTACCTGCATTGCTGCGGAGGTAGGAGCAACGACCTGCCCGGACGGCTCGACGCCTCTAAGCGCATATGTTCCGCCATCCCCGCCAGCCACTCCGCCGACCTACGTCACCGTTGCCGGATATTTTCAGCAATCAGACGCAGGCGGCGGCCAGTTCTATCGAATCGGTTCCACGCCGGCCGTGTGCAAGACCATTACTCAAATACAAACCGGCATAAAGGGTACTGTGGGCTCGTCAACCATTCAGGGCATCGCGGCCACGGGCCTTGTTGTCGGAGAACTCGTCGGCGGGTCCGGCTCCGATACCACCGGCACGATTCAGATTCAACCGGGTACGGAGATCGCGAGCATATATGAGGAAGATGAAACTTATTACGTAACGCTGACGCTTCCTCTGACGGGGACCGCGACGGATAAGAACACGTCATTCGCGAGCGTCACCTTCACCGGCGACAACACGGGCACGCTGATCGTGGATGCGGGTGGCGACTGCTGGCAGAAGACGAACTACCGCGGCGATCCGCACGAGTTCGGTGCCTGGGGCGACGGCGCGAGCAGCACTCCGCATGACGACACGGCCGCGCTCCAGAACTGGTTCGGCGCCTATGGCAACGTCAACCCCAACCTCGCGCCGGCAACCGCTCCCAACGCCTTCGGGCCGTGGATCGCGACGGTTCCGGCGACCTACATCGTCAATACCCCGCTCACCTGTCCGCAGAACGCGACGGTCCAGGGCACGGTCAACCTCACCAACAGCAATCCGGTGGTCGCCATCGAGGCCGCCTCGGGGCAGACTCTTGCGGGTACCGGATCCCAGGACTGGTTTTCGGGCACGCTGCCGGCGAACGAGACCGCGAGCAGTTCCGGCCCGATTTCCGCGCAGGCCGTGATCGGTGCGCTGGCCTACTGCCGGCTCACCGGCATCTCCGTCGTCGGCAACGGCTACTATCTGCCGACCATCATGGGCACGATTTCGAACGGCTCGAACTGCATCACGGCGGTCATTGCGACGCTCGATCTCGAAGTCGGCAATTACGTCGCGGGAAGCAACATTCCGCCGCAGACGACCGTCACCGCCATCGGGGAGTGCGCGGGGACGCCGTCGGTGACGCTGTCGAACGCCATATCGTGCACGAGCTGCGGGACGGAAGCGATCACCTTCTACGGCCCGGACGTGGTCGATGTGCTCGCCCAGCGCGTGGCGGTCGACGGGTTTTCCGCGCTCAGCAACGGCGGCAACAATCTGGTCTGCATCAACACCGCCGCGAGCGGATATGGACTGCAGGTCAAGAACACGGAAATCTCCGGCGCCATGAACGACGACATTCACGCCAAGAGCGGCTGCCCCAATGTGCGCTTCATCGGCGATATCGTCAGCGGCGCGGGGAAAGGTGCTGGAACGGGTTCGGTGGTCGTGCCCATCCAGTTCACCCAGGTCTGCGGACCCGGCAGCCCCACCTGCACCGGAACCGGCTTCTATTGGAGCGGCGTCGAGATGACCATCGCCGACGGCGTCATAGAAGAATCGCAGGGTATCGGTCTCGACCTCGACGGCGCCCGCAAGGTCTCGGTCAGCGCCATGGACATCCAGGGCAACGGCCTGGGGCCGAACGGCGGCACCGGCATCACGATCGGGGGGAATTCCAGCGTAATCTCGATCTGCGACAACCACATCAGTGGTGTCGCCGGGCCGAGCACGCTACGCCGCGCGGCACGCGACCGGATGGCATGACTTTCTCTATCTCTTCAGCTCGAACACGACGCCGTTGTTGTCGTCGCCACCTTCGTTCGTCGTGCCGTAGAGATCGCCGCGCTTGTCGAGAAGGATGTCGCCGGCGGGATTTCGGCCGCGGTGACCCTTGAAGGCGTATAACGGCGTCTCCGTTCCGTCGGGCGCGAGCTCGTACGCCACACCGCAGCCGGCGCGGCCACAGCCAATGCCGCCGAAGGCGGTGGTGCCGTAGAGATTGCCCGCCTTGTCGAGGATCACGCCAGCTTCCGGATCGTAGCCGCCCGTTGCGCGTTGGAAAGAATAGAGTACCGATTCCGAGCCATCAGGCGTGACCTTGAACACGGATCCGCCGTCATCGGTGCCGCCTGCCGCAGTCGTTCCGTATAGATTGGCGGCGGCGTCTTCGACCACGCCGTTTTGCGGGAGCCAACCATCGCTGCCGCCCTGGAAGGCGTAGAGGACCGCCTCGCTGCCATCGGGCGCGATCTTGAAAACCGTGCCGCAACCGTCGCCGTAGCAGCCGGTGCCGCCGCCTTGCAGAGTCGTCCCGTAAAGATTGCCAGCTTTGTCCATGATGACGTCGCCATAGGGTCCATCGCCGTCGCTACCGCCCTGAAAGGCATAAAGTACCGCTTCCTTTCTTTTCGGTGTCACTTCAAACACCGTGCCACACCCATTGCCGCCGCAACTCGCCATATTGCCGCCGAACTCGGTAGTACCATAGAGACGGTCATTCTTTTCCAAGATCAGATTGCTGGCCGGGGCTAATCCGTCACTGCCGCCCCCGAAAGCGTAGAGCACGGTCTCGCCGCCGTCCGGGGCAAGCTTGTAGACCGTGCCAAAGCCCTCATCGTTGTTGCAGGTGCCGCCTCCTTGGGTCGTTCCGTACAGGTTGCCAGCCTTGTCCGCCACCAGCCCAGCATAGGGATTGGCGCCATCGCAGCCGCCGCCGAAGGCATGAAGCACGCTCTCCGTGCGATCCGGCGCGACCTGGAACACCGTGCCGCAGCCAATGCTGTTCCTGCACTCCGTGCCGCCTCCACCCTCCAGTGTGGTGCCGTAGAGATTGCCGACCTTGTCCCGGATCAAATTGCCCAAGGGGCCGCTGCCATCGTTCCCGCCCTGGAAGGCGTGGAGGACTTTCTCCGTGCCGTGTGCCGCTGCGGCCGGTGCGGCCAGGATCGCGGTCGCCAGATAGCAGGCAGGAAGGCGTCCACGGGCATTCTTTAACTTGGCCAGCATTGCCGTTGCTCCCCGGTGCGAGGGACAAATCCTAGCACCGCAGGGACGCTTTTGGAAGTGGTTCCCTGAATAAACTTGCACGGCAGGGAATCCAGGTTAACGTCACTTGAGCTGGAGGATTTGCAGTATGTCCAATAGCAGGACATGAACTAGATTTCCCCGTTTGTTGCATTAAAAAGCCGGCGTACAGTTCGATACAGATTTTCTGTCATTTCCACCGCACGGAATATTGAGAGCGCTGCCGGTGTGCCGGTAGGATTGAGGCATGCCTCGCATGGCCCGCGTCATCGCACCTGGCTTGCCGCACCACGTCACCCAGCGTGGCAACCGGCGTGAGCCCATCTTCTTCGAAGACGGTGACCAGGACGTCTATTGCGACCTGCTCGCGGAACATACGCGCAAGTATCGGGTCGAGGTCTGGGCCTGGTGTCTCATGCCGAACCACGTACACCTGATCCTTACACCGCATGATGAGACAGGTCTGTCTCGGGCGATCGGCGCCGCCCACCGCCGCTACACGCATTTCATCAACGCGCGTGGGCATTGGATCTGGCATCTGTTCCAGAGCCGCTTCGCCTCCGTCGTGATGGACGAAGCTCATCTCATGGCAGCCTTGCGCTACGTCAGCCTCAATCCCGTGCGCGCAAGGCTCGTCGGCCGGGCGCAAGACTGGCCGTGGTCGAGCGTGCGCGCGCATCTGAAGGCAGAGGATGACGGCCTCGTGATGGTGAGGCCCGTGCTCGCAAGGGTCTCAAACTTCGCCGAACTGCTGGCCCGCGAAAACGACGAAGAATTTGCTGCGCTGCGTGCATCTGAAGGTACCGGCCGACCACTTGGCAATGCCGAATTCATCGCCGGCCTCGAACGCATTCTCGGCCGCCGGCTTGCGAAACGCGCGCCCGGCCGCCATCCCCGCCCCGACGATGACAGGCAGGGCGTGCTTCTATAGGCTTGCCCCGTCCGCGCAGGAGGAAATATAATTCGTGTCCCTGGAATTCAGATTTGCGGACCCGGCAGTCCCGCCTGCACGGGAACCGGCCTCTATTGGAGCGGCGACGAGATGATGCTGGCCGATGGCGCGCTCGAAACTGGTAAGGTCTGAAATAAAGGCATATATGCCCTTATTCCTTCAGCTCGAACACGACGCCGTTGTTTTCGTCGCCGCCTTCGTTTGTCGTGCCGTAAAGATCGCCATGCTTGCCGAGAAGGAGGCCGGCAGAGGGTTCTCTGCCGCGATGTCCCTTGAACCCATAGAGCACTGTCTCGCTGCCGTCAGGGGCGAGCATGAATGCGGCCCCGCACCCACCCGAAGCCTTGCAGCCAGCGCCGCCACCATAGGATGTCGTGCTGTACAGATTGCCCGCCTTGTCGAAGATCAAGCCGGCTTCCGGATAATAGCCACCGCTCTCCCTGGCGAATGAATAAAGCACCGATTCAATGCCGGCCGGAGTCACCTCGAAGATCGTGCCCACAAGTTCACCGCCGCCGCCAGCCGTGGTTCCATACAAATTGCCGGCGCTGTCGGCCACCACGCCGTTTTGCGGAAATTCTCCATCGCTGCCGCCCTGAAAGGCATAAAGGATCGTCTCGGTACCATCCGGCGCCAACTTGAACACCGTGCCGCAACCACCGCCACCGCAGCCGCTGCTTCCGCCATCCGCCGTCGTACCAAAGAGATTGCCGACCGCATCCCGGATCACATTCCCATATGGTTCGGCACCGTCGCTGCCGCCCTGAAAATTGTAAAGCACTGTCTCCTTTCCCTTTGGCGTAATCTCGAAGACTAAGCCGCAGCCGATATTGTTACACCCGGGCCCGTTGCCGCCTGCGCTAGTCATACCGTACAAATTGCCTTTCTCATCTGCGGTCAGGCCATTGGGACCATATCCATCGCTGCCGCCCATGAAAGCATAAACGACAGTTTCGGTACCATCTGGGGCAAGCTTGTAGACGGTCCCGTCGCCCTGGTCGCTGTTGCAGGTGCCGCCGCTTACCGTCGTTCCGTAGAAATTCCCCGTTTTATCGGCGACCAGCCCGGAAAATGGGAACGCGCCATCGCAGCCACCGGCAAATGCGTGAAGCACAGCCTCGGTTGCGTCCGGTGCAATCCGGAAGACGATGCCGCATCCGTCCGAACCGTCATTGCAGCCCATACCCCCGCCTCCGCCCGCAGTGGTTCCATAGAGATTGCCGGTCTTGTCCCTGATGAGCACGCCCCAAGGGGCAATGCCGTCGCTGCCGCCTTGAAAAGTATGGAGGATTTTCTCCGCTCCCGCCGCAGGCACAGCAGGCAGGACCATGATTGCGCTGGCCAGGCAACAGCCACGCAACCTTTTCCCTAAATTATTCAAACTGCTCGACATTCACCGGTCCGCAAAATTCCCAGCCATGATTATCGCACCTGCCCCCCAATCCAGCAAGCGCAATCAAAAAGGGCAGTGTCCAATCCCCAGGGGAATCGAGTGAAGGGTTTTAAGCTACGATGAGTTTGGCGAGGTAGTCGTCGTCCCAGGCGGCGGTTTTCAGGCGCAGCCGGATGGAATCATGCCCTGGAGGCTTTCGCTCGAGGTTGCGGCCATGTGTTTGAGGGTGACGAAATTTTCGGGGCGTGTTCGGTCTGGATGCGACACTCATCGTCGCGAAAGGGCATGTCCATGACCCAATGTAGGCTATTCTCGATGCTCCAATGATCACGGACCATCGGACCAGGGCGCTCGGCGCGCCATGCTGACGAAGTCAGATAGTACCGGGTCTCGCGCTCGGTGCGCGCCGCGATTTCTCGCGTGCTGTCGATGATGACGAGGACCTTGAAGACTGGGCCAGTCGAGGCGCTTCTTGAGTCACGCCAAGTCGTGGACGACCGTCACGCGACGCGTCTCGATACGGCCATGATCGCCGTCGATGGTTTCGTCGACACTCACCGTCGTGTTGGAAAAGCCCCTTGTTTTCTGCTCGTTGGCGTAGAGTTCGACATCCCCGCGCAGCGTTTCCTGATTGCCTTTCGGCGTCGGAATGTAATCGGCCTTCTTGCCGGAGCGCCGCGACATCTACCCGTCGATGGCGATGACTTGGCCCGCGTCTTCGTCAGCGCTGCTACCCAGGCCACAAGCAACGCCGGAAAGCTTGAGCGTCGAGCGAAGATGTCGCCAAGATGATCATGGCTCGGCGTCCCGTCTGCGAAGGGGCGGAACCGGCGCAGCAGATCCAGCTTCTTCTCGCCGAAACCCGCAATGTCGGTGAAGCCCTCCGCCCCACCAAATCCGCCAGCAGCGACAAAAGCAGGATTTCAACGAGCGGCTTTGTCGCGCACTCCTTCACCACGATTGCCGTGTTCCAGTCCCTGCGGCCAGTTGACGAGCAAGCGATCGAGAAGATTATAATAATTGGTGATTCGCGGGGAGCGTGCGTCTATCGACAATTCCGGTTCACGTTTCCCGAATAATTCTCGGTGCGAGCGGCTTTGCCGAGCAACCTTGATTATCAAAGGCCGCCGGATGTGGCGCATGCTAACGGCGGTACTGACGTAGGAAAAAGGGGATGTGTTGTGAAAAACTCAATTGGCATTCTTGTCATTGCTTTCGGACTCCTCGTTGGGAGCCACGAGTCGATCTCGCAGGCTGTGCTTGGTTTCAGCTGTGTCGGCGTTTACGGCACCTCCGCTTGCGCGGCAAGTGGTACAAGTCTCCGCGGGAACGGGCTGACCGGCTACAAGGTCGCGACTGTTGCTGGCGACAATGCACCGGCGGATGGCGGAGGCGGCAGCTATGCAATTATCGGTACGTCCGCCGCCACAAACTGTGCAACGTACTCCAGCATTCACGGAAAAGGAACAGTCGGAGATAACAAAATAACTGCCGTAGGTAATGGTCCCCTTGGGTTTCTCAACACGCTTTCTGTGGGCGAATTGGTAACTGGAAGCGGTACGGACAGCAGCGAGAATATCGTTCAAGTTCCAACCGGCGCCGAGATCGCTGCTATCGATTCAGTTAATAACATATTGTATTTGACACTCCCATTGATAGGCAACTCGACTCAAACCCACGTATCGATGAGCAACGTCACCTTGACAGGCGATAATAACGGCACCCTGATCGTCGACAGTGAGCCGTCGGGCGGCACCAATCCGGGGCCCCAGTGCTGGCAGAAGACCGACTACCGCGGCGATCCGCATGAGTTCGGCGCCTGGGGCGACGGCGCGAGCAGCACCCCGCATGACGATACGGGAGCCATCCAGAACTGGTTCGGCGCCTATGGCAACGTCAACCCCAACCTCGCGCCGGCAACCGCTCCGTCCGCCTTCGGGCCGTGGATCGCGACAGTTCCGGCGACCTACATCGTCAATACCCCGCTCACCTGTCCGCAGAACGCGATGGTCCAGGGCACGGTGAACCTCACCAACAGCAGCCCCGTGGTCGCCATCGAGGCCGCCTCGGGGCAGACTCTCGCGGGTACCGGAACCCAGGACTGGTTTTCGGGCACGCTGCCGGCGAACGAGACCGCGAGCAATTCCGGCGCCATTTCCGCGCAGGCCGTGATCGGCGCGCTGGCCTACTGCCGGCTCACCGGCATCTCCGTCATCGGCAACGGCTACTATGCGCCGACGACAGGTACGACCAACGGGGACACCTTGAATGAACTGATCGTCGACGACGTCGCCGGCATCGCCACGCTCCAGGTCGGCAATTACGCTGTCGGCGCCCACATTCCTCCACAGACAACGGTTGTGAGCGCGCCCAGCTGTTCGGAAGGAAGCTG
>DATAWY010000010.1:0-60547 GCA_036266955.1 Rhizomicrobium sp.
TGACAGGCGAGGGCGAGATCGCGCTCGCCGATCTCAAAAAAGCCCATGAAGGCTGGTTCCCCGGCTACATGGCCGCGCCACACACGAACTGATAGGCTCGCACCATGGGCATGCAAGCCGCTGAAATCGAACTGCTGATCAAGGACGCTTTCCCCGACGCGGAGGTGACGATGACCGCGCTCGCCGACGACAACGATCACTGGTCCGCCTCGGTGAAGACCGCAGCCTTCAAAGGCAAAAACCGCGTCCAGCAACACCAGATGGTCTACGCAGCGCTGAAGGGCCGCATGGGCGGCGTGCTGCACGCGCTGTCGTTGCAAACGGCCGCGAAGGATTAGAATTCTCGAATTGATTATTCGCTCCCTCCACCGTCATGGCCGGGCTTGTCCCGGCCACCCATACCCGCGGTGGGAAAAGTAAGAGCGATGAACGTCGTTATCTTTTTCTGCGAGACCGCGTTTATGGGTCGCCGGGACAAGCCCGGCGATGACGGTTTTTGGGAGGGTTTCAGTCAATCCGGAAACATTCTCACGTCAGCCGTTTCGCCGGCGCGCTTTCCGGGATCGCCATCATGGCGAACTGGCTGAGCGCGGTGGCGACGATCAGATACCAGGCCGGCGAGAGCTTGTTGCCCGTCGTCTGGATCAGCCAGGTCACCGCGGGCTGCGTCGTGGCGCCGAAGATGGCGATGGTGATGGCGTAAGTGAGCGAGAGCGTCGTGCCGCGGATGTGCTTGGGCAGGCTCTCGGTGAAGGCGGTGTAGAAGCCACCGGCCGGAATGGCGTTGAGCAGCGACAACACCGCGACACCCAGCCACAGCGCCAAGGTGCTGCGCGTCGCCACGATCCAGTAGAACGCGGGATAGGTCGCGAGCAGGAAGACGAGATTGGGCCACAGCATCACCGGCCGCCGGCCGATGCGGTCCGACAGTACTCCGCCGATCAGCACGCCGATGGCCACGCATCCGCCGCTCACGACGCTGGCCGCGACGGAAACACTGACCGCCATGTGCAAGGTGCTCTGCGCGTAAGTGGTGATGTAGCTGAAGACATAGGTGCCGACCGTGCGCGTGGAGAACACGATCGCCCCGATCAGGATGATGCGCCAGCTCGCGAGTACCAGCCCGAAGCTCGCCGGGGCCGTCGACGCCGCGGGTCGCATCTCGACCGTGTTCAACGTCTCCGGCAGCGCCATGCGCAGCACCAGCCCGAACGGCAGCGCCAGGCCGCCCAGCAGGAACGCCACGCGCCAGCCATAGGCATCGAAGTCCGCCGGCGAGAGATAGAGCGCGAGAAAGTAACCGACCGCCGCGCCTAGCGCACCCGCGATGCCCTGGCTTGCGCCCTGCCACGCGACCGACAAGCCGCGATCCTTCGGCGCGGAGGCTTCCAGCAGGAACGACGAGGCCGATCCCACTTCGGCGCCCAGCGCAAAGCCCTGCACCAGCCGGATCGCCAACACGAGCACCGGCGCCCAGATGCCGATCCTGGCGTAAGTCGGCACCAGCGCCAGCGCCATGACGGCCAATCCCGTGAGCGTCAGGGTGAACACCATCGCGCCCTTGCGGCCCACGCGGTCGGCATAACGGCCAATGAACCAACCGCCGACCGGCCGCGTCACGAAGCCCACGCCATAGCCGAACAGCGACAGCATCAAGCGCTGATAGGGATTGGCCGCGGGAAAGAAGGCGTTGCCGATCTGGATGGCGAAGGTCGCGTAGATCGCGAAATCGTAGAAATCGAGCGCGTTACCGATGGTGGCCGCGGCGATATGGCGGCGCGGCAAGGCCAGGCCCTGAGTGGTTTCCGTCATGCGACGCCCCGTTCCGCCGGTTCCCGAGGGCAACGCTAGAGCCGCCAGACGCGCGGCGTCAACGGGCGAAACTTGACCGCCGCGCCCCTCGCGCCTATCTACGAGGAAGGTTTGGAGGCCGCAGGATTTAGCGGAGAAGAACATGTCCAATGTGCATGACCGGATCGCCCAGGATGTCGCCCAGAACGATGTGCTGCTCTACATGAAGGGCACGCCCGTCTTCCCGCAATGCGGCTTCTCCGCCGCCGCGGTGCAGATCCTCTCCAACACCGGCGTCAAGTTCAAAGCCGTGGACGTGCTGAAGGATCCGGAAGTCCGCGCCGGCATCAAGGAATTCTCCAACTGGCCGACGATACCCCAGCTCTATGTGAAGGGCGAATTCGTCGGCGGCAGCGATATCCTGCGCGAGATGTATGAGGCCGACGAGCTCCGGCCCTATCTCGAAGAAAAAGGCGTGACGCTGGAAACGGTGTGACGTCTTCGCTCCTCCCCTCGCGGGAGGAGAATGCCGCGTAAGTCATGTGTCCCCTTTGCAAGGAGATCATCATGCTTTCGCGCTTTCTGTTTCTTCTCGTCGCTCTCGCGATTCCCGCAACCGACGCGCTCGCAGCGCCGCAGCAGATCATCATCCTGCGGCACGGCGAGAAGAAGGACAAATACGCGCTGTGCAGCATCGGCGAGGAGCGTTCGCTGGCGCTCGCCGATGTCTATCTTGGCAAGCACGGTTCAGTCTTCGCGGACAAATTGGCTCCGGCGGCGTTCTACACGAACACGCTGCACACGATCGAACTTGCCAGCCCCTCGACGCAGACGTTCGGCCTGCCGCAGATTTCATTCTCCGCCGTGCCGATCAAGGATAGCCCGGACGGCGACTCCACCGAACTGCTCAACACGCGCACGCGCGATGCGGCGAAGGATATCTTCGGCAATCCCGCCTACAACGCGGGCACGGTCGTGATGATCTGGGAGCACAAACACATCGCCGATGCCAAGCTGGAGAAGCAATATCCCGGTCAGGTCGTCACCTTGCGCCAGGCGCTCGGGCTCGCCGATCTGGCGGCGAAAAGGCCGGACCTGAAAATCCCCGACACATGGGAAGGCGAGAATTACGATTACTTCTGGGTCGTGAGTTACGGTTACGGCAGCAACACGCCCATAGACTTCAAGATGATCAGGCAGACTTACGGCGGGATATACGCCAAACTTCCCCAGAACGATTGGGGCAAGCCCGATCACATCCGCCACAAGCACGGTTGCGAGTGAACGGCGCTACGCGTCTTTCCTGAGCAGCCAGCCGAGTGGCCGGCGCGGGCTCAGCACCGGCTCGCCGTCGGCATAGCCCAGGCGGAACGTGAAGGTCGGCTCGCCCTGCATCTGGCAGAGCTGACTGATGGCCGAGCCGTAGCTGTTCTGCCGCCCGTGCATTGCGTCGCGATCGACGCGTTCGATGGGCTGGTTCACCGGCTGCGCGCAAATCCCGGCGGCGGTCAGCCCCAGATGCAGCCGCTGCCAGGCGCGGCCCGCCGCGATGGCCGTCTTCATGTCCAATCGGTCCTGCACGAAGATCGCGCCCAACGCGGGCGAGCTCGGAATCTGCACATCGCGGGTGGACTCGAACCAGTAGCGATCCGTCGTCGCGGGATCGAGATCGGGCAGCATCTTGCCGAACGCGGTGGTGAGCGGCGGAAGGCCGGCGGCGTCCAGCGTGATGCCGTCGCGATGCTCCTCGATCTCGCGCGGGCTGGCGCGGATCCAGCGCGCGCTATCCTGTGACATCTGCCGGTCGTCGATGATCTCGCGCGTCGCCTGCACCATAAGCGCGCCCATCTCCGCGCGCGCCACCGGATCGGTGATGAAGGCCACTTGCGCCAAGTCGTTCGATGCATCGTTGGAGAGCGCATCGAGCTGCGCCTGCGTCACCGGCTGATCGCGGCGATAGGGCCCGCGATGGGTGCGGCGCTTGGGGATCGCATCCACCAGCCGGTCGCGTGATGCTGTTCCGGGCGTCAGCCCCACGAACACGGCGGCGACAGACGTATTTCCGGGCTCGGGTTCGAGCTTGCCTTCATAGGGCGTCACCTGCGTGTCGAGGCCGAACATCTTGGCGGCCAGCACGAAGTTTTCAACGGCCGCCCCCATCGCCATGTGCATCTCGCGGCGGAAGGGATCGAAGCTGCCCAGATTGCGGCGCCGGCTGGCGATGAAGACGATGCCGTCATTGCGGATCTGGAACTGCCAGGGCTGCGTGTCGTGTGGACTGGCGGCAAGGATGGCCGCGCGCAAGGCGCGACGGGTGCCGTCGCTGGGATAGCCCTGCCAATCATGCCAGGGCCAATAGGCCGGATTTTCCGAGAACTCGAATACGCCGCGGTCCCAGGCCCGATAGCCCAGCCCGCCAACGATAGCGGCGCCTGCAACACCCGCACCGATCAACGCACGCCGTGACACCATAACCGGCTCCCCCGAAAAAGCCTTGGCCCGAAAAGCCCGGCGGCATCATACAGGAAAGCCGTCAGCCGCCGAAGTGACGTTTCCAAACGGGTGCGATGCGCGGCCGCTGCGACAGGGCCAGAGCCAGCGCCTGCAGCTTCGGGATATGGCCCGCCACCAGCCAGTCCTTGCCGAAGCTGCCCCGCCAGCGGGTGAACATGGCGGCATAGATGTCGAGAATGGAAAAGCCGCCGCCCATGAACCACGGCCCGTCGATCACCCGTTCCACGATGAGCAGGCGTTCGCGCAACCGCTTGCGCACCTTGGCGCGCAACTGTTCCGCCGCATCGCCTTCCGGCGCGAACCGTTCGGGATAATCGGAAAGCTCGACCATGGGATAGATCTCGCTCGCCATGAAGGCGAGCCAGCGATAGGCCTGCCCGCGCTCCGCACCCGCCTGCGGCGGCAGCAGATGCACATTGGGAAAGTGGTCGGCGATGGTGAGAAGGATGCCGGCGGATTCCGTGATGATGTCGCCTTCGGGAAGCCGCAGCGCCGGCACCTTGCCACTGGGGTTGATGGCCAGGAAGCTGGGCTTGCGTTGCTCCATCTTTTCCAGCGAAACGTGATGGAATTCGTAAGGCGCGCCGGCTTCGGCCAGCGCCGCCTCGACCGAGAACGCGCCGCTGCCTTTGTCGCCGAAGATGGTGAAGCTCACGCGTATCCTCCGCATAAAGCGCAATCGGGCGAAGTGTGTAGCGGTTCGCCCGGAAAATTGCGCGAAAACAGGCTTCTTATATTTTTGTGCGCCCAGCTTCGCAGATAGTCACGATCCGCGAAAGCAAAAGGCCGCGAGCACCTCTGCCCGCGGCCTTTCGTAAAGCCTTAAAAACCCTACTCGATTAACGCGAATAGAATTCGACGATGAGATGCGGCTGCATCTGCGAGGCGTAGGGCACGTCCGACAGCTTCGGCGTGCGCACGAAGCGGGCGGTCATCTTGTTGTGGTCGGTCTCGACGTAATCCGGCACGTCACGTTCCGCGCTCTTGGAGGCTTCCAGCACCAGCGCCATATCGCGCGCCTTGTTGGAGAGTTCCAGCTGATCGCCCTCTTTCACCTGATAGGAGGCGACGGTGACGCGGCGGCCGTTGATCTTCACATGGCCGTGCGAAACGAGCTGGCGGGCGGCGAAGGGCGTCGGCACGAATTTGGCGCGATAGACGACCGAGTCCAGACGGCGCTCGAGCAGGCCGATCATGTTCTCGCCGGTGTCGCCGGGGCGGCGCGCGGCTTCCTGGTAATAGCGGCGGAACTGGCGCTCGGTGATGTTGCCGTAGACGCCTTTAAGCTTCTGCTTGGCCTGCAGCTGCGTGCCGTAGTCCGACAGCTTCTTGGCGCGGCGCTGGCCATGCTGGCCGGGGCCGTAGGAGCGCTTGTTGACCGGGCTCTTGTTGCGGCCCCAGATGCTCTCGCCCATGCGGCGGTCGATTTTGTACTTGGCGGCTTGGCGCTTGCTCATTGTCTCTGTCGGTCCGGATTGCGTTCAGGAGCGGGATGCCCCCGCGAAGGTCGCGCACTATAGTCAGGCGCGACGACGTGTCAACCGCGCAAAATCACGGCTTAAGCCTTGGAAATGCTTGATTATTCCATTGATGTTCAGCCGCAGGTTGCAAGCCTATTTGCCGCGCCGGAACGCCATCACCTGCAGGATAAGGGCTGCGACGGCCACGATCAGCCCCGCAACCGCGACAATGGAATGGCTATGCATGGCCTTTCCCCCGAAAGAATGCCCAGAATTACCGCCCGGACAGCCTCGCGGCAAGCCGCCGTCCGCGAATGCACTCGCCAGCCACTATCGCTATAGGGATACTGACCACGCGCGGGCGTGGCGGAATTGGTAGACGCACCGGACTTAAAAGCCATATAAATCAGCACACAAACAAAAATATACTTGCAAAAACCGTCACTTAGTGCTAAATTCAATAATAGAAAAGCTAGTCCACACCTAGCCCAAAACGACGATTTTAGCCCATCGAGGCCGCCCTATGGAGACCGTAAGACACTTCCTTCTCGACAATGCGGTGCAGGTCTTCCAACGACCGAAAAGCCCCTACTGGTATTGCGCCGCGTCGGTGGCTGGACGGCAGCGCAAGTCGAGCACGAAAGAAGAAAGCCTCGCCCGCGCCAAGGATGTGGCGCGGGACTGGTATCTCGGATTGCTCGGTAAATACCGCGCTGGCGAGTTGAAGCAGGGGCCGACCTTCAAGGAAGCGGCGGCCCGCTTTATCGACGAGTACGAAGTCATCACACAGGGGCAGCGCAACCCGACCCATGTCAAGGATACGGAGCGCCGGATCAACAAGCACCTCATCCCCTTTTTCGGGAACAAGGTGCTAACCGACATCACGCCGGGGCTGGTTCAGGACTATCGCGTCCATCGCCTAAGGATCGCGCAGGACCAGCAGCCCGCTAGTGCCGACCGGGCGCAAGCCGCCGACGGCGAGCAGAATAAGCCCAAGCCCAGAAAGCCTCCGTCGCGCAGCACGCTTCACAAGGAAATCGTTTGCATTCGTCTTGTCCTTAAGACGGCCCAGCGCCATGGGCTGTTGCCATATCTCCCAAACTTGTCTCCGCCTTACAAAACCTCCGGCAAGATCACGCATCGGGCGTGGTTCTCGCCCCAGGAATACAAGACATTTTACGAAGCGACGCGCGAACGCGCGAAGAACCCCAAGAAAGAACGCTGGCGTAGCGCCTGCGAAGACCTACACGACTTCGTGCTGTTCATGGCAAACACCGGTTTGCGGCCGGATGAAGCATTACGCCTCGAATTTCGAGACGTCGCCATCGTTACCGATGAAGCGACGGGCGAACGCATCCTCGAAATCGAAGTGCGCGGCAAGCGCGGCGTAGGTTACTGCAAGAGCATGAATGGGGCAGTACTGCCCTTCCAGCGATTGCAGAAGCGCCATAACGGACAGCCGACCGACCATGTGTTCCCGACCATTCAACGCGAGCTATTCAACACGCTGCTGGACGAGCTTGGCCTAAAAAAGGACCGCGACGGCCAGGCTCGCACCACCTACAGCCTTCGTCATACCTATATCTGCATGCGCCTGATGGAAGGCGCGGATATCTATCAGATTGCCAAGAACTGCCGGACCAGCGTGGAGATGATCGAGAACTATTATGCCTCGCACATCAAGAACACGCTGGACGCCGCCGCGATCAACGTCCGCAAGCCGAAGCCTGCCAAGCAGGCGAAGAAGGTCGCGAAGCCCAAGGCCTAAATTGGCGGTTTCAGTTTGTTCTTGGCGACTCACCACCCCGGCAGTATAGATTCCGGCAATTGCGGGCGTGGCGGAATTGGTAGACGCACCGGACTTAAGCGATTGAGTGCGCCCCGGGAAACCGGGGACGTAGAACTGCTCAAATTCGGGGAAACCTTCAACGGCAATCCCGAGCCAAGCCCGGAAACGGGAAGGTGTAGAGACTAGACGGGCAGCACCTAAAGCGGCAACGCCACGGTGAAGGTATAGTCCAGACCACGAACGCCCGAGTAGGGCGGCGGCGAAAGTCGAAGTGGTACGAAAATCCGTAGGGTCGAAAGACCTGTGCCGGTTCAAGTCCGGCCGCCCGCACCAAAAAGTTTTGAGAAATTTACCGGCTGCCGAAGGCCAGTCCGATTAGCCACTTACAACGCGTTGCGCTCACAGTCTTACGTCCGCTTGGAGACCAATCCTATGGACGCGATTCCAGCAGTTTACATTCCTCCCCTCCGAAAACGGACGGACGAAGGGAAGCTTTACACCCGCACCGGGACCACCGAACAGACCCTCCTAAAGCTCAAATTGCTTTCTCGGGATGAGGTTCAAAAGCGTTGCGAAATTCGCGATCGCACTGACCCGAGCTATGTGACCAGCGAGTGCCTCTTGCACTTGGTACGCGAGTGCAGACACGATAACTCGGACAGGTACTTCGAGCGTCTTTACAAGATTTTCTTCTGCCATCGTCACTTCGGTCCTAATTGCTCAACATTGCGGCCAACTCTCCACGGCCCGATAATACCACGAGGGCAAGTCCTTTTGGCCTTAAGCAAGTGGGTCTGCGTCCCCAGGCCATCAAGGCCAAGACGAGTGGAAATCGGCCAGACGCATTTTCCAACCACAACGGCTTACTCCGCCCATTTCCGCATGGATGGTCGGGGTGCGTGAGCAATCTTCAAAGCTCATTTGGCCCAAGGCCCCCCGGGCGGCCAGTGCAGAGGGAAATCTGTCTGCGCGGTCGCGGTTGCGGCCGGTTGCAGAAGGAATGAACGCAATAGACGAACAACCGTGTCGAGATCGGAATACTCCTTCAGTATGGACTCGCGTGTCACGAATGCTTTCCAGAGGGCGACCGTCTCCGGTCGTTTTGTGAATGCGTCGGTGAGTGCAGGCGGCGCCTCTTTGGGTAACGGCGTTCCCCGCCGCATGAATGTGGCGGTGAATGCTTTCACGAGCGAATATCCGTTGAATTCAAACGTCGAGGCCAGCACGGCCACGTCGTGGAAGTCTTTCATCCGGCTGTTCGTGAGACCAAGCGATATCATCGCCTCGAACTTCTCGGCGACGACAGTTTCGCGGGGATAGACCAAGAGGCGCGGCTTCGGCAGGTCGAGAAGGGAGGTATACTCGGCCAGCTCCGGCTTCGGCGTGATCGCATCGCCGAATCCAATGTCGATCACCACCGGCACGCGCGCGCCACCAAGCCTGGCGGTCGTGGTCAGGCGGATACCGCCATAGGAGACATTCTCGCGAATGGGTTCGGCCGTAAGGTCCTTGGCGTCAAATGTCACGCCGTCGTCGTCGACTTTTGTCGCAAGGATTACCTCGAAAGCCTTGTAAGCGCGCGCGGCGTCTTCTTCGCCTCGCGCATGAAGATCAAGGTCACGCGTGGCGCGGAAAGGGCTCTCCAGCCAGACCGCTTGCAACATCGCACCCTTCAATACGAATTCATCGCTGAATTTCGACCGCGTGAGCCGGTATAGAATGCGTTCAAGGACGTAACGCTGCATTACGATCTGGAAGTCCCAACCTTCCTTGTCGGAGAGATTTTTTGAGGCGCTGCCGAACGGACGCAGCGACGTTGGTGATCTTATCCGGCATGGTCGAGCATCGCTTCGAGATAGGGGTTTAGCTTCGTCCAAATGTGCCGGCGCTGCGCCGCCGCCATGATCTTGTCGGGCGTCGTTGCCTTTCGTTTCAGGGCCTCTCGAAGGCCCTCGAGCGCGACATCGACGCCAACCTTGCTGCGGAAGCGGAAGCAATCGGCAATAGTCGTCGCGGGATCGGTGATGCGCACCGTGACACCTTCGATCTTATGGCGCTCGAAACCTTCTGTCATTGCCTTCTTGGCAAAGCGGACGAACCGCATGGGTGGGGTGGAGACGCGCGGCGTGGCTGCGCCCGTCTCGATGGCAACCCAGGTAGCGCGGGGAAGCTGGACCGTCAGCTCGTGGAACTGCAGGGCGGAGACGAGGCAGATGATGCCTTTCGGGACGAGCTTGCTGGCTTCGGCAAAGTTATGTGCCGTTTGCAGGTCGCTTCCCGAAAGCTGATAGAGGCCGCGGGCTAGACGCATCACGCGTCCGCTTCGAACAAGACGGGCAACCGTCTCTTGGGCGATGCCGGCCGCCATCAGCTCGCTTAGGCGAGCGATGCCCTTCGCCTTGAGCGTTTTTATCGCGCGTTCGCTTTGGCTGGTTTCCATGCTTCACCCGACGTGACAAAAGCCATAATTTCAAGTCTAAGATTATATACTTTGTCACAATTGATTTCCAGCAAAAACAAGAAAACCCTTTAATATCCGAGGCTTACCTTGGCTAGCACGGGGATTGGCACACAAAAAACGGCGCCAAAGCACCTTATGCAGGAGACACCTGCGGGGAGGGGGATATCTCAGAGACCAAAAATCCGTAGGGGCTTCAGCCCTGTGCCGGTTCAAGTCCGGCCGCCCGCACCATAACAGCGAATTTAACAGCGAATATCAGCGAATTGGGGGCGCGCCGCGCCTGCCGGTACATGGCGGAAACAAAACGCTTCCTCAACCCCCCGGCACCGGACGGATATTCGTCGTGGCGCCGCGGCCAGTCCGGCCAGGCGCTTCCGTTTCGGCCCTCGGGTGTGAGGTCGAGGTAGTGATTTGTACCGGGCAGCGTGTCGAGGCCGCGCGCATGGGTGGCATAGGTCAGGAAAACCTCCTTCAACGCCCCGTGTCGCCGGTCTCGCAGATGTCCTGCATCGCGATGACAGACGCCTCCGTCGTCGCCACGAAATCCGCGTCATGGGCAGCGAACAGGACGGTGCCGTGCCGGGCCCATTTGCCAAGCAACCGGGCGAGAGCAGCGCGCGCGGCCTCATCCAGCCCATTGCTTGGCTCATCGAGAAGAAGCACGCGGGGCGCGCCGATCCAGGCCGCACACAGCATCATCTTCTTCTGTGTGCCTGACGATAGGGAGTCGAAGCGGGTGTCCAGCTGCGCGGAAAGTTCGAACTCGGCGATCAGCGCCTGCACGTTCCCGTCGATCCTGGTCCGTTTGATCGAAGCGACGAACTGCAACAGCTCGTTTCCGGTCATGAAGGGGTAGATCGGGCTTTCGTCCGGTACGTAAGAAAGATGCCGCTTCGCCTCTTCGGAGGCCCGCATGACACTGATGCCGTCAATCCAGACCTCGCCCGCATCCGCAGGCTGCGCGCCCGCCAACAGGCGCAGCAGGGTCGATTTTCCGATCCCGTTTGGACCCTTCAGGGCATAAACACCGGCGGCCAAAGCCAGACTCGCCGAACGGAAGATCCTGTGCCGCCCGTACGACGCTGCGAGCCCATCAAAGCGCAGCAAACCATCCGGGATCATCGCGGCACCGCCGCGATCGCGGCCACCGACCAGGCCGCCGCCAGGATGAAACCATACAGCACGGCGTTGCGCCCGCCGAATGCCAGCGGCAGGCGCTGTGACGCAAGCAGGATCAGATAGGCCGCCGCCAGGGCAAGCAGCACGAACATGGGCGAAAGATCATGCGCGACCAGAGGCCACAGCAGGATGCACAGCGGTGCAATGCCGAGCAGCAGGACAATCGCCGTATCGCGAGTGGGCCAATAGCGGGGCGATATCGGCAGCGCGGCCAGATAGGTCCGCATCGCCTCATGCGCATCGCGAAGCGTTCGATAGACGCCGCCCAGGATCAGGGAAATCGCGGCCAACGCCAGAATGACGGTGGGAAGGGAACGCCAATCGAAGTTGAACGTCGCGATCAGGCGACCGACCGCCAATGCCAGGACGATCGGCATGCACACGCGAAACAGGGCTGGTCCCGGACGCGCCGCCAGAGCCTTGCACTGGATGAGAAATGTCGGCGAAAAGCGGCCCAGCTCACGCGCGATGGAGGACGCCGGCCGAATGTTCACGAAGGCCGGCGGCATCAGGCCGAAACGCTTTGCCGGGCGCCCGGTCAGCAGCCCCGCAATTGCAACGGGAAGCGCGAGCGCCAGCAGCGGCAGGCGCAGGACAGCGTCGGGCAAGACCAGACTTGATCCCAACGCAACGTCAGCCAGTGCAATGCCCGCAAAAGCAATCGCCCGTCTTCGAAGCGCGCCCATCTGCACGACACATGCCGATCCCAGCAGCACCCACAATGCGCAAACCCGAAACACCCTGTCCGGCGATGGTGCCGTTATAACATGCGCCGTCGCGATAAAAGTCGGAACGATTGCCAGACTGTCTGCAACAATCAGCAAAGTCAGATCGACACCGAGGCACAAACTTTTCGACAACGGCAGAGCGGAAGCATAACGCATGAAGTCGCCGCCGGTGCAGAGACGGCGCTGCGGCATGATCCACAGAAGTGCCGCCAGTTGGACCGCCACTATGCCCACGAGTTGCCAAAGCAGAGTGTGCTGGTGCGATATCACCGCTTCCAGCACCAGCGCCGGAAGGAAGAACAGTCCGACGACCGGCGGCCCGGGAACGATCAGACCGGCAATCAGGAACCACTGCCAATGCCGCGCCAACAGATCGCCGCTTGCGCGAATATACCAGCGCAGGCGCAGGCCGGTGAAAAGCAGATACCTGTCGAGCAACCCCGGCCCCCAAACGAAAATTGCTGCGTGATGCTAGCAGTCCGGATCCGGCGAAGCCATGGCTTCCGGCCTGAGCCCCGGCGAGCACGACTGTCCGGGGAAATTGTGCCCATTGCGCGCCTGGCTTCCGCACGAGGACGAACCCCGCGAATTCTGTCCGCGCAGACCCACTTTGCATATAATCGGCTCGTCATGGCCGGCACCCCGGACCGCGCCAAGCGCGGCCGGAGGACAAGCTTAAAGTCCCGGCCATCCATGATTGATGCTCAATGCGTAGTTGAGCCCGCCTGCCTTGGCATGGAACACCGTGAATGACCCGTCGGCGGCGCGGATGAAGCAATAATAACGTTCGTCGCTGTCGAAGAACCATCCCGTGACCGACCCATCGGCATTGATGCCGATTCCCGGAGCTAACACCCGTCCTTGGTGCCGAAGGCCACCTTCCCCGCGTCGAGGGAATCCAGGTAGACCTCATCGAGGTCGCCCGTGCCGATGGTGCCGCGGCCGGCGGGAGCGAAGAACACCAGGCTGTCATAGCCCTCGACATCGATGGTCACGATGACGAATTGGCCGATGACCTGGAACGTGCCGTCCTGCTTGCCGTAGAACTGCGTGCCGCTCATCTCCGCCTGGCCGCTGTGCTTCGCGCCCGCGCTGCCGTTGTCGGTCAGCGTCAGGCAATCGGTGCCATTGTTGCGCATCGAATCGGTCACGGTCAGCGGGTAGTTGCCGCTGTAGCTGATCGCCATCCCGGCGCCGGCCGGGAGAACCACCGATAGTGCGGCGGTCAGCGTGAGAAGCATTTTCATGGTCCGGGGCTCCCTCAAAAAACAGCTGCCCCCGACGATACGGCAGACGCCGCCGCGTTTCCGGCGTATTTCCATGGCCGCGAACCCCAGCCAACGGGGAAAAACGCGGCCATGGACAAGATCGGCCGCGATGTCCTCCGCGCATTCGCGCACCATGCGCATGCCGGTTTCCGCGATCCGGGCGAGCAGGTGAATCCGGGCGTCGCGACCTCGGCGACAGGACGGCAAACAGGGATCGACTCCAGACCGCCCCTTGCCGAAGCGAATCTACTCTTCACCTTGAATACGACCCCGTAATTGTCCGTGCCGCCGGTCCAGGTCGCACCCCACAGCCAGCCCTTGTGATCGGCGACGACGCTGGCGTTGGGCCAGTACCCGTCCCAGTACCCGTCGGTGCCGGTGAAGGCGTGGCGTATCTTTTCGTTGCCGTCCGGAGCGATCTTGAAGACGATGCCGCAGCCATGGCCGCCGCAGGCCGTACCAGGACCTAAATTTGTCATGCCGTAGAGATCGCCGCTATCGTCGATGGCCAGCCGGCCGAACTGCGGATTGCATCCGTCCGACGATCCTCCGGCAAAGGCATGGAACACCGTTTCGGTCCCGTCGGGAGCAAGTTTGTAAACGATCCCGCAGTCGGCGCTTCCCGCGGTATAGGTGGTGCCGTAGAAATTGCCCGCAGCATCCACGGTCGGGCCGCTGTCAGGGGCGTAGCCGTCGTTTCCGCCCTGAAAGTTGTAGAGGGTTGATTCTTTCCCGCCGGCCGCTATCTCGAATACGACGCCCTTTCCGTCCGTACCGCCGTTGTGCGTGGTGCCATACAGATCGCCGGACTTGTCCCTGAGCAGATCGCCATTCGGATTCTCGCCGTCGGAGCCCGAGAACGTGTAGAGGATCGTTTCGGTGCCGTCGGGCGCGAGCCTGAAGATGCTCTGGTCGTCGGCTCCATAGAGATTTCCCTTTCCGTCCCTGATCAGCCCGGTCAGCCCGGCATTGCCGTTGTCCAGCTCGGTAAAGGAGAGAAGCGTCGTCTCCGTGCCGTCGGGCGCAGTCCTGAAGATGGTGCCGTAGCCATAGGCTCCGCCTGCGACGGTCCTGCCGTACAGGTTGCCGTCCTTGTCCGCGACCAGGTCGGTCTCGGGATTGGCGCCGTCGCTTCCACCCGTGAAGTTGTAGAGCACGGTTTCGGCGCCTTTGCGCGTCATCTGGAACACGACGCCCTTGTTCGACCTGCCCCCGGACTCCGCGGTTCCATAGATCTTTCCCGAATCCACGAGCAGCGTGGCCTCGGGGAAGGCGCCGTCGTCGCCGCCCGTGAATGTGTGCATCACCGTGAATCCCGTGCCGGCGTGACCGGCGTGAAGGGGAACTGAAACGGAAATGGCGAGACAGCAGGCAATTGGCAGCATCGTTTTCGGCCGTCGCGCGGGCGATGCCACGACCGCTCTGTCGAAAGCCGGCATCCGTATCATTTAAACCCCCTTTGTTTCGGCCGATGACGCGCGCCCGCAGAGGGGGCGCCTCGCCGCGGCACGCAATCACGGCATAGACACCAATGTCAATATTGTTCGGGAAGGTAACAGCGGCAATGTTCGCGCTTCGACACTATGTTCCACGCGAGACTGGTTGGCGAACGTTGGTCCTGGTGCGAATTTCCATTGTCATTTCATTATCAAGGAGAGCGAGCAGCCAGGGCGATAACGCAGATCAGCGCCTGGATCATGTTGGTCTTCCGTGGATTGTGGTCCGGCGGCATCCCGATTTTTGCCGTTGAGCGAACAGACCTGTGGCGCCGGTTGCCTCTTGAACCATGCGCCGTCGATTTTCGGCGGTCGCTGTTTCGGGCGGATCCCATGATGCCCATCCTCGGTGTGACCGCCGGCGCCGGCGCGATTTTTTTCGCCTTGCACTGCGGCGGTGCCACCGAACGATTCATCTCATCGAAACCCGCTCTCGATGCGCTGTGGCGTGGCGACCGGCTTCGCAAGTTGCAGCTGGGACTGTCCGTGACGGACTTGAAGCCGTTGCCGCAGTTTGGCGGGCTGAAACTGGCTGCCAATCGCACCCCAAAATGCTTGACAGGCAACACAGATGCTTCCCTCGCCGCTTCGCGGCTTGCCGGATGACAAGCGCTGTTAGATCGGGACGGTGAAAATTGGATCGATCAACTCCACCATCATTCGCCACCCAAACCAGACCTGCCGGCCGTGGTTGATTGACCGCGGATCATCGTGCAGATTCCGATCGATGCCGGTTCCGGAGACAACATGATCACGGTCTATGGCGGATGGCCGACGCGGGCGTTCCGCGTCGTTTGGGCGCTGGAAGAGATGGGGCTTGGGTATCAGCTGCGTTCCGTGGACCTGCGCCAGCGGATGCAGGACGAAGAACTTGTCAAGCGCAATCCGGCGGGATTTCTCCCCGTGCTCGACGACGATGGCGTGGTGATGGTCGAGTCCATCGCGATTCTCGAATATCTCATCGCCAGACATGACGGAAAGGCACTTGCGCGGGCCGCTGGCGATCCGGACTTCGCGAGCTATCAGCAGTTTCTGCATCTGGGCGAATCGGGGCTCGCGGCCTATCTGAACATCGTCGTCGCCAGTAGATTCTTTGCTCCCGAAGCCGAGCGGCAGAACTGGGGCGCACAGGTCGCCGAGCGGCTGTTCTTCAACCGGCTGGCGCTCGTCTCGCGACGGCTTTCCCAGGCACCCATGATGGCCGGCGACGCATTCTCGGCTGCCGATATTTCCGTGACCTACGCGCTCGATATGGCGGACCGCCTCGGGCTTGCCGAGCGGTTTGGGCCGGAACTGCAGGATTACCGGGCAAGGATTTCCGCCCGGCCGGCCTACAAGACGACGACGGAGAAACTCCCACGGCCTGCCTCGGGCCTTGGGACCAGGTAAGGGTCGGCCGTCCCGCGCCGCTGTGGATTTGCAGTTTTTCACAGTATCTGATTCCTTAACTCCGTCCGTGCGACCGTGTCCGGGATTGCGTCGCCTAAGGAGATGGCCATGTCCGCGCGTGCCCTTGCAGCGCTTCAGTCGGCCGCGGAAGCCGGCCCGGCGCTTCTGAGCGTGATCATCCCGACCTTCAACGAGGCCGGCAATGTGCGCGAGATCCTCGCCAGGCTGGACCGCACGCTCGCCGGCATCGCGTGGGAGGCGATTTTCGTCGACGACGATTCGCCCGATCACACGGCGGAAACGGTCAAAGCGGTCGCCGCCGCGGACGCGCGCGTGCGCTGTCTGAAACGGCTGGGACGCAGGGGGCTCGCCGGCGCCTGCATCGAAGGCATGATGGCCTCGAGCGCGCCTTACGTCGCGGTGATGGACGCCGATCTGCAGCACGACGAGCGTATTCTTCCGTCCATGCTGGCGGCGCTGATGGCGGATTCTGCCGACCTGGTCGTCGGCAGCCGTTATGTCCGCGGCGGCAGCGCCGATTCGTTCTCCGCCGACCGCGCCAGGTTCAGCCGCGCGGCCACCGGGCTGACGCGCCGGCTGCTGGGCGTGGATCTCGCCGATCCGATGAGCGGCTTTTTCATGCTGAAGCGCGACAAGCTCGACGAGATCGCAGGCGAGCTCTCGCCGGTGGGCTTCAAGATCCTGCTCGACATCGTGCTGACGGCGAAACACCGCCTGCGCGTGACGGAGATTCCTTACGAGTTCCGGCAACGCCGCCACGGCCAGAGCAAATTCGACGCGGCAGTGGGTTTCGAGTTCATCGGGCTTGCCCTTGCCAAGATGACCGGCGGTGCGGTCGGCCCGCGGTTCATTTCGTTCGGCCTCGTCGGAACCACGGGACTTGCCGTCCATCTGGTCGTGCTGAAGCTCGCCTTCGAAAGCTTCGCGCTGAATTTTGCAGCGGCGCAAAGCGTGGCCACCTTCGTCGCGATGGCGAGCAATTTCCTGCTGAACAATCTGCTGACCTATCACGACCGCCGGCTGTCCGGAAAAGGCCTGATCTTCGGCTTCCTCGGTTTCTGCCTGATCGGCTCCGTCGGCGCGCTGACGAACATCGGGCTCGCCTCCTGGCTCTATTCCCGCGAGCCGACGTGGTGGCTGGCCGGCGCCGCGGGGGCGATCATGGGCGCCTTGTGGAATTACTCGATGTCGAGCCAGTTCGTCTGGCGCACGCGCTGACCGTAAATCTCAGCAGAGACGCGAAGCCGCGGCGGCAGTATTGAACCACAAAGAGCACGAAGAGCACGAAGAAAAACGGCGCGCGTCGCGCGCAAAGGCTTTTGTGTTCGTCGTGTCCTTGGTGGTTGATTGACTCACTCTGCGGCTCCGCGCCTCTGCGTGATTCCCTTTGGCGGACGTTTGATGATTCCAGACAGCGAGACGAAATGACCGCGCGTCCCGATCCGCCACGGCATGTTCTCATCACGGGCGCGAGCAGCGGCATCGGGGCCGCGCTGGCACGTTCCTACGCGCGGCCCGGGGTGCGGCTGTCGCTCACGGCACGCAGCACGGAAAGGTTGCAACAGGTCGCCGCGCAATGCGGCGCGGCCGGCGCGGAAACCGCCTTGCAGACGATCGATATCTGCGATGCCGCGGCCCTGCCCGCCTGGATCGAAGATTGCGACACGCAGCGGCCGGTCGATTTGGTCATCGCCAACGCCGGCGTGGGCGGTGAGCGCGTGATCGCGACATCTTCCGGCGAAACCCTATCCGTGGCACATGATATCGTCGCGACGAACATCCTGGGCGTCGCCAACACCGTGATTCCGCTTCTGCCGCGCTTCGTCGCGCGCGGGAAAGGCCATGTCGTCATCATGAGTTCGCTCGCTGCCTATATCGGGCTGCCCCAGGCGCCGCTTTATTCGGCGTCCAAGGCCGCCATCCGCATCTATGGGCAGGGTTTGCGCCGCCTGCTTGAACCGAAAGGAGTCCAGGTGACGGTGATCTGCCCGGGCTTTGTCGATACGCCGATGAGCGCGAGCGTGCCGGGCGAGAGGCCCTTGCTCTGGACCACGGAGCGCGCCGCCCGCCGCATCGTGGCGGGGCTTGCGCGCGGCGAGCGGGACATCACTTTTCCCTGGCCGCTGGCCGCGCTCGCCAGGGTGGCGAATCTTCTGCCGGCGCGCTGGCTCGACTCCGCTCTCGCGCGCCGGAATCGCACATGAACAATTCCGCTCCGCTGCGTGTTAGACAGATCGAGATTCCCAAACAGTCGGATGAGTGGCTCGCAGTCCCCTGGTCCATCTACGCGGGCGATCCGAACTGGATTCCGCAGCTCAATCTCATCGAGAAGCAGCGCATCTCGCCGAAGCACGCGCCCTTCTTCACCTTCGCGGAAGCGGCGTTCTTCGTCGCCTCGCGCGGGGCCACGCCGGTCGGCCGCATCACCGCCCAGGTCAATCGCCGTCATCTGGAGACTCATCGCGACAACAGCGGCCATTTCGGTTTCTTCGATTGCGCCGACGATCCCGAAGCTGCGCAGGCGCTGGTCGGCGCCGCCGCGGCGTGGCTCAAGGAACGAAAGCTCACGCGCATGATGGGGCCGCTCAGCTTCTCCATCAACGAAGAATGCGGCTGCCTTGTCGCGGGGTTCGATTCGCCGCCGGCCATGCTCATGCCGCCGGGCAAGCCCTGGATGGGCACGCTGCTCGAACAGACAGGGCTTGCAAAAGAGATTGATCTCTTCGCCTATCGCACGCGCCCGAAGGAATTGCCGCCGCGCATCGCCCAGCTGGCAGACCGCGCCGCGCGCTTCGGCAGCGTGAAGCTGCGCCATTTCGACATGCGCCGCTACCGCGCCGAAATCGACCTTCTGATTGATATTTACAACGACGCGTGGAGCGACGCCTGGGGTTTCGTTCCCTTCAGCGCCGCGGAAATTGACGCGCTGGCGCGCGAACTGCGCCCGTTCTTCCGCAACGAATACGGCCGCTTCCTGATGATCGACGGGCAGGAAGTCGGTTTCGCCGTGGGCCTGCCTGACATTAACGGCATCATTGCGCCCTATCGCGGCCGTCTGTTTCCGTTCAACTGGGCGCGGCTGCTCTGGACGATGAAGCGCGAGAACTGGCGCACCGCACGCATTCCCTTTCTCGGCATCCGGCGCGCCTGGCGCACCACGCCGCGCGGCAGCGCGCTGGTCGTGCTGCTGGTGAAGGATCTCGTGCTCCAGGCTTCCGCCCGCTACCCGCTCGACTGGGCCGAATATTCCTGGGTGCGCGAAACCGACACCCGCATGGTCTCCCTCGGCGAAGCCATCGCCGGCACGCCGGCGAAGACGTACCGGATATATGCGAAGGGGATTTGATTCAGATCTTCACGATCCAGCGGCGCCGGCGCAGGAATTCGAGCGGCGCCCAGAGCATGAGGATGAATGCGAGCACCGGAAGGTTCGCGACCAACATCGATGCGTCGGATTTGAGGCTCGCCGCGCCCAGCGCATGCATGTCGTCGCCCGCCGGCAGGAGCTGCGCCAGTCCCTGCAGCACATAAGCGAGAAGCGCGTTGAGACCGAAAGCTTCGAGGAAAGTCACGGCCGGGAAACGCAGGCGCCTTCGGTCCAATGCCCAATAGCACAGCGAAAGCAGCAGCAGCGCGAGACCGGTCGAGAACAGCACGAAGCTGCTTGTCCAGATGTTCTTGACGATGGGGAAGAACGGACTCCACGCAAGGCCCAGGATCGCGCACGCGGCACCCGCGAACGCGAGAATTTGCGGGGCGGCGGCCGCGTCGCGGTTCCTGAGCAGCCATTCGCCGACAGAGGCGCCGAGCAGACATTGGGCGATGGCGGGCAATGTGCTCAACAGGCCTTCGGGATCGAAGCCATGCGGCCCCGCCACGAACAGATGCGGACCCAGAATCGTGCGGTCGAACCAGGATGCGAAGTTTGCACCAGGAACCAGAAGATTGACCGCCTGACCGTGAACCGGCAGCAGCGTCAGCGGCCAATAGAGAACGAGCATAAGGCCCGCAACAATTGGCCGTGTGCGCGGCCCGCAAGTCGCGAAGAGCAACGCGGTTGCAAAATAACAAAGCCCAATGCGCTGGAGCACGCCCATCGGCCGCCAGGTACCATGATCCATCTGGCCGAACCAGCCGATGTTGGTCAGCAGGAATCCGATGACGAGCAGCGCCGCGCTGCGCGAGGCCACGCGCCGGAACAAACGCCAGTCGAGGCCGGCGTTGCGCCTGAGCGAGACCGCGACCGAAAAACCCGCCATGAAGATGAAGGCGGGAAATACGAAATCCGCGAAAGTGAAGCCCGCCCAGGGTGCATGGGCAAGAAAGGCGGAGGCCGGGCGATACCCGTAGGCGTCGTTCGAAAAGGCGAGCGTGTTGACGACGATCATGCCCACGACCGCGAAGCCGCGCATCACATCGAGCGAAAGGAGCCGTTCGCGCACGGCCCGCACCACTTTGGGCGGGCTCACCGCCCCCGTAAGGGGCAGCGCTACGGCACCGAGAGTGCCGGGAGTTTCCGCAAGTTCCATAGGCCGTCCCTGTCGCCTATTCGCGGCGCATAGTTCGCCTATTCGCGGCGCATATCGCGCTGCCGACATGAGACGAACATGCACACTGAGGCGATCGCCATGCTGTCGGGCGCGATCTCACACGCCATCGCAGCGGCTTTGGTCTTAACGAAAGCCAACACCGACGCCCGAATCCGCCAGATGAGGCATCGTGTTCCTGCGCAGGCCGAAACGCAACGGCTGATTCAAGATTTCGGCTTCCGGCGCACAAATTCCAACTTTTGTATAAGGTGAACGCGGGCGGGGACAGCGATCGGCCGCAAGCCGGTCAATCACAGCTTTTGTTGAGGCGAAATGTTGGTACTTCTCGGCATCGCCGTGGTCGTGCTCGGATTCGCGATGCGGGCAAATCCGCTCCTCGTCATCGCCGTGGCCACGCTGGTCACGGGCCTCGCGGCCGGATTGGAACCGCTCGCGGTGGTCGCCGCCTTCGGCAAGGCTTTCAACGACAACCGCTACGTCAGCCTCGTCTTTCTGGTCGTGCCGGTGATCGGTCTGCTCGAACGCTACGGCTTGCAGGAGCGGGCGCGGATGCTGATCGCGCGGCTGCGCGCCGCGACGCCCGGCCGGCTGTTGCTGGCCTATCTGGCGCTGCGCCAGGCCTTCGCCTCGGTCGGGCTGACCGCGATCGGCGGACAGGCCCAGATGGTCCGGCCATTGATCGCGCCCATGGCGGAAGCCGCGGGCGAGCGCATGGCGGGCGGGCTGGATGAAACAACCCGCGCGCGCATTCGCGCTTACGCCGCCTCGGCCGACAATGTGGGTGCGTTCTTCGGCGAGGATATTTTCGTCGCGGTCAGCTCGATTCTTCTCATCAAGGGATTTCTTGAGCAGAGCGGCGTCATCGTGCAGCCGCTCGATCTGTCGCTGTGGGCGATCCCGACCGCGCTCCTGGCACTGATCATTCACGGGGCGCGGCTGCTGCTGCTGGACCGCCGGATCCGCGCGGCCCGCAGGAGCGATCCGCCGCAATGATCACGCTCGAGCAGGTCTATGTCTTCGCCGGTCTCGTCTTTGCAGGCGTCGCGGTGCTGAGCGCGCGCGACCTCAGCAATCTGCGCCGCTTCGGAAATGCCGCTTTCTGGGGCTTGTTCGCCGCGAGCTTTCTGTTCGGTTCGCATCTCACCAACGCAGAGAACGGATTTCTGGCGCTTGCGCTGGCGATACTCGGTGGATTTCGTTTTCTGGGCGCCGGTCGCGGCCACGAGGCGGCTGTGTCCGGACGCTTTGCGAGCGCCGAGCGCCACGGCAACTGGCTGTTTATGCCAGCACTCGTCGTTCCGGCCACCGCGCTGTTCGGCAGTCTCGTGCTCAAGACCATGATCGTCGGCGGTGCGCCGCTCATCGATCCCAAACAGGCGACCGTGATCTCGCTGGCGCTCGGCGTCGCCATCGCCTGGATCGCGGCGACGGTCTGGATCAGGCCGCGCGCGGTCGTGGCTTTGGACGAAGGGCGGCGCCTGATGGATGCGATCGGCTGGGCCGCCGTGCTGCCGCAGATGCTGGCATCGCTCGGCGCCGTGTTCGCACTTGCGGGTGTCGGCAAGGCGGTCGGCACGCTCGCCACCGCCTATATTCCGCTGGAGAGCCCGCTGGCCGCCGTCTGCGCCTATTGCCTCGGCATGGCGCTGTTTACCGCCATCATGGGCAATGCCTTCGCCGCCTTTCCGGTCATGACCGCGGCGATCGGCCTGCCGCTGATCGTGCACAAATTCGGCGGCAGTCCCGCGATCATGAGCGCAATCGGCATGCTCTGCGGCTTCTGCGGCACGCTGACGACGCCCATGGCCGCCAATTTCAACATCGTGCCCGCGGCGCTGCTGGAACTCCCCGACCGCAACGCCGTGATCAAGGCGCAACTGCCGACCGCCTTCCTGCTTTTGCTCTGCAACACGATTCTGATGTATCTGCTTGTCTTCCGCTTTGGTGCGCACCGCTGAGCGGTCGGGAGTCGAAGCAACGACCTGCATCAACACTGTGCGTCCTTCGACGGGCTCAGGATGAGGGGATTTGTAATTGCATCGGCATTGATGGCGGAATTGTTCCCTCGGGTCGATGGCGATAAGATCTCCCTCATGCTGAATCTGTCGAAGCACGCAGCATCTATGTCCGAGCTTCAGGTAGGAGCGATCGCATGGCAACACAACTGATGGAACAGATGGCCTCGCGCTTTGCGCAAGCCGCGCTCGGCCATGTCGGCCGCGAATGGCCCAACAAGCTCGATCATGTGATGGCGGGGCATGAGGACGTGCAGCCCCCGCGCGCGCTGCATCCGATCTTTTTCGGCAGTTTCGACTGGCATTCCTGCGTGCACGGCTATTGGTTGCTCGCCCGCCTCTATCGCCGCGTTCCGCATCTGCCCGGGCGCAAGTGCATCCGCGCGTTGTTTGACGCGCGGCTTGTGCCCGCAAATATCGCGGCCGAGACCGCCTATCTGGCGCGCGCGCAATCGCGCGGATTCGAGCGGCCCTATGGCTGGGCCTGGGCGCTCATGCTGGCGGGCGAACTGGCGCGCCACGAAAGTGCGGAGGGACAAATCTGGTCACGAAATTTCGCGCCGCTCGCGGGCGCTTTCGTGGAAAGATTTGAAAGCTGGCTCCCGCTGGCCACCTATCCGATTCGCGCGGGCGTCCATACAAACACGGCGTTCGCGGTCCTGCTCGCGCTCGATTATGCGGGCGCGAGCGGCAATGACAACCTCGCTGCACTGCTGCGCGGGAAGGCGCTCACCTGGTATTCCGGCGACGCCGATTGCCAGGCCTGGGAACCCTGTGGCGACGATTTCCTCTCCTCCGCCCTTGTCGAAGCCGCCTGCATGCGCGCGGCACTCGGCCGCGACGCCTTTGCGCCCTGGCTCATGCGCTTCCTGCCGCGTCTCGCCCAAGGCGAACCCGCTGCGCTGTTCACACCCGCGTTCGTCAGCGACCGCAGCGACGGCAAGATCGCCCATCTCGACGGCCTCAATCTTTCCCGCGCCTGGTGCTGGCGCCTGATCCTCGACGCCATCGACGGCGCCGGCCCACGCGCCCGCATCGAACAAACAATCTCGCACCACCTCGACAGCGCCCTCCCCCACGTCACCGGCGACTACATGGGCGAGCACTGGCTCGCCAGTTTCGCGCTGCTGGCGCTGGATCACACCCTGCCATCCCCTTCGAGCGCCGGGATGGCGAACGTCGCCGAAGTTCGCTAGACTCGCGGCCATGCGGCGCCGCGAAGCCATAGATCGCCTGAATGAGGGGCAGGAAATCCTCCGCAGAAGCGGAGTTCGCTCGCTCGCGATCTTTGGTTCCACTGCACGCGATGAGGCGGGCCCGGACAGCGACTTGGACGTGCTGCTGGAGTTGGACGATCGGCAGCGCTTCAGCCTCGTCGATCTGTCCGAGATCAAATTCCTGATTGGCGAGCTTGTGGGCGGACGGGTGGACCTCGCGCTGCGCGGACGGTTTCGCCCGGCCTATCGTGCGGCGATCGAGAAAGACGTCGTACCGGTCTTCCGAATGGTCGCGAGGCGCACCCCCGTGAGCGATTGCTTGATATCGACGAGGCGATCGAGAAAATCGGGCGATTTCTTGCCGAAAGGGACTTCACCGCGTTCGCAAGGGACGCAATGGTTCACGATGCCGTAGTTCGCAATCTCGAGGTAATTTCCGAAGCCAGTCGCTTTCTGCCGGAGGAAACCAGATCTCTCGAACCCGATATTCCGTGGCGCAGCATTGCCGACATGGGTAACTGGTTGCGGCATGGCTATGACGTCGTGAACGATGAAATTATTTGGGAAACGATTGAACGGGACTTGCCCGCCCTGAAATCGGCCGTCGCTCGGATATTGCAAAGCTGCGGATGAAACTGTCCGAGCAGGGCGCCGAGCTACACTGCCAACCTGACTTCAGCTGTTCGATTGTGATTATGTATTTTTCGGCAGGCAAGCTTTTGATTTTGCTGGGTTGAGGTTGTGGAAAGCGCTGTAGTGCCGACCAAGGCTATTTCCCTGGCTCGGGTTACGGGGATAATCCGCAGCCGTCTCTTCGAGTTCGCAAGCTCCTTCAAGAAATAACGATACGGACGCGTTCCGACCTTGACAAACGACGAATTTGGGTTGTCCCGCTCGTCGTTGACTATTGCCGCATAAAGGGTTTGCGCTGGCGTCTTGCCTTTCGAGCCAAGTTGCTCGGGATAATACAGAGCCGGCCAATTCCGCGGCGACGGATTTGTCACGCTTTTTCGAAAACGAGGGCGCCGGGCAGGTTTGCGAAATGGCGGTCGCAGGTGAGCAGGTCGGCGTCCTGCTGCTGCGCGGTCGCGTAGACGATGGCGTCCGCAGTCGCCAGCCTGTGCTGGCGGTGTATATCCGCCGCCAGCAGCGCAAGCGTGGTATCGAGAGGTACCACAACGCATTTCTGCGTGAAGGCGATGACGCGATCGGCTTCATCTTCGCCCAGTTCGCGCGTCAGCCATTTCGAGATTTCGAGCTGCACGATCGTGGGCACCACCCATTGCGCGCGGGCCGGCAATTCGCGGCCCAGTTTTCTGCCGAGCGGGCTTGCCGTCAGCCATTCAATCCAGGCGGACGTATCGACTACCCGCATCAGTAGCGGTCGCGGCGATCGCGGTAGGCCGTCCGGCGCGCGCCTTTTGCGAAACCTGCGAGCTCGTCTTTCGCGGGAACGGGCATCATCAGCACGCCATGGCCTTTCGGAATGAACACGAATTCCTGCCCCGGCTTCCACCGCTGCTTTTCGCGGACGGCCTTCGGGATGGAGATCTGGAATTTGCTGGAGAGCGTGGTCGAAATTGTCATAATCTTACCGTGCCTTGATCGATCACCATGCCGTAAGATTAGGCGGTTGGCAGCTTCCCTGCAAGCGGGTTCCGCGGCACCGCCTTTGTTTCCTTCCCCATCGTGGGGGAGGTGGTTTGCGAAGCGAAGCGCAGCAAACCGGAGGGAGCCGGTGCGCGGCGCGCGCGCCACGTCCCCCTCCGCCTCGCTGCGCTCGGCACCTCCCCCACGATTGGGGAGGAAAACGATCACCGCGGCTCTGCACCTCCGCGTGATTACTTCTTTTCCTCCAGCATCCGCTTCAGCGTCGCCAGTTCGTCGGCGTCGCGGGCGGGTTTGTCGCGGCGGATGCGGTTGATGCGGGGGAAGCGCATGGCGACGCCGGATTTGTGGCGCGTGGAGCGCTGGAGGCCCTCGAAGGCGATCTCGAGCACCAGGCCGAAATCCCGGTCAGCGCGGACGGCACGGACCGGGCCGAAGCGGTCGATGGTGTTGTCGCGCACGAATTTGTCGAGTTCGCTCAGCTCCTCGTCGGTGAAGCCGAAATAGGCCTTGCCGACCGGCGTCAGCGCGCGGGCGCCGCTTTCATCCTCGCGCCAGACGCCGAAAGTGCAGTCGGAGTAATAACTCGAGCGCTTGCCGTGGCCGCGCTGCGCATACATCAGCACGGCATCTATCAGATGCGGGTCGCGCTTCCATTTGAACCACGGCCCTTTCGGCCGGCCCGCCTCATAGATGGAATCCTGGCGCTTGAGCATCAGCCCTTCGGCGAGCCGCGCGTCGCCCGGCGGCGGTTCGGCGCGCAGCGCCGCAAGCGCCTGCCAACTGTCGAATTCTATTAGTGGAGAAAGATCGAGCCTTGGACATTTTATTCGCGCCACGAAGGCGTCCAGGCGCAGGCGCCGCTCCCGAAAGGGCAGCATGCGAAGGTCTGTTTCGCCTTCGAGCACCAGGTCATAGGCGCGGATGCCGCCGGGATATTTCGCCATCGTCTTCGCGTCCGGCGTCTTGCGGTTGAGCCGCTGCTGCAGCTCGGAAAACGAGGCGATCGCGTGATCGCGCAGCACCAGCAACTCGCCGTCGATCACGCCTTCGAAATTGAACGATGCGATCACGTCGGGAAAGGAATGGCCGATGTCGTCGCCGGTGCGGCTGAACAGCCGGCGCACGCCGCCTTCGCTCACCGCCTGCACGCGGATACCGTCCCATTTCCATTCGGCGGCGAAATCGCGCGGGTTGAGCTTCGCCAGATCCACCGCTTCGTCCAGCGCCTGCGCAAGCATCACCGGCCGGAAGCGGCCGGGTGCCGCGCGCGAGGGTTTCTCGCCGCGCCCGTCGAGCCAGGCAAACAAATCTTCATAAGGCGGATGCTGCGCGTGCCAGAGTTCCTCGATCTCGCTCACATCCACGCCGCCCAGCGCGGCCAGCGCCTGTTTGGCGAGCCGCGCCGAAACGCCGACACGCAGTCCACCGGTCAAGAGCTTGAGCAACGCCCAGCCCCCGTCCGCGTCGAGCGCATCGAGCCAGGTTTCGAGAAGGCCCTGCACGTCGTGGCGCAGCGCGCCCTGCAGCGTGTCGACGACTTCGGACAGTTCGGGTTCGCGCAGATTTGCGTCCGCCCGCGCCGGCCAGACGAGCGCAACGGTCTCGGCCAGGTCGCCGACGTAATCATAGGAGAGAGCAAACAATTGCGCGTCGACGCGCGATTCCACCGCCTTCCGGATGATGGCAGGCTTCGCCACGTCGAAGCTCAGCGCACCGGTCAGCGAGGCAAGCGCCCATCCGCGTTCGGGGTCCGGCGTTTCGCGGAAGTAATCCCGCATGAGGGTGAGTTTCGCGTTGCGCGAAGGCGTAAAAGCGAGCCGGTCGAGCAGGCGCGAGAACGCGCGCATCTAATTCTCTCCTGCGGCTTCGGCGGAGGCGGTTTCGCCTTCTTCGTCGCCATAGCCCGCGAGCGACAGCGCGCGGGCGCCGACGCCGTTGATCCCGGCCCAGCGCCGCAGCGCCTCTTCTTCCCCATGGGTCAGCCACACCTCGTCGGGATGCAATTCCACAAAGGTTTGCGTCAGTTCGTCCCAGTCGGCGTGATCGGAAATGACGAGCGGCAGTTCGACATGGCGTTGCCGGGCGCGCGCCCGCACCCGCATCCAGCCCGAAGCAAACACCGGCAGCGGATCGGCGAAGCGGCGCGACCAGCGCTCGGCAATCGCATCGGGCGGCGCCAGGATGATTTCGCCGGCAAATTTGTTGCCCGCGTCGTCCGTTGCGGGCGCGAGCGGCCCGAGCGCCACGCCGAAGCTCTCGTAGAGCGCGTTCAACTTTGCGAGCGCGCCGTGAATGAAGATCGTGCGGTCATATCCCGCCTCGCGCAACAGACAGATGAGGCGCTGCGCTTTGCCGAGCGCGTAGGCGCCCACGAGATGCGCGCGATCGGGGAACTGCGCGACGGATTTGAGCAGCTTTGCGATTTCGCCGGCATCGTCGGGATGACGGAACACCGGCAGGCCGAAGGTCGCTTCCGAGACGAACACGTCACACGGGACCGGCTCGAACGGCGCGCAGGTCGGATCGCGGCGGCGCTTGTAATCGCCGGAGACGACCACGGTGAGGCCCTTCCACCGCAGCACGATCTGCGCCGAACCCAGCACATGGCCGGCCGGCACCAGCGTCACGTCCACGCCATTGCGCGAAATGGTCTCGCCATAACGCGCGGGTTGCGCCGAACCCGCGAACTCCTCGCCGTAGCGCGTTTCCATGATCGCGAGCGTCTCGTGCGTCGCCAGCACCGCACCGTGGCCCGGACGCGCATGATCGCCATGCCCATGCGTGATCACCGCCCGCTCCACCGGCCGCACCGGATCGATGACGAAATCGCCGGGAACACAGCAGAGGCCGGCGGGCGTGGGGCGAAGGAGATCGGCGGGTCTTGTCACTCGAAATTCATCGTTGATATCACTCTACGCATGACACCACGCGTTCAGACAACTGCGTTCTTTGCAAAGCAATCGAACAGCCAGCGCGCCGCAGGGCCGGGCGGATTGTTTGTCGCGCGCACGACAAAGAACGGCAGTTTCAGGACCTGTTCGGCATTGCCCCAGCCGCGCGGCCGAAGCACCACGAGCCGTCCCGCCACCACGTCGTCCTCTATCCTCGCGCGCGGCAATGCGCTCCAGCCGGCGCCCGCGAGAAGCAATACGCGCTGGAGCTCGAAATCCATCACGCGCCAGATGTTGATGACGTCCATGCCATAGCCGCGCATGACGTTCAGGTCTTCGTCGGCAATCTTCATGTACATCACCAGCTGCCGGTGATCGCGTAGCAGCGCTGCGGGAAATGCGCCGCCGTCCAGTTGCGCGAGCGGGTGATTTGGAGCCGCCGCAACGACGAGTTGGATTTCACTGCAGAATGTGTGTTCGAAGCCAGCTCCCAGGGAAACCAGCTCCGGCATGAGTGCCAGGTCGACCTCGCGCCTGGGCAGCGCGTCCACGGCAATGGCCTTGGATTCCGTCCAGGCATGCAGATGCACCGAAGGAAACTTTTCCTCGAAATCGAACAGCACCTTCGCGAGCAGTTGCGGCGATACGAAGGGGTGCACCGCGAGCCTGAGCTCGTGCTCGATGCCCATTGTCATGCGCCGCGCGTGCAACCGGTATTGCTCCAGTTCCGCGAGAATTCTTTGTGCGCGCGGAAGAAGGGCCTTGCCGGCCTCGGTCAGCACGGGCCGATAGGACGAACGGTCGAAGAGTTCGAGTCCGCTCTGGTCCTCGAGTTTCTGTATGGCGTAGGTGATCGCGGACTGGGCGCGATTCATCCGGCGGGCCGCAGCGGCGAAGCTTCCCTCCTCCGCAATGGCCGCGAACACCGCGAACTGGTCAATCGTCAGCGCGTCCATGATGTTCAGAATATCTGAATGTCTTCTTCAATACTATCTCGGTTTTTTCCGGGGGGCGCCGCGACTATGTGCCCGGTGACGGTAATCAGGACCAATCCCGGGGAACCAGCAATGAACGCCCATTTCCGCGATTTTGAAACCCATACCGATCTTCGGGAGAAACGCGGAACCACTGCCGACGAGGAGCTGCCCCGATCGGACGGTGACAAGCCGCTCCGCGCTGATCCTGTTGAGGATGCGCCTGCCGGAGAAAAGGCGGACCGCGCTTCCGAACCGACGCGCCGGCGATGGCTTCGGCCGGCGCTGTTTGCACTCGTGCCTGTCGCGCTTCTCGGCGGCCTCTATGTCTATGCCACGGGTGGACGCTACCTGTCGACCGACGATGCCTATGTGAATGCGCGCGATGTCGGCATCTCGACGGACGTTTCCGGCATCGTCGCAGATGTCGATGTGTGGAACAATGAATACGTCACCAAGGGCCGGATTCTCTACCGTCTCGATCCGCGGCAATTCCAGATCGCAGTGGATAACGCCATGGGCAATCTTGGGCAGATCGCGCTGACGCTGCGGTCGATGAAGTCGGACTACAGACAGATGCTCGCGGAAGCGGCGGCGGAGCAGGCGCAGGTTGTGCTCGATCAGC
The DNA here is from genome assembly GCA_036266955.1 of Rhizomicrobium sp. Taxonomy (GTDB): domain Bacteria; phylum Pseudomonadota; class Alphaproteobacteria; order Micropepsales; family Micropepsaceae; genus Rhizomicrobium. The sequence goes on from DATAWY010000010.1 coordinate 29,980, forward strand.
ACAATTATGCCCGTTACGCAGCACTGCTCGGCGCCCAGGCCATCGCGAAAATGACAGTCGACCAGGCGGAATTCACTCTGGCGGCCGACCAAAGCAAGCTCAACGCCCTGAACGAGCAGGCCGCGTCTGAACTCGTCAAGATCGACGGAAATCCCGACACGCCGGTCGAGCAGATGCCGCAATATCTCGAAGCAAAGGCACAACTTCGCGAAGCCGAGCGGCAGCTCAATGACTCGGTCGTGCGCGCGCCGTACTCCGGCACCATCACGGATGTTCCGGCCACTACCCCGGGCAAATATCTTGCCGCCTCGACCGTCGCTTTCTATCTGGTCGATACGGATCATCTCTGGGTCGACGCGACGCCGAAGGAAACCGAGCTCACCCATGTGCGTCCCGGCCAGCCGGCGTCGATCACTGTCGACACCTATCCGGGCGTTACCTGGCACGGGGTGGTCGAAAGCATCAGCCCTGCGGCCGCGCAACAGTTTTCGCTGCTTCCGGCCGAGAACACGAGCGGAAACTGGGTCAAGGTCGTGCAGCGGCTGCCTGTCCGCGTGCACGTCGACCCGAATTACGACAACGCGCCACTGCTGCGTGCCGGAATGAGCGTCGAGGTCAGGATCGACACGGGGCACGCGAGAGGATTGCACGTCTTCTTCTGATGCACGGGCCCCCGCGCGGAGCTGACAAAGATGTCCAACTCTTACGGCAATCGGACAGCAATCACGATCTGCGTTTCGCTGGCGACGCTCATGCAGGCGCTCGACACGACAATCGCGAACGTGGCGCTCCCCTACATCCAGGGCACCGTGTCGGCGAGCCAGGACGAAATCGAATGGGTGCTGACGTCCTACATCACGGCCGCCGCGATCATGACGCCGCCGACCGGCTATTTGGCCGCGCGCTTCGGCGTCAGGCGGCTTTTCCTCGTCTCCATCGCGGGCTTCACCGTCGCCTCCATGCTCTGCGGCATCGCCAATTCAGTCACGGAAATCGTGCTGTTCCGTCTGCTGCAGGGTGCCTTTGGCGCCGCGCTGGTTCCGCTGTCGCAGTCGATTCTCATCGCCATCAATCCGCCCGAGAAGCAGGGCAGCGCCATTGCGCTGTGGGGTGTGGCCGTCATGGCGGGGCCGATTCTCGGTCCGGTGATCGGCGGATGGCTGACCGAGGATTACACCTGGCGCTACATTTTCTATCTGAACGTCCCCATCGGCGTTCTGACCTTCATCGGCCTGCGTGTGTTCTTTGCAGAAACGCCGAAGCAGCCGGGTCAAAAGCTCGACTGGCTCGGGTTCGGACTGCTGAGCCTCGCCATTGGCGCAGGCCAGGTCATGCTCGACAGGGGCGAAGAGAAGGACTGGCTCGGCTCGAGTGAAATCATCATCGAGTGCATCATCGCCTGTTCTGCCTTCTATCTCTTCCTCGCCCACATCTTCACGGCAAGGAAGCCGTTCGTCCGGCCGCAGCTCTTTCGCGACCGCAATTTCACCGGCGGCACGGTTCTCATCTTCGTCGTCGGTCTCACCTACTATGCTTCGCTCGCGCTGCAGCCGCCATATCTGCAGAATCTGATGAACTATCCGGTGCTCACGGCGGGACTTGTTTTGGGGCCACGCGGAATCGGCACCATGGCCGCCATGATCGTGGTCGGCAGACTGATCGGTCGCGTCGACACGCGCCTGCTGCTCGCTCTTGGTCTCGGCATCACCGGCTGGTCCTTCTACCGGCAGACAAGTTGGACGCCGGACGTCTCTGAGGCCGAGATCATCTGGCTCGGCGTCATCCAGGGCATCGGTCTCGGCCTGCTCTTCGTGCCGCTCAGCGCGGCCGCGCTCGCGACGCTGCCGCCGGAGCACCGGACGGAAGGCGCAGGACTCTTCAATCTCTCACGCAATGTTGGCTCCAGCGTCGGCATCTCGGTCGTCAACGCGCTGCTCACGACAAACACCCAGGTCAATCACGCGGATATCTCCGTCTATGTGAACGCCGTCAACCGGGTGTTCCAGAGCCCCACCATCGCGCAATACTGGAATCCGCTGACTGCGGCAGGCCGCGCCGCGCTGGACTCCGTCATCACCAACCAGGCGCAGATCATCGCCTATATCGACGACTACAAGCTCCTGATGATCGCGACACTCGCGGGGCTTCCGCTGGTCGTCATGTTCAAGCGTGCGCAACCGCAGGACGGCGCGGCGCAGACCATGGCATTCGAATGAGCAGGCCGGTAAACTGGCGGCGCGAGAACGACCCTTCCGCGCATTCTACCCTGCCGCCCGACGGCGCCGGTGCCCATGATGGTGCGGATTGTTGTTTGTTCGAGCCGGTCGGCACGCCCGACAGCCTCGACCTGCTGTTCCTGGTTCAAACGGTTGCCCGAAACATTCGCAAGCAGTGGGAAAAGGAATTGCGCGCCCGGATTCCGGGCCTGAATGCGACGCGCGCATCCGCAATTCTCGAGCTCGGACGGAGCGGCGGCGCGTCACAGTCGCAGCTCGCAATCCTACTCGGCCTGAGCCGGATGGCAATGTCGCAACTGCTGGACGATCTCGAGAGTCGTGACTGGATCCTGCGCGAATCAGTGCCTGCAGACCGGCGCACATGGGCGATCCGCCTGACGGAGGAAGGACAGCGCGCGCTGAGCGTCTTTCAGGCGATTGGTCGTTCCTTTGCCGATCGAAGCTGTGCTGCGATCAGCGACAAGCGGAGGATCGCTCTGGCACAAACGCTCTTCGCGCTGGCAAACGGCGCGGCGGCCGTCTCTGCAGCGGAAGCGCCTCAGAACAATTCTTCCAATGAGCAAAGGAGCGAACAGTGATCTTTCGCCAAATTCGATCCGCGACAGACCGATCCGGAGGAGCATTTCGATGGATCTGAAGGACAAGGGCGTCATCGTCACTGGCGCGGCGAGCGGCATCGGCAGGGAGATCGCCCGTCAGTTGCACGCGGCGGGCGCGAAAGTTGCGGTTGCCGATCTGAATGTGGCGGGCGCCCGCGCCGTGGCCGCGGAATTCGATCCCGGTGGAGAGCATGCGCTCGGCGTGGCCATGGACGTGACGGACGAGGACGAGGTGGATTCCGCCGTCGCGATCATCGCGCGACGTTTTGGCGGCATCGACGTTTTGATTTCGAATGCCGGCATCGAGCTTGTTGCCCCCATCGAGGAGCTCGAATTCGCCGACTGGAAGAGAGTGCTTGCCGTCTATCTGGACGGCGCGTTCCTGACGACCCGCGCCTGCCTGCGTTGCATGTACGCGCAACGCCGCGGGGGCTCCGTGATCTATATAGGTTCAGTTCATTCCAAGGAGGCCTCGGAGCTCAAGGCTGCCTATGTCAGCGCAAAGCACGGTCTCGAAGGTCTGTGCAAAGTGGTGGCAAAGGAAGGAGCACGGCACGGCGTCCGCAGCAACATCATCTGTCCCGGCTTCGTGCGCACGCCGCTCGTGGACAAACAAATCCCCGAACAGGCCGGGATACTCGGGATCAGCGAACATGATGTGGTTCAACAGGTGATGCTCAGGGAGACGGTGGACGGGGAGTTCACCACACTGGACGACGTGGCGCGCACCGCGGTTTTCCTTGCGGGATTTCCGACCAACGCGCTCACCGGTCAGTCCATCGTCGTCAGTCATGGATGGCACATGGAATAACTCCGGCGGCCGTAGCTGCGCGGGAAAGGAGCGGAAGACATGAACATGGCATTGGTCGAGCGCCTTGGCGCGCGAAGGACTTTGGCACGCGAGCGGCCGCCCTTCGACTGCATCGCGCTGCTCCTGCAAGGCGGGGGAGCGCTGGGCGCCTATCAGGTCGGGGTCTATGAGGCCCTCGCCCGGGCGGATCTCCATCCGGACTGGGTTGCGGGCATATCCATCGGCGCCATCAACTCCGCCATTATCGCGGGCAATTCTCCCCGGTACCGGGTCGAACAGCTTCGGAATTTCTGGGATCTCATCACCGCTCCGCACAGAAATCTCACGTCCTTCTTCAAGCCGCGCGGCGATGTCGCGCGCAGCTTCGTGAACCAGTTCAGCGCCGGCCTTGCGGCGACACTGGGCGTGCCGGGTTTCTTTTCGCCGCGCAGCCTGAGCCCCTGGCTGCAGCCCGCGGGCGCCCCGGAGGCCATCAGCTACTACGACACTTCGGCCATGAAGACGACGCTCGAACGTTTCATCGATTTCGACCGCCTCAACTCCGGCGACATGCGCTTCAGCATTGGCGCAGTGAATGTCACGACAGGAAACTTCGTCTATTTCGACAATACCACTCACATGATCGGCCCCGAACATGTCATGGCCGGCGCCGCCCTGCCGCCGGGTTTTCCGCCGATCGAGATCGATGGAAGTCATTATTGGGACGGCGGTCTCGTCTCCAACACGCCGCTGCAATGGGTGCTGGAGAGCGAACCGCGCATGGACACGCTTGCCTTCCAGGTCGACCTCTGGAGCGCGCGCGGGTCGCTTCCGCGCAGCATGGCCGATGTGATGACCCGTCAGAAAGAGATCCAGTATTCAAGCCGCACGCGCGCGAATTCCGACCGCTTCAGGCAGATCCAGAGGATCCGCAACGCCCTGTCCGATCTTCTCGATAAGATTCCCGGCGAGCTCCGGAAATCGCCGGAATACGCTTTCCTGCGTCCGATGGCCGGGCGCAAGGTCTACAACCTCGTGCAGCTCATCTATCGATCGCGGCAATACGAGGGCGGTTCGGGAGACTATGAGTTCTCCCGCGCAAGCATGGAGGAACACCTGCGCGCCGGATATCAGGATACCGTCCGCACCCTCCGCCATCCCGAAGTACTGCAACGGCCGGAAAGTGCGGAGGGCGTGTTCACCTTCGATCTTGCCGTGAACGGCCGCGAGTGATTCAGGCGCTCCCAGGTTGAAACAAGACGAGAAACGATCATGATTGACAGCCCTCCAGCCCATCCACACAAATGCCCGGGCGCGCCGCTCGCAGACACGCAATTTACGGCCGGAATCGTCGGTCTGATGCCGTTGCTCCGGAAGCTTGCGCGCCGGCTCTACCAAAGAGACGATGAGGCAGCCGCCGATCTTGTCCAGGAGGCGCTCGTGAAGGCCTGGCAGGCGCGCGGTTCATTCGCTGCGGGAACAAATCTGAAGGCCTGGCTTTTCACCATCATGCGCAACCAGTTCCGTTCCGAGGTCCGTCGGGGTTGGCGGCAAATGCCATGGGACGAGGAGGCGGCCGAAAGACTCTCGGCACCGCCGGCCGAACAACTCTGGACTGTCGAACTCGACGATGCCGTGCGCGCGATCGACTCGCTTTCCGTCCGGCGGCGCGAGGCATTGATTCTGTCTGTGATAGGCGGCCTCTCCAGCAAGGATGCGGCTGTCATCCTGCACTGCCCGCCGAATGCGGCGAAAAACCGGGTGCATCGCGCGCGCCACGCGGTCTCGGCGATGCTCGAAGGCAAAGAACCGATCAAGCTCAAACGAAACGGAGCAAAGGGGTGCGACATCGCGGATCTGGTCGGTCAGGTCAATCAGCTGACTGCACATCACGCACGGCGCGTGCCGGCGCACGCTGTGGCGGCGGCCTGAGGTTTGGGGCGCATACGAACTGGAGTAGCATGAAACGTGAAACGCAATCCCCTCACCAGCTGCATTCTCTTCCCCACAAGAACCCTCGCGTGTTGGCTTTTGGCGGCCGCCGTCTTATTGGCCTCGAGCGTGCCGCGCTCCTACGCGGAGTCCGGTCCAGGCGACCCCGGGCAGACAGCATCCGAAAACTTCGTGCGCACCAATCTCGAAAGAGGGCTGGGCATCCTCGACGATCGCGGCATTCCCGATGCCCAACGAGCCGCGCAGCTGCGCGTTTTCCTCAACTCGCTGATCGATGTCCGGCGCCTTGCACTCTTCTCGCTCGGGTTGGGGAACATATCTGCAAGACCCGCGCAGATCAATCGATTCGTGGACACGTTCGGAAGCTATGTCATCTCCTACTACGAGACGATGCTCTTGAAGTACTATTCCGGACAGATCGCACGGGTAACCGGTTGTGCCAGGGACGATCCGGACGGGTATGTGGTGACGGTCGAGCTCGTGAGTCCCAACCGGCAACAACAGGACGATCCAGGGAACCAGCCAATCGAAATGGATTTCCGGCTGGTCGATGATGGCGGCCACTTCATCGTGAGCGATGTTGCGCTGGCAGGCGTGTGGCTCGGCCAGCAGGAGCGCGGCCGGATCAACGATTACCTCCTGGAAACCAACGGAAACATCGGCGGGCTCATCGCGCAACTAAGGGCATCGACGGAGCGATTGCAAAACGTCGCTGGAACGGACACAAGTCAGCAGCAAGCCGGCGCGCTGTGAGCGATCTTCGGACCGGAAACCATCGCGACCCGTCGATGAGGGCTTCTCACGCCCGCCTGGAACAGTGGCCCAGCCTGCCGGCCGTTATCGGGCTTCGACGGTCTCCTTCGAGTTCGGCACGGCGGAAACCGCCACACGAACGGCATTTCCCGACCGCGTGGGATGCGGCTGGCCCCCCGGAAGGCAGCCGGCGGACATGCCATGATCGGAGGCGCGCCGTTTTGTTACGGCTCGCCTGCGGCCCCAGGGGAAACGCAGCTCGCGTCATCGAATTACGTCACCGAATTTCGGTTCATCCTGTTCGTCGCACGCTACGGCCGCGCCTCGTTCGCGGCGCGGGCGGGCTGATTGACCGGCTCGGCGTTGAAGCCGGATTGTGTGATCACGACCCGGTAGACCGCGCCATCGGCGAGCGGCGTGTAATTGGCCGAGCCGAAGCGGCGGTCGACGACGAAGGACCACGCCGTGAGCTAGGCGAGCCATGCCTGCGGCATATATTGATCGATCCGCGGCGCCACATCGGCGATGTCGCACGCGGTGATCGGTTTGCCGTTGGCGCGCGCCGCCGAAAAATACATGTTCGACAGCTGCTCCAGCGTGTATGTCGCATCGAGCCCGAGCAGATTGGCCCATGGCTTCCATTTCTGCACACGCCCGCCCAGCACCCATTCGTCGCCCTGCAGCTCGCAGGTTTGCACGCGGTTGCTGTCGTCGAGCCGGCGGACCGTCACCAGATAGCGTGCCGAAGCCGGATCGAGACTTTGCACGCTCACCAGAGCCACGGTAGCTTCATGGTTGAAGCCGCGCATAGGTCTGGGCGTTAAGACCGAGCAGCCCCAACGACCGCCAGGAGCGCGCCGGGGAGCAAATACCCGCTTCCCCGTACGGCGTGGCCGCGCAGCAGATCCCCGATTCCGGAGGTAAGCAGCGCGAGGCCGCAAACCGCGACCAGCAGGGCGCAACCCACAGAATCCACTTCACCAGCATCCTCCGAAGCAGGCGCGGAACAGTCGTTTTCCGCAAGCCGCGCCTCATGACAACGCAAATCCCGGGACATGAATGCCGGTACGCGAGTAGCATTTTCCGGCCGCGTGGGATGCGGCTGGCCTTCGCGGTTCCCCGGAAGGCACCCGGCCGGAGTTCCTGCGATGGTGGCGTTCAACTTCGCGAGCGCGCCGTGAATGAAGATCGTGCGGTCATATCCCGCCTCGCGCAACAGACAGATGAGGCGCTGCGCCTTGCCGAGCGCATAGGCGCCCACCAGATGCGCCCGATCGGGAAACTGCGCGACGGATTTGAGCAGTTTGGCAATCTCGCCGGCATCGTCGGGATGGCGGAACACCGGCAGGCCGAAGGTCGCTTCCGAGACGAACACGTCGCAGGGTACCGGCTCGAACGGCAAACAGGTCGGATCGCGGCGGCGCTTATAGTCGCCGGAGACAACGGCTGTGATCCCCTTCCACCGCAGCACGATCTGCGCCGAACCCAGCACATGGCCGGCCGGCACCAGCGTCACCTCCACGCCATTGTGCGATGTGGTCTCGCCATAGCGCGCGGGTTGCGCCGAGCCCGCGAAGTCCTCGCCGTAGCGCGCTTCCATGATCGCCAGCGTCTCGCGCGTCGCCAGCACCTCACCGTGACCCGGCCGTGCATGATCGCCATGCCCATGCGTGATCACCGCCCGCTCCACCGGCCGCACCGGATCGATGACGAAATCGCCGGGAACACAGCAAAGCCCCGCGGGCGTGGAGCGAAGAAGATCGGCGGGTCTGGTCATGCGACCGACTTCAAAGAACTCTGTTTCCGAATGCCGGCTACCAACTCGTTGGCACGGAACACAAATCGCTTCAGCAATGGTGACGTGTTCGATTTGTTGTAACCCATCACCAGGTCGATGGTCGGCGGCTCGCCCTGCAACGGGCAGGCGACAACCGACGGGATCAGCATGTTTTGCACATAGAGCGGAAGCAGCGTCACGCCGCCGGTGGATGCCACCAGCGACATCCCGCCGGACAGGTTTTCCGTGTCGTATTTCTGTTTCAGCGTGACTCCGGCCTTTGCCGCACAAGGCGCGCATGATCGAGAAACACCCGGCCCGCCGCAGTCAGCGCAATGCCACGCGCCCTGCGCTCAAACAGCTTTGCACCGACCTCCAGTTCGAGATCGCGAATTTGCCTGCTGAACGAAGGCTGGGCGGTGTGCAGCCGCTGCTCGGCAGCATTCGTGAGACTGCCTTCCTCGGCGACCGCAACGAAATAGCGCAAATGCCTCAACCCCATCCGGACAACCCATACCTTGAAAGCATAGGAGGTCGAGCATACAAAGTCCTTGTCTGCGGTCAAAGCGATGGCCACGCTGTGCCCGTCAATGGTACCGAATTCTTCGGTGCCCCCAACCCCAGGGAGGGCAGCAATGTCCCAACAAGGCAAGACAAGCGTCGTGTTCGCGCATGGGCTGTGGGCCGATGGCTCATGCTTCGGCAAGGTCATCCGCAAGCTTCAGGCAGAGGGGCACGAGGTGATGTCCACCCAGAACAGCCTCGACACGCTTGAAGGCGACGTGGCCGCTGTAATCCGGGCGCTCGGTCGGGTCAGCAGTCCGGCCATCCTGGTCGGTCATTCCTACGGGGGAACGGTCATCACGGCCGCGGGAACCCATCCCCACGTCGCCGGACTTGTCTACATCGCCGCACTCGCGCCGGATGAGGACGAAACATCGCAGAGCCTGCAGAGCAAGTTTCCGGTCACGGAAGTCTTTTCACATATCGAAATCGTAGACGGGCGTATCTGGCTCAGCCGGAAAGGCATCGGGTCATTCGCCGGAGATCTGCCCGAAGAGGAGCAGAAGCTTGTCTGGGCCACGCAGGGCGTACCGGCGGAGAACCTGTTCGATCAGAAGATGAAAGGCACCGCCTGGAGATCGAAGCCGAGTTGGTACATCGTGGCCAAGGATGATCGCACCGTCCACCCCGATCTGGAGCGCTTCGTGGCCAAGCGCATGGGGGCGACCACATTCGAGACGAACAGCAGCCACGTGCCCATGCTTTCGCAGCCCGATTTCGTGTTCGATGTCATTCGCAAGGCGGCAAACGGTGTTCAAGGAGCCTGAAGGCAGCGGTTGATCGCTTGCTGATAAACCTGGAGAGGCCGTCGCGAGACGGTCTCTCTCCCCATAACTTGAAGGGCCCGCTTTCAGCGGTCGAGTGCTACTTCGACTTCGGCACGGCGGGAACCGCGACACGAATGGCATTTCCCGATCGCGTCGGATGCGGCTGCCCCCCGGAAGGTAGCCCGTCGGACATGCCACGATCGGAGGCGCGCTGTTCTGTTACGGCTCGCCTGCCGCCATAGGAAACGCGAATCGCGTCACCGAATTACGTCACCGAATTTCGGTCCATCCCGTCCTTCGCACGCTACGGCCGCGCGTCGTTCGCGGCGCGGGCGGGCTGATTGACCGGCTCGGCGTTGAAGCCGGATTGCGTGATCACCACGCGGTAGACCGCCCCGTTGGCGAGCGGCATGTAATTGGCCGAGCCGAAGCGGCGGTCGACGACGAAGGACCGCGCCGCGAGCCAGGCGAGCCATGCCTGCGGCACGTATTGATCGATCCGCGGCGCCACATCGGCGATGTCGCAGGCGGTGATCGGTTTGCCGTTGGCGCGCGCCGCCGAAAAATACATGTTCGACATCTGCTCCAGCGTGTATGTCGCGTCGAGCCCGAGCAGATTGGCCCATGGCTTCCATTTCTGCACACGCCCGCTCAGGACCCATTCATCGCCCTGCAACTCGCAGCTTTGCACGCGGTTGCTGCCGTCGAGCCGGCGGACCGTCACGAGATAGCGTGCCGAAGCCGGATCGAGACTGCGCACGCTCACCAGCGCCACGGGACCCTCATGGGTGAGCCGCGCATAGGTCTGGGCGTTGAGACCGAGCAGCCCCGCCACGAAACCAACGACCGCCAGGAGCGCGCCGGGAAGCAAATACCCGCTTCCCCGCACGGCGTGGCCGCGCAGCAGATGCCCGATTCCGGAGATCAGCAGCGCGAGGCCGCAAACCGCGACCAGCAGGGGCGCAACCCAAAGAATCCAGTTCACCAGCATCCTCCCACGCAGGCGCGGAACAGCCGTTTTCCGCAAGCCGCGCCTCATGACAACGCGAATCCCGGGATATGAATGCCGTCAGACGAACCAGATTTCCCGGCCGCGTCGGATGCGGCTGGCTTCGCGGTTGCCCGGCGGACACCCGCCCGGGAATCGCTTGATGATGGGGCAGGCCGTTCTCTTATGGTTTGCCAGCCGGCCAAGGGAACCCAGCTCGCGTCACCGAATTTCTCAGGCAGCTTCGGGAACGTAATGCAGGGTCAGAAGTCCGCTTCGCTGGCAGGGCACAAGTGCGTAGGGGCGGCCTTCCTCGTCGCTGAACTCCACAAGCACGGTGTCTTCGTCAAGTTGCTCCACGACAGTTCCCACCTGCCCGCGCGCGAGCCGCTGCGCGGGAATATCAGACAGCAAAGCTACCACGTTCAAGGTGGAAGGCCCGTCGATTCGCTGGTTTGTCCGTCTCATCACAGCACCCGACACCTTACGAAGCGCGGCAAGGTTTCGCCAGGCCGCAGAATCCGGATCGTTCTTGCCACGGCGCGTCTTTCGTGTCGCGCAACCGTGACGTCCAGCTGCCAGCGTGTTCCCCATGCATCGGATGCCTGTTGTGTGGGCCCCCCAGAGCGAGCGGCTTGGAGCAGCCGGTCCCGCACCATCCCACTCCGACCCCAATTGGCTGGGTGATCGCCGAGAAGAGGCACATCGGTACGATCAGGATGATGGCGAGCGGCAGCAACAGGCTTTCATACTGGGTCGACAGCACCAGGAACACGAGCGGCACGCAGAGCGGAAAGACGAGAAGGGCCGTGTTGCCGGCCAGGATCTGCTGATAGGTGAGATCGGTCCATTCGAAGTTCATGCCCTTGGGCAGGGTATTGTTCAGGATTTTGGTGATGGCGGCCTGCGCCTGTCCCGGCGCCGGCGCGCCGTTGAGATCGGCCGAACCTGGGAATCCTGGGGGGATCCCCTAAATCTGCCGTGACCCAAGTCAGGACGCAAATCAAGTGGACACCAAACAGCTACCAGCTTACCATAGCTAAATCGTCAGGAATTGGAGATTCGCAATGCCACCCAGGAAAAAGACAATCAAGCGCCGCGCCTGGACTCCGGAAGATGTCAAGGAGTTCAAGTCGTTAGCCAAGGCAAAGACGCCGGCCGTCAAGATCGCGCACCGATTCAAGAGAACCGAGGGCGCCATCCGGCAAAAGGCGCTGGATCTGGTTGTTTCCCTCAATGCTCGGGGGGCGCCGCATAGGACGAAGTCGCATAGTCCTGGCAAAACGGTGCTGGGAGTTACCAGTGATGGCGTGCGCATTCTAAGGCAGAAGCGATCAACCCATTTTAGTCAACGTGAACTCCGCAATGCGATCGCACTTGCTCGGTCTGGTGACGGATAATGTCCAACATGGACGTATTCATAAATTGTCCGTTTTCAGACGACTATGAGGAAATGTTCCGAGCCGCGGTCTTTGCGGTTATCCGATGCGGATTTCGCGCTCGATGCGCACAAGAAGATGACGATGGCGGCGACGTCCGAATGGAAAAAATATGCAGAATTATAAGAGAATGTCAGTATGGTATACACGATATCTCAAAGACCGAATTAGATGCTTCAACGAAGCTTCCCAGATTTAATATGCCATTGGAGCTTGGACTGTTCATCGGAGCGAAGAAATTCGGCACTTCTGGCCAGCCTGCCAAGAAGATCCTCATTTTGGATCGAGAGCTATATAGATATCAGAAATTCATATCCGACATTGCAGGTCAGGACGTCCACGCACACAATGGAACAAAGCGGCAGGTGGTTCTGGAGAGTGTCAATTGGCTGCGACTCGAAAATCCAAAAGGGCGAATTCCGGGTGGAGCGGCGGTCGCTGACCAGTAGGAGCAATTTCGGCGGCAGCTACCGAAGATAGCAACTGTGAAGCTGCTTCAAGTCGATGAAATAACATTCAGGGATATAGCGGACGCCTCAGCTCAGTGGATCGTAGATAATCCTTAAGGTACGAAGTGAAGATTCTGAGCGTCAATTTGTTGGGACCTTTGTTTTTCGCTTACGGCGGGGTGAACAGACAAGGTCTTTCGCCTTCCGGTAAAGCACCACCGAGACAATTTGAGCCCATGTTTCGATAATATCGGGATATGAGGTGAGCATTCGCGTTAAAGCGTGGACATGTCTTGTGCCTTCGCTGGACCGCTTGCCTGTGAGTAGCATTCTGTTCAAGTCGCGAAACTTCGGACGTCAGAGCGCGGGGCATTCAGGGGCAACGGCATCAAACATGATGATGCACCTTCTCCGTCCCCGTGATGCGCTTCTCCAGCGCCCGCAGCGACACGTAGAACACCGGCGTCAGGAACAGGCCGAAAAACGTCACGCCCAGCATGCCGAAGAACACGGCGACGCCCATCGCGTGGCGCATCTCGGCACCAGCGCCGGATGAGAGCACCAGCGGCGTCACGCCCATGATGAAGGCGAAGCTCGTCATCAGGATCGGGCGCAGCCTGAGGCGCGCGGCTTCCATCGCGGCATCGAGCGTCTTTCGCCCCCGGATTTCCAGTTCGCGCGCGAATTCCACGATCAGGATCGCGTTCTTGCAGGCGAGGCCGATCAGCACGAACAGGCCGATCTGCGTGAAGATGTTGTTGTCGCCGCCGGTCAGCCACACCCCGGTGATCGCCGAGAAGAGGCACATCGGCACGATCAGGATGATGGCGAGCGGCAGGAACAGGCTTTCATACTGGGCCGACAGCACCAGGAACACGAGCAGCACGCAGAGCGGGAAGACGAGCAGCGCGGTGTTGCCGGCCAGGATCTGCTGATAGGTGAGATCGGTCCATTCGAAGCTCATGCCCTTGGGCAGGGTGTTGTTCAGGATTTTGGTGATGGCAGCCTCAGCCTGTCCCGACGAATAGCCCGGCGCCGGCGCGCCGTTGAGATCGGCCGAGCGGAACCCGTTGTAGCGCATGGCGCTGTCGGGGCCCGTCGTCTCCTTCACCTGCACGAAACTGCCGAACGGCACCATCTGCCCGTCGGCATTGCGCGTCTGAAGGCGCAGGATGTCGTCCGGCTTGGAGCGGAACGGCGTGTCGGCCTGCGCAATCACCTCATAGGTACGGCCGAAGCGGTTGAAATCATCGACATAGATGGAGCCCAGATAGGTCTGCATCGTGTCGAACACGTCCTGCATGTCGACGCCGAGCTGCATCGCCTGGGTGCGGTCGATATCGGCATAGAGCTGCGGCACGCCGATGTTGAAGCTGGAGAAGATGCCGGCCAGCGCCGGGTCCTTTGCGGCCTTCTGCTGGATGTCCTGCATGGCGCGGTTCAAGGCCTCGTCGCCCTGGTCGGTGCGGTCCTCCACCTGCAGCTTGAAGCCGCCGATCGTTCCCAGCCCGTTTACAGGCGGCGGCGGGAAGATCGCGATCACCGCGTTCCCGATGGCGTTGTATTTCTGCTGCAGCTTGCCCGCGATGGCGATGCCGGAGAGATCCGCCGAACTGCGTTGGTCGAACGGCTTCAGGGTCACAAACACGATTCCAGCGGAGGGGCTGTTGATAAAGCCGTTGATGGAAAGCCCGGGAAACGCCACCGCGCCCTGCACGCCCGGTTCCTTCAGCGCGATGTCGCTCATCCTGCGGATCACGGCCTCGGTGCGGTCGAGCGTGGCGCCCTCCGGCAATTGCGCGAAGCTGACGAGATAGGCCTTGTCCTGCATGGGCACGAAGCCCGGCGGCACGAGCTGGAACCCGACCCAGGTGAGACCGAGCAGCACCGCATAGACGACGAGTGCGCCCGAACGGCGCTTCAGGATTCCGCCGACGCCGAGGCTGTAATTCTCCGAACCTCTGTGAAACAATTTGTTGAAGCGGCGGAAGAACGGTCCCAGCCCGTGGTCCATGCCGCGCGCCAGCCAGTCCTTCCGCGCGCCATGCGCTTTCAGAAGCGTGGCGGAGAGGGCGGGAGACAGGGTCAGCGAATTGAACGCCGAGATGATGGTGGAGAAGGCGATGGTCAGCGCGAACTGGCGATAGAATTCGCCGGTCAATCCGCTGATGAAGGCGATGGGCACAAACACCGCGCAAAGGACGAGCGCGATGGCGATGATGGGACCGGTGACCTCCGACATCGCCTTCAGCGTCGCCTCGCGCGGCGCGAGGCCGGCCTCGATGTTCCGCTCCACGTTTTCCACGACCACGATGGCGTCGTCGACCACGATGCCGATGGCGAGCACGAGCCCGAACAGCGACAGCGCGTTGATCGAGAATCCAAATGCGAGCATGAAGGCGAAAGTGCCGATGATGGAAACCGGCACGGCCAGCAGCGGAATGATCGAGGCGCGCCAGGTCTGCAGGAACAGGATCACCACCAGCACGACCAGCAGCACCGCTTCGATAAGCGTGTGCACCACGGCGCGGATCGAATCCCGCACGAACACGGTCGGGTCGTAGACGATGCTGTAGTCGAGGCCCTGCGGGAAATTCTTCTTCAGCTCTTCCATGGTCGCGCGGACGCGATCGGAGATCTGGATGGCGTTCGATCCCGGCGCCTGGAAGATCGGAATGGCGACGGCCTGTTTGTTGTCGAGCAGCGAACGCAACCCGTATTCCGACGCGGCGATTTCCACCCGCGCCACGTCGCCCAGCCGCGTGACCACGCCCTTGTCGCGCTTGATGACGATGTTGCGGAATTCCTCCGGCGTGCTGAGGCGTCCCTGCACGTTGATCGGAAGCTGCAGCTCGCCCGTCCTGCCATAGGGCGGCCCGTTGATGATGCCGGCGGCGACCTGCGCATTCTGCTGGCGGATCGCGTTGACCACGTCGTCCGCCGTCATGCTGCGCTCGGCGATCTTCTCCGGATTGAGCCAGATGCGCATGGCATAGTCGCCGGAGCCGAACAGCTGCACGTTGCCCACGCCCTCGATCTTCGCGAGGCGGTCCTTGACGTTCAGCACCGCGTAGTTGCGCAGGTAAAGCATGTCATAGCGGCCGTCCGGCGATGTCAGGTGGACGACCATGGTCAGGTCCGGCGAGCTTTTGGTCGTGGTAACGCCCAGTGCCTGCGTTACCTGCGGCAGGCGCGGCAGCGCCTGGTTCACGCGGTTCTGCACGAGCTGCTGCGCGAGATCCGGATTGGTGCCGATCTTGAAGGTGACGGTGAGCGTCAGCGTGCCGTCAGAGGCGGCCTGCGAGAACATGTAGAGCATGTTTTCCACGCCGTTGATCTGCTCTTCCAGCGGCGTCGCCACCGTCTCGGCGATCACATTCGGATTGGCGCCGGGAAACTGCGCCGTCACCACGACCGACGGCGGAACGACCTCGGGATATTCCGAGACCGGAAGCTGCGTCATCGCGATCAGCCCGGCCAGGAAGATCAGGACCGATATGACACCCGCAAAGATCGGGCGATCGATGAAGAATTTGGACAAACTCATGACGTTCGCCCCGAAGGACGCTCCCTCAAATTCCGTTCAAACAATCAGGCGATCAGCGTGACGCGAGCTCGCGCGCGCCGGGCACGGGATCGACCAGCGCGCCGGGCTGAACCTTCTGCAATCCGCTGATGATGATCCGCTCGCCGTCATGCAGGCCGGCCGTCACGACCTGTTCGCCGCCGGCCTCTTTGCCCAGCGTGACGGCGCGATAGTCCGCGTGGTCGCCTCTGTCGACAACGAACACGAAGCGTTTGCTCTGGTCGCTGCCAATGGCCGCTTCCGGTACCAGGATTGCATTGCTGTCGCGCGCGCTGGCGAGCCGCACCGAAACAAACATGCCCGGCACCAGCGTGCCGTCCGCATTGGCGAAGCGGGCACGGGCACGGATCGTGCCGGTGTCGATGTTGATCTTGTTGTCGAAACTTTCGATGGCGCCTTCATACGCATGGCCGGTGTCACCCGGGATCGTCAGTTCGACTGGGATATTCGTTTCTTTCGCGGCGGTCGCGGCATGCGCGCGCACGGTTGCGAGATAGGTCTGCTCGTCCACGTCGAAATCGGCATAGATGCCGTCATTCGAGACGATCGACGTCAGCAGTGGCGCGTTGGCTCCGCTCTGCACCACATTGCCGACGGTCAGTTCCGCGCGGCTCACACGGCCGTCGATCGGCGCTTTGACGTAAGCGTGGTCGAGATCGACATTCGCGCTCGCGAGTTCCGCTTCCGCGGACTTGATGGCGGCATCCGCGACACCTTCCGCGTTGACGCGCTGATCGTAATAGACGCGCGAGATTGCCTGGGCGCCGATGAGCGCTTTGGCGCGTGCCAGGTCGGTATGCGCGAAGCTCGCGTTGGATCTTGCGGTGGCGAGATCGGCTTCGGCCTTGGCGACCGCGGCCTCATAGGGGCGCGGGTCGATGACGAACAGAATGTCGCCCGCCTTCACGCTCTGCCCGTTCCTGAAACGGATCTCGGTGATGCGGCCGTTGACTTCGGGGCGGATATCGGCGGAGTCGACCGCCGTCATGCGGCCGGAAAATTCCGACCAGATGCGCACCGGCCGCGCATGAACGACCGTCACGCCCACGGTGACCGCGGGCGGAGCCGCGGGAGCAGGTTTGCTGCCGGCTTCGGCATGCCAGGCGATCAGGCCCAGCCCGCCCAGAAGCACGGCCGCCGCCGCGCCCAGAAGGGCACGGTTTTTCAATATGCGGGCGGCCCCGACGGGACGTGCTCCGGCCTCAAAGCGGTCGGTTCGGGTCAGGTCTGCGATGTGCGACATCGTCTTAGCCTCAATTTTTGTATCGAACGATACAGATGTAGAGGCTGGATTAGGACCTTCAAGGCCATTATGTATCACACGATACAATAATAGTGGAAACGCCGTGAGGACAGGCCGGCCCCGCAATTTTTGCACGGATACCGTGCTCGACCGTGCGATGACCGTATTCTGGCGGAAGGGTTACGAAGGCGCCTCGCTGTCCGAGCTCACCGAGGCCATGGGCATCAACCCGCCGAGCCTCTACGCCGCGTTCGGCAACAAGGAAGGCCTCTTCCGGGCGGTGCTCGCGCGCTACGACGCGCGCCGTCAGGCATTGATGGATCGCGTGCTCGCCGCACCCGATCCGCGTTCGGTCGCAAGGCTTTTTCTGGAGGGCGTTGCGGAATTCGCCGCCGATACGGAAGGCCGCCATCCGCCGGGATGCCTTCTGGTGCAGAGCGGTCTCTCCTGCTCCGACGCGGATATTCCGGAGGCGCTGGCCGAGCATCGCGCCGAAAAGGAACGCGCCCTGCGGGAGCGTTTCGAGCGCGACAAGGAGGCCGGGAATCTTCCGGAAGACGCAAGTCCCGCAACGCTCGCGCGTTATCTCGTGGCGATGGCGAACGGCATGTGCATCCAGGCGTCTGCGGGCGCCACCGGGAAACAGTTGCGCGACATCATCGAGGTTGCGCTCGCCGCCTGGCCGGATTCCGTGAAGATGGTCGTGTCCCCGGCGCCCCGCGAGGCGTCTCTGCGTCCTGAACCCGCGGCCTGACGACAACGCGGGGCGCGCGAAGGGCGACGAATAAGCGTCACACGGGTCCGATATCCTACCTGATTGTCTGGCATGCACCCGGAAGAGGACCAGATGGAACCGAATTCCAACCGTTAGAGTGAGCGCACTGGTCTTTCCTCCCCCCATTCGCGCGGAGGAAGGATCGGTGAGCCTGGCCACGGCTCAGTGCCCGACCATCATGGCACCGTTTTCTATTCGATGTCTTCCAGTTTCACACCTCGCCCGGCGCGGAGGCTGACTCGGGCCTGTTCAATACGACGTAGAAAGCGCGGTTCATTTTCGAGTCTGTAATCAAACCAATCCTCCTCCGAGTCAAAACCTATCAACACTCCGGCCGGCTTGCCGTGAGGGTAATCACGATGTCGTGCTTTCCAGCTTCGCGAAGATAACGCGACAGGTCGTCCTTGACTTCCGATAGCGGGATTTCTCTCACTCCGGACTTGCGAATTGCGCGAGCCATGATTCGACCTCCGATTTGGAAATGACCGCCAGAACCTCGACGGTCGATTTTGACACATCGTAGAAAACTCGAATATCGCCGACACGACGCCGATATTGCGGCCCTCGCACGCCGCGCAACCGTTTGATACGACTTCGGCTCGCCTTTTCCGGCTCATGGCGCAGATGCGTTTCGATAGCGGTTCGCACCTCCGCCCGGGCATTCGCCCTCAACTTCCTGAAATCTTCGATCGACTCCGGGGCCAGGACGATCGCGTAAGCCATTCTGGCTATACTATAGCCAGAACATTCGGTGGCCAATCCGGTTCATTTCTGTCTTGGACCGCTATCGCGCTCGCCGTCCTCGTCGTTGATATCTGTTGAAAATTCAATGCATCGCGGACGAATTGTGCTTTGAATTGGCCACCATTGGTGTAGAAGTTTCGTGCGTCTTCGCCGTGCCAAAGGCTCGGCTCCAGCTGGAGATTCTGCCCCATGACACGTCTGTTCGCCTGCGTTTCAGCTTTTGCGCTTTGCTGCATCGCCGGCGCTGCTATGGCCGCCACGATCCCGCCGCCGCCGGCCACGCCGGCGGGCACGACGGTCGATGTGATCCAGGGCACGAAAGTCGCCGATCCCTATCGCTGGCTGGAGAACGCTGCCGATCCCAAGGTGCAGGCGTGGAGCGGCGCGCAGAATGCGCGCACCCGCGCCTATCTGGACGCGCTGCCCGACGCGGAGGCGATCAAATCCAGGCTCACGAAACTGATCACCGCGACCTCGCCCGCCTATTCCGAGCTGATGGTGCGCGGAAACCTGGTTTTCGCGATGTACAGCGATCCGGCGAAGCAGCAGCCGATGCTGGTGACGCTCGACGCGAAGGCCGATCCCGCGAGCCGCAAATCCGTGCTTGATCCCAACGCGCTCGATGCCAAGGGGCTCACCTCCATCGACTGGTTCGTGCCCTCGCCCGACGGCAGGCTGGTCGCGCTGTCGCTATCGAAGAACGGCAGCGAGGACGGCACGCTGCACATCTTTGACGTCGCGAGCGGCAAGGAGACCGGCCAGCCGATCCCGCGCGTGCAATATCCGACGGCCGGCGGCAGCCTGGCCTGGACGCCGGACGGCAAGGGGTTCTGGTACACCCGCTACCCCGGGCCCGACGCGCCGGCCACGGATCAGCATTTCAACATGCAGGTCTATTTCCACCGCCTCGGTAGCGACCGGGCGGCCGATCCTCTCGTCCTTGGGCAAAAAGACGGGCTTGAGCGCGTCTCCGAAGTGTTTCTCGACAACCGCTACGACCGGAGCGGGATTCTCGCCTCCGTACAGCGCGGCGATGGCGGCCAATGGGCCTTCTACGTGCTGCGCGAAGGGCAGCCGGCGATCCGGGTCGCCGATTATCCCGACCGCATCGTCTATGCCGCGGTCGGGCCGGATGATGCGATCTACGGCATCAGCCGGGCGGACGCGCCCAACGGCAAGATCGTCAAGCTCGCTGCGCCCTATGCGGCCGGCGCGCTCGCCCGGGCTCCCGTGATCGTGCCCGAAAGCAGCGTGGCCATTCTCTCGGGCGGAGCCGAACAGCATGTGCAGGACCTTTCGCTCTCGCGCGACCGGCTCTTCGTGCGCGACATTGTCGGCGGTCCCAACCAGGTGCGCATGTTCGATCTGAACGGGCGCGCCGAAGGCAGGCTGCCGCTGCCCGACATCGCCGCCAATTCGGAAATCGAACCGCTCGCCGACGGCGACGTGCTGTTCGACGTCTCGACCTATCTCAGGCCGCGTTACTACGCGCGCTGGAATCCCGTTTCCGGCAGGACAAGCGAGACGGCGCTGAAAGTCACCTCGCCGATTTCCTTCGCCGATGCCGAGGTGAAGCGGGAATTCGCGACCTCGAAAGACGGCACGAAAGTCCCGGTCAACATCATCGAGCGGAAGGGCACCAGGCGCGACGGCGACAATCCGACGCTGCTCTACGGCTATGGCGGCTACGGAATCAGCATGACGCCGTCGTTCATTGGCGCCACGCGGCGGCTCTGGCTCGACCGCGGCGGAATCTATGCGGTCGCGAATATCCGGGGCGGCGCGGAATATGGCGAGCGCTGGCACCAGGAAGGCATGTTGACGAAGAAACAGAACGTATTCGACGATTTCGCGGCGGCCGGCGACTATCTGATCGCGGGCGGTTACACCTCCCATGACAAGCTTGCGCTGATGGGCGGGTCGAACGGCGGGCTGCTCATGGGCGCCACCATCACCCAGCACCCGGAACTCGCCCGCGCGGTGGTGTCGGCGGTCGGCATCTACGACATGATCCGCGTCGAGCTCGATCCCAACGGCTCGTTCAACACCACCGAATTCGGCACGGTGAAGAATCCGGATGAGTTCAAGGCGCTGTTCGCCTATTCGCCCTATCATCATGTGCGCAAGGGCGTCGCCTATCCGGCCGTGCTCATGCTCACCGGCGCCATGGACGGGCGCGTGAATCCCCTGCATTCGCGCAAATTCACCGCCGCGCTGCAGGCGGCGACGGGCTCCGATCGTCCGATCCTGCTGCGCACGAGCGCCAATTCCGGGCATGGCATCGGCAGCTCGCTCTCCGAACGCATCGCCGAGCAGACCGACGAACTCGCCTTCCTGTTCGACCAGCTGGGCATGACGAAGCACACCGCCATGCAGTAAATGTCATGGCTGGCATTACAGCGCGGAACGCTTTATGTCGGCGCTCATTGGCTGCTGGAACGGGTCTCGTTGCCGTCGCGGAGTGTGCGCATCCCAGGCTGCAACCGGAACGGCTCGCCAAAAGCGAACCGAAAAGCGGGGAGTGAAATGATTGCATGGAAGAGCGGCGCCGTCGCCGTGCTGCTGGCGGCAGGGGCGGTTCCGGTAACGGCGCAGTCGGCTTCTGCGGATGTCTACAAGACGAGCTGCTACAAGGACAACTGCGTGCGGTTCGAGTGCGACGATCAGGGCGGAGACTGTTTCCGGCTCGGCTATTTCGCGCGCCACACCTACGATCTCGCCTATCCCCACTGCTATTATGAAAACCATGGCGCGGCGAGCGGCGGTGTCGGACCCGGCGCCACCGGTTGCGGCAGCGGGCCTTCGCCCCAGTATCACTACCTGGATCGCTTCGATTCGGACGACGATTATGCCGAATATTAGGGCGAATGAGCCGGGCGGCGCCGATCGCCTCCGGTTCCGCAGGTTCGCCTCCGCGCCCGGCGGCCGCAGCACCTGACCGCGCTGCGCAACTTTTGCAACGACCATATGTTTGTTCGGTGCGCGGGCGATGCCGAATCAGGCTTCGACCCGGGAACACCGCCGCAGAGCCGGAACCCCGGCCATTGCCGCTCATTAGGTTAAGCAGGGCGAGGACCGGCTCGGGAAACGCCGGGCCCGCATCCGATCAACAAACGTCCAGGGAGGGTGGACTTCGCAGTGCAGGAGACGAGCATGTTGGCAAATGCATTGAGGATCGCGGCCGTTGCGGCCCTATTCGGACTGGGTGCGGCGGGAGCCTCGGGAACCTCCGCCCTGGCGCAGCCGCCGGACGACTACAACCGCGCAATGCCCTACGGCTATCCGCAGTACTATGGCGCATCGCCGAATGACCAGTATCCCGGGGCCTACAATGGCTACAACGGAGGCGACGAGTACAACGACGAGAATGGATACGCCGGCGACCGCGGTTACTACGGCAACTATCCCGACGACCAGCAGATGTACAACGAGCAAATGAATGGCCGCGGCTACCCGGGCGCCTACAATGAAGAATACGGCAACGGCTATGCGGGTAGCGACGAATACGGCAACCGCTATCCGGACCGCTACAACGACCAGTACAACAATGAGTACAACAACGGGTATAATGACGAGTACAACGGCGGGAACCCGGGTGCGTATAACGACGAAGAGGACAACGGCTACAACGCTGGTTACCAGAACCGCTACAACGACTACGAAGACAACGGCTACAACGAGCGTTATCCCGGCTGATCCCCGAACGACGGGCCGCGGGTCTCCGCGGCCTTTTTTTGCCGCATTCAGCCCGCGCGCCGTGTCGCGGGGCCATTCATGTGCCGTTCAGGCGGCGCGATCCAGCTTCCGGCCGCCGACGCCAGCAGGGAGAAGCAGTAGCAAGACGTTTCGGAAACGGTTCCTGCGTGTCGCATGTGCGGCGCGCGCGGCGGTCTTTGCGGGCCGGCGCAACTCATCGCGAGGGGGCGGTTGAGAACGGGCTCCTGGACCAGAACACCCACCCTGTCGATGTCGACCTGCTTGGCTCCTACACGCCGGACTGGATCGATGCGCACACCGCGAGCGCGTTCCAGGATGGAACGGTGGCACGCGGCGGGCAGTCCGGCACGGTGGGCGGCGCGCTCGGTTACGATACCCGCAGCTTCGGCATCCGTGGCGCCTTCACCGCGGATTTCTATGGCGACAGCAGCAGCTACAATCTGGCCAACGGAGACACGCTCCAGACAGAGGGACACTCGAACTATGATCTCTCCGTCGCGACACAGACGCGGCTGCACGAGCTTGTGTCGGTCAATGCCGGGTTCGACCAAACATTTGCGACCAATGCCAACGCGGTGAGTCTCTCGACCGGCGCCGTAGCGAGGTCGCGCGCCTTACGGATCGCGGGTGATCATGAAGGTTGCCATGTCCCAGGCGTTGCGCATGCCGACGATCAGGATGGTGACGAGCGCAACGGCCAGTGTATCGAGCGCGGCGGTGACGGCCCATCTCTCCACGACCGCAGCCGCCGCCATGGCGGCATAGGCGAGGATCGGCAGAACGACATAGAAGGCGCGGTCGTCGAGATCGAGCTTCATGCCCCAGATGCGCGTGGCGACCACGACGCTATAGACCATGCCGGCCAGACCGCCCGCGCCCAGGAGAATGGCGAGCGCGACAGCGGTAAGCGTCGGAACGGTCAGGATGGCGGAGCCTACGAGAACGCTGCCCAGATGCATGGCGGTGGGCGTAACGAAGCCGCGCATGCCCATCCGCGCGCGATCCTTCAGTCCCGCTGCGAGCGTGGCCACGATGAAGGAGGCGCCGACAATGGCGCCGGATGCGGTGCCGATCATCACGTAGAAATCGCGCCAGTCGGCGAGCGGCAGCCTGGTCATTGAAGGTCCCTCCGGACGGTAATCTAGCCCGCCCGGGCGCGCGATGCCTCCTCCCGGCAACCAGCGGTGCATTGTACGTATGATGAAGTCAGCATGACAAAAAAATAATTGCTGTCGGCGTCCTGGAAGGCATCATGCCGCAATTTTTGGCCATCTGGAACCCTTCACTTGGAATCGCGCCGGGCTATATTATTGCCTGTCTGCAAACTCGTGGGAGCCCCCTCATGCAAACCATCCGAACTGCTCTTCTTGCTGGTGCAGCGACCGTCTTGCTTTGTGGCGCCTTCAACATGGCTGCAGCCCAGAGCCGGACCCATGTGCTGACCGTTCGTCTTCCGGGCGGCGCCGTCGAGCAAATTCGTTACAGCGGCGATGCCCCGCCTGAGGTCGTGGTCGCGCCGGACGCGGCGCCATTCGGCTACAGCTGGCCGGTCGCGTTCTTCGATCCTGCGCCGTTCGCTGCGCTCGACCGAATTTCCGCCGAAATGGACCAGCAGATGGCGGCCATGCTGCGCAACGCAAATGCGCTCGCGGCTCAATCCATGTCCGATCCGCGCTGGGTGAGCGAGATCGGCTCGGGCAGGCCTCCGGCCGGTTCCGAGAGCTACTCGTTCATCTCGACCGGTTCGGGCAGCGGGATGTGCGGCCGTAGCGTGAAGATCACCTCCAATGGCGACGGCCAGAAGCCGCATGTCGTTTCCAGAAGCTGGGGCAATTGCGCCAGCGGGGCCCCGAGCGCCGGTGCCGGCGTCCAACGGGCGGCCCCGCCCGCCGATCGGCCCTCAGACGTGCGCGAGATCAACTACGTGCCGCGCAACGACTCCGGCTCCATGCGGGAAGCGAGCCTCCGTTAGCTCGTCGTTTCGCCAGGCAACGCGGCTCGCCCTCGACGCTCAGTCCGGCGGTGGCGCGAGGCGCGTGGTGATGGTCATCCCGGAACTGAGCGATCGATGGACGGGACAGCCGTTCGCGATGGCGAGAAAGCGAGCGCGCTGTTCCGGATCGAGCGCACCTTCGAGCGCGATCTCGCAGTCGATGCGATCGAGCCGAACCGGTTTCGTCTCGCAGGCTACGCAGTCCGCCACATAATCGCGCCCATGCGAGAGCCGCACGATGACCCGGTGGAGCGGCCACCGCTTGCGATTCGCGTAGAGCCTGAGCGTGATGGACGTACAGGCGCCGAGCGCCATCAGCAGGAGCTCATAAGGCCCGGGCCCGCTGTCCCTGCCGCCTGCAGTGACGGGCTCGTCGGCGATGAGGCGATGCCGGCCGTCGAGCAGATATTGGGCGAGACCGTCGCCCGTCTCCATGACGACAATGGTGCCGGGCGTCCCCTCGATCCCGACGGCCGTTTCTGCTGCGGCTGTCGCCATGCGCAATCTCCAGGCGACCGCCCGGCCGTCGGCACGGTTCCCATCGCCGGCGAAGCCTAGCGCAATTGCCCCAATTGGGCAGCCTTAATCGACATCCGCAGCCGCAGCCGCAACGACGCGGCGCAGGAAGTTGCGTTCCTCGCGCAGGATGAGTCTCTCGCGCTCGGCAAGAGCGAAATTCGCCGCGCTCTCCGGATCGGCGCGCAGCCTGGCGCGATAGGTCTCGTAGGCTGCGAGGCTTTCGAACCCGATCAGCGCATGCGCAATGTCATTCGTGCCTTCGTGTGGCAGGAAATAGCCCAGCAGATCCCCGCCGCAGCGGGGGATCAACGTGAGCCAGTTTCGCGCGTACTCTTCGAATGCCGCGCGTTTGAACGGGTCGATCTGGTAGCGGATGTGGCAGACAATGCCCATGGCCGGTTGCTCCTGCAAAACATTCCGGCACACTATCGCTTGATCCGCGAGCACGCTTCGATTACAGTCGAAGTATGAAGGATGGCCCCAGCATCGCACCCGTGGCCGCGCTCGCGGGCGATCCGGCGCGTGCCAACATGCTCGCCGCGCTCTGCGGCGGAATGGCGCTGACCGCAAGCGAACTTGCAGGAGAAGCGGGAGTCACACTGCAGACGGCGAGTTCGCATCTGGCGAAACTTGGGTCGGCCGGCCTTATTTCAGCGACACGCCAGGGCCGCCATCGTTACTTCCGTCTCGCCAACAACGACGTGGCGCAAATGATCGAGGCGATCATGAATGTTGCCGCGCGCGCCGGCCATCTGCGCGCACGCCCCGGTCCGCGCGATCCGGCGATGCGCCGGGCGCGTGTCTGCTACGATCATCTGGCCGGCGAGATGGGCGTGCGCCTGCTTGACGAACTTCTGCGCACGCGCCGGATTTCGCAGACCGGCGACACGCTCCAGCTGACGCGGGAGGGCGAAAGTTTCATGCGGGAATTCCGGATCGACCTCGACGGCCTTGCAGGCGCGCGCCGGCCGCTGTGCCGGGCCTGCCTCGACTGGAGCATGCGCCGCCATCATCTCGGCGGAGCGCTGGGCGCGGCACTGTTCGCACGCTTCCAGGCGTTGAAATGGATCGTACGCGACAAGGGAAGCCGCGCCGTGCGCTTCACGCCGTCCGGAGAGGCCGGCTTTCGGCGAATGATCGCGTAACCCCGCTTTCATCATGGCCGCGCTTAATCCGGCTACGATCAGAATGAGTATCGGCGCGTCTGCGCGAACCCGCTTCCCCCGATTATCGCACCTGCCACGGATCGACGAACGGGACTCCTGTAATCTCAATATCGCGGGTATTGTGGTATGAATTCTGGTTGAAATGCAATGGCTGCGCTGGCCGCGCCTTACCTTCAGTCGCGAGTCTTTGCGGACGGTCTGTCGCAGAGGCGCGCTTACGCCGGTTTCGATTGAGGCGCGAGGCCGAAGTCATTTGCCGTCAACACGCCGTAAATCGCAATCCAGACATAGCAGGCAGCCGGAACGAAGAGCGCGGTGGCGAGCCTCGTTGCGTCCGCAACCGCGCCGGTGATCTCGGGCAGGATGGCGCCGCCGACGATCGCCATGCAGAGAAGGGCGGAGGCATTCGGGGTCTCGTCCCCCATGCCCTCGCTCGCGAGCGCGAAGATCGTGGGAAACATGATGGAGTTGAACAGGCCCACGGCGATGAGCGTGTAGGCAGCCAGCGCTCCGCTCGATTGCGATGAGACAAGCGCCAGCGTGCAGGCGCAGATGGCGCAGGCCATGAGCACGAGTCCGGGCCGGATTTGCCTGAGTACGTAGCTGCCGGCAAAACGGCCGATCATCGCGCCGCCCCAATAGAAGCTGACAAGCTTGCCGGCACGTTCGGCGACGAGACCCAGTGTCGAAGGCTGCATGAGAAAGTTCGTCATGATGCTGCCGATCGAAACTTCGGCGCCAACGTAGACGAAGATCGCGAGCGCGCCGAGAAGAAGTCTTGGCCTGTCTCTTAGCGCCCACACCGCGCCGAGCGTGGCCAGCTTTGCGCTCACGGGCGGCGTCGCGCTGCGCCGCATCAGCCAGAACAGCGCGGCCACGACCGCAAGTCCGGCGGCGATGATCATGAAGGGAAGCAGGACGGCATGCGCCTGGGTGATGCGGGCGGCGGCGAGCGCGGCGGGCGACAGATGCGCCGCGTCGATCGTCGCGCTGCCGTGCAGGATCAGGATGGCACCAACCCACGGGCCGATGGTGGTGCCGAGCGAATTGAACGCCTGGGCGAGCGTGAGCCGGCTGGAGGACGACGATTCCGGGCCAAGTTCCGCGATGAAGGGGTTGGCCACCACCTGCAGCAGGGTGATACCGGCGGACATCACGAACAGCGCAAGCAGAAAGGCGGAAAACAGTCCCGAGGCCGCTGCTGGCGAAAACAGGAGGCAGCCGCACACCATCACCACCAGCCCGAGAATGGCGCTGCGCATGTATCCGATGCGCGACAGGACGAAACCCGCCGGAATCGAAAAGATGAAATAGCCGACAAAGAAGCTGAACTGGGTGAGCAGCACTTCCGTGTAGGAAAGCGCGAACACGCTTTTGAGCTTGGGAACGAGCGAGTCGAGCAAAACCGTTGCAAAACCCCAGGCGAAAAAGAGCAGCACGACAAGCGCAACGAGCAACAGCCGTGGCGCAGCGCGTTCGGGCCTTTCGACCGTCGTCTGGGAAACCGTCACCGCCCCTGCTTTCCGACACCCATGATGCGCCCGGGTGCCTGTTCCGGCCCCGACGACATGCTTTAGTATTGCATTCCTTAACCTCCAGCGGGAGGACTCACCAAGGGGGTGCTGCCGCATGTTGCGGACCTGTTTCGCGGTGTTGTGTTTTTGCCTGGCTGGGGCTTTGCCGGTGTCGGCATCCGGCCCGGCGAAAATCAAGGTGGGCTCACTCGTCCTGACGAGGTGCATCCCGCAATATGACGGCTACTGCGGCAGCGTAGTCCGGCCGCTGGATCCGGGCGGGCGCGTTCCTGGCACGATCATGATCGGCTTCGAGGTCTATCCCCGCACGGACGCGCAACATGAGCGCCGGGGAGTCATCATCGCGCAGGGGGGTGGCCCGGGCTATTCGACCACCGGTTCGCGCGACGGCTATGTGCGGCTGTTCACGCCGCTGCGCGATGATGGCCGCGACATCGTGCTGATCGACAAGCGCGGCACCGGACTTTCGGGAGCCATCGACTGCCATCGCGTCCAAAGGGGCGGTGGCCTCGGCGCGGTCAGCGCCTGCGGACGCAAGCTGGGCGACACGTCCTGGCTCTACACCTCATGAACAGCAAAAGACGGCAAACGAATGGAGACAGCATGAGACAATTGTTCCGATTCCGGGGCCTGCGGACGTGCGCTCATGTAATCGTTGCGATTCTTGCCCTTCTGCCCTTTGACGCGCGCGCGGCGGTGCGCGCGACTCATCAGTTCCTCGAAATCGCCATGTCGCCCGACGGCAGCCATGTCGCCTCGGTCGAAGGGAACGGTTCGCCCTGGGGCGGCGAGCCTGTCATCCGTACACTGATCATCCGCGCGGTTGACGGAGCGGGCGCCGCCGCGGTGCGTCTGCCCTGCGGTGCCGTGCGGGAGTGCTGGCCGTCTTCGCCGGCCTGGGCTCCGGACGGCAAGACGCTCGTGTTCGCGCTGCGCACCCCCGGCACCCATGCGCGGTCGCTCTATTCCGTAGGCGCGGATGGAAGCAAGCTGACGAAGCTCCTGGCCTTCAACGGCACGATCGAAAGCCTCCGCTATGGACCCGGTGGAAAGCTTGCGATGCTGGCGGTGGCAGGCGCCAACAAGGAAGTCGGCGCCACCCAGGCCGGTGCGCCGATCACGGGCGATCTGACCGGCCCCGTGGCCGAGCAGCGCATCGCCATCCTCGAAGGAGGCCGGCTCAATTGGGCATCGCCGCCGAACCTGTTCGTTTATCAATATGACTGGCTGCCCCACGGCCGAGGGTTCATCGGTACTGCTGCGCTCGGCAATGGCGACGACAATTGGTGGGTGGCGAAGCTTTACCGGTTCGATGCCGAGAGCGGGACGGCGCAAATGATTTTCGCCCCGCCCGATCCGCGTCATCAGCTTGCCGACCCGGTGGTATCGAAGGGCGGGACCATCGCCTTCATCAGCGGATTGATGAGCGATTTCGGCTCCACGGGCGGCGATATTTATACGATGCCCGCGAGCGGCGGAGGAGCCGTCGACATCACGCCCGGCATGCATGCGTCGGCGCGCAACATCGCCTGGGGCTGCAACGGCCATCTGCACGCCGAGCTTCTCGCGGGCCCGGCAACACAGCTGGTCGAATTCGCGTCCCGGCCCGGCGCGCCAACGGTGCTCTGGCAGGGCAATGAAACATTGATCGCCCACGATGGCGGCGTTTCGCTGGGCTGCCCTTCGCCCATGACGGCGAGCGTACATCAAAGCTTCATCGCGCCCCCCGAAATCGAATTCGGCACGATCGGCCATTGGCACGATCTCACGCAGGCCAATGCCGGACTCACCATGCCGCTCACCGCCCGCAGCATCACCTGGAAAAGCGGCGGCTTCGACGTGCAGGGCTGGCTCCTCCTGCCTCCGAGTGCCGCGGGCAAGCTTGCGCTCATCACCATCGTGCATGGCGGGCCGGCCGCGGCGGAGATCCCTTATTTCTTTGGGCCGGGCACGGATCGCGCGTTGCTCGAACAGGGCTATGCGCTCTTCCTGCCCAATCCGCGCGGCAGCTTCGGTGAGGGCGAAACGTTCACCGCCGCCAATGTGCGCGATCTGGGCCATGGCGATCTGCGCGACATCCTCGCCGGCATCGACGCCGTGGAGCGGCAGGCACCGATCGATCCGGACCGGCTCGGCATCATGGGCGGGAGCTACGGTGGCTTCATGACCATGTGGACGGTGACGCAGACGCATCTGTTCAAGGCGGGCGTCGCCGCCGCCGGCATCAGCGACTGGCTGTCCTATTACGGCGAGAACGGCATCGACGAATGGATGATCCCCTATTTCGGCGCCAGTGTTTACGACGACCCGCAGATCTATGCGCGTTCCTCGCCGATCGATTTCATCCGCAACGTGAAAACGCCGGTGTTCGAATATGTGGGCGCCGACGACATCGAATGTCCCGCACCGCAGACAGAGGAGTTCTGGCACGCGCTGCACGATCTCGGCGTGCCCACGTCCTACGCGGTCTATCCCGGCGAAGGCCATGGATTGCGCGACGCCGCCCACCTCGCCGACGCCGAGGCGCGCACGCTCGCCTGGTTCAAGCGCTATTTGAAATAGAATATGATTACTCAGAGCGGATTCCGCTCACCTTGATACAACACTTCCTCCGCCTCGCTACGCTCGGCACCCCCACGCTGAGCGCGGGGGAGGAAACTCCGGTGTTTGTGGGGGAGAAAAATATCTGCGCGCGGACGCGTTCTGTTTCGGTTTACATTAAAACCGTAATGGTCTATATGGCTTCTGCTTGAGTGCAGGAGGAAGCCATGGACAAGGCGACGGACAGACTGGGACCGCAACACCGGATTCCGCGGGAGGCGAGTGCGCGGGGGGCGCCGCGGCGGCGGCGGAGGACGTTGCGGCAGCATTTGTGTGACGGGATCGAGGCGGCGGTGAAAGCGGAGCCTGGGGCGTTCGCCGCCACGAAGCCGCGGACCGTGATGGGGCAGATGGTGCAGGAGCTGGTGCGCAT
>DATAWY010000011.1:0-26186 GCA_036266955.1 Rhizomicrobium sp.
CGGGGGATGTCGCGGGCCTGCGCCTCGCGCTCGCGCCAGGCGGCTATGGCGGCGAGCAATGCGAGGAACTTCTTGCTGGAGGTGCGGGGTTTGAGACGCTTCCAGGAATTGGCGGGATCGAGTTCGTAGAGATCCTGGCTCTTGAGCGCGTTGGTCTCTTCCACCACCCAGCTCTCGCGCCCGGCGCGCGCGAGCTCTTTCGCCAGCGCCTCGTAGATCACGCGCAGATGTGTGACATCGGCGAGTGCGTATTCGAGCTGCTTGTTGGACAGCGGCCGGCGGCTCCAGTCGGTGAAGCGCGCGGATTTGTCGATCTCGACATGGGCGAGCTTGCGCGCCAGCGTTTCGTAAGACGCGGAGTCGCCGAAGCCGCAGACCATTGCCGCGATCTGGCTGTCGAACAGCGGGTCGGGAATGATGCCCGCCATGTGCCAGAAGATTTCGATGTCCTGCCGCGCGGCGTGGAACACCTTCACCGTGCCGGGCGCGCGCAGGATGGGATAGAGCGGCGCGAGATCCATGCCGTCCGCCAGCGGATCGACGATGGCGGCCACGGTGGGCGAGGCGATCTGCAACAGGCAGAGCTTTGGCCAATAGGTCTGGTCGCGGAGGAATTCCGTATCGACCGTGATGTATGGCGCGCCCGACAGTTCGGCGGCCAGGGCCTCAAGGCCCGCTGGGGTGTCTACAATGCGCATACCAAGTCTATAGCGGATTCGCAGCCGTTTCCTCAGCCGCCCCGGCAGGGTCAGGGAGTCGCATTGGCTGGGCCCCGCCCAGTCCATTACCCAACCCATTGGAAAGGCTTGGGAATGCGGCCCTAGTGCGCGCTCAATCCCACCGTCCGCGCCGGGATGCCGGCGGCATCGAAGTATCGCGTGGCGCCCACTTGCTGGTATTCGATGAACTGCTTGTCGCCAGCCGGGGTGGCGCCGGTGGCCGCGACCCAGCCCTTGGCGACGATCGCCTTCTTGCCACCCATCAATGCCTCCAGCGCCGCGCGGCCGGACAGCGGCGTGTGCTGGCCGAGATCGAAGCCCAGGATATGCGCGAGCGTCGGCGCGATATCCGCATTGCTCACCGGCGCGGTGTCGACGAAGCGGCTTTTGAAATCCGGTCCGATCGCCGCCATGAAATTGTGCGTGTCGGCGCGGCTGAACGTGCCGTGCATGCCCTGGCCGGTGATGAGCGGCGTGTCCGCCAGCTCGGCGGCGCAGAGCTCGAAGCCCAAGGTGCAGCCCTTGGCGTCGAAAGAACGGAAGCTCACGATAAAGGCGGGGCGCGGCACGGTCGAACTGCCCATGTAGTTGATCTGGCTCATGCGCAGCGCGCCGGGAAAAGCCGCCGCGCCGAACTCCTTGATCAGATCGTCATTGACAAAGACGCCACCGGTGTAGGGCTGCCGGATGAGCTTGTCGTAGATCGTGGTCGCGGTCTGCTTGCGGTCGGTGTCGAAGATGTAGATGAAATCGGATCCACCATTGGCGACCACGGCCGCTTGCGGCGCGGCGGGCGTATCGCCGATGAGGCCATCGCCGTGGGAGGGATGAACGCCTTCGCCGGCGAAGTCGAGATCGGAATTGCCGGCATCCGGATCGAACAGCTTCTTGCCGAGCCAGTTCGCGACATCGACGGCGAGGAAACCTTGCGGATGATTGGGCGCGCCGATATCGCCGTTCTCGTCCGGAATGCTTTTCGAGATGGTGGAAAAGCCATGATCCGCGGTGACGAACACATCGGTCGTCTTGTCGAGACCGAGCTTCTGCAGCGTGTCGAGCAGGGCTTTCAGGTTGTTGTCGGCGTCCATGATGCCGGCCTTGGCGATGCGCCCGTTGATGCCCGGGATGAGCGCGCCAGGGCTGTCAATCTGCGAATGCTGCGTCGCGTCGGGATCGCGCGACCAGTACAGCATCACGAACGGTTTGCCCTTCGCCTTGAGATAAGGAAGCAGCGCCGCGGTCGTCGCGGTTTGCATGTAAGCCTGCTGCACGGTGTTCGGCACGTCGGTCGGCGGCGGCGCATCCAGCGATGTCGCCTTCTTGATCGCATCCGCCAGCGCCGGGTCGAGCGGCACGCCATAGGGCGTTCCATCCGGTGCATGCTGATTGAACGAGTCGTCGAACAGCATCGGCCCGCCCGGATCGACACTCGCGATATCCTGGATCGCGGCGGGGCCCGTCTTGCCGATGGTGAGCGAGGAGAAGCCATGCGCGCGCGCGGCGGAGAGCAGCGAGGGCTGACCCAGATAGCCGGCGCCGAAATGCGCCTTCACTTCGCGCAGATAGACGTCGCTCTCCAGGAACACGACGTTGGAGCCCTCCTTCGTCTTGAGCGGGAAGCCGGTATAGATCGCGTTGCCGTAGTCGCCGGTGTCGCCGAGGTAGTGACCGGTGGCGATGGCCGAGGCGTTGGCGGTGGTGACTGTGACGTAGACCGAATGGCTGTTGCGGAAATCGACGCCCTGCGTCTTCACCCGCCACAAGGTCGGCGCGTCCTTGGCGTTGACGCTTTCGGAGCGCAATCCGTCGGCCACGAAGATGATGACATTGTGCGGCGCTGCAGCCTGGACGGGAAGGGCGGGCAGGACAGCCAGCAGAGGGGCGAACAAACGGGCGATCTTCATGACGGATTTCCTCGATTCCAGCCCCAGATTATCCGGCCTTTGCGACATTTGAACTCCCTCCAAACCTTTGGGCCATGAGGCGTCTGGCGGGCTTGACCGGAAGGGGAACAATCCGCCACATACGGCCCCTTTTCCGCCGTTCATCGAAGAGAAATCCATGCACGCCTATCGCACCCACACTTGCGGCCAACTGCGCAAAGACGCGGTGGGCAATCGCGTCCGCCTCTCGGGCTGGGTGAACCGCCGGCGCGATCACGGCGGGCTGGTGTTCCTCGACCTGCGCGACCATTACGGCATCACCCAGGCCGTGATCGAGCCGGATAGCCCCGCTTTCGCGGAAGTCGACAAGTGTCGCTCCGAATGGGTGGTGACGGTGACGGGCACCGTGGTCGCGCGCCCCGGCGAGACGGTGAACAAGGATCTGCCGACCGGCGATGTGGAGATCCGCATCGAGGACTTCGCGGTGCTCTCCCAAGCGCAGGAACTGCCGCTGCCGGTGTTCGGCGATCTCGATTATCCCGAGGACGTTCGCCTGCGCTACCGCTTCCTCGATCTGCGGCGCGAGCGTCTGCACAAGAACATCATGCTGCGCTCCAACATCATCCGCTCGATCCGCAACCGGATGTACGATCAGGGCTTCAACGAATTCCAGACGCCGATCTTGACTGCCTCGTCGCCCGAAGGCGCGCGAGACTTCCTGGTGCCGAGCCGGCGCTATCCCGGACAGTTCTACGCGCTGCCGCAAGCGCCGCAGCAGTTCAAGCAGCTCATCCAGGTGGCGGGCTTCGACCGCTACTTCCAGATCGCGCCCTGTTTTCGCGATGAGGATGCCCGGGCCGACCGCAGCCCCGGCGAGTTCTATCAGCTCGACCTGGAAATGAGCTTCGTCACCCAGGAGGACGTTTTCGCCGCGGTTGAGCCGGTGCTCGCGGGCGTGTTCGAGGAATTCGCCGAGGGCCGCAGCATCTCGCCGGCCCCGTTCCGGCGGATCTCTTACGACGAAGCGCTTCTGAAATACGGTTCGGACAAGCCGGATCTGCGCAACCCGATCGAAATCGTGGACGTCAGCGACGTCTTCGGGCGTGCGGATGTCGAGTTCAAGGCATTCCGGAACAAGGTGGTGCGCGCCATTCCCGCTCCGGGCGCGGGCGCGCAGCCTCGCTCTTTCTTCGACAAGATGGTGGAGTGGTCGCGTTCCGAACTGGGCGCGGCTGGCCTTGGTTACGTCGTGTTCGAGGACAATGGCGGCAGGCTTTCGGGCAAGGGAACGATCGCAAAATTCCTCCCTGCGGACGCTCTCGAGGAGATGGCCCGGCGCGCCGGCGCGAAGCCGGGCGATGCGCTTTTCTTCGCCGCGGACCGGGCGGAACGCGCGGCGGCGTTGGCCGGGGCGGTGCGCACGCGGATCGGCCGCGACTTCGGCCTGATCGCCCAAGGGCGCTTCGAATTCTGCTGGGTCGTGGATTTCCCGATCTATGAGTGGAACGAAGAGCGCAACCAGATCGATTTCTCGCACAATCCGTTTTCCATGCCGAATTTCGACCGCGCCCGGTTTCTCGCGCTCGATCCCCAGGATCGCGACACCATCCTGGGCATGAAGGCCTTCCAGTACGACATCGTCTGCAACGGCGTGGAGCTGTCGTCGGGCGCCATCCGCAACCACGATCCGGAGATCATGCTGAAGGCATTCGAGATCGCCGGCTACAGCCGCGCGGAAACCGAGGCGCGGTTCTCGGGCATGCTGAACGCGTTCCGCTACGGCGCGCCGCCGCACGGCGGCACGGCGCCGGGCATAGACCGTATCGTCATGCTGATCGCCGGCGAGGAGAACCTGCGCGAAGTGACGATGTTCCCGATGAACCAGCAGGCGCAGGATCTGATGATGGGGGCGCCGTCGGAGGTTTCGGAGAAGCAGCTCGCCGAGCTGCATATTCGGGGTCTGGTGGGCGGGACGTCGGGCAGATAGATCATAAGTCCAACCAAGCGTGCGGAACTCCCGCCGATGCGATTCCCCTGAATACCCGGGCGCTTGCGAATGTCGATGGCTTCTGCTTTGCTAAGGTTGGTAGGAGGGGGTGGGCACCGGCGAGAGCTTTCCAAGTTGTGGGCCTTGCCTGGCAGCTTTTATTCGATGTGATCGGGTTCTGAATGGACGACGAAGAAGAGGTTGAACTTCGGCTGAACGCGCTCGCTGAGATGCGCGGCCGGGATCTCGTTGCGGGGCTCATCGGGGAACTGAGGACCGTGCGGCGGGAGATTGTTGGCCTGAAGCGCGAATTGGACGCCTTGAATGGCTACCTCGAAAAGAGCGACCGATCACTCGTGTTTGGCACGAGCGAGCTGCCTTTGCCTAAAACCGTTGTCTTCGATGCAGACCAGCGTTTTGATCCCAGGTTCGGATTCTATCCCGTCGAATATCTGGAATCTGGACTTCCCTTCTGCTGGACAGGTCCGGCGCGCGAGTTTTCATTCGAGGTCTTCGTGGACCGTACCGCCGGGGCGGAGCTAAGTCTCGAAGGGGCTCGCTTTTTGGATCACGAGCGCCAGAGAAACATCACTCTCCAGGTCGACGGCGAAAGCGTGCCAATCGTACCCGCGCCGGTCGCGAAGGGCCTGCGCTACTCCGCCGAATTGCCAGCTACCACTCGAAGGGCGGGCGCTCGCCTGATATTCGTGGTGCCGGAAGTTTTGCCACCGCCGAGGGGGACGGACGCGCGGCTTCTTGGCTTAGCTTTCACACGGCTTGCCATAACGGCACATACTATCGTCTGGCAGAATGCTCGTACTGGCCCGAATGCTCCGAGCGCAAATTCAGAGCCGCACGGCGAGAGCGTGGCCCCCATGAAAAGGAAGATGAGGTTGGCAACGGCGGGCGCCGAAATTACGTCTGGTGCCGAAAAAAAGGCACATGACGGAACAACAGCCGATGATGGAATAACGGCTGTTAATGGAATGATGGCGGAGGACGGAATCACGGCTGGTTCCGGAACCCATGAGTAATCCTCAGATAAGTGCGGTTATATGCACATATAACCGCTATGACCTGCTGCCCGCCTCCATTGCAAGTTTGGAGCAGCAATCAATATCGTCTCGGGAGTTCGAGATAATCATTGTTGATAATTCCCCAGATCAAGAGGCATCGGAAGCCTTTTCCAAGTCCTTCCGATCCCACGACAATGTCCGCTGGATCGGCGAAAGCAAACCGGGTCTCTCGAACGCGCGCAACGTCGGCGCGCGCGCGGCCGCTGCTCCATTGATCGCGTTTATGGACGACGATGCAATCGCGGAGCCACACTGGCTTGCGGAATTGCAGGCGGCGTTTTCAAGATTCGGGGAGAGCGCTCAGGTGGCAGGCGGCCGCGTGGATCCGATCTGGGGCGCTCCCCGCCCAACCTGGTTGCCGGACGATCTGCTCGGTTTTGTTTCGGTTGTCAATTGGGGCGGCGAAGCGCGCTACGCTGGAACGAAAGAATGGGTTGCCGGTACAAACATCGCCTTCCGCACCGAGCCTCTCCTTGCGGTGGGAGGCTTCTCGATCCATCTTGGGCGTAACGGTGCTGGCCATGCACTCCTCTCGAATGACGAAAACGATGTGATCAGCCGGCTAAGAGAAGTCGACGGGCAGCTCGTGTATGCGCCGAAAGCTATCGTCAGCCATCTCGTTGCCCCGGAACGTCTGACGCAGCCATGGTTCCGCCGACGGACGGTCTGGCAGGCGACTTCCGAATATCTTCAGGATCCGAAACACAACTTTGACCTCGGGCCCCGATATTGGAACGTGGTAACCGATTTCTATTCCCGCCTGCCGTCGAGAGATCGCACACCGCGGGGGTTGTATCTGGAGCAAAGCAGTCCGGACATGTTCCGCCTGCAGCTCTCCGCGCTGCACAATTTTACCGTGGCGCTGCTCAGTGGATTCAATGGTTTTGAAGACCTTTGAACTTCTTGCCGCGGAGCGCGCGAGAATGTGCTCATGGAAAGACGACCGCGTTCTCGTCCTGTCGCCGACGCCGACACATCCGCAGGATTACGGCAACCGCAAACGCGTGTTCCGCGTTTGCACCCGCTTGTCCTCTGAAGGCGCGAGAATTACGTTCGTCCACTATCCGGCCGAAGCGGAATGGCGCAACAGCTATCCGTGCAGTGCGGCGCTTGCGATGTCCCGGACCTGGCATCAGTTCTTTACCGTTGCGCCTTGCCGTGACCTGCACCCTTTTGCAAAGGGCGACCATCATACCATTGACGAATGGTGGGACGACAGCATCGGTTCTTTTCTGCGCTGGCTCTTTGCCGTGCAGCCCTTCGACGTTTTCATCGTCAACTACATCTGGTTGAGCAAGGCGCTGGAATTCGCTCCACGCGGCGTCACCAGGATACTGGACACGCATGACAAGCTTTCAGGGCGGCGGGAGCTGCTCGAAAGCCACGGCATCGCGCCGGAATTCTTTTATACGACCGACAGCGAAGAGGCCGTGGCGCTGGGGCGCGCCGACGTCGTTTGGGCTATCAAGGAAGAAGAGCGAATTTCCTTTTCGCGGATGTCGCCACGGCCGGTACTTACCATGCCGCATCTCGATCCGCTTGATACGGTCGCGACGTGTTACCATGGCGATCACCGCTTTCGCGTCGGCCTCGTAGGCGCGCGCAACAACATCAACGCTGTTAATCTTCGGCGCTTTCTCGAAGTCGCGGTACCGAGATTTCGAAGGGCGTTCGCCCCGCTCAAACTCGTTATCGCCGGATCAATATGCGACCTTGTTGAGGGCGCGGCTGGCCCGTTTGTGGAGTTGCGGGGCACGATGGCGGATCTCTGTGAATTCTACCGTTCGGTCGATTGCGTGGCCATTCCCATCTCCTTTTCGACCGGTCTCAAGATCAAGACGGGCGAAGCGCTGTCCGCCGGTGTACCCGTCGTGTCGCTGGCGCACGCTTTCGAGGGCTATGAGGCCACCGATGCGATGCATGGACTTGCGACATTCGAAGAACTGGCGGAAGCGCTCGTGGATTTGTCGTTTGGGCCACCAGAGCGGCTGGAGCAGCTTGGCGCCGCATCGGTCCGGGCACATGCGAGAACAGCGGCCCGGATAGAGGCGACGCTGGAAAGCACGCGAAAGATTGTGCGGGAAAGTCAACGCACGATTGTCCTTGCCGTCGACTCGCGCGCTTTCGTGCCCGGAACCATCTTCCATGCGATCCTGGAATCCATCTATGAGTATCTCAAATACCTGGGGCAGGTAACGGTTTTTGTGGTCCAGGGGTCTGCGGACCACGTCGCAGGGAATGAGGCGCTGGTCGACCGTATCGGCCGCGTTGTCGTGGCTGTGGATTTGCCCGAGGCCGGAATTTGCGCCGCGGCGCTGTCCGCGCTGAACGTTGCTGTGGTTGATGTCCGCGAATTCTTCCTGCGCAAGAGGCCCAAGGTGCTGATCGCTGAAGCCTTTCATGCCGCCTTCGCGGGCCAATGCTGCGCCAACACCACTCTGTTTGCACGTAGCGAAATGTTAACCCACTCGGGAGGGAGCAGTCGCTTGGAAATACCCGCCTCTGCGTTCCGACGCGCGTTTCTGGTTTCGCCGCGTCCTGCCAGCGACGTTGCGGCTGCACAGGCCAGGGGATCGCTCGACCAAATTTTGGGGCCCTGCCTGTGCCGGTCGCCGGAGTCATTGCGCCGGAAGCTCGACCGTGGCGGCAGATCTGGCTCGGTGGCGCTGTTGGGGTCAGCCGAAACGCCGGCGCTGGGACTTGCTGCCAGCATGGCCGCGGCGTGGAGAATCGAGGCGCAGATAGTTTGCGCCTCCCTACCAGCGCAAGCCCAAGGCGGCGGGTGGGCGACCAAATCCATGCAAGCCGGGGATTACATCACAAACCTTCTCGACGGCGAGGTTCGGCGCCCACGCTTTGCGATCGACCTGTCGCTGGGGCAGCCGGGGCTGCAATTGTGCCGCGAAATCCTGGAACGGAGCGGAGTACCAGTGGCGGTTGCCGTGGCGGGCGCAACCGACCCGCGTGGCGCGCCTGAATCCGCTTATGCTCCATCAAGCGAGATTGAGCTTTGGAAGGTGTTTCGTGCGTTTGCCCAAAATCCGGACGCGGGCAAGGACGAAATGTTCCAGCGTGTGCAGGAGGCCTACTACCACAGCGACGCGGGGTGGGCTCGCATTCGGCGATTTTGTACGCAATTGTTCGATACCCATGATGCAGAATTCGCATGACGGAACAGGATGGCTCCCAATTCTTGAACAACCGCATGAATGCCACAGAGGACAAGGCCCGATTGGCCGAGGTCGAACACATGGCGTCGCAGCGATTTGTGATTCTGCTCTCGCACGAACGTTCCGGCAGCCACTACCTGGTCGATATGCTCACGTCACAGTCACCTATCGCGTCCCTCGATGAAATTTGCAACTTCAATTCGGTGAATCCGGACAAATCCCGCGCCTCGTTCTTTCGCTTCCAGCACGAAACGGGGATCCGCGACTCCGAACTCATGCTTCGGCCGAATGCGGAAACACGGACACGCTTCATGGATCTTTACCTCCGGCATCTGGCCGGGCTGGTGGATGGACAAAAAAAAATCCTGCTGGATATCAAATACGGACATGTGCACAATTTTGAAATCGGATGGTGCCCATCCGAGCGGCGTCCGTTCCTGCTCGACTATCTCGAGCGGCGCAACGTCCCGGTCGTGCATCTCACGCGCGCCGACTCGATTGCGGCGGTCGCATCGTCGATGATCGCGGAGAAGACCGGAGTATGGCACCGCAGGAACTCCGACGCGGAGGAAGTAGTCGCGAAGGTTCCGCTGCCCACGTTGAAGGTCGCGTATGAGGCATTGGCGCTCGAGCGCGAAAAGGACAATTTTTTTGGCTGGCTTCCGGGCTGCCGTTTCTTCAACGTTGGATATGAGCAACTGGCCGGTCCGGAGACGGTGCGAAGTGCCATTATGACCCGCGTATGTTCATTCCTGGGCTTGCCGGATCGGACAGAATTTCCTTCCCGGCACAGCAAAGTCACGCCGCCGCTTGGGAATGTCGTGCAGAACTTTGACGAGGTGATGCGGGTGGTGCGTCTCTTCGGGGGCGGGAGGCTGCGAATGGTTCACATGTAGCGGCCCGAATGCCATGTGTTCCAAGGCCGGCCCGTGGGGCTGGCGCCGCCCCAACCGGACCCGTACACAACCAACACCGATGCGCCATAGAATCATCTGCATAACCGCCGCCCAGCGCTCCGGCACGACTGCCCTCCAGCGCGCACTGGCGTCGTCCGGCGAAGTCGAGAATTGCGGCGAAATCTTTCAAGACGATCCGGCCTCACGCGCCGGAATCGCCGATATGTCTTTCAGCGCCTTCGCGCGCCTGTATGACATACGTCTGACCGAGGTCATGAAGTCAACTGGCGCTCTGGACACCGCCACCAGATACACTCAGTGGCTGGCTTCCAAGGCGGCGCCGAAGCGTCCGTTGATCGACGTCAAGCTGAACGCGTGGCTTGCGCTGGCACCGGCCTGGAAATACCCGCAGGAGGAGCCCCTTTTTTTGCGCCATTTGAAGCGCGAACGCACGGCGTTCATCTGCATCTGGCGAGAAGACCTGGCGGAGCAGATCCTCAGCATGTTCATCTCGCAAAAGCTCGGGATCTGGCACAACATCGACGCTGAAAAAGTGGCCGGGAGGCGATTTGATGCACCCATAACGAGGCTGAAGCGCACTGCAGGCCTCCTATGCCGCAGCGAACTCGACATGCATGAATACCTTCGCAGTTATCCGGACAAGATCATCGTCAGGTACGAGGATATGTTTGCGGACGGAGGGCTGTCGGAGAATTTCGCATCCGCGCTCGAGGCGCTGACGGGGGTGAAATCACCGCGCGGACGCTCGGCCATCCGGCCGAACAGCGTAAGCAAGCGCGACATTATTGCCAACTACGAAGAAGCTGCGGCCGCAATCCGAAAAATTGCGATTCGCTATCGTACCCGGGAACTGGACGAACATACTTTCGCTGCGCGATAATGTCGCCGGCAGGGCGTCCGCCGCGGCGGGACCCGTGGAGCGGGGAGGAGATGGCATGTTGGTCTCGATGAAATACAACTTTGTCTTTATCGCCATTCCCAAGTGCGCTTCGACCGCGATGGAGAGCGCCCTGGCGAAATACGCGGACATGAGGATCGGCGGGTTGCCAAGCCTCAAGCATGCTCCGTACTCGGCATATGAAGCGCATGTTTTGCCTTTCATCGTCAGACAATGCGGCGTATCCTCACCGTGTGAGCCGTTTTCAATCTTCCGCGAACCGCTCGATTGGCTCTTCAGCTGGTACCGGTATCGTACCCGGCTGCAGGCGCGGGAATCGGACAAAAATTCCAGGATGTATTCCGGCAGCGTATCGTTCGCGGACTTTTTGGGCGAGCACTTCAAGAAAAGTCCGCCGCGATTCGCACGGGCCGGCCGCCAGAGCAAATATATTCAAGCGAGGTCCGGCCGGCTGGATGCGGTGACCCTCTATCGATATGAGGACGCCGAAGTACTGGCAAAGGATCTCGCGTGCCGGATCGGCTGCGCCGCGAAACTGTCCCGCGAAAATGTTTCTCCGAGGCAGAGCCTCGAACTTCCCGCTGCCCAGATCCGCCAGGCGCATGCGGCTCTCAAAGTGGAATACGAAATCTACTGCTCCATCCCGAGAAGAGGTGGCAAATGAGTCGCCGCGCCTCCGGTAGGGCGATTCACGGTCTTCGGTGGCAAGCTGCCCCGTTCGGTGCATTCGATGACGCCTGACGAACGGTCGCAGGGCACGCTGCGCTATCCGGATTTTATCTGTATCGGCGCGCAGAAGGCCGGGACGACGTGGCTGGACGACAAACTCCGCCAGCATCGCGATCTGTGGCTGCCGCCCCTCAAGGAAATGCACTACTTCAACGCCTTGCACGTTCATGGGGACGCACGCGGTCGAACGGAGTCGGTGTGGCGCGACATGGGGCGCAAGGAGGCGGTCGAAAAGGCAATCGATCGTCTGGCTCGGCATTCCGACAGGACTGCCGGCGCCGAAGCCCGCCTCGCGACTTTGCGTGTCATCCAGGAACGGCAACTGACCGACGAATGGTATGGCCGCATATTCCGGTCT
The DNA here is from genome assembly GCA_036266955.1 of Rhizomicrobium sp. GTDB lineage: Bacteria > Pseudomonadota > Alphaproteobacteria > Micropepsales > Micropepsaceae > Rhizomicrobium. The sequence continues at coordinate 11,738 of DATAWY010000011.1, forward strand.
GCGAGCGCCGACGTGAAGTGTGGCGAGATCACTCCGGGATATGCGTTGCTTCCCGAAACCGGGATTGGCCACATGGTCCGGCTATGCGCCAGCGTGAAATTGATTTTCATTCTTCGCGACCCCATTGACCGCGCATGGTCAGAACTGCGGATGATCCGGAAGAAAATCAACGCGCAGAGCACCTACGACGAGCAGGTTATGCGCGCCGTCGGAAACAGGCTGTTTCTCGCCCGCTCCGACTACATGGAAACCATTCGCCGCTTTGCAAAATTCGTGCCGGAAAACAGGTTTCTTGTGCAGTATTTCGACGATCTGGCATCCAATCCCGCCAGGACGTTACATGCGATATACAGGTTCATCGGCGTGGACCCGGTCCGCGCGAGGTTCGGGGACATTCGCGAAGCGACGCACGTCGGTGAACCGGAAGACCTCCGGCCGGAGCTGCACGACCGACTGAAGAAACTTTTTCGCCCGGCATATCGAAACCTGCGCGCACTCGATAAACCAATCGTGCAACGGTGGATCGAAAAGCATTACGGATCTACTCTCGGTTCGGGCTCGGATCCGTTTGAAAGTGGGGAACTGAGCCACGAAGGCATGCCAGTATGAGATCTGGCCGGCGGGAGCGCACCCGTAACGGCGTCGCACGGCATTTCGTTCCTGGCCCGCGCTACACACCGCAGATGATGGCGATGATCGGTCGGTGATGGTCGTTCGAGATGTTGGCGTCTGAAAAGTAATTTGGACTGCCATAGTGCGTGCTTCGACAGGTTTAGCATGAGTGAAATTATAATGGCATAAGCCTCAGTGCCGATGCAATTACAAATCTTATCATCCTGAGCTTGTCGAAGGACGCACCACGCCCGTGCAGCACTGCGGCATCAGCAGCGCAGGTTGAGCGCGCGGGGGAGGAGTTCAAAGGTGGCCGGCAGCCGGCCGGCGCATTCGCCGTCGAGTTCGATCAGAACCCGGCGGCCCCGCGTCTCGGCGACCGGCGCGGCGATGATCCGACGGCCGCGCAGGGCGCGCACCGCGGGCGTTTTTGGTGCATCGCCGGCCCGCTCACCGTGCAGGTCGGCGAAGGCGCCGATTTGCGCCACCCCTCCCATGACGACCACATCGAACAATCCATCGTCCGGAACGGCCTGGGGCGCCACCCGCCTGCCGCCGCCGAAGAATTGTCCGTTCGCCACTGCCACGGTGGAGATGCTGGTTATTTCATCATAGGCTTCGTCGATGCGCAGACGGATGATGCGGTCGCGGTAACCCAGCATCGCCCGGGCGCCATGAAACGCGCAGGCGAAGCGCCTGCCGAAAAGCTTCGCCGCGCGTGCCCGGTTCACCGCATTGACCACCGCGCCCGACAATCCGAACGAGCCGATATTGGCGAAGTAGCGCACCGTGCTTTTTCCGTCGAGCGTGAGACAGGAGACGCGCCCCACGTCGATGCGATGCACCGGCGCCTGCTTCAGCCGCGCGATCGCCGCGGCATAGCCGGGAGCCAGGCCGAAGGTCTTGCAGAAATCTCCGCCGGTGCCGCTGGTAATGAAGCCGAACACCACGTCGGGCAAAATCGGCCCGTCCGCGTCGAAGAGACCGTTGACCGCTTCGTTGATCGTGCCGTCGCCGCCGACAGCGACGATCTCGTGATGACCCTCTCGCAGCGCATGGCGCACAAGCGCGGTCGCATCGCCGCGCGACCGGGTGACGGCAAGGCGCATGTGCGGATAGGCGGACCGCAGCGCGCGTTCGATCTTGGGCCACTCGCGCGCGGTGCGCCCGCCGGCCGAATGGGGATTGACGACGACAAATCCGGTCACGCCGGACCTCTGAAGACGCTGGCTTCGCCGATGCCGCGATTCCAGCACGAATTTCCGTTGTGCTCCAGCCGTTTAACTTTGAGCATCGCTGCCGGTTCCCGGGATTCGGGAACCAGGTGCTATGCCTCGAAGATTTTGCCGGGATTGAGGATGTTTCGCGGATCGAGTGCGCGTTTGAGCTGCCGCATCAGCGCGATTTCCGCCTCCGAGCGCGACAGGGCAAGGTATTCGCGCTTCTCCAGTCCGATGCCGTGTTCGGCGGATACCGAGCCGCACCGTCCTTCCAGCGCGCCATAGATGACGCTTTCGACGGCGTGGCGCGCGTCCGGGCTGCCGTCCCCCACGCCGGTTATCAGGTGCAGGTTGCAATCGCCCACATGACCAAACACCATCAGCGTCGCCTTGTCGGCCCAGCGCGCGTTCAGTTGCAGGCGTACCGTCTCGACATAGCTTTCCATCTCCACGATCGGAAGGCTCACATCGAAGGTGAAGATCGGCCGGTTGCGCGCGCACTGGCCGACATCGTCGCGCAGCGACCAGATGGCGCTGCGTTCGCCTTGCGATTTCGCGATGACGGCGTCCGCGACGATGCCCTGTTCCAGGGTTTCTCCGAGCACGCGCTCGAATCGCGCCATGTCGGAATCCGCGTCGCTGCCCAGTTGCTCGATCAGCACGTAATAGGGATGGCCGTAGCCGATCGGCGCCCGGCCTTTGGCGGGAGCCGTCGTCACAAGCCGGTAGAAATCCTCCCACATGACTTCGAAGGCCGACAGGCCGCCCGAAAGGTCACGCTCCACATGGCGCAGCAGGCGCGGAAGCACTGCGAATGTATCGACCGCGGCAAACGCGACGGCGCTGCTCTGTGGTCTGGGGCGCAGGCGCAATACGGCGCGGGTGACGATTCCGAGCGTGCCCTCGGTTCCGATGAAGAGCTGTTTGAGATCGTAGCCGGCGTTGTTCTTGAGGAGCCGGTTGAGCGAGCTGACGGTGGTGCCATCGGCCAGCACCGCTTCGAGCCCCAGCACCATCTCGCGCATCATGCCGTAGCGGATGACTCGATTGCCGCCGGCATTGGTCGAGATGTTTCCGCCGATCGTCGCCGAGCCGCGTGCGCCCAGATCGAGCGGAAAGAACAGGCCCTGCGCTTCGGCCGCCTCCGCCACATTCTGCAGGATACAGCCGGCCTCCACCGTCATGGTGGCGCCGGCCGTGTCCACCTCTTCGATGCGGTTCATCCGATCGAGCGAGAGCGCGAAGGCGCCGTCGGCATTGGCGCCTTCGACGAGACCCGTCTTGCCGCCCCACGCGACGACGGGCTGGCGTTGCGCATGGCAGAGGCGAAGAATCCGGGAGACATCCGAAGTCGATGACGGCCGCAACACGGCGAGGGGCGTGCCGAGGCTGCTCCAGTTGCTCTGCGCCGCCTCCGCCGCGCGCGCGCCTTCGAGCACGCCGGCTTCGCCGAGAAAGGATTTCATCTCATGGAGCAGTTCGCTCATTGACCTGCCCACCTTAACGCGGAGGTCGCGGAGGAAGCGCGGCGGACGCGGAGGAAGAATTTGTGGGAAGCGCACAACCGTTTTGCGTCCGCTGCGCAACCTCCGCGATCTCCGCGCCAAAGCGTTTCATTGACTGCTCCTTCGATAAGTTACGACATCGATCAGGCGGGGTCCGCGCGCCGTCCTACCGATCCAGGTCGGCACGCATTCTAGACGCAGGCGAGCGGGTTCCCCAGACCCTCCCGTCCGAAATTCCGGCCGCAATTGCGGAACGGGAGCGAAGGCAGCAGGTTATCTGCCAAGGGGGTTTGCGCCGGTGCGCCGCAGTTCGGGTGCCGGTGCGCGGAGAGGAGACAGCGCATGTCTCTGGCGTCGCACGTCCAATCCGGGGCCGGGTTCCCGCATACCCGGCACATCGGCCTGTCGGACCTGCGGCTCGCGCTGGAAAGCGGCATCGCCGATTTCCGGGACCTGCCCAGCTTTGCGGTGTTTCTTTGCCTGTTCTATCCGCTGGCGGGGCTCTTCCTGGGCGGATTGTTGCTGCGCTACGACGTGGCGCCGTTGCTGTTTCCCCTGGTCGCGGGTTTCGCGCTCGTAGGCCCGTTTGCGGCAATCGGCCTCTACGAGTTGAGCCGCAGGCTTGAGCTCGGCCTCGACACGTCATGGGAACATGCCTTCGACGTATTCCGGTCGCCGGCAAAATGGTCGGTCTTCGCGCTCGGCGTGCTGCTGACGGCGATCTTCATTGCGTGGCTGCTGGTGGCGCGCTGGCTCTACGCCGCGACGCTGGGCCAACTCGCGCCGCACTCGATCGACGCATTCGTCCGCGCGCTGTTCACGACCGGCGAAGGCTGGAAGATGATCATCTGGGGAAACCTGGTGGGATTGCTGTTTGCCGTCGTCGCCATGAGCATCAGCGTCGTGTCCTTTCCATTGCTGCTGGATCGCCATGTGAGCGCGCCCATGGCGATGCTGACCTCCGTGCGCGCGGTTCTGGACAATCCGCGGACGATGGCGGCATGGGGACTCATCGTCGCCGCCGGTCTGATTGCGGGCTCCATCCCGTTCCTGCTCGGCCTGGCGGTCGTCATACCCGTGCTTGGCCACGCCACCTGGCACCTTTACCGGCGGGTCGTCACCGCCGATTGACTTGTCCGTTTGGGTTCTTCGGAAAGCGGAGTTATCCTCGCCCGGCCGGACCGCGCAAGAAGCGCCCTGAAACCGGCAGGGAGGGAAACATGGCCAAATCCAAATCCGCTACCGCCGTCTATCGTGTCACCGAGATCATCGGAACGAGCACCGTCTCGTGGGAGGATGCCGCGAAGAATGCGGTCGAAACCGCCGCCAGCTCGCTGCGCGACCTGCGCGTCGCGGAAATCGAAAAGCTCGACATGAAGATCGAGGACGGCAAGGTCGTCGCCTACCGGGCGCGCGTCTCGCTCTCGTTCAAATACGAGGCGTAGGACATCGGGAAAGGGAAGGGCGGCCGGGCCGCCCTTCTTCGCTTACAGCGGAAGTACGCCGACGATCTGCATCGTGTTTGGCGCGACCACGACGACCTCGTCGCCGTAGTCGAAGTACAGGTCGCCACTCCAATCCGGGTAGATGGCGAGGATCGGCTGCGGCACGGCGACCAGACGGATGTTGCGCGGGACGGCCACGCCCACCCCGATGCGGAAGTTGACGTGGGTGACGCGCGGTCCGGTGCGAAGGACGGTCTCGCGAAGATTGGTTCGTTCCTGGATGGTGAGCGGGTGGCGGGCGCCCTCGGCGCGGATGTCGCCGCCGCGAAGCATCTGGCCGCCCTGGAGCTGGTCGCGATTCGCGCCGCCCTGGACCTGCGTGCGCTGCATCTGCCGGTCGGAACCCGGCCGCACCGCGCCCGGACCGGTATTTCCTTCATTGGGCTTCGCGGCGGGTTGCTGATGTGTCTGGTTCTCCGGGCGCGGGTTGTTGCCGCCCTGCGACGGCATGCCTTGTGCCCATGCGACCGCGCCACCTGACAGAAGCGCTGCGGTCGCGGCAAGCAAAAGCGTTTTCCTCATCGTGTTGTTTCCTCAATGCCCGCAGCTTCGACCACAATCGGTCCATTGAAAAAACGTCGCTGTTGCCGGACCGGTTCCGCGCCGCGGAATGCCGCAATCGACCGCCCACGCATTTCCGATTGCTGAAGTCGTTCCGTGCCACCAGAATGCAGAGGCAATTTCCGGAGAGGTGCATTCATGCAATTCGGCGCAGCGATCTTCTTCACGGAATATTCCATGGGTCCTGTAGAACTCGCCCACGCACTGGAGGAGCGCGGCTTCGAGTCGCTCTGGGCGCCGGAGCATTCGCACATTCCCGTGTCGCGCAAGACTCCCTATCCCGGCGGAGGAGAACTGCCGAAGGAATATTACGATGTGATGGATCCCTTCGTGACGCTCACCGCTGCGGCCGCCGTGACGAAGACACTGAAGGTCGCGACGGGCGTCTGCCTCGTGCAGCAGCGCGATGTGATCCAGACGGCAAAGCTCGTCGCCTCGCTGGACCAGGTTTCGGGCGGGCGCTTCCTGTTCGGGATCGGGGGCGGTTGGAACCAGGACGAGATGGAAAATCACGGCACGGTGTTCGCAACGCGTTTCCAGCGCATGCGTGAGAGCATCGAGGCGATGAAAGAGATATGGACGAAGCCCGAGGCCGAATATCACGGCGAGATCGTCCGCTTCGATCCGGTCTTTGCCTGGCCGAAGCCGGTGCAGAAGCCGCACCCGCCCATTCTGGTCGGTGGCGGATTCCCGCAAGGCGCCCGCCGCGCCATCCGCTATGGCAATGGCTGGCTGCCCATCATCGGCGCCGGCGAGCTTGCGAAGCTCATGCCGCAATTCCAGGCGATGCTGAAGGAAGCCGGGCGCGATGCCGCGGAAGTCCAGATCTCCGCCTGGAACGCGAAGCTGGAAGCGGACTCGATCAAACGGTTTCAGGATCTTGGCGTCGCGCGCATCGTGACCACGCTCCCGCCCGCCGGTCCCGAGAAAGTGATGCCCATCCTCGACCGCTGCGCCGAGTTGATGCGGCAGGCGAGATGACTTTCCTCCCCCGCTTAGCGGGGGAGGTGGCGCGAGCGTAGCGAAGCGCCGGAGGGGGCAAGTCGCGCGTGAGGCCCCCTCCGCCCCTTCGGGGCACCTCCCCCGCCTTCGGCGGGGGAGGAAAGAAGTCCGGTGCGGGCGAGGGGTCAGCCGAAGGTGATATAGGTCGCCTTCAGTTGCGTGTATTTGTCGATCGCGTGCAGCGACTTGTCACGTCCGAAGCCGGACTGCTTGTAGCCGCCGAACGGCATTTCAATTCCGCCGCCATCGACATTGTTCACGTTCACCGTGCCGGCGCGCAGTGCGCGGGCCACCTTGTGCGCCTTCGACAGGTCGTTGGTCCACAGACTCGCCTGCAGCCCGTAGATCGTGTCGTTGGCGATCTTCACCGCGTCGTCGGTGTCCTTGAACGTGATGGTGGACAGCACCGGACCGAAGATTTCCTCGCGCGCGATGGTCATGTCGTTCGCCACGCCGTCGAAGATGGTGGGTTCGATGTAATAGCCGCCGGTTTCCGTGCGCACCTGTTTTCCGCCCACCGCGAGCGCTGCGCCGTCTTTCTTTCCCTTGTCGACATAGGAAAGCACGCGGTCCATCTGCGTCTTGTCGACCATCGACCCCATCATGGTGCCGGTCGAAAGGGGATCGCCGGGCTGGAACATGCCCGCCATCGCCTTCACCTTTTCGACGAACTGGTCGTGAATGCGCTCTTCGACGAGCAGCCGCGAGGCCGCGACGCAGACCTGCCCCGAATTGAAGAAAATGCCAGCCGCCGCGCCTTGCGCCGCGCCATCGAGATTGGGCGCATCGGCGAAGACGATGTTGGGCGTCTTGCCCCCGCATTCGAGGCTGACGATCTTCATGTTGGATTCGCCGGAATATTTCAGGAAGAATTTTCCGACTTCCGTGGAGCCCGTGAACGCGACGGCATCGATGTCCATATGCCGCCCGATCGCCTGGCCGGCCGTTTCGCCGAATCCGGGCACGACGTTGAACACGCCTTCCGGAATGCCCGCCTCCGCCGCCAGTTCCGCCACGCGCAGCGCTGAAAGGGGCGACTGCTCGGCCGGCTTCAGGACCAGCGAATTGCCCGCGGCCAGCGCCGGCCCGAATTTCCACGCCGCCATCAGCAGCGGGAAATTCCACGGCACCACCGCGGCAACCACGCCCAGCGGCTCGCGGGTGATGAGGCCCAGCGCGTTTTTCGGCGTCGGCGCGATCTCGTCATAGATTTTGTCGATCGCCTCGGCATACCAGCGCACGGTCTCCGCCACTGCATTGATATCGACCGAGCGCGCGAAGCCGATGGGCTTGCCCATGTCGAGGGTTTCGAGCAGCGCCAACTCGTCGGCATGCTTCATGATCAGCTCGGCAAATTTCTGCAGCGTGCGCTTGCGCTGCTTGGGCGGGGCGTCGGCCCATGTGCCTTTGCTGAAAGCCGCGCGCGCTGCCTTCACCGCACGGTCGACATCCTCCGCGTCGCAGGCCGCCACGCGGGCCAGAAGCTTGCCGTCGATGGGCGAGATGTCGTCGAAGGTTGCGCCGCTGGCCGCCGGGGCATATTTTCCGCCGATGAACGCCTGCGCACGGAAATCGAGGCCCTTCGATTGCGCATGCCAATCTACCGCTGCTGCCATGATCCGTCTCCTGTGTTGCGCCGGCGCAAGTTTACCCCGCGCACGGCAACAACCAAACCTTGTTTTCCTCCCCCATCTTGGGGGAGGAAAACAGTGCGCGAGGGGCCGGCGTTGAATGCCTCACTCGGGTTCATGAAACTGTGCGCCAGCCCCGCGCGGGGGCGGAAAAAGCAAAAAGCGCGCCGGGCAGGGGCCGGGCGCGCGCGGGCAGGCTCGAAAGACCGCCTATTTGATCTTGCCTTCCTTGAATTCCAAATGTTTGCGCAGCACGGGATCGTATTTCTTGATCGAGAACTTCTCCGTCATGGTGCGGGTATTTTTCTTCGTGACATAGAAGAATCCCGTGTTGCCGGAGCTGTTCAGGCGGATTTTCGCGGTCGTCGGCTTGGCCATTCGCGGGCGCCCATGCTTGAAAACGGCGGCCAAACTAGCCGCGGGGCTTCCTTTGTCAATCCCCCGGGGCGGTTTTGCAAGCGGAGTGCCCGTTATCCCGGAGTCCGGAGACCTGTCAGCCGGGACGGCCTGGAGGCATCGCGCAGGTTCGCGCCGTGGCTTGGGCCACTGCCCGGACATGGGCGGGTGCGGCTGTAGGGCGGGCAAGGCCAGTGAAAGGCCGGTCCCAAACATTGCACACACGCTGTGTCCTTACCAGGCTGTGTTTTGTAAGGAGAAACGCCATGTCCGTCTCCACCATGACCACCAAGGGTCAGACAACCATTCCGAAGGACATCCGCGATGGCCTCGGGCTCGAGCCCGGGGATCAGATACACTTCACGATGCTTGCCGACGGGACCGTCATCATGCGTGCCAAGAAGCGGGGGCTGGCCGAGCTTTACGGCGCGCTGCGAAAACCGGGGCGCAAACCGGCCAGGATCGCCGACATGACGCCCTGGCGCTGAGATCCGGGGGCTCGATACGAATGTCCTGGTGCGCTTTCTGCTCCAGGACGACCGCCGCCAGTCCAGCCGCAAGGGAACAGGCCGGCCCTTCGTGGCGACGCGATGACCGCGACATCACTTGTGCCGCCGGGCCGGGAGCGGGCTGGCACGCCCCCGGGATCGGGGTGGCGGCGTTGGGTCGTCCGCCAGTTCGAACCGCAACCCGCCCGTGAGCGGCGCGGCTTCGCGCAGGCGTACGGCGACTGTGTCGCCGAGGGAGTAGGCCGTGCCGCTCTTCTCGCCGACCAGCGCGTGGCGGCGTTCGTCGTGGCGGAAATATTCCGCGCCGATGGTGCGGATCGGGATGAGGCCGTCGGCGCCTGTTTCTCTCAGGCGAACGAAGAGTCCGAAGCGCGTGACGCCGGTGACGCGCGCGTCGAACATTGCGCCCACGCGGTCTTCCATGAAGGCCGCGACATAGCGGTCCGTGGAATCGCGCTCGGCGGCCATCGCGCGCCGTTCGCACATGGAAATATGCTCCGCGGTTTCCACGAGCTTTGTCATTTCCTGGTCCGACAGGCCGTCGCTTCCGAATTTCAGCGCCCTGATCAGCGCGCGGTGCACCACAAGATCCGCATAGCGCCGGATCGGCGAGGTGAAATGCGCGTAGCGCTGCAGATTGAGCCCGAAATGGCCGATGTTGTCCGCCGCGTAGACGGCCTGTGCCTGGGTGCGCAGCACCACGTCGTTGAGCACCTCGGCATGCGGCCCGCCTTTCGCCGTGGCGAGAATGCGGTTGAAGACGGCAGGTTTGATCACCTGGCCCTTGGCAAAGCTTAGTCCAATGGTGCGCAGAAAATCCGCAAACGCGTGCAGCTTCTCCTGCGAGGGCTGTTCGTGAATGCGATAGAGCAGGGGCGTGCGCGCCTTCTCCAGCGTTTCGGCCGCCGCCACATTGGCCTGCACCATCAGTTCCTCGATCAGCCGCATCGATTCCAGTCTCTCGCGAAAGGCGATCGAGGCGACGCGGCCATCCGCGCCAAGCACAACCCGCCGTTCCGGAAGATCGAGATCGAGCGGCGAGCGGCGGTCGCGTTCCTCCGCCAGCGAACGATAGGCATTCCAGAGAGGCGCAAGGGTGCACGCGGCGATGTCGCCGCGCCCGCGATCTGTCTTGCCGTCAAAGGCGCGCTGGGCCGCGGCATAGGTGAGGCGCGCCGCCGACCGCATCACCGCGCGGAGAAACTGGTGGCTGCGCTTTTTTCCGCGCGCGTCGAACACCATGCGCACCGCGAGGCAGGGACGTTCCTCGTCTTCGCGCAGCGAACACAGGTCCGCCGACAGAATCTCGGGCAGCATCGGCACGACGCGGTCGGGGAAATAGGCGGAATTGCCGCGTTTGCGCGCTTCCAGATCAAGCGCGGAACCGGAGCGCACGTAATACGCGACGTCCGCTATGGCGACGATGACAATGTGGCCGCCCCTGTTGGCCGGATCGGAATCGGGGCCCGCCCACACCGCGTCGTCGTGGTCGCGCGCATCTTCGGGATCGATGGTGACAAGGGGAAGATCGCGCAAATCGGTACGTCCCTGCAGATTTGGGGACACGGCCTGCTCGGCTTCGGCGAGGGCCTCGCGCGGAAACTCCGTGGGGATGCCATGTTCATGGATCGCGATGAGGCTGATGGCGCGCGGCTCGTTCATGCTGCCGAGCCGCTCGATCACGCGGGCGCGCGGCAGGCCGGACGGACGCCCCGCCAGCGGCTCCACGAGAACCAGTTCGTTCGACTCCGCGCCGCTTCTGTCGTGGCGATCGACGATGAATTCGCGCCGCGTCTTGCGATCGATCGGCTCGATGCGGCCATGGCCCGCATGCTCGCGATAGACGCCGAGCACGCGGTGGACGCCCGCGCCGATGCGCTTGATCACGCGCGCGTCGTAACCGTCTTCCGCGCGCGAAAGCCGTGCCAGTATGCGCTCGCCTACGCCCAGTGCCGGTCCCGCTTCCGCCTCCCGGCCGGGCACGACAACAATCCGCGGGGGTGGATCGGCCCCCGCCCAATGCTGCGGCCGGGCGAGCAATTCTCCGTCGGTGTCGTGTTCGACGATTTCGAGCACCGTCACTTCGGGCAGTTCGCCGGCGGGAGCATAGCGCCGCCGGGCGCTGCGCTCGATCGCACCTGCGTTTTCCAGCTCCTTGAGGATTTTTTTCAGCGCGATGCGCTCGGAACCCTTGATACGGAGCGTCCGGGCGAGATCGCGTTTGGAGCCTTGCGGCTCCTTCGCCAGCGCCTCCAGCACGCGCGCCCTGTCAAGCGGCGGAGCATCGGCTTCGCGGCGTTTGCGCGGCAAATCTCTACCCGTTCTCCGCGGCGGCCGGCTTGCGCTTTTTGGCGGGGGTTTTTTGCCTGGCAGAATCGTTCTTCTTTTTTGCGCCCTTGGCTGGTTTCTTACCATCCGTGGTGGCGCGGGTCGACGTGGTCTCTTTTCTCCTCGCTTTCCCGGACGGCTTGCTTCCGCCTTTCGCCGCCCGATCCGCGATCAGCGCCACCGCTTGTTCAAGCGTCGTGTGCAACGGCTCCGAATCGCGCGGGAGGGTGGCGTTTGTCGTGCCGTCCGTCACATAGGGGCCGTAGCGGCCCCGCATCAGTTTGACTGCTGCGCCGGACGGCGAGGCGCCCAATTCCTTCAACGGCTCGGGTCCGCGGAAACTCTTCGACTTCGCCTTTTTCTCCGCGAGCAGCGACACCGCGCGATTGATGCCGACGGTGAACACTTCGTCCGGCGCGTCGAGCGAGGCATATTGTTTCTGGTGGGCCACATAGGGACCGAAGCGGCCGAAATTCGTCGTGATCGGCTCGCCGGTTTCGGGATGTTTTCCGATTTCGCGCGGCAAGGCGAGAAGCTTCAACGCATATTCAAGATCGACCGCGGAGCTGTCAGTCCCTTTGGGAACGCTGCCGCGCGCCGGCTTTTCACCTTCTCCCCGCTGCACATAAGGCCCGAAGCGCCCGCTGCGCAGCGTGATCGCTTCACCGCTTTGCGGATCTTCGCCCAGCACCAGCGGCTGGCCACTGGCGGCTTCGCTTTCGCTCTGGCCGAGTTTCCGCGTGTAGCGGCACTCCGGATAGTTGGAGCAGCCGATGAAGGAACCGAAACGGCCGAGTTTGAGACTGAGCTGTCCCGCCCCGCAACCCGGGCAGCGCCGCGGATCTTCGCCGGTTTCGTTCCCGGGAAAGATATGCGGCCCGAGCATTTCGTTGAGTTCGGTTATCACCTGCGAGACCCGCAGATCCCTGGCCTCGTCGATCGCGGCGGAAAAATCTGTCCAGAAATCCCGAAGCAGCTGTTTCCAGGCGAGGCCGCCTTCCGCGACCTCGTCGAGCTTTTCCTCGAGATCGGCGGTGAAGTCGTACTGGACGTAGCGGCTGAAGAAGCTCTTGAGGAAACTTGTTACAATGCGGCCCTTGTCCTCGGGCACGAAGCGCCCGCGCTCCATGCGCACATAGGCGCGGTCGCGCAGCACGGAGAGGATCGTGGCATAGGTCGACGGCCGCCCGATGCCCAGTTCCTCCAGCTTGCGCACCAGGCTCGCTTCCGAATAGCGCGGCGGCGGCTCCGTAAAGTGCTGCGACGGTAAAACCTTCTCGACGGTGAGCCCATCGCCCTTCGCAAGCTTCGGGAGCCGGGCACCGTCCTCGTCGGCTTCGTCGTCCTTGCCTTCCTGATACAACGTCAGAAATCCGTCGAAGAGCGTGACGGTCCCGGTGGCGCGCAAGGTGAGTTCACCGTCGTGGGAGACCGCGTCGACGGTCGTCCGCTCGAGTTCGGCGCTTTCCATCTGGCTTGCCAGCGCACGCTTCCAGATCAACTCGTAAAGCCGAGCCTGATCGGATTCGAGGTTTCGCGCGACGTTTTCCGGCAGGCGCGTGAAGCTCGTCGGCCGGATCGCTTCATGGGCCTCCTGCGCATTTTTGGTCCGGTTGACATAGGCGCGTGGCGCGCCCGGGACATAGCGCGCGCCGTAGTTTGCTCCGATGAGATCTCTCGCCTCGCCGATGGCCTCGCCTGCCATCTGCACGCCGTCGGTGCGCATATAGGTAATGAGGCCGACGGTCTCGCCGCCCACGTCGACGCCTTCGTAGAGTTGCTGCGCCACCTGCATGGTGCGCTTGGCCGCGAAGCCGAGCTTGCGGGAGGCTTCCTGCTGCAAAGTGGACGTAATGAAGGGCGGCGCAGGATGGCGCTTGACGGGCTTGATCTCGACCTCGCCAACCGCGAATTGCCGTGCGTTGATCGCATCGACGGCGCGCCTGGCGTCCGCTTCGGTACCGAGCGACAGTTTCTCGATCTTCTTGCCGTCGAAACGGGTGAGACGCGCGGTGAATCTGCCTGCAGCGGCGCGCAGATCGGCATCGACCGTCCAGTATTCCTGCGGCCTGAACGCTTCGATCTCGCTCTCGCGTTCGCAGACGAGACGCAGCGCGACCGACTGCACACGGCCCGCCGAACGCGCGCCGGGAAGCTTGCGCCACAGCACGGGTGAAAGCGTAAACCCGACCAGATAATCGAGCGCGCGACGGGCGAGATAGGAATCGACCAGCTCCTCGTTGATGGCGCGGGGATGGGCGATGGCGTCGAGCACGGCCGAGCGCGTCACCGCGTTGAAGACGACCCGCTCCACATGCGCGTGACCAAGCGCGTGCCTCTGCTTCAGAACCTCGAGCACATGCCAGGAGATCGCCTCGCCCTCGCGGTCGGGGTCGGTCGCCAGGATGACGCGGTCGGCGTTCCGGACCGCGCCGCCGATGTCCGAAAGGCGCTTGGCCGACTTGGCGTCGATCTCCCATTTCATTGCGAAATCGTGGTCGGGATCGACGGAACCGTCCTTGGCGGTGAGATCGCGGACATGGCCGAAGGAAGCGTAAACCTCGTAATCCTTGCCCAAATACTTGTTGATTGTCTTGGCCTTGGCGGGCGACTCGACGATGACGACCTTCATGCGGAAACGATCCTCGGACGGCGTGAGCGCAGGCGGTCGCGCCAGCTCGGGGGAGGGGACCGACCCGAGCGGGCGCGGAAAATGGCGATGCCGGGGCCGCCTGTCAAATGAGCCTGGGCGCAAGGGTGGGCCGCGGCTCGGCAGGACGGTGCGCCCATATGGTCGCATCCCCGAGGGCTTGCAAGTCTCCTGCCGGCGGGGATCCGCAACGCCCCCCGGCCCCTCCCCGCAAACGGGGAGGGGAGGGCGCTTCTCCCCTCCCCGCTTGCGGGGGTGGGCCGGGGGTGGGGCGGAACGCCCCTGGACGCTCCGATTGCCGCGGCCCGCGCGCGCGCCTATAGGCTGCGCTCTCGATGAACGCGCCGCCTCCCGTCTTCGCCCGCCGCCATCTCCTCGGCATCGAGGGGCTGTCGCGCGAGGAAATCGTCGCCCTGCTCGACCTCGCGGACGATGCGGTGGCGATCTCGAGGCAGGTCGAGAAGAAGCGCGCGACCTTGCGCGGCCGCACCCAGATCAACCTCTTCTTCGAGGCCTCGACCCGCACCCAG
>DATAWY010000012.1:0-41380 GCA_036266955.1 Rhizomicrobium sp.
AGCCGGGCCGATTTCACCAGCAAAGTCCGTTCATCGATGCGTCAACTGCAAAACGACCCGGCAAAAATCCGTTCCTTCTATCAAAAACCCTCCCTCAAATACGCCGCCTGACTATGCAATTACTTATGGACGGATTAATACAATCAGTTTGCAGGCGTCAACCGCGGCTTTGAGCGTTTCGAATTCGCCGAGCGTATAGCGTTCGCTCGCGTCCATGTAGTGGTAATTGTCGTCGACGAACACCGTGTAGGTCATAGCCATCACTCCTCCACTCGCGCTTTTCCCAACGCCGCGGCGCCGCGCCAGCGCGATCTCGGGGCGCTGATCGCTCCCAAACGAACCTGATTTGCGAGGTTGGGTTCAGTCCTGCAACAGGCGGGAAATGCCCGCGGGATCGCGCGCGATCACCTTCAGATAAGCCTTCGCCGGCTGATCCGGCTCGGACCCGCCCTGCTCCCAATCGCGCAACGTGCCGAGCGGGATGTGATAGCGCGCCGCGAATTCCTCCAGGGTGAGATGCAGCGCACGCCGCAGCGTCTTCACCCGCGGCACGCGCTTCATGCCCTTGATCTGGTCCTCGGTCAGCGGCCGCGCGTCCGGATCGCTCATCGCGGCGGCATAAACTTCTTCCTCGCTCATCGGCCGCACGGGACGCCCTTTCAGGACCTCCTCGTGCCCGTCCGGAAAGACACACATCAGCTTGCCGTCACCCTTGCGAATTCGCGCGATAATAGTCGTCATGTTCCTGGCTTGTGGCTCCGGCGTGGTATCTTCTATCAAGGGTGCACTACGAGGATGTGCGTCTGCTTTCGACGAAAGCAGACATTTCAGGCGGAGCTTCAATGAGGCCGCAGCTATGAGGCTGCGGAATTCTCGCGAAAACGGGTGCGAACCTCGTAGTGCATGTCGGCAACCTAGGCTCTGCTTATCCGCCTGTAAAGTCTGATTTCGAAAATTTTACCTTGCGCTCACCCGCCGAATCGGTCTCTTTCAACGGGCGAGCTGGCCTCGTGGTGGAAACGGTAGACACATCCGACTCCAAATCGGGCGCCCTCAAAGCATTTGTCGGTTCGAATCCGACCGAGGCCACATGCAAGCTAACCTGCGCGGGTCAGCTAGTCCAGTCTCGAAAAAAGACCCAAGCCCGAGTGACGCCCACCGCCGATGGCAAGTGGTCCGGATAGCGGCTCGGCGAAAGTGATGATCGTGTGGACACGCGGCCAGCGCTTCAAGTGTTCTGGAACAATGTAGCGTGACGCCAATTCGGCGCCGGGGAAGACGGGCTCCTGCTGCACTTCAATTTCTGCTACCGGTGTCGTGTAGCCTGCTTGAGCGAGTGCCTTAGCGAGGAGCGCGACCGCTTTGCGCGACTTCCGATCGTCCAGGCCCGGCAAGATGACCGGTGTGACGGAACCCCATCTCCTAGACGTCTGAAGATAGCGCGCGAAGACAGTGCTCGCGGAACGGTCTTCGTGTTCATCGTCGACAGCGCGCAAATCGGCTTTTATGTCCCCGTCTTCATCTACGAGTACTGCGCTCGCCAGAAACCGCGAGATTGCATGCGCACGCTTGTCGGCCTGACCAAACGGCTCGGCCAGAAGAATACGACGGATACGCCCGTCTCTGCCTTTTGGCGCAATTGTAGGCAGCGGCAGATACGAAAGGCGATCATTCTTCTCCAGCTCATTTCGGCCGTGGCCGCAAACGTAACGTTCGATGAACTCTGAATCCAAGCCAAGCCGCTGCGCCGATTCGCGGGCCGCATGCCGCATCCACGCCGCGACGTGGATTGTCTGCCGTGGATCGAATGAGACAAAAGCACTGTTCGGCGTCACAAGATCGAAGGAATGGACGATTCGCGGACGCTGGTCCGTTTGCCGCCTATAGCGCACCCACTGGACCATGGCAGGTGGACCAAGTGGGTCAACGAAGCGAGCCGCACCGCGCCCGGAGGAGACTCGCCTTAGAAATGAAGAATGGCGTTCGACTATCTCGTCGAATGAACCCTCGCGCGTAGTCCGTGCAGTTCTTCCCGCAGCATCCGCGAGCCACCACTCGCCCGAGAGCGAGCGCTTGTCCGAATCATTAAGAACGCGTCCATTTCCTGCCACTAAATCAAAACCCAGCCCCAAGCTGTGCAGATGTCGCGCTTCAGCGGAGAGTAGCGCGACGTGTGTTTTGGCCTGCGGCCACTCTTCGTCAGAAATCGGCCACAGAAAGCGCACCGTTCCATTGCCGTTTATGAAGGTTGGTCGCATCGGCTTCAACGTACGCAATTGGCTTGGCTTTTTGTCAGGTTCCTTCCCGACGGCCCAAGCTCTGGCGATCACGTCCATGTCATTGTTCGGCACAGAGAGCGTGTAAGCGGAGCAACTCGCTGCGGTGGGTGCGATAATCTCCGGCGCGTGGCGCCGTTCCAGCCAGCGGAATGCTGCACTCTTGGCAGCGGACCATTCGTGCGTGCGCGTTCCGAGATGAGCTGCCGCTACAAGCGCCTGGAACAGACGATGCGGTGCGGGGGGCCATTCCGGCTCCGCACCATCCCGTCGTTTTCCATGGTAGCGACCGGAAAGAAGCGTCGCCTCGATCGAGAGCCAACGGGTCATCAGGGACTGGCCTTCTTTCCTCTTGGCTTTTTGGCCTCCACTTTTTCGGCGACAGCTTCGTTGGCCGCTCTGCGGTCAAACTTGACCGTCATATTTTTACCCACTCCAAAAGCGCTCGCAGCTTCTTTGGCAAAGGCAATTGCGGCGGAGTGATCCGGGACTACTGCTTCGCGGGTGCCGTCGTGGCAGACGAGTTCCCATACTGGTGCACGATCTGGGTTACGCACCAAGAGGCAGCCCTGCCGCAAGTCGTGAGGGCAGTCATGGGTCATTGCCACGAGCGCCAAGCCGAAAATATAGCGCCGCACGTTTTCGCCGTCTTTGCCAGTGGGTCCGAGAGCGCGTAGACCTACGATGCTCAAGATCGCTTCCCGTTTGATTTCTCCGCGCACAATTACGCCGCCGAGCGTTCCCGCAGCGGGCGCATGTCGGAATCCCAACTCGGAAAGCGCGTCCAAATTTTTCTTCTCTTCCGCACCGTCGATGAGCCCTGCATCGACGTAGTCCAGTGCCGGATTGTACTGTGCGGAACGCGTAAGCGGTTCGACTTCAAATGCCTGGATCGTCGCCGCCAGCAGCCGCGGCAACTTGACTTGCGTATCACGCGAGTCCCACGCGCCGAATACCAGCGATGTAGGTGCGATTTTGGCGAGAGCGCGGGCGTCACCGTCCCGGACAGCAAGGAACGCGCTCTTGAGGTCGCTGCCCAGCTTATCTGTATAGCGGACGACTGCATCAGCGGCGCGATGGCCGGCATCAAGTAGATTGATTTTTCTCTCGCCTGCTTCGATTACAATCTGCGGCACAAGGGTGGCGCAGTCCCCATCTTTGAACAACGGCTCCATGCGGTTGGCCTGGGAACCTACACTATCAATCAAGGCAACCTTGCCATTCTTGATCTCGTCGATGTTGTATTTAGATTTGCCAGCTGCTTCGCCAGCAAAGGTCGGCGGAAATATTGCGGATTCTCGGCTGCCTGCTGGGACTAACCATTGCCTGCAGACAAGCGCCGCTGGACCATCCGGGGTAAGTATACGCTCGGCAAGTGACGACCAGTTTGTTTTGCTCATGATTGCTTCTCCTCGATTTCCTCGGCGAAGTCGAAGGCTTTGTATTTTCCCCGACTTGTCACGGAAAATTGAAATTGTCGGCCGCTCAATGATCCAGCTGCGGCAGCGCGGGCAACAGCGGCGGAAAGCGGTGCTGTCCAAGTGGCGTATGCGAAGCTTCGGAGTTTTGGCACTCTGCGCGGACGGAACCCTTGAATTCCGACAGCGGCCAGAATTTCGGCAGCTGGGGATGTGAGCACGGCGATGCCCTGCTCGTTTGGCGAAAATCCGACGTCAAGCGCATCCCATGCCGGGCCTGGATCGAATCCGAAGCGGCCCGTCATCGGCACGCGTTCGCGAAGCAACATTCGATCTGCCCGGCCGCCCAATGCTCGCAACGCAGTGTGGAGGTCAGCGAAAATTACGGACGGCTTTTGCTGACCGGACCACAGCTTAAGAGCGGTGTTGGCTTCCTGCGAACTTTCGGATTTTAGCCACCAGTCAAGCCGCAGGCTCCGTGGGTCAGCGGGCAAAAAAGTGAGAGGCGCGATTTTATCGTCCTCAAAAGATTTATCTTCTGTACGCGTCACGAGGGTGTCAGCTTCGACGAGGTGCCGAACAATCGCCGGAAGAGGCTCGTCGTTCGTTTGAGAGTAAGATGTGATGTGGAAGGTGCTGCCGTCGAACCAACCTTCCGGATCCCGCCACCCATTCTGCTCGTTGCCGGGCCATAACAGCGTCGCCATTTCAAGCACGCCGCAACAGGCAAAAAACTGCCCGGGATTGCGTGGAACTACGTCCAAGGTAATGTCTGGCTCAGGACGGTCCATAAGGTAAATCCTTCACCATTTCACCGCGCTTGGTAGCGATCACGTCAGCAGCCTTCATGAGGGCTTCGAGCCAGGCGAGTCGCCAGGGACCGAAACGGCGACTCAATCGGCTGTACCTGCGCATTGTTTCATCTGCTGCGGACGCGTTGATATCGTCTAAGGAATTCGGATCCCATTCGCGCTTCAGGAAGTGCGGGCGCGCGCGCCCATGGTGACAGGCGATCAGGTGCAGAATCAGATCGCGCAGCGGATGACTTTCAATAGCCTTATCGTCCGCAGCGTCAATTACCGAGCCGAACTCATGGCGATAGCCTGGGCATTCGCGAAAATCGAACCGTCCATGCGCGGTCTTCGCCAATGGTTCGGATCGTGACGAATTTCCGATTGCCCGCTGCCATTGTCTCCGGTTCTTTCCTTTGTCGTGCCAGCGAGCAGCAAGCACTACAGCCTCTTTAAGATGGTCCTCCAGCCCAAGACGGAATACGATGCGTTCGGCCGCCATACTGGCCCACTTGAGATGCTCATCCAAAGTTTGCAGCTTTGCCGCGGCCGCGGAGGATTCAAGTGCCGTTTCCGCGCTCTTGGCCGCGCCGAAAGCGAGCAGTGCGACGACGATGCCGCTATCATCGTCGCTGTCGTCCATAACACGCAACCGGTTCTTCTCGACGAAAGTCAGCGCCTGACGCTGATTGCTGCTTTGATTGACCGCACTCAGCAATTCCTTGCCGACCTCGTTCAGAGACATATCGGTGCCGACCGGCAGGGTCGCGAGGCTGGCAGCGAGATCGTCTGCGCGGTCGCCAAGCAGCGCGACGGACCATTCACCATCTTCCGACCTTCTGAGTCTTGCGCGACCACGGATTGCCATGCTGTCCGACAGGATGTCCGCCACGTCATTGGCGCTTGAACTGACACCTTCGAGCATACCCCCACTCAAACCCCCGGCCTCGGGCGGCAGGATTACACGCGCATTGTCATCCCGAACCCGACCCGGTAACTCCGCGATATCTAAAGCGCATGGGATTTTGTCTTGGCCTATTAAAACGGCAAAAAGCGTTTGGCCCGCCTTTGCAAGCCGTGAAGCCATTTTCTTGAATTCTTCGGCGGCCCGATTACTCGATTCGCGTAGACGTTCCTGCGGCTTGACCGGATGCGCCGCCAACCATTCGGAGATCATGTCGGCAGCGCGTGTATCGCCGCTTTGAAGCAACCGCGCCATGTCGGCCGTTTCGTGACGCCATGCGACGATAGTTTCGGGACGATTTTGCTCAATACCGTGCAGCCACGGATCGACAGCTGGTCTGCCGGGCATATCGCCACGAATTGATGTGAGTGCCCACTTATCGAGAAGGATGGGCGTTATCTTGAGTACGCGCGGTTCTTTAGAAAAAGTTCCCGAGGTAGAAATTCGGCGCAGTGCCGAGGGGCTCCCATCTCTGCCGCCATGCTCTGCTTCCGGAAGCGATTGCAGCACAAGGCGCGTGGCTCTGCGTGCGTCCTCGTCCTCTCCATCGCCCGGAGCGTCCAGAATGTCGATGCGCGCGACAAATTTGGTATCGTCACGTCCGAGCCGGTTCACGCGTCCTATGCGCTGGATCATGGAATCCAATGTGGTCAAATCGCAGATGAGATGATCGGCATCCAGATTGACACCGACTTCCCCGGCGGAGGTGGCAACCAGATATCGCGTCTGCTCAAGCGGAGCGCGCTGTGCGTTTGCCAGAAAATACTTGAGATCGCAGCGCGCAAGTTCATCGCGTTCATGGCCCCTCAATGTGCCGGTAAGGAGAGCTACATGACGTTTTTCGTCGAGAGCCTTTACAATCAGATCGTGCGTCTCCTTGGCCGCACCCGGCGTTCGTACATAAATCAAAACGCGTGCCATGGCCGCCCGGTAAGAGAGAGCGGCGTCAGCCAAACTCCTCGGTACAAGCTTGCGGTCATCGACGTCTTGGAAATGCAAAGCCTTTGCGGCTTTGATGCGGCAGCGGACGAGTGGTTCCTCTTGATCCTTCTCAGTGAGCTGGAAGGCGCTGGTCGATCGCGTGGGGCCAAAACCTTGGCGTTGCGTTGCAGACAAATCAAGCACCCGTAACGCTCTTGCCTGCTTGCTCTGTTCTATTTCGATTGCGTTAATCAGCTTGCCGAACGCGGGGGTGAGGTGCGCTTCATCGTGTACGATGAGAGTATCATGGCCAATCATGCCGGCGTTGAAGGCGCGCATCTTCCAGCCGCCGCTGTAGCTTGAAAACAATAGGCGGCTGCCGATCATGTCGACAGTGCCAATAACGATTGTGGGTCGCGCCGGATCTGCTTGCCATTCGCGATTGTCGGCAAGTTCACCCCTGAGCGTGCTTATGGCCAGTGGTGATGCTGGATCTTTTGGGTCCACGCACAGTGAGTCAAGCGCGCAACGGAGCAAAGTAAGCGACCCTGAATCCCTAGAACTCGTCCGCAACTTCATCGCATCGTCTGTTGCCTGATCAACAACGGTCCGACGGTTCACGACGTAAATGAGACGACGCGGCAGTCGAGGGCTTTTGGCGTGTGCTTGCACAGCAAGGGCAATCAGCCAGATTGCCATTACGGACGTTTTTCCGAGACCTGTGGGGATATCCAAGGCTTGGGGAAGGTTGTTCGTGACAAAGCGATCATAAAGGCGGTGCTGCCAACCCATCGGCTTATAGCCGGTCAGCGCCCTGAATGCCTCATCGAACGGGATGTTCTCTGCGCTCAAAATCCGCCCCCGTAAGTCCTGTCCTACTCTACCCCGGCATTCCGATGGTTGCCGCCTTGCCGGTGTCTATCCACAGAATTTCTCGCAAGCAGCCGCGAATCACTCCATGGTTGGCGTCCGTAGCGAAACTGCGTGCGCCCAGAAACTGCATGGCTATAGAAACTAGAGCGAAGCGGCGAAGGTCGTCAATGCCGTTGCGTGGTGCGCAGACGGCCTCGCCTGAAGAGAATTCCGGACGGGGCAACCAACTGCAAAATCAAGGCGGGCGGGACGCCCGCCGTCCCGGGGCACGGGGTCCCGCCGCAGCCGAACCGTCCCTCCGTTGGTCCGTCGAGCGGCGGCTCGGCTTCATCGAGGAGCGGCTGTTCTGGGTGGGGGAGGTGAACCGGCTCGATCTGGTGCGCCGGTTCGGGGTGTCGCTGTCGCAGGCTTCGGCGGATATCGCGCGCTATCTCGCGCTTAAGCCGCGCATTTCCTACGACAAATCCGCCAAGCGCTATGTGGCGGGGGAGGATTTCCGCACAGTGCTGGCGCCGCCGGATGCGGGGCGGCTGCTCGGCGAATTGCCGCTCGTGGAGCTGGGCGTGCTCGCGGCGGGCGACACGCTGCTTGGCCTCGTGCCGCCCTTCAGCACGGCGCCCGTTCCCGCCCGCGCGGTTGATGCGCTTGTGCTGCGCGCGGTGCTGCGGGCGATCCGCGAGGGCCGCACGCTCGATGTGACGTATCAGTCGATGAGCCGGCCGGAGCCCGCGCGCCGGCGCATCGCGCCGCATGCGCTGGTGCATGACGGCTTCCGCTGGCACGCGCGCGCCTTCGACGGTGAGACGGAATCGTTCCGCGATTTCGTGCTGGGCCGCATGGCCAGGCCGAAGCTCGGCGAGGCGGCGGAGATGCGCGGCGAACGCGACCGCGACTGGCAGGCGTTCCTCGTGCTCAGGATCGCGCCGCATCCCAAGCTCACGCCGGCGCAGGCGCGCGCCATCGCGCTCGATTACGGCATGACTCGCCGCGCCGGCGCGCGCGCGCAGCGGGAGGGCGGCGAGGCTGTCATCAAAGTGCGGCGCGCGCTGCTGTTCTATGCCTTGCGGCGGCTGGGGCTCGACGTGCCCGAGACCGCGCGCCCGCCCGAGGCGCAGCACATCGTGCTCCTCAACCGTGCCGAGATCGACGCCGCCCGCACGCCCGCGCCGGACCTGTGATTTGGCCGCATGGCGGCTGAGGGCCTCAAATCGAGCGAGTTCAGCGCGACGTAATGAACCCTGCAACCCACCGAATCCCGGATCCGGGTCCAGGCGAAGGCGGGGCAGAAGGGCGGAGAGCCGGGAGCGAATGCTGGACCGAGGGCAACGGAGCTTCTACAAGCGCGGAAAGCCCGTCAAAGCGAACAGAAGCAACAGCAATCAAAACTGGCGAGATGTGGGGATGTCCGGAAATCTGACTTATGATCCCGTACTCGTCCGCTTTCGCGAGGCGTTGGAGGAAATCTATGGCAACCGTCTGGAGCGGATCGTGGTGTTCGGCTCCCGCGCGCGCGGCGATGCGCAGCCGGATTCCGACTACGATGTCGCCGTCTTTCTGAGAGATTTCCTCGACCGCTGGAGCGAAATGGACCGGCTCGTGCCCGTGGTTACCGATATACTGTACGACAAAGGCGCATTCATCCACGCCATGCCCTATCGCGCGGGTGCGGAGGCGGAGCGCACGCCCATCATGCATGAAATCCGGCGCGAGGGCCGCGATCTGTGACACCCGAAGCCGCGCGCTACCTCGCAAAGGCCCGTCTTACGCTCGAACACGCGCGGAAGATGCTCACAGTGCAGCTTACGGAAGATGCCGGTCGAGCGGCTTACCTGGCCGGCTTGCACGCGGCACGGGCGCTGATATTTGAGCGGACAGGCGCCGTCACGAAGACACACAAGGGCGCGCATTCGGAATTTGCTCGCCTGACGCGCGATGACGGGCGGGTTGACGCGGAGTTCCGGCGATTTCTCCCGCAGGCTTACGATCTCAAAGCGTTATGCGACTATGAACTCGGGCCCGATGCCGTCGTCCCCTACGAGAAGGCGGCAGGTACGGTGGAGTCTGCTGCCCGTTTTGTGGATTGCATCTCGGGCCTCATTGATTCGATGGGCGCCGCGCCTGATTAGGCGCGCCAGACCGCTTCCGCTGGCACGCGCGCGCCTTTGGCGATGAGACGCAAGCGTTCCGCGATTTCGTGCTGGGCCGGATGGCCAGGCCGAAGCTCGGCGCGCCGGCGGAGATGCGCGGCGAAAGCGACCGCGACTGGCAGGCTTTCCTCGTGCTCAGGATCGTGCCGCATCCGAAACTCACGCCGGTGCGTCGGGAGCCCCCAGCATCAGTTCGAACCTGCGGACATAGGCGTGGGCGAGGCGCGCATCCGCCGCGTGGATGTCCACCGGCGTGCTCATCGTCGCGCGCCAGACATCGAAATCCGCAAGCCGGCCCGACGCGTATCGGGCCATCTGATGCGGGCCTAGACTACACATGGCGAATCTCTTTGCCACGAGGAGGCAAGGATGACCGATTCGACGATCATCGTCCTGGGACTGGCACTGCTGGCCGCCGCTGCGGCTTTTCTGGCGGGGCGGTATCTGACGGCTTCGCGGCCCGCCGCGCCGGCTCCAGGCAGCGAAGTTTCCGCCGTCGAGCTGGCGCGTTTGCAGGAGCGCGAGCGGCTTTTGGGCAGCCAGATCATCAATCTGGAGGCCCAGGTCCAGACGCTCAGGAATGAGTTCGCCCGCCAGGGGGAGGAACTGGCCGGCTTGCGGGAAAAATCCGCCGGCAGCGAGGAGCGTGTCGCGGGGCTGGAACGGGAACTGGCCCGCGAGAAAGAGTTCAGCGCAAGCACGCAACAGAAGCTCGACGCGGCCGTCGCGGAGTCGGTGGGCGAAAAGGACCGGCTTCAGGCCGCCATGGCCGAAGAGTCCCGCAAGCGCGCGGAAGCCGAGCGCTCGGAGCAGGAATTGCGCGGCCAGATCGAGCGCGCCGGCAAACACATCGCCGACCGCGATGCCGTCATCGAACAATTGCGCGCGCTGGGCGAGGAGGTGCGCCAGCAACTTGCCGGGAAGGAAAGCGAAGTCGCGGCCGCGGCGGAACGGCAGGCGGGTTTGCAGCGCATCGTCGCCGAACGCGACGAACAGTTGCAGGGCTTGCAGGAAAAGCTGAAAACCGAATTCGAAAACATGGCCAACCGGATTCTCTCGGCGACCGCGAGCGAACTCTCGGCGAAATCGCAGGAGTCGCTGGCAACGATACTCGACCCTCTGAAGAACCAGATCAGCCAGTTCCAGCAGAAAGTGGAATCCACCCATACCGAAGACACCCAGCAGCGCGCGACCATCTCCGAGCAGATCCGGCAGGTGGCGCAGGCGGGGCAGAACATCGGGGCCCAGGCGGAAAATCTGACGAAGGCGCTCAAGGGGGATTCCCAATTGCGCGGGCGGTGGGGCGAAGTGCGCCTCGAACGCATTCTGGAACAGGCCGGGCTCGAGCGCGGGCGCGAGTTCGTGGTGCAGGGCGGCGATTTCAATCTCAAGGGTGAAGACGGCGGCAGCCTCAGGCCCGACGTGATCGTGCTCCTGCCGGAAAAGCGCCATCTGGTGATCGATTCGAAACTGTCGCTCGTTCATTACCTCGAATATGAATCCGCGGAAGATGACGAGACGCGCGCCGCTGTGCTCGCCAGACTGGTCGGCTCGGTGCGCGCGCATGCGGGCGACCTGTCGGCAAAGCGCTATCAATCGAGCGACGGCCTGAACGCGCATGAACTGGTGCTGATGTTCATCCCCATCGAGAGCGTGGCGGCGGTCGTGCTGCGCCACGACGACGCTCTCTATGCCTGGTGCTGGAACAGACGGGTGGTGATGGTGTCGCCGTCGACGCTGTTCATGACCATGCAGACGGTCGCCTCAATCTGGCGCTACGAGCGCCAGAACGAGAACGCACAGGCGATCGCGCAGCAGGCCGGGCAGCTCTTCGACAAGCTCGCCGGATTCGTCGACGACCTGAACAGCGTCTCCCAGAAAATCCAGGCGGCCTCCGAGGCGCATGCGGAAGCCGTGAAGAAGCTCTCGAAGGGCAAGGGCAACGCACTGTCGCGCGCGCAGAAGCTCAAATCGCTGGGCGTCTCGTCCAGGAAGGACTTTCCGGTCGTGGCGCTGGGCGGGGACAAGCATGTCGTCGAGGCCGATGACGACGATGAGCCGGCGGCGCTCGCGCAATCCGCCGCGCCGCGATTGCTCGAGAAGCCGGCAGAGCCGTAGGCCTGAACGCGGCCGGCGGCGCATGTCACCCGGGGAAGCGTGAAAAAATGGATGCGGCGGATCGATGAAGTCCTTGGGGTGGAGGAGGCTTTGCGGAACGCGCGCGCGGAAACAGGCAAGCGGATGCGGGAGATCGCAGCCGGGGCCGCCGTCCGCGAGGATACCGATCAGGGCAACTTCGGCGCTCGCCGAGAAGGTATTACAATGAACGAGCGGGTTCGCCGCCTGTGGGACGGGCGCTTTGCCCGGCGGGCGAGACGCCCGCGGTCCCGAAAAGGCCAACAGACTCGACGCCCTCGCGCGATCGTGCCAAACGAAGCTCATGCCGCCCAAGCAGAATCCCCTGAAGCTCAATCCTCTGCAGCTGCGCACCCTGACGGTGCTGCAGGCGCTCGCGCGCGAGCCGGGTTTCGCGGGCGCCGGGCCGGGCGCCGGCGAGATGACCGTCGAGCGCTTTCCGGAGGCACATGGCGCGCATTTCCATATCGGAAGGTCAGCCCTCGACGCGAAGGATGCGAGCGGGCTTTACAACGAGAAGGTCTGGCATGCGCTCGAGCGCAAGGGGCTGGCGCGTGCCGACTGGCCGCACCGCATCACGCTGACGGCTTCGGGACTAGCTTATGATACGGGGCTGGCGGACGAAGTCCTGCGCGCCTCGTCACATTGACGGCGGGCGTCGAGCGCGCGCCTATGCTTCCGTGATTCGCGAAGGCTCGCAATGAATCGCAGAAAACAGCGACGGCTCTGGTTCGCGGCCGCCCTGGTCGCGGCAAGTATCGGCGGAGCGGGTCTGGTGATCGCGGCGCTGAAGGACAATGTGCTTTATTTCTACAGCCCGAGCGATATCGCTGCGAAGGGAGTGCGGCCCGGCGTGGACTTTCACATCGGCGGGCTGGTGAAGTCGGGCAGCCTCAGGCGCGGGCCTGGTGCGGAAGTGCATTTCGTGGTGACCGACGGGCGCGCGCAGGTGCTGGTGACCTACACGGGCGTTCTTCCAGACCTCTTCCGCGAGGGCCAGGGAGTCGTCGCGGCAGGCGCGCTCGAAACGGGCGGTACGTTCGATGCGAGCGAAGTTCTGGCCAAGCATGACGAACGCTACATGCCGCCCGACGTCGTCGATGCGCTGAAGCGCGCCGGCCGCTGGAAGGAGCACGGTTCTTGACGGGAGAAATCGGCCAGCTCGCGCTCTGCCTCGCGCTCGCTCTTTCCCTTGTCCAGGCCGGCGCCGGGCTGGCCGGCGGCCACACGCAATCCACGCTCGCCATGCGCATCGCCTCCCATGCCGCGCTCGGCTTTGCGGTTTTCATCGCCCTCGCGTTCGGCGCGCTCGTCACCGGTTTTGTGACCTCCGATTTCAGCATCCTGGACGTGGCGCAGAACTCGCACACGCTGAAGCCGCTGTTCTACAAAGTCACGGGCGTGTGGGGTAATCACGAAGGGTCGATGCTGCTGTGGGTGCTGGTGCTGGCCGCCTATACGGCGCTCACCGTCTTCGGCCAGCGGGGCGGGCCGCGGCTCACCTCCGCTGCGCTCGGCGTCGAAGGCCTGCTGGCCGTCGCGTTCCTTCTCTACATCCTGCTCGCGTCCAACCCGTTCCTGCGGCTCGATCCGCCGCCGATCGAAGGCGCGGGCCTCAATGCGCTCCTGCAGGATCCGGGCCTCTCCTTTCATCCGCCGACGCTCTATCTCGGCTATGTCGGACTCTCCGCCACTTTCGCCTATGCGGCCGCCGCACTCCTGACGGGCGAAGTCGACGCGCGCTGGGCGCGCGCCGCGCGCCCGTTTCTGCTCGTCGCCTGGTGCGCGCTCACGCTTGGCATCACGGCGGGCAGCTGGTGGGCCTATTACGTGCTCGGCTGGGGCGGATTCTGGTTCTGGGATCCGGTGGAGAACGCGTCGCTCATGCCCTGGCTCGTCGCCACCGCGCTTTTGCATTCCTCGCTTGCGACCGAGCGCACGGGCGCCTTTCGCAGCTGGACGCTTCTGCTGGCCATCGGCGCATTCTCGCTGAGTCTGATCGGGACTTTCCTCGTGCGCTCCGGCGTTCTGACGTCCGTGCACAGCTTTGCCAATGATCCCGAGCGCGGCAAATTCATTCTTGTGATCCTGCTGGTCTCGATCGGCAGCGCGCTGACGCTGTTTGCATGGCGGGCGCCAAAGCTCGACAGCGGCACTGCCTTCGAGCCGGTCAGCCGGGAATCGGCGCTGCTGCTCAACAATGTTCTTCTGACCGGGGCGGCCGCCACGGTGTTTCTGGGGACACTTTACCCGCTGTTTCTGGAGGCCGTGACCGGCACGCGGATTTCCGTCGGACCTCCGTATTTCGCGCTGACCTTCGCGCCGCTGGCCGCGGTGCTCCTCATTCTGGTCCCATTCGGGCCGCGCCTGGCCTGGCGGCGCGCCAATCTTTCCTCGGCCGTGCACGTTCTGGCGCCGGGGCTCGCTGCTGCGCTACTTGCCGCCGCGATCGCCCTTGCCATCGCCGCGCCGCGCAGCATGGTTGCACTTGCCGCGGTCGCGTTGGCGGTGTGGGTCATTGCGGCGAGCCTGCTCGATCTTCGCGGGAAATTCCGCTCGCACGGCCTGTCGATCCAATCCCTGGCGTCGGCACTCGCCCATGCCGGACTGGGTGTGACGCTGCTTGGAATCGCCGGCACGGCGTACTGGAAGAGCGAGGCTCTGGAGGTTGTGGCGCCCGGCCAGTCGATCACGGTCGGCGGCTACCATCTGAAATTCGACGGGGTGACGCCGGTCGCCGGTCCCAATTACACCGCGGACCGCGCTGCGATCACCGTCTCCAGAAACGGCAGCAGCATCGCAACACTTGAACCCGAGCTGCGTCTTTATCCCGTCGAAGGGCAAACGGTGAGCAAGACCTCGATCCGGACCACCGGCATTTCGGATCTCTACGTCGCCCTGGGCGACAAACGCGGCAACGGACGCTGGCTCATCCGCGCCTTCGTCAATCCGCTGGCGCCTTTCATCTGGCTCGGAGGCGCGCTGATGGCGCTGGGCGGGTTTGCAGCCCTCGCGGCCCGTCTCCGGTTCCGGACCACGCCCAACGTGGCTCTCGCTCCCGCCGAATGAAGCAGCTTCTCGCACTTTCTCTTTCCTCCCCCGCCGAAGCTGGCGTGAGCACACAACTTTTCATGAACTTAAGAGAGGCAGTCAGCCCCCTTGTCGCGCATTCGGATTTCCTCCCCCAGCGTGGGGGAGGCGGTTTGCGAAGCGAAGCGGAGCAAACCGGAGGGGGGAGCCCGCGCGCGGCGCGCCACGTCCCCCTCCGCCTCCCCCGGATTAAATCCGGGGTCGGCACCTCCCCCACGAGGGGGGAGGAAAACTCGGGGTGTGCCTCGGCAATTATGAAAAAATGCGTGCCGACGTTAGCCGCCGAAGGCGGTGGAGGGCGGAACTTGCGCCGCCGGAAGGTCCCCTCCGCCCCTTCCGCCTTCGCCAAGGCTTCGGCCGACCAGATGATTCCGCCAACCCGCCGAAGCTTTAGCGTAGGCGGGTCGGGGCACCTCCGTGCTTCGCTCGGGGGAGGAAAGCTCAGCTGCGCCAAGGCCGAGCAGTGATGCTGCGGCGGCTCGTCCTGATCATTTTTTGCGTTGCGACGAGCATCCTCACGCCGCTTGCGGCTGCCAGCACAGGACCGGAGAAACTGTCTGATCCCGGGATGGAGGCGCGCGCCGTCGCGCTACAGCGCCAGCTGCGCTGCGTGGTGTGCCAGGGCCAATCGCTGGATGAATCCAATGCGCCGCTCGCGGCGGATTTGCGCCGTCTCATTCGCAGGTTGATGGAAAACGGCTGGTCGGACGCGCAAATTGAAAACTATCTTGTTGCGCGATACGGGGATTTCGTATTAATGAAGCCACCGCTTGAGCCGGAGACCTATCTCCTCTGGTTCGGCCCTTTGATCGTGGTGTTGATCGGGGGCGGCGTCGCTGGCACCGCGATCATGCGCGCGCGCCGGAACTCGCGGGCCGGGATGCCCGGGTGACCACCGAACTGGTGTAGGCTACGCGCAAAGGGCGCGTTGGTTCAGCAGGTGTCAGACGTTTAATGTTGAGGACAGAATCGGTTAACTGGACAGGCGTACGCCTGTCCCGGCATCGGGGCGGCGGCGCGGGCCGCGGCCATCGTTCAAACGGGAGACGAGAATGAAGCTTCTGCGACGGCTGCAAAATCGGAAACTTCGCCAGACGCTGCTGGCGGCGGGTTCTGCGGGCGCACTCGCGCTGCTGGGTTTGACAGCCGCGGCACCAGCATCCAGTTCCGTTCATCTCGCCGCTGCCAATCCGCCAGCGCATCCGGCCAGTGAATATCACCCCCCGGCCCGGGTTTCTCCGCCACGCATGCTGGAGAACGGCGCGCCGTTCAGTTTCGCCGATCTGGTCGAGCGCGTGAGCCCCGCGGTCGTCACCGTCACCGTCGAACAGCAGATGAAGCCGGCGCAGAACTTCAATCCCGAGGATTTGCCGGAGCCGTTCCGCGACTTTTTCAACCAGTTCGGCGGCGAAGGCGGCCGCCAGTTCTCCATGCCGCACAAGGCCGTGGCGATGGGATCCGGCTTTATCATCGACAAGTCCGGCTACATCGTGACCAACAACCACGTGATCGCGGACGGCCGCAAGATCACGGTCAAGCTGCCCGACGGGCGCGAATTTACGGCCAAGCTCCTCGGTTCCGACGAGGCGACGGACATCGCGCTTCTGAAGATCAAAAGCGACAAGCCACTTCCGACCGTCGAATTCGGCGACGATCACACGGTGCGCGTGGGCGACTGGGTGATCGCGGTCGGCAACCCCTTCGGTCTCAGCAATACGGTGACGGCGGGCATCATTTCCTCGATCGGCCGCGACGTCGGCAACGGACCCTATACGGACTATCTGCAGATCGACGCGCCCATCAATCGCGGGAATTCGGGCGGCCCCACCTTCGACCTCCAGGGCAAGGTGATCGGCATGAACTCGATGATCTATTCGCCCTCGGGCGGCAGCGTCGGCATCGGCTTCGCCATTCCCTCCTCGACCATCCACGACGTGGTCGAGCAGCTCGAAGCGCATGGCCGCGTGGCGCGCGGCTATCTGGGCGTGCAGATCCAGAACGTGACGCCGGAAATCGCCGCGTCGCTGGGCTCGCATGACGTGAAGGGTGCCATCGTGGCTTCAGTGGTCGGCGGTGGTCCAGCCGCGAAGGCTGGTTTCGAGCCGGGCGATGTGGTCCTCGCCATCAACGGCAAGTCGGTGGAGGACTCGCGGGATTTGACGCGGCGCGTGGCCGCGCTGCCGGCCGGGTCCAAGGCTGCCTTCACCGTGGCGCGCTCAGGCAAACAGAAAACATTTACGGCTATGATCGGAGCACGGAAGGAAGAGCAGCTCGCCTCCAACGATGGACCCCAGCAGAACAGCAGCGCCATGGCGAGCACGGGCGAAGCCATGGGCCTCGGCCTGACTGCCGTGACCCCGGAGGTGCGCCGCAACTACAATCTCGACGATCACGTGAACGGCGTTCTTGTCACCCGCGTGGATCCGGACAGCGATGCGGCCGACAAGGGCATTCAGCCGGGCGACGTGGTGGTGTCGGTCGGCAACAGGTCCGTGCATACGCCGCAGGAGATCAAGGCGCAGATCGCGGGCGCGCAGGCCACCGGCCGCAAGAGCGTGCTCGTGCTCATAGATGGTAACAGCGGCCAGCGATTCGTGGCGCTGAAGATCGCGTAGAGCGGAGTTCACCGAGTACCGGACGCAGCCGGCTTCGGCCTGCGGCGTCCGGCCCCCGCGCCGGTGGTGGCGGCCCCATCCCCCCCCGTTGCCACCGCCGGCGCGGACCCTGGCCATTCCGGTCATGGTGCCTCATGGAGGCGATAGGAGCAGGACCATGCGTATTCTCGTAATCGAGGACGATCCCGAGGCACAGCGCTACCTCGTCAACGGGCTCAAGGAAGCCGGACATGTCGTGGATGACGCGGCCGACGGCGACACGGGGCTGACGCTGGCGCTTTCGCGCCAATACGATCTGGCGATCGTCGATCGCATGCTGCCGGGCCTCGACGGGCTCAAGCTCGTCGGCGAAATCCGCGAGCATGGCAATTCGATGCCGGTGCTGTTTCTGAGCGCTCTTTCGGAGATCGACGAACGGGTGAAGGGGCTGAAGGCCGGCGGCGACGACTATCTGACCAAACCCTATGCTTTCGCGGAGCTGCTCGCGCGCATCGAGGCACTGATGCGCAGGCGCCATCCCGCCTCGGTGAAGACCCAGCTGCAGGTCGGCGATCTCGAACTCGATCTTCTGACCCGGACGGCCAAGCGCAACGGCTCGGCCATCGACCTGCAGCCGCGGGAATTCCGGCTCCTGGAATATCTCATGCGGCACGCCGGCCAGGTCGTCACCCGCACCATGTTGCTCGAGAGCGTTTGGGAGTATCATTTCGATCCGCAGACGAACGTGATCGATGTTCACATCTCGCGCCTTCGGGCAAAGATCGACAAGGGGTTCGAAGCTCCGCTGCTGCACACCGTTCGCGGCGCGGGTTACATGATCCGTGCGCGCGCCTAGAATTCTTCGTACCCTCGCGTTTCGTATCGTCGCCGTCTATCTCGCCATCTTTGCCATATCCGCCGCCGCCATCGTCGGCTTCACCTACTGGAACACGGCGCGCGCGCTGAACGCGCAGACCGACCAGATCGTCGATTCCGACATCTTCGGTCTCGCCGAACGCTACCAGCGATTTGGCCTCGCGGGTCTGACCACCACGATCGTGAACCGTTCCGCCCATGGCGAGGCCACGCTCTATCTCCTGGCCGATTCCGACAAGCGCCCCATCGTGGGCAATCTGGACTCCTGGCCCAACCTTTCCGAGCTCGGCGGCAATTTCGTGGAATTCGACTACGAAAAGCGCGTCGGCGGCCGCACCGAAGAGCGCCGCGCGCGCGGCCGGCAGTTCACGCTCACCGGCGGGTTTCTGCTGCTGGTGGCGCGCGACATCGCCGAGCGTTACGAGACCGAAAAGCTGTTCACGACCACGCTGCCCTGGAGCGTGTTGCTGATGATGCTGCTGGGACTTTTTGGCGGAATCCTCATCAGCCGCAATTTTCTCGCCCGGCTCGATGTCATCAACCGGACCAGCCGTGAAATCATGGCGGGCGATCTTTCGCGGCGGCTCCCGCTCAAGCGGGGCGGCGACGAACTCGACACGCTGGCCCTCAATCTCAACCGCATGCTGGAGCGGACCGAGCGGCTCATGCGCGGCATGCGGGAGGTGACCGATTCGATCGCCCATGATCTGCGTACCCCGCTCAACCGTCTTCGCAACCGTCTCGAGGGGGTGCTCCACACCATGGATCCGCAGAGCGCGCCCGGCGCGGAAATCGAAGCCGCCGTGGAGGAAACCGATCGTCTGATCGGAACCTTCAACGCCCTGCTGCTGATTGCCGAAGCCGAAGCGGGTGTGGCGCGCGAGGCCATGGAGCAGCTCGATCTGCGCCGCATTGTCGATGGCGTGGCCGAACTTTACGCACCGCTTGCGGACGAAAAAGAGATAATCCTGTTCATTCCGCCCAGCGGATCGGCCATCGTGGCCTGCAACCAGAGTCTGGTCAGCCAGGCGCTCGCGAACCTGCTGGACAACGCGATCAAATACACGCCGCCGGGCGGCCGCGTGACGATCTCGCTCGATCATACGCCGGGGGGCGTTGCGCTCCAGGTTGCCGACAGCGGGCCCGGAATTCCTGCCGAGGACCGCGCGCGCGTGCTCGAGCGCTTCGTGCGCCTCGAGGCAAGCCGGCATTCGCCCGGCACGGGACTGGGCTTGAGCCTCGTCGCCGCGGTCGCCCGCCTGCATGACGCGAAGCTCGACCTAGGCGACAATCGCCCGGGATTGAAGGCGACGCTGCTCTTCCCCGCCGTCACAAGGCGCACGCCGGCAATACCGCAAATCACCGCCCAGAAAATGGCGGTGCGGAGTTGAGTCGGGTATAGATCCCGGCGCAGTTACCGGGCCATGAGCGCTGACGCTTTCGCCGATTGCTTCCCAGCGCTGCCGCGCGTGTCGGATGCGGCGCGTGTCGAGAGAACGTTCGAAGCTCTTGGCGACGCCGCAGCCGGGATTCCGCGGGGCGCGCGAGAGGCTTTTGCCGGTGCGTTCGGCAACAGCCCCTACCTGTGCCGCCTCGCGTTGCGCGAGCGCAATTATTTGCATGCTATCTCCGAACAAGGGCCGGCGGAAGTTTTCGACGGCGCCGTTTGTGATGCCGAACGCGTGCACGAGGCGGCAGACACGCCCGAGGCGATGGCGATTCTTCGCTCAGCCAAACGGCGCGCGGCGCTGGCGATCGCACTGGCCGACATCGCCGGGCTTTGGGATGTCGATGCCGTCACGCGGGCGCTGACGCGCTTCGCCGATGCAAGCGTCGGCGGTGCCTTGCGGTTTCTGTTGCGCGAAGCGGGCCGCGCTGCGGGGATGGCCGAAGACGATCCGGCCGCACTCGAAGCAAGCACGGGGCTCGTCATTCTGGCGATGGGCAAGGCCGGCGCGTTTGAACTCAACTACTCGAGCGACCTTGATCTGGTCGCCTTCTACGATGCGGAGCGATTTTCCTTCCGCAAGAAATCGGATGCGCGCGGAGCCGCCGTCGATCTGATCAGGGGATTGGTGAAGCTGCTCGGCGAGACGACGGCGGATGGCTACGTATTTCGTGTCGACCTGAGGCTCAGGCCCGACGCAGGCGCCACCCAGATCGCCATCTCGACCGCGGCGGCCGAACGTTATTATGAGGAGATGGGGCAGAACTGGGAGCGCGCCGCCTTCATCAAGGCACGCCCCTGCGCCGGCGACCGCGCGGCGGCCGACACCTTTCTGAAAAGTCTGGAGCCTTTCATCTGGCGCCGCAGTCTCGACTATGCCGCGATCGCAGATATCCATTCCATCAAGCGCCAGATCCACGCGCATGGCGGCCATGGGCCGATCGCGGCAGCCGGCCATAACATCAAGCTTGGCCGTGGCGGCATCCGCGAAATCGAGTTCTTCGTGCAGACGCAGCAACTGATCCTCGGCGGCCGCAATCCCTTTCTGAGGCCGCGCCGCACGCTCGATGCGCTTGAAGCCCTCCACGCGCGGGGGCTGGTTTCCGACAGCGCCGCGGCGGAACTCGCGGCCTGCTATCGCTACCTGCGCAGGCTGGAGCACCGCCTGCAGATGGTGGAGGATGAGCAGACTCACACGCTGCCGCGCAGCGAAAGCGGTCTCGCGCATACCGCCTGTTTCATGGGTTGTCCGGACACGCGCAGCTTCAGCGAAGAGCTTGTCGCGAAGCTCCGCCTCGTCCAGCGCCATTACGAAAGCCTGTTCGAACAGGCGCCGGCGCTCGGCACTGCGCGCGGCAGCCTCGTCTTCACCGGAGTGGAAGACGATCCGGAAACGCTCGACACGCTGGCACAAATGGGATTCCGCGACGCCGGCCATGTCGCCCAGGCGATCCGCGGCTGGCACCACGGACGCATCCGAGCGACGCGCAGCCCGCGCGCCCGCGAACTGCTCACGCAGCTCATGCCTGCGCTCCTCGAAGCCCTTGCCGCGACCGCGGATCCGGATACGGCCTTCGCGCAGTTCGACCGCTTCGTGTCGCGCGTACCGGCAGGTATCCAGCTGTTCTCGCTGTTCCTCGCCAATCCGCAACTTTTGCAACTCGTCGCCGCCATCACGGGCTCGGCGCCGCGTCTCGCCGGCGATCTCGCGCGCTCGCCTGCCTTGCTGGATGCCGTTCTCGATCGCGGATTTTTGAACGAGTTGCCGCCGCGCGAAGCTCTTGTCCAACTGATCGACGGGCAGCTCGCGGGCGCGACGGACTACGAATCCGCACTGGACGCGGTCAGACGCTTTGCGAAGGAACAGATGTTCCGCGTGGGCGCGCAGCTCATTTGCGGCAGCGTGACGACCCGGGATGGGGGCATGGCGTTCACGAACATTGCCGAATGCGTGATCGCCGCTCTTCTCCAGCGTGTGGAGCGCGAGATGGCGGGAAGTGCGGGCCGCGTGGAAGGCGGTTCATTCTGCGTCGTCGCGATGGGCCGGCTCGGAGGGTGCGAGATGACGTCCGCCTCGGACCTCGACCTCATCTTCATCTACGATGCACCGGAGCAAACCGAGCGGTCGAACGGCGCGCGGCCTCTGCCTCTCATGACCTATTACGCGCGGCTTGCGCAGAGGCTGATCGCGGCCCTGACGGTACTAACGGCGGAAGGTGGTCTGTACGACGTCGACATGCGGCTGCGGCCCACCGGCAACAAGGGGCCGGCTGCCGTCAGTCTTGCATCTTTTTCGCGCTATCACGCCCGGGATGCCTGGACCTGGGAACGGCTCGCGCTCACGCGGGCGCGCGTGGTGGCGGGACCGGCCGCGTTGCAGGAGAAGATAGAGCGGGTCATGCGGGAGTCGCTGACGCGCGAAACCGAGCCGACAAGGCTGGCGCGCGAGGTGCGCGAGATGCGCGGCAGGTTGGCTGCGGAGTTTCCGGAACGGGGGCAATGGGATTTGAAATTCGCCCGCGGCGGACTCGTCGACATCGAGTTCGTGGCGCAATTTCTTCAACTCCGAAGCGGACGCGACTCGGCAGAGGTGCTCCATCCAAACACGGTGGCGGCCTTCGAACGCCTTTCCGCGCGCGACTTTCTTAGCGAGCAGGACGCAAACGCGCTGATCGTCGCGGCCCGGTTTCAACTCGCACTTCTCCAGATTCTACGCATATCCTTCGATGGCGCCTTCGATCCGGAACAGGCCACGGCCGGAATGAAGGCTTTGCTCATGCGCGCTGCGGGTGCGGATGAATTTCATGCGCTGGAGAGCAGGCTTGCCGCGGCGCAGGCCGAAGCACGCGGCGTATTCGACCGCCTGCTTCCGGCGTGATATTCCTTTTCATCGGGAGGATGCCACATGCAGGTACCAACATCACTGAGAAGCGGCTCGGGCGGGAACGCGCTCGTGCTTCTGCACGGCATCGGCGGCTGTGCGAAAGTCTGGCAGTCCCAGCTCGATTTCTTTGCCGGCCGCTACGCCGTCGTTGCCTGGAACATGCCGGGCTACGGCGGTTCGCCGCCGATGCCGGAAATGACGTTTCCGGCGCTCGCCGATGCACTGGAATCGCTGCTCGATACGCTGCCGAACAAACGCATCCATCTTGTCGGCCATTCGATGGGCGGCATGGTGGCGCAGGAATTCCTTCGGAGTCGCGCGCGCAGAGTCACAAGTGTCTGTCTCTATGCGACCAGCCCCGGCCTCGCGCAGCCGGAGACGCCGGAGGCCGTACAAGCCGCCGAGGCGCGGGCGCGGGAATTCATGGAGCGCCGGATCGGGCCGCTCGACCGCGGCCGGACCATGCGCGACATGGCGGAAAGCGTGCTCGGCCAGCTTCTCGCGCCCGATGCGCCAAACTCCGCGCGTGCGGCCGCCATCGAGTCGATCAGTTCCGTTCCGCCGGATGTTTACCGCGACGCCATGCGCTGCATTCTTTCCTTCGACGGCACCGCGATCGTACCGAAGATCGACAGACCGACGCTTGTCATCGCGGGCGGCGAAGACCGCACCATGACGCCCGCGGTCGTGGACGCGATGGCGCGGCAAATCCCGGGTGCGCATTATGAGGTCATCCCGCGCGTCGGCCATCTCGCCAATCTGGAGGATCCGCCCGCCTTCAACCGCGTGCTGTCAGAGTTTCTGGCGTCGGTGTGACGGCCGTCCAAGAATGGGGCTATGGCATTGAAATATGCATCAAGTGATGCTAATTTTCATGCCGCAGGGGAAGGAATTGGAAGATGCGCACCACGCTTGCAGCGGGGATCGAGGGGACGAATCGTCCTCGCCTCGATGGCGGGATCGCGCGACAGTTCGAGCGCCAGATTGAGCCCATAGACGCCCCAGTCGAACCAGGCCGAAACATCCCAGTCGAACACGAGCTTCACGGTCCGCCCCGTAGCAAACACCACCCGCGAGTCGTCCGGACGGATCCGAACGCGCATGCAGCTTGTACTGATACTTAGTTCCCGGTTGCCGGGCCAGTCCGTTTGGCCGCGAGTTTGCGGAAATCCGTCTCATCCATCGCTTCTTTGTCCGGGTTGGGCACGCAGAACATCCGGAAGGCGACCAGCGAGAAGGTATCGCGGATGCCGGGCACGATATGCAGCTTGAAATTCACGAATTCGCCGAAGCTCTGGTCATTGGCGAGGTGGAACTTGGCCAGCAGGTCGTAGGCGCCGGTGACGGAATAGATCTCCGCCGTCTCCTCGACCGTATCGATCAGCAATTCGGCGACGCGATAGGTCTGTCCCAGCTCGCATTTGATCTGCACGAAAAGCGGCTTCATGGGCGGTCTCCGGGTCTGGCGGCACACAGAACCAACGGGGCCGTGCAGCGTCAAGCCGCGCGGCTTTACCCGCACGCGCTTTGAACCTTAGATAAAGCGGAGCCGGAAGGAGCCTGATTCGCGGTGAGAGCGGTTTGCCTGGGTGGCGGTCCCGCCGGCCTCTATTTCGCGATTGCCCTCAAGCGGCTTGACCGCCGCCACGACGTGCTCGTGGTCGAGCGCAACCGCGCCGACGACACCTTCGGCTGGGGCGTGGTGTTCTCCGACCAGACCATCGACGTGCTGAGCGAGACCGATCCCGACAGCGCCGCCGCCATTACCGGCGCTTTTGCGCATTGGGACGATATCGACGTCCATTTCCGCGGGCAGCGGATCCGGTCGGGCGGCCACGGCTTCTGCGGTATTGCCCGAAAGCATCTGCTGAACATCCTGCAGGAACGCTGCCGCGCGCTGGGCGTGGAGCTGCGCTTCGGATGCGAGGCGGATGCCGCCACTCTTGACGACGCCGACCTTATCGTGGCGAGCGACGGCATCAACAGCGCCACTCGCACCGCCCATGCCGCAATCTTCCGTCCCAGCATCCAGCGGCGGGCCAACAAATTCATCTGGCTCGGCACCGGGCAGAAATTCGAAGCGTTCACGTTCATTTTCAACGAAACGGAGCATGGCTGGATCTGGGCGCACGCCTACCGCTTCGAGCGCGAAACATCGACCTTTATCGTGGAGTGCAGCGAAGCCACCTGGCGCGGGCTGGGCTTCGAACGCGCAGGCTCGGAAGAAGCCATCGCGATCTGCGAGCGGATTTTCGCCCCCCATCTCGGCGGCCGGAAACTGATGAGCAATGCGCGTCATCTGCTCGGCTCGGCCTGGCTGAATTTTCCGGTGCTCAACTGCGAGCGCTGGCACAGCGGCAAGATCGTGCTGATCGGCGACGCCGCGCATTCGGCGCATTTCTCCGTCGGTTCCGGTACCAAGCTTGCCCTCGAAGACGCCACGGCGCTGGCCTCTTCGGTGCATGACCACGGAATGTCGGAGCAGGCGCTTGATGCCTTCCAGGCCGCGCGCCGGCTCGAAGTGATCCGGCTGCAGAACGCGGCCCGCAACTCCACCGAATGGTTCGAGCATGTGCCGCGCTACATCGGTCTGGAGCCGATCCAGTTCGCCTATTCGCTGCTGACACGCAGCCAGCGGATCAGCCACGAGAATCTGCGGCTGCGCGACCGCAAATGGCTCGAAGGTCTGGAAAGCTGGTTCGTGCGGCGCGCTGGCGTGGCGGATGCCCGGCCACGCCCGCCCATGTTCGCGCCGCTGCACCTGCGCGGATTGACCCTGTCGAACCGGATCGTTGTTTCGCCCATGTCGATGTATTCGGCCGTCGACGGCGTCCCCGGCGATTTTCATCTGGTGCATTATGGGGCGCGCGCGCAGGGTGGCGCGGCGCTCGTCGTCACGGAGATGACGGACGTGTCCGCCGACGCGCGGATCACGCCTGGCTGCGCCGGCATGTACACGGACGCGCAGGAACGCGCCTGGAAACGCATCGTCGATTTTGTGCATGCGCAGACGGAAGCGAAGATTTCGCTTCAGCTCGGTCACGCCGGGCCGAAGGGCTCAACCCGCGTGCCGTGGGAGGGTGAGGACGAACCGCTCGAGTCCGGCAATTGGCTGCTCATTGCGCCGTCACCCGTTCCCTGGTCGCCGAGGAACCAGGTGCCGCGCGAAATGAGCGAGGCCGACATGGAGCGCGTGATCGTGGATTTCGTCTCTGCCACGAGGCGCGCGCTCGCCTGCGGCTTCGACATGGTCGAACTCCACGCCGCCCATGGCTATCTGCTCTCCGCTTTCCTCACGCCGGCGATGAACAAGCGTCAGGATGCCTATGGAGGGACGATCGCGAACCGGTTGCGGTTTCCCCTGGCCGTCTTCGATGCCATGCGGCGCGTCTGGCCAGACGAGCGGCCGATTTCCGTGCGCATTTCGGCGACCGACTGGCTCGGCGAAGCGGGAAACAGCGAAGCCGAGGCGCTGGTCATCGCGCGCGCTTTTGCCGACGCCGGCGGCGACATCGTGGATGTTTCCGCGGGGCAGACCTCCATCGACGCGCGGCCGCTCTACGGACGCATGTTCCAGACACCGTTCTCGGATCTGATCCGCAACGAAGCGGGTGTCGCGACCATGGCCGTCGGCAACATCTATGAGATCGATCACGTGAACAGCATTCTCGCCGCGGGCCGGGCCGATCTCTGCTGTCTCGCGCGGCCCCATCTGACCGATCCCTACTGGACGCTACGCGCAGCCGCGCAGCAGGGCTATGAAGAGATTTCCTGGCCCAAGCCCTATCGGTCCGGCCGCGATCAGCTGGTGAGAAATCTGAGCCGTGCCCGCTGAGCTTCCTTTGAACGGACGCCATGCCGTCGTCACCGGCGCCTCGCGCGGCATCGGGGCAGCCATCGCCGCGCGGCTCGCGCAACTGGGGGCGCAGACAACGCTGATGGGACGCGACGCCCAGGCGCTGGAACGGGAAGCGGCGCGAAGCGCGACTGCGCAGGCGATCATCTGCGACGTTACGAATCCGGATCAGGTGGATCGCGCCTTTGCGGAAGCGCGCGCCCGCGCACCCATCTCGATCCTGATCAACAATGCCGGCGCGGCGGAGAGCGCGCCATTCCTCAGGACCACGGATGCGCTCCTGGACCGCCTGATGGCCGTCAATGTCGCTTCGGCATTTCGCTGTACGCGGGCTGCGCTCCCGTCGATGATCGGGCTGGGCTGGGGCCGCGTCGTGAACATAGCGAGCATCGCGGGCCTGCACGGTGCCGCCTATATCACCGCCTATTGCGCGACCAAGCATGCGCTGGTCGGATTCACGCGCGCGCTGGCCGTGGAGACGGCGCGGCAGGGCATCACCGTCAACGCGGTCTGTCCGGGCTATGTGGATACGGATCTGGTACACAAGGCGGTCGGGGCGATCGTCGCAAAGACGGGCCTTGGCGCAGATGAGGTGGTGGGCGAGATGGTCCGCCACAATCCGCAAGGGCGCCTGATCGGTCCGGAGGAAGTCGCCGATACCGTCGCCTGGCTCTGCGGACCGGATGCCGGATCGGTAAGCGGCGAAGCGATCGCCATCTCCGGCGGCGGAGCCATCTGAAAGACGCGAAATGATCGACGCTTCCTGGTCCCCCAAACATTTCCTGTGGTCGCTGCAAAACAGGGTGGCGACCATCACGCTGTCGCGGCCGGAGCGCAAGAATCCGCTGACCTTCGAGTCCTATGGCGAATTAGGGGACACATTTCGCGCAGTCGCTCATGCGCCGGAGGTCAAAACCGTGCTCATTACCGGCGCCGGAGGAAATTTCTGCTCGGGCGGCGACGTGCATGACATCATCGGTCCGCTCACGAAGATGGATGTGAGGGGTCTGCTGAATTTCACACGCATGACCGGCGATCTCGTCAAGGCGATGCGGTCGTGCCCGCAGCCCATCGTGGCGGCCGTGGACGGCGTCTGCGCGGGCGCCGGCGCGATTCTCGCCATGGCCGCTGACATGCGGATTGCGACGCCGCGTGCGAAGACCGCGTTCCTCTTTGTGCGTGTGGGACTCGCAGGCTGCGATATGGGCGCGTGCGCGATCCTGCCCCGGCTGATCGGCCACGGACGCGCCTCGGAGCTGCTTTATAGCGGCCGCGTGATGTCGGCCGAGGAAGGAGAGCGCTGGGGCTTCTACAATCGGCTCGTCGCGGAAACGGACCTGCTTTCCGAAGCGTTGCGCATGGCAGCGGAACTGGCGAACGGGCCCGGCTTCGCCCATGCGATGACCAAACAGATGCTGCATCGCGAGTGGAACATGGGCATCGACGAGGCGCTCGAGGCGGAGGCGCAGGCGCAGGCGCTCTGCATGCAGACGGAGGATTTCCGCCGCGCCTGGCATGCCTTTCTCGAGAAGAAACAGCCGGTGTTCGAGGGCAACTGAAGGAATGCGGACCGCACATCTCGACCGCTTCGTCATCGACCGGTTGCCGACTCCCGCGCTGCTTCCGGAATTTCGTTTCGACCGGCCGGAGTTTCGCTATCCCGAACACGTCAATGCCGGCGCGGAACTGATCGATCGGGCGATTGCCGCCGGCTGGGGGGCGCGGACCGCGGTGATCTTTCCGGGCGGCAGATGGAGCTATGACGAGCTCGCCCGGATGAGCAATCGCGCCGCGGCCGTGCTCGTGGAAGACTACGCGATCGTGCCCGGCGCGCGCGTGCTGCTGCGCGGCGTCAACAGCCCGATGCTGTGTGCGCTCTGGCTCGCGGTTCTGAAGGCCGGTGCGATCGCGGTCGTCACCATGCCGCTGCTGCGCGCGCGCGAACTCGCGTTCATGATGGAGAAAGCATGCGTCGATCTCGCGCTCTGTGAAGAGAGTTTGCTCGACGAGCTCGCGACCGCGGAACAAGAAGGCGGGCGGATCGCGAGCTATTCGCGCGACGGCCGCTCCGCCGACCCGGATATCGAGCGGCGCATCCGGGACAAGCCGGACAGGTTCAAAGCGGTCGATACATTCGCAACCGATCCGGCGCTTGTCGCCTTCACCTCGGGCACCACCGGCAATCCCAAGGCAACGGTCCATTTCCATCGCGATGTGCTCGCCATCGCCGATGCATTTCCGCGCTCCATCCTTCGGACGCAGGCAGACGATCTGTTTCTCTGCAGCGCGCCGATGGCGTTCACCTTCGGCCTCGGCGGCCATCTGGTTTTTCCCCTGCGCTACGGCGCGGCATCCGTACTGCTTCCGGCCTGCACGCCCGACGAGTTGCTGGATTGCGTCGTGGAA
This sequence comes from Rhizomicrobium sp., assembly GCA_036266955.1. Lineage (GTDB taxonomy): Bacteria > Pseudomonadota > Alphaproteobacteria > Micropepsales > Micropepsaceae > Rhizomicrobium. The sequence goes on from DATAWY010000012.1 coordinate 28,680, forward strand.
TACCGGCCGAGCGTGCTCATGACGGCGCCGACGGCCTATCGCGCGATGACGGAACGCGCTGTGCGTCACGATCTCTCCCATGTGCGGCATTTCGTGTCGGCGGGCGAACATCTGCCGCTACCCACGCTCGAGGGCTGGCGCGCGGCCGCCGGCAAAGGAATTATCAACGGCCTCGGCGCGACGGAAATGCTGCATATCTTTCTTTCCAGCCCGCTGGCCGATGCCAAGCCCGGCGCGACCGGCAAGCCCATACCGGGCTATGTGGCCGCGGTTCTCGACGAGGAGTTCAATCCCGTGGCTCCGGGCGGGATCGGCTGCCTCGCCGTGAAGGGCCCCACGGGCTGCCGCTATCTCGACGACCCGCGGCAGGAAAATTACGTGCGCCGTGGCTGGAACATCACCGGCGACGCCTGCCTCATGGACGAGGACGGCTGCTTCTGGTTCCAGAGCCGCACCGACGACATGATCGTCTCCGCGGGCTACAACATTTCGGGGTTCGAGGTGGAAGAAGCGCTGCTCCGCCATCCGGCCGTCCAGGAATGTGCGGTCGTTGCCGCGCCGGATGCCGCGCGCGGCCACATTGTTAAAGCCTTCGTCGTGCTGAAGCCGGACTATGCCGGGTCGCCGCATCTCGCGCGCGAGATCCAGGACTTCGTCAAACGCGACATTGCGCCGTTCAAATATCCGCGCGCGATCGCATATCTCGATGCGCTGCCGCGAAATCCCTCCGGCAAGGTGCAGCGCTATCTCTTGCGCGAGGGTGCCGCGCGATGAAGCTCGTCAATCCTGACGGCTGGAAACGCCCGAGCGGCTATTCCAACGGCGTGATCGAGAACGGGTTCCTGTTTGTTTCCGGGCAGGTCGGATGGGACGAAACAGGTGCGTTTGCCGCCGATTTTGTCGCGCAGATCGGACAGGCATTGCGCAATGTATGTGCCGTGATCGAAGCGGCGGGCGCGAAGCCGGAACGGATTGTCCGGCTGACGTGGTATGTAACCGATCGCCACGCCTACAAATCGCTTCTTAACGAGGTCGGTGCCGCCTATCGCGAAATCATCGGCCGCCATTTCCCCGCCATGTCCGTGGTCGAGGTCAGCGGCCTGGTCGAGGACGAGGCGCAGGTTGAAATCGAGGCGACAGTGGCGATGTAATTATTAGATCGCGAGCCACTCATTCCTCCGCCGCGCAAGCGCGGGGGAGTAAAATTACTTTACCAGCCGCCTGATCCACTCCGGCAGTGCGAAGGCGGCGGCGTGGATTTCGGGATTGTAGTAGTCGGTCTTGAGCCTCGAGGCGGCGAAGGCCAGGCGGGCGCGCTTGATCCCGGCGGGCGTACCAAGACGTTTGCTCTTGCCGGCCCAGGCGAGCGCCATGAACCCGCCGATGTAGGTCGGCACCACGGTCAGATAGAGGCCGCACTGCGGGAAGGCCGCGCGCAACTCGGCAAGCGCCTCGGTGATCTCCTGCGGCTGATAGAACGGGACGCCGGTCTGGAAGGTTGCGATGCCGCCCGGCGCCAGCGCCGCTTTCACACGGCCGTAAAATGTGTCGCCGAACAGCGCCTTGCCCGGACCCACGGGATCCGGCCGGTCGGCAATGATGAGATCGAAGCGGCCTGCCGATTTGTCTCGGCCGAGATATTCAAAAGCATCGGCGACCTCGATCTTGAGACGTTTGTCGGCAAACGCCTTCGCGTTCATGGGGGCGAAATGCTCGCGGCAGAGCTCGATCACGCGCCCGTCGATGTCGACGAGCACGACTTCTTTCACGGTTTTGTGTTTCAGCGCTTCCTCGGCGATCGAGAGATCCCCGCCACCGACGATCATCACGCGCCTGGCCGCGCCATGTTCAAGGAGCGGAAGATGGGTGAGCATCTCGGCGTAGGCCGACTCGTCCCGCGTGGTCAGCTGCACGATGTCGTCGAGCACCAGCACGCGCCCGTTTGCTACGCTGTCGAAGATACGGATGCGCTGGTATTCGCTCTTTTCCTCCACGAGCGGCGTGCCGGCCAGCTCCATCGTTTGTGCGTAGCCGCGGTGCAGTCTTTCTTTGAAGGTGCTCGGCATGGTCCCCTGCGCGTGAAAGCCGCGCCGATATAGGGCCCGTGCTCCACGGCTGTCCATCACCGGCGACCAGCCCGTTTGTGACACTCCGGGCCGCTCAGAAAAAATTCAGCTTGGGGGCCCAAATTTTCTTGCATGGGGGGGAGGGGGGCCTATATTCGCACTGTTCCGGCGACGGAACCGAGCGGCGTGGCGGAGGTTTCCCTTCCGCCCGCCGCTTTCGTCTTAGCGGTGCCCCGATCCGCGAGGTGAAAGGCATCAGGTGTCAACACTCTGAGAGGGTAGGTGCCAGGATGGCTCAACTCGGACTCGGTATGGCGGCGATCAATGGAGCCCGGCATCACACGATGCGCGCTCCGGCGAGGACCGTCCCGGTTCCTATTCCCCCTGGGGATGAGGACCGCAAGGATCACTTCATTACCAAAAATGGGCTGACCTATGCGGGCAGTCACCTGATCATCGATTTGTGGGACGCCGAGCATCTCGACGACCACGATCGGATCGAACAGGCGCTGGTCGACGCGGTGGAGGCAGCAGGAGCGACTTTGCTGCATATCCATCTACACAGGTTCACGGAAGGCGGCGGCATCTCCGGAGTCGCCGTTCTGTCCGAGAGCCACATCAGCGTGCACACATGGCCCGAGCGTGGCTATGCGGCATTCGATGTGTTCATGTGCGGCGATGCGGAGCCGCGCAAGGCGCTTCCCGTGCTCAAGGAAGCGTTCCAGCCGGGCCGCATCGTCATCGGCGAACACAAGCGCGGCATGCTTTAATCCGCCCCTTTGCCTCGCGCATCAACCGCGAACGGGAATGGCTCTGAAGAGCCGTTCCCGTTTTTCTTTGCGCCTTTGCCGCAGTTCGCCGGCTGCGCTTGCCCTTGGCGGTCATTGCTGCTCCCATCCCGGCGGAATCGCGCATCCGGACACCGCATGAGCAAGCCTGCCGGCCAATCGGCTATCCCTCGTCCTGCCTTCGTGACGGACGCAGAATCGGAGTTCGATGCGTTCCTTGAGGCCGAGACCGAGCTCGAATTTCTCGATGCCGTCATTCCGGATATTTGCGGCACGCTGCGCGGCAAGCGTTTTCCGGTTTCCGAAGCGCCCAGGCTCTTCAGCCATGGCATGCCCATTCCGCATTCCATCTATCTGATGGACGCGCATGGCGAGATGACCAACGCGTTCGGGCGGGGGTTCAGCGACGGCGACCCCGATGGCACCGCCTGGCCGCTTCCCGGTACGCTGTCGCGCGTTTGGGCGAAGGGTCCGCCGCGGGCGCAGATTCTCATGACCGTGCGCGACGCGCAGGGCGCGCCGGACCCGGGCGAGCCGCGTGCAGCACTCGAACGCGTCCTGGAGCGCTATGCGGATATCGGTCTCCTCCCCGTGGCTGCGCTGGAACTCGAATTCTATCTGATCGACACCGCGCGCGCCGAAAATCGTGCGCCGCAGCCCCCCCTCGATCCCCGAAGTGGCGGGCGCGAGCGTGCCGTCTCCGTTTTCGGGCTGGACGATCTCGACCGCTATGAAGGATTTCTTTCCGGGCTGACCGAAGCCGCGCGCCGTCAACGCGTGCCGCTAAGCGCGGCGAGCAAGGAATACGCGGCCGGTCAGTTCGAAGCCAACCTGAGGCACCAGCAGGATGCCCGGCTGGCGGCCGACCACGCTCTCTATCTGAAGCAGATCGTCAAGGAAGCGGCGCGCGCGAACGGCATGGACGCCACCTTCATGCCCAAGCCCTATCTCGACCGCATGGGCAGCGGACTGCACATCCATCTGAGCCTCCTCGACCGCGAAGGCCGCAATGTTTTCGCCGGGGCGGACGAGTCGGGGTCGGAGCTGCTGCGCCACGCCATCGGAGGAATGCAGGCGCTCATGCCCGAATCCATGGCGCTGTTCGCGCCCAGCCGGAATTCCTATCGCCGCTTCCAGCCCGACATGTTTGCCCCGGTCAACCGCAGCTGGGGCGTCAACAACCGCTCCGCCGGCATGCGCGTTCCGGCCGGACCGGATGAAGCGCGGCGCGTCGAACACCGCATCGCCGGCGCCGACGCCAACCCCTATCTCGCGCTTGCAGCCGTGCTCGCCGGTGCGCATCACGGTCTCCTGAAACAGCTCGATCCGGGCGCGCCGGTCAAAGGCAATGTGTCCCGGGATCCGGATCCCGCGCTCCCCTTCACGATCGACGCGGCACTGGCGAAGCTCGAAAAGGCCGAAACGCTGGTGCCCTATCTGGGTGAACAGACACTTGCGCTTTACCGCGAGACCAAACGCATCGAAACGGATCGCCTTCGGCGCATCATCCCGCCCGCGGAATATGAGTGGTATCTTTGATCTACGTGTCAAATGGACAATTAGCTTGGACGATCGTGCTTGCGTGCCTCGACAGGCTCAGCATGAGGGGAATTTTACTGCCATCGACTTCCATGCAAATCCAAATCTCCTCATGCTGAGCCTGTCGAAGCACGCACCGTGCTGGTGCAAGTCCCGGGCAAGACCGCTGATCTTGGCCTGCGTGGTGATGACCGTGAAACGGGGCGCGCCTTTCCGACGTTCCGATTACAAGCCGATCACGAAAGATAAAGCCAAGGGCGAGTTCTGATCATCCCAAGAACAGGAGAGCGACATGGCACTGCGCGGAAACATGGAAAAAATGCGGATGAGCGACGGCGCGGAAATCGGCGTCTATCGCGTCGAATCCGCGGGATCGCGCCGCGGCGGACTCGTCCTCATCCAGGAAATCTTCGGAGTCACGGATCACATCAAGGAACAATGCGATCTCTACGCAGCCCAGGGCTACGAGGTGCTCGGGCCGTCGCTTTATGACCGCGAAGAACCGGGCTTCCAGGCCGGGTATGGCCCCGAGGACAGGGAGAAGGCCATTCGCATCGCCCGCAACGAGCATCCCTTCGATCTGTCCGTGAAGGATGCACAGACCTGCATCGATGCGCTCAAGGACAAAGGGCCGGTTTTTATCGTCGGCTACTGCTACGGCGGTTCGGTGGTGTGGGCGGCAGCCTGCCGCTGCACCGGGCTTTCGGCCGCGTCAGGCTATTACGGCGGAAATATCGGCCAGATGGCGGAGGAAAATCCGCGCTGCCCGACCATCCTGCATTTCGGCCGCCTCGATTCGCATATCCCGCCGGAGGTTGGACAAAAGGTGAAGGCTCTCCATCCGGACGTTGAGATCTATCTCTACGACGCCGGCCACGGCTTCAATTCCGACCGCCGCGCCGACTACAACGAACCCGCCGCCACCCTCGCCCGCGAGCGCACGCTGGAGCTGTTCAGGGCACGCGAATGAAGGTTCACAATGAGGCGGTGAGGCAGTGAGAAGCGAACCAGGCACAACCCGCGCCAATGATCTCCTTACGGAGAAGATCATCGGCTTCGCCATCGAGGTTCACCGTCAGCTTGGTCCGGGATTGCTGGAATCGGCTTACGAAGAATGTTTGTGCCTCGAATTGAAGCATGCCGATATTGCGTTCCGCCGTCAGGTTCAGCTGCCGGTGGTGTACAAGGGTATCAAGCTGGATTGTGGCTACAGGCTCGACCTCGTTGTTGCCGATCAAGTGATTCTTGAGGTAAAGGCGGTCGAGCGCTTAATGCCGGTTCACGAAGCGCAGCTTCTCACATACCTGAGGCTCGGTCATATCCGCGCCGGGTTGCTGCTGAATTTCAATTCTGCCGTCCTGAAGGACGGCATCCGGCGTCTTGCGCTGGATGAAAAGATTATGATCGGTAGCACGAAAGAGTGAACGACCGCGCCCCTTGTAGCCGCAACACCTGCCTCACAGCCTCATTGTCTCATTGTGAACCTTTTGTTTCCAACGCGGCGATTACCGGAGGCTCGCTTCGATGTTGCCGCCGTCGACGGTGAGGATGGCGGCGGTGGTTTTGGCGGCGGTGGCGAGATAGACGAAAGCGTCGGCCACGTCTTCGGCCGTTACTTCGCGGCCGAGCAGGTTGGCGCTCATATAGTCCGTCTCCGAGAGGCCCCGGGCCTGGCTGCGCGCCGCGATCATGGTGTCGGTGAGAAGGCCGGTGCGGATGCGGTCCGCGTTGACGGCATTGGCGCGGATGCCGTCGCGGCCGTGATCCAGCGCATATTGTTTCATGAGAAACAGGGTCGAAGCCTTCGGCAGACCGTAAGGTCCGAACTCGCGCCCCGGATTCACCGCCTGTTTCGACACGTTGAACAGCAGGCAGCCGCCGGTGCCCTGTGCCTTCATGATGCGAACCGCATGCTGCGCCACGGTCTGGTGCGCGAAGAAATTCAATTCGAAGGACTGGCGCAAGGTCGCGTTCTCCACCGTGCCGATCGCGCCCTGCCAGGCGGCGCCCGCATTGGACACCACGATGTCGACGCCGCCAAAAGTCTTTGCGACCTCCCGGAAGGCGGATCTTACGTCTTCGGGCTTCGTCACATCGCACGCGATAGCAATGGCAGTCTTGCCGCATTCGCGGGCCGTGCACGTCGCCGCGGCGCGGTCGCGGTCAAGCACTGCAATCTCCGCGCCTGCGCGCGACAGCGCTTTCGCGGTCGCAGCGCCGATGCCGGAGCCACCCCCGGTGACGATCGCCACCTGCCGCGCCAACGGCTTCTCTGCCGCCTTGCCGAGCTTGGCCTGCTCCAGGGACCAGTATTCGACGTCGAACATGTCGGCTTCGCAGATCGGCTGATAGCGCCCGATCGCCTCGGCCTCGGTAATCACCTCGATCGTGTTCTCGGCGATGTCGGCGGCAATGGCCGCATCCTTGGCGCTGGCGCCGAGGCCGAACAGGCCCTTTCCCGGAATCAGAATGACGCGCGGCAGCGGATCGAGCTCCGACTTCCTCGGCTCCGCGTGCGCGTTGTTGCGCGCAAAGTAGTCGTGATAGCGCTGAACGAAGGCGGCCACCGCCGCCTCGACCGACTCTTTCCATTCATCGAGCCGCCCGGCCTCGGGGGCGGCGACGAGGAGCGGCCAGTTTTTGGTGCGGATCGTGTGATCGGGCGTCGCGACGCCCTGTTGGGAATAACGCGCGAGTTCGGCGCCGCCGACATAGTCACGAATCTCATGCGAAGTCCGGAAGCAGAGAATCTGCCGCTTGACCGTTCCGGCCTGCTCTTCGCGCGCGATGGCACAGGCGCCACGCAGGACGGGCGCGATGTCGGCCGTGCGCGCAATCTTTTTCGGCAGTGGCGCGCCCGCAAGGCTTTTCCGTCCGCGCTCGAGCCGGGCCTCCGCCATGGTAACAAATTCGATCATGCGCTCATAGGTCTCGCGCGCATTTGTCCCGACGGTAAAAATGCCGTGCTGCATCAGCACGAGACCCTCCACGTGCGGGCGCCCGTCGAACACATCGGCGACGCTCTTGGCGAGCGCAAATCCGGGGATGGTGTAGGGCACATAGGCGACACGATCCCCGAACACTTCGCGCGCCATGCTCTCGCCGTCGGGCTGATCGGTCAGCGCGAGCACCGCCGTGGCATGCGTATGATCCACGAATTTGTGGGGCAGAAAGGCGTGCAGCAGCGTTTCCACCGAGGGATTGGGCGCGTTCGCGTCGAGCAGGTTGATTCGTTGATAGTTGACCATGTCCTCGTCGGAAAGTCTCTCAAGCGCACGCAGCCGGCGCAGCGGCGCGAGTTTCACGGCAGGCAATCCGGCCGGCTCGATGTTCCCCATGTCCCAGCCCGAGCCTTTGATGCAAATCACTTCGAGGGTGTCGCCCAGGAGATCCGGCATCCGCGTTTTTACGGAGGTGTTGCCCCCGCCGTGCAGCACCAGCCGCGGATCGCCGCCGAGCAGGCGCGTGGTATACACCCGGAGGGCGAGATCCTCGCCGAGGCCCTGAGCGGCGTAGCGCGCAATGAATTCCTGCGCTTCGGAATCGGACCAGCGGCTCTTCATGTTCTTTCCTGCGTCTGCCTTGCCTGTTCGGGGAACAACGACAGGAGCCCCGCGCGCGAGGCGGAGCAGATTCCGCGCTCGGTAATGAGGCCGCTGACGAGCCGCGCGGGCGTGACGTCGAAAGCCGGATTTGCCGCCCGGCTGCCGGGAGCACCGATCTCCACGCGCGTCACGCCTCCGTCCGCGAGGCGGCCGGTGATCGTCAGCAGCTCGTCGGAGGAACGCTCCTCGATCGGGATTTCCCGTCCGCTCGCGATCGTCCAGTCGATGGTGGAGCCCGGCAGCGCGACATGGAACGGCACGTCATTGTCGCGCGCGGCAAGCGCCTTCAGATAGGTTCCGATCTTGTTGGCGACATCGCCGTTCGACGCCACGCGGTCGGTGCCGACGATGCAGAGATCGACCGCGCCGGCCCGCATGTAGTGGCCGCCCGCATTGTCGGCGATGATCGTGTGCGGCACCCCGTGGCCGCCAAGCTCGAAAGCGGTAAGCGATGCGCCCTGGTTGCGCGGCCGCGTCTCGTCGACCCAGACATGGAGCGGAACACCCGCGTCATGCGCCATGTAAATGGGTGCGAGCGCCGTGCCCCAATCGACGCAGGCAAGCCAGCCGGCGTTGCAATGGGTGAGCACGTTCAGCGGCTCGCCGCGTCTCTTCCGCGCCGCAGCTTCGCGTAAGATGACGAGACCGTGCTCGCCAATGCGGCGGCAGATCTCGACATCTTCGTCGCAGATGGCCGCGGCTTCCCGCCAGGCCAGTTGGGCGCGTTCCTCGCGCGGCTGGTTGCGGAGCCTGGAGCTTATGCGGTCCAGCGCCCAGCGCAGATTGACCGCGGTCGGTCGCGTCGCGAGCAGCATCTCGTGCGCGCGGTCCAGGTGCTCGTCCGACGCGTCGCTGCGCATGGCGAACGCTATTCCGTAAGCAGCGGTAGCCCCGATCAGCGGCGCGCCGCGTACCACCATCTCCCGTATCGCGCGGCCCGCGTCGTCCGCACCGGCAAGCCGCACGGTCGCGAGCGCATGCGGCAGCCTGGTCTGATCGATGACCTCGACTGCTGCATCGCCCACCGGCCAGATCGTGCGATACGAGCGTCCTGCGATTTTCATGGCGCGAATTCACCACAAAGACACAAAGAACACAAAGATTCTCACTAAAGCATGATCCGGTCGAGTTGAATCGCTCCAGAAGACTCCCCCCTTGCATGTTGAAGAGGCCGACTCAGCGCGTGCTGTGAGGCGCGCCGGTCCCCCTGGCCAGGGGGACCGGCGCGGACGGGCGGGACCGTCAGCCCCCCTTGGTCTTTGGAACCGCGCCGGAGCGTGGTCCGCCCGTCCTTCGGCTCTTGTCCTCAACGGATGAAAGGGAGCACGTCCCCGCATGCAAGGCAAGGAAGCGTCCGAACAAGAGACTCGCAAGTGTACCGCAGGCATCGATGTGGGCAAGAACTGGCTTGATGCTCATGTCCTGCCGGTGTCACAGTCTCTGCGTGTGGCTAACGAGAACGAAGGCATCCGCCAGCTCAAGCGCTGGCTTCTCAAGCACAAGGTCGATCTGACTGCCGTCGAGGCGACCGGCAAATTGCATCGCGAACTTTGCCGGAGCCTTAAGAAACCCTCCGTACCCAGAGCATATAACGGAGGAGTTGCGCGAGCGCATGTGCAAGGGGCCTGTCACGCTCAGCAGGGACGAGCTGAAGCGCATCATCGCCATGCTGGAAATCCTGTCCGACCGCAGCGGCGCCGCTTATCAGGTCGTGGGTAAGCTGGCCGACTACGGCGACATCGCCGACGACCCGACGGTCGTGAAGGCGATGGACCTCCTGGCCTTTCCGTTGAGGCGCGGGAGCTTCAGTCCGTTCAATCCGAAGAAAATAATGGAGAAGAACTTCGCGGCCTCCTTGGAACCCTTGGTGGCGTCGCCTTCGCTGTAGGAGTGGGCGCCTGCGCCCGCGCGCTTTCCGGCTTGCACGATCAGATGCTCGTCGCGCCGAGTTCACCAGATAGGCGCCTCGTTTCATCCTGAGTGCCTGTATAATACCAGTCGTGCGGCGCGTCGAAATTGTTCCCCGTTACAGGGCTCTGTCCGAGATACGCAAATCCATTTTAACCGGAGCTGTCAAATGGGGGGTTGGCCGAAATTTCCCGCGTCCTGTGCTATCCCTTTGCACGGCCGTCACCAAAGGAGACAATCATGCAGCGTCGAATGTTTTTGCTTGCATCGCTTATGGCCGTGCTCACCGCGGGAGAGGCCGGTGCTTCGCCGATCGACCTGAAGCAGACATTCGTTCTGCAGCGCGGCGACATCAGATTCTCTTCATGGGACGGGTTGCCGCCGCACAGCGGCGAAATGGCGAAGCTCTACGGCGATTTCAACAAGGCGGGGCACTACCTCGTCCTGATGAAATGGAATCCCGGCTGGTTCAGCGCGCCGCACAGTTATGCGACGGACCGCATTCAGATGGTTCTGTCGGGAACATGGTGGGTCAACAGCGGCGCCGATTTCACGCCCGACATGGCCGTGCCAGTGCCGGCCGGTGGGTTCGTCAAGCGGACTGCGCGCGCGTTCCACTATGACGGGGTGCCGGCCGGCATCAAGGAGCCCGTGGTCGTCGCGGTATTCGGCATCGGCCCGGTGGATATCGAGCTGGCCGATCCGCACAAGCCATCGTGGCGCCGGGTCTGAGAGCCGCTTTACCCTCCAAAGCGGCCATGCCATTACCGCCTTCGCTGAGGAGCAGGCGGCATGCACGACATCCGGGCCATAAGGGACGAGCCGGCGCAGTTTGCGGCGGGGCTCAGGCGGCGCGGCATGGCCGGGGCGCAGGCGATCGCCGACGATCTTCTCGCGCGCGACCGGGCACTGCGCGCGCTGCAGGCGCGTTTGCAGGAGGCGCAGGCCCGGCGCAACGAAGCGGCGCGCCAGGTCGGCGCCGCAAAGGCGCAAAAGGATGAAGGCGGGGCCACGGCGCTGATGGGCGAGGTGGCGGGTCTCAAGGAAGAAATCCAGAAAGGCGAGGAGGAGGAGCGGGTCCAGAAAACTGAGCTCGAAAAAATTCTTGCTTCGCTTCCGAACATTCCGGCCGGCGATGTGCCGGACGGCGCCGACGAGAATGACAATGTCGAAGTGGTCACGCGGCGTTTCGGCAGCGCGCCGGCGATCCCGGCGCCGCGTGAACATTTCGCGTTGGGCGAAGCACTCGGGCAGATGGATTTCGCCCGTGCGGCGAAGATATCGGGTGCACGTTTTGTTTTTCTCTCCGGTGCGCTGGCGCGACTTGAGCGGGCGCTCGGCAATTTCATGCTTGATCTGCACACGCGCGAATTCGGCTACACGGAAATGAGCCCGCCCTTGCTGGTGCGCGATCACGCGATGATGGGAACTGGCCAGTTGCCGAAGTTTCGCGACGAACAATTCATTTCGGCAAGTATGGAGTGGCGAAACGAGCGACTCAATCAGATACTGCAGCGGCTTAACGAACTGGTCAGGGATGGGAAGCAGCCCAAGGCGGCCGTCGACGAATTGATCGAGCTTGAGCCCACGATCGAACAGTTTTGGCTCATCCCGACGGCCGAAGTGCCTCTGACGAATTTTGTGCGCGAGGAAATTCTGGACGAAGCACAATTGCCCCTGCGCCTGACGGCATGGACACCGTGCTTCCGTGCCGAGGCCGGCGCGGCGGGCAAGGATTCGCACGGCCTGATCCGCATGCATCAGTTCTCGAAAGTCGAACTGGTGTCGATCGTCGTGCCGGAACAATCCCGGGCCGAGCACGAGCGCATGACCGATTGCGCCCAGGAAGTGCTGAAGCGCCTTGGCCTGCATCATCGCGTGATGACGCTGTGCGCCGGCGACATGGGTTTTTCGGCGCAGAAGACCTACGACATCGAAGTCTGGCTGCCCGGCCAGAACCGCTTCCGCGAAATCTCGTCCTGCTCCAACTGCGGCGATTTCCAGGCGCGGCGCATGAACGCGCGCTACCGGCCGAAGGGCGAAAAGGCGCTGAAATTCGTCCACACGCTCAACGGTTCGGCGCTGGCGGTCGGGCGCACCCTCGTGGCCCTGCTTGAGAACTATCAGCAACCCGACGGATCGATTGTTATTCCCGAACCGTTGCGCCCCTACATGGACGGCGCCGAAAAGATCGTGAAATGACGTTTGCATACACGCGAGCATTTTCCTCCCCCGTGCGCGGGGGAGGTGCCGAGCGCAGCGAGGCGGAGGGGGAAGTCAGGCTGCTTGACTCCCCCCTCCGGCCCGTCGGGCCACCTCCCCCATTGGGGAGGGATTTAAAAAATGACGCCTGCGTCACTCTTGCGCACCCGCCCTATCCGCGCTTAGGTGCGGCGCCATTTTAGGGAGCGACACATGTCCGCAGCAGACGGCAACTGGAAGATCACCATCAACACGCCGATGGGCGCCCAGGAGGTGACGGCTTCCATCACCACCAATGGGGACACCTTCACCGGCAAGACCTCGGGCCGCATGGGCGACTCCGAAGTCTCCGGCAAGGTCGACGGCGACACCCTGACCTGGAGCGCCAACATCACCCAGCCGATGCCGATGACGCTGGAGTTCTCGGCCACCGTCGCCGGCGACGCCATGACCGGCAACGTCAAGCTGGGGGCCTTCGGCAACGCCCCGCTGAGCGGCGTCCGCGCCTAAATCCTTCGCGTCCGGGAGGACGGGATTCGAAAGGGCCTCTCCCAGCGATGGGGGAGGCCTTTTTGCGGACTGGGGTTAGCTAG
>DATAWY010000013.1:0-6715 GCA_036266955.1 Rhizomicrobium sp.
GCGAGCTTGACTTCGACGCCTTCGTGGACTTCGCGCCAACCTTCCGGGCTGGCGAGTTCGGCGGCGAACTTCTTCAACTCCGACTTCGGCGCCCCGATGATGTAGCGCCGCCCGGTTGCGCGCAGCCAGGCCAGATTGGCGCCGCCGGCCATGCCGCGATCGGCGATCCGGACCCGGCCAACAGCACCGTGGCGCGCCTCCATGGTGGCTACGATCGTCTGCAAGGTCTTCGAGTCGTGCGTGTTGCCGGCGAACACTTCGTAGCCCAGCGGAAAGCCGTCGAAGGTCACGACAAGGGCGATGCACACCTGTTTGCGGTCGGGACGATGGTCGCGGGAATAGCCGCGCTGTGCCTGCGGATTGGCCTCCGCCTCGCCCTCGAAATAGGTGCTCGTAACGTCGTAGAGCAGCACTTCGTTCTGCACCGCGAACAGCTCGCCGCAGCGCTTCGCCAGATGCGCCTCGAGTTCGCTCTTGTGTGCCAGCAGATGATCCAGACCGCGATAAAGCCGATCCTTGTCGACCTGCTCATCGCCCAGCTGCAGCAGACATAATCCGCGTGCTGTTGGGCATCCGTTCATGGTTATCCATTGACCAGCTCACGCGCGATCTATGGGGCCTTCGAAACCCTTCAGGACTGCCGATGCCCAAGAAATTTCGGGAGACGGTGCAGAGCGCCCTGAATCAGTACACCTCGCAATCCAACGTGTTCCACACCAAGGGAGCAAAACCCGAAGACGACCTATTTTATTCTCCCAAGGGAAAGCGATCGGGGACATGGGCACTGCGTAGCCGCGAAGCCGCCGTGGCTTGGTTGGAAAAGCGCAAGCTTGCTACTGTCTAGGGCTACCGTCCACGGATCGCGGCGGGAATTGCTATGAGCGCCGATGCGAATATCGAAGGCAACCTGTCAGCGCTCATCGACGATCCCGATTTTTCGACCATTGACGAGCGCATGGCCCGCTTCAACGTCTTCGAGGCAATGGGCGCCGTGCGCGGCGAACTCCGACATTCTAATTTCATCGCGTTCTTTCTTTTGTATTTCGACCGGTTGGGTTATGCTCAGCCAAGCATAAGCCGGCCCGGCCCGACGTTGTCGATCTTCGCTTCATGCCCGTACCGCATTCGGTCAATGACGAGCCGCGCCTGCCGGCCCGTCTTCACGCCGTACTCTTTTGGCCCGGCAGTCAGCTGCTCGACCGTGGCACCGCTCTCGCGGCCCAGGAGGCGCGCCACAGTGGCGTACTTCGGGTTGTCGAATTTCATGGCCATCGTGCTGTTCCTTTTCTCAGCAAGCGGCCGAGCCGCCCTTACCTGAGCGAATTCCTCTCGCGAACCACGCAAAAGACAACAGATGTATGAAGCATCGTTAACCAGGCATTCCGGCCCGGTGCAGATGATGATAAAGCCGCTGCAACGACAGGAGACCGAGCCGATGAATACCCTTATGACGGCTGTTGACCTCACGATCATGAGCACAGAATTGCAGGCAAAGCATCCGGGAGCTCTTTCACTATACTAATAGAGTCGGATTGCAGGGAATTGTGACAACAAATTCCATCTGGCTTTCGCACTATCGCGAACTTAACGACGCGACGGAAATTGTGCATCTCAAAGAACTTTTTATTTCTGCGCTCACTCCAAGGTACGAAGAGATAATTAGCAGAATACCGATAAGAGAGCAGCTGCTTCAGCTCTATCAGAGCAGCGGAGGCAGTAACGGATTGGCACGTAACTTTGTCGAAAGCCTTTACGGCGCGACATTCGAGACGGGAACCGGCGTCACTGCGGCAGAAGCTTTTATAGGATCCACGTGCAGTCATGCATGGAATCAGCCATACGAACGGGTGAACGGCCTTCTAAGTCAGTGGCGGGGGTATGGCGGTTGTCGAAACGACGGACGCCCGCCATGGCATGAGCCTGATCTCGGCGATCACCGCACGCGGCCACATGCGCTTCATGATCAAGGAGAAAGGCGGGGTCGACTCCCAGGTCTTCATCGAATTCCTCAAGCGCCTGACCACGGGCACCAGGCGACCCATCATTCTGATTGTCGATCGCGGACCCGCCCACATCTCGAAGAAAACCAGGGCCTTTGTCGAAAGCCTGAACGGAAAACTGCGGCTGTTCTATCTGCCTCCCTATTCGCCCGACCGCAATCCCGACGAGTTGGTATGGAAGCACCTGAAAGCCGACACCGTCGGACGCATGGCGATCGCCAGCCGGGCCGATTTCACCAGCAAAGTCCGTTCATCGATGCGTCAACTGCAAAATAACCCGGCAAAAATCCGTTCCTTCTATCAAAAACCCTCACTCAAATACGCCGCCTGACTATGCAATTACTTATGGACGGATTAAATACAGTGATGAAGAACTCCTCGCGCAAGTCATCTTCAATGCCCTGCGCGGGTAGCCAAGCGCGGAAAAACGCCCGATCAGGTGCGATAGGACGCGTTGATTTTTTCCAATGCGGCCGCGCCGGGGCACAGATCGGCCTCGCCAAGCTTGTTCAGCGGCACCGTCACCGTATTCAGATGGACGTGGATGTCCTCGGGCTCGGGATCGAGATAGAGGAGGCCCGTCACAATCTCGCCGGCGGCGTGGCGTTCCTGCAGATAGGTCATGGCGGAGATGCGGTCGCGCGGATCGTAATCGGCATGCAGCTTGGCGAGCTTGATCACCGAGCCGTCGTGCTGCCTCACCGATTCGACCGTGCCAGGCTGGTAGTCCACCGCGATCGTCTCGCGCGGCGTGATGAAATCGAGCCGGTTCACCGCTTCATTGTGTTCGCGCACGTAATCGAAGCTCTTGGTCGAGCCCGCGTGGTTGTTGAACTGCACGCAGGGACTGATCACATCGATGACCGCGCCGCCCTTGTGCGAAATGGCGGCCTTGAGCAGGGGCACGAGCTGTTTCCTGTCGCCTGAGAAGCTGCGCGCCACGAAGGTCGCCCCCAGTATCAGCGCCATGCCGACCAGATCGATCGGCGAGTCCATGTTGCGTCCGCCGACCTTGCTGGTCGATCCGCGGTCGGCCGTCGCGGAAAACTGTCCCTTGGTCAGGCCGTAGACGCCGTTGTTCTCGCAGATATAGACCATGTTGATGCCGCGGCGGACGCAATGGACGAACTGCCCGAGGCCGATGCTCGCGGAATCGCCGTCGCCCGAAACGCCCAGATAGACGAGATCACGGTTGGCGAGATTGGCGCCTGTGAGCACCGAGGGCATGCGCCCGTGCACGCTGTTGAAGCCATGGCTGTTGCCGAGCAGATAGTCGGGCGTCTTGGACGAGCAGCCGATGCCAGACATCTTGGCGACGCGGTGCGGCTCGATATCGAGTTCGAAACAGGCCTGGATGAGCGCGGCGCTGATCGAATCATGGCCGCAGCCCGCACACAGCGTGGAGATCGAGCCCTCGTAATCGCGATGCGTGAAACCGAGCTTGTTGGTCGGCAGTCCCGGATGGCGGAGTTTCGGTTTGGTGATGTATGTCATGTTGCAGTTTGCTCTTTTCTGTCATTCCCCGGCGAGCGAAGCACAGAGCCCGCCCCCGCGAAGGTAGGGGGAAGGGGACCCAGGTGCATGCGAAGTACTCAAACGCTCGCAGGCGCCCCGGCACCTGGGTCCCCTTCCCTCGCGGTGCTGCGCAGCGCTCGCCGGGGATGACAGTTGGGGGGCGTCGCAAGAAAGCAAACTCATTACTCGGCAGCTTCCTTGTGGGTGTTTCTCATTCTGCTGGTGATTGCGCCGGCGATGTAGCGCGCGGTGATCGGGGTGCCGTCGTAATGCAGGATAGAGATGAAACGCGCCGGGTCGATGGCGCATTCGTTGACGAGCAGCTTCTGAAGCTGCGCATCGCGGTTCTGTTCCACGACGAACACCTGGTCGTGCGCGTCGACGAACGCGGAAACCTCTTCGGAAAACGGAAAGCCGCGCAGGCGCAGCGTGTCGAGATGCAGACCATGCGCCTCCAGCGCCGCCAGCGCTTCGTCCATCGCGATCGAGGTCGAGCCGTAATAGATCGCGCCGAAGCGCGTCGGCTGTCCTGCCGCGCGATGCAGCGGCTTCGGAACCAGCGCCTTCGCGGTTTCGAGCTTGCGCAACAGGCGCTGCATGTTGTCGACATAGATCGCGCCGTCTTCGCTGTATTTCGCGAAGCGGTCGTGGCTGGAGCCGCGGGTGAAATAGGCGCCTTTGGTCGGATGCGTTCCAGGAAGCGTGCGATAGCCGATCGCATCGCCGTCCACATCGAGATAGCGGCCGAACACCTTGCCGGTTTCGAGCTCCTCCGCCGTCATGATCTTGCCACGGTCGTAGCGGCGCGAATCATCCCATTCGAACGGCTCGCAGAGCCAGTCGTTCATGCCGATATCGAGATCGAGCATCACGAAGATCGGCGTCTGCAGGCGTTCGGCGAGATCGAAGGAGAGTGCTGCGAATTCGAACGCTTCGCGGGGGTCCTTCGGGAACAGTAGCACATGTTTGGTGTCGCCATGGCTCGCATAGGCGCACAGCAGGACGTCGGATTGCTGCGTGCGCGTGGGCATGCCGGTGGACGGGCTGCCGCGCTGGATGTCGAAAATCACCGCGGGAATTTCCGCGTAATAGGCAAGGCCGAAAAACTCCTGCATCAGCGAGATGCCGGGTCCCGAGGTGGCCGTAAATGCCCGCGCGCCGTTCCAGCCCGCGCCGATCACCATGCCAATGGCGGCGATCTCGTCTTCCGCCTGCACGATGGCAAATTTGTTCTGCTTCGTCTCGGGATCGACGCGCAGCCTTCGGCAATGCGCCTGGAAGGCTTCGGCGAGCGACGTGGAAGGCGTGATCGGATACCAGGCGGCGACGGTGGCGCCGCCATAGACGCAGCCGAGCGCCGCGGCGTCGTTGCCGGCGATGAAAATGCGGTCACCCACGCCATCCGCGCTTTGCACTTTCAGACCGCACGCGCCTGCGAGATGCTCTGCCGCATAGTCGAAGCCCAGCCGGAACGCCTGCACGTTCGGCGCAATCAGCTTGTCCTTGCCCTTGAACTGCGCCGCGATCGCGCCCTCGACGACTGCCGGTTCGATTCCGAGCAGCGACGCAAGCGCCCCCACATAGAGAATGTTCTTGAACAATTGCCGCTGGCGCGCATCCGTGTAAGTACGATTGCAGATTTCCGTCAGCGGCACCCCGATGACATTCACGTCCTCGCGGAATTTCGAGGGCGGTATCGGCTTGGTGGAATCATAGAGCAGATATCCGCCGGAATCGATGCCGGCCACATCCTTGTCCCAGGTTTGCGGATTCATCGCGACCATGAGATCGACGCCACCGCGCCGGCCGAGCCAGCCCGCGGCCGAGACGCGCACCTCGTACCACGTCGGCAGGCCTTGAATGTTGGACGGAAAGATATTGCGCGTTCCGACCGGCACGCCTTTGCGCAGCACGCATTTGGCGAACAGTTCGTTCGCGCTCGCCGAGCCCGAGCCGTTCACATTGGCAAATTTGACGACGAAATCGTTGGTCGAAACGATGGGCTGGGGCATCAGTCGGCCTGCGCAGGTTCCAGGTAGAATTTCTTCATGTCCCAGGCGCCGGTGGGGCAGCGCTCGGCGCAGAGCCCGCAATGCAGACAGACGTCTTCGTCTTTGGCCATGATGCGGCCGGTCTTGAGCATGTCGGAAATGTAGAGGTCCTGCGTCGCGTTCGGCGCGGGCGCCGTGAGATGCTGCCTAAGCTCTGCTTCCGGCTCGTTTGTCGTGAAGGTGATGCAGTCCATCGGGCAGATGTCGACGCAGGCGTCGCATTCAATGCACAACTGCCCGGTGAAGACGGTTTGAACGTCGCAATTGAGGCACCGTTCGGCTTCCTTCAGCGCCAGCTCGACGTCATAGCCGAGTTCGACCTCGGCTTTGATGTCGCGCAAAGCAACGACCTTGTCCCGGTGCGGCACACGGAAACGCTTATCGAGCGTGATCTCGTTGTCGTAGCTCCACTCGTGGATGCCCATCTTCTGGCTGGCAATGGTCATGCGCGGCGGCGGCCGCAGGGCGACGTCCTCGCCGCGGCAGAACCGGTCGATCGAGATCGCGGCTTCGTGCCCATGCGCCACCGCCCAGATAATGTTCTTCGGGCCGAACGCGGCGTCGCCGCCGAAGAACACCTTGGGATTGGTCGAGGCCATGGTCGCGGGATCGACCTTCGGCATGTTCCAGCGGTCGAATTCGATGCCGCAATCGCGCTCGATCCAGGGAAACGCGTTCTCCTGGCCGACGGCGACCAGCACGTCGTCGCAAGGGAAATGCTCATCGGGTTCGCCGGTCGCCACCAGCTCGCGGCGACCCTTCGCGTCGTGCACTGCCTTGACCTTCTGGAAGACGACGCCCGTAAGTTTGCCTTCGGCGTGAGTGAACTCCTTCGGCACCATGTAATTGAAGATCGGGATGTCCTCGTGCATGGCGTCCTCCTTTTCCCAAGGGGACGCTTTCATCTCCTCGAAACCGGAACGCACGACGACCTTCACTTCCTCGCCGCCGAGCCGGCGGGAGGACCGGCAGCAATCCATGGCGGTGTTGCCGCCGCCGAGCACGATCACGCGTTTGCCGATCTTGTCGACGTGGCCGAATGAAACGCTCGCCAGCCAATCGATGCCGATGTGCACGTTCCCGGCCGCTTCCTTGCGGCCCGGAACGTCGAGGTCGCGGCCGCGCGGCGCACCGCAGCCGACAAAGATG
>DATAWY010000014.1:0-41077 GCA_036266955.1 Rhizomicrobium sp.
ACGGCCGCCTCGATGAACTCCTGCCATGGAATTGGGCCGCCACCCGCCAGCCGCTGCTACGCGCCGCCTGAAACTCGCGACAGCCCCTCATCGCCGCAAAAGTCAAGCCCTCAAACAAAGGGCCTCAAACCACCGCTTACAGAACATCCGGACCTACCGCGGAAAGAAACGTGAACCCGCACCGAAAAATCCCGATCAGTTTGCGCTTTTCTAGGCGCTGGGACCGCCGTTTACCCGTCCTCAAGCCAAAGAAAAGGCCCTGAAATCAGGGCCTTAGGGGTGGGTAGAGCATAGCGGTCTGGTGATTGAGGGCCAACCGCAACTTCCGTCTTCGACGACAAGCGTCATGGTAAAGCATAGCGGTCTGGTGATTGAGGGCCAACCGCAACATGTCACTGCACTGGGTGTATTTGGCAAGCAGCATAGCGGTCTGGTGATTGAGGGCCAACCGCAACCAAAGAGCCACTCCAATACCTATGCGTCTTAGCATAGCGGTCTGGTGATTGAGGGCCAACCGCAACGCTGCAGGTGATGCTGGTGGCTAGTGTGAGAGCATAGCGGTCTGGTGATTGAGGGCCAACCGCAACGCCGTAGGCGCCGTCGGAGTTCTGCGGTGCAGCATAGCGGTCTGGTGATTGAGGGCCAACCGCAACTCGGGTTGCCGCTTGGCGCGGGAAGGCCGGAGCATAGCGGTCTGGTGATTGAGGGCCAACCGCAACTGTCCGCTTCAGTCTGACGACGCCCCAAAAAGCATAGCGGTCTGGTGATTGAGGGCCAACCGCAACTTAAGTGTGCGGCTTGTACTGCGGTCATAGAGCATAGCGGTCTGGTGATTGAGGGCCAACCGCAACCAGTCCCGCGACGATGTTGTGTGCGATCGAAGCATAGCGGTCTGGTGATTGAGGGCCAACCGCAACGATGTCGTTGCGCGTGATGTAGAGCGAGCCAGCATAGCGGTCTGGTGATTGAGGGCCAACCGCAACCCTTCGGAGCGCGCTCGCCGCGAAGGCACCAGCATAGCGGTCTGGTGATTGAGGGCCAACCGCAACCGGCGGCAGAACGGAATGCTTTCACCCCGGAGCATAGCGGTCTGGTGATTGAGGGCCAACCGCAACGAACTTGTCGTCGATGGCCTCGGCGACCGTAGCATAGCGGTCTGGTGATTGAGGGCCAACCGCAACTGCGGCGCTTCGCGTGTGCCACGCCGACGCAGCATAGCGGTCTGGTGATTGAGGGCCAACCGCAACGGCGCGTGTGATGACGGCTTTTATGGCCGTAGCATAGCGGTCTGGTGATTGAGGGCCAACCGCAACTCACGCCTCGTTACGCCGTGGCGTTGAGGGAGCATAGCGGTCTGGTGATTGAGGGCCAACCGCAACCCCAGCATCCTTCTGGAGGAAGGCCAGTGGAGCATAGCGGTCTGGTGATTGAGGGCCAACCGCAACACATCGCCTTGGCGGCGCTTCGCGTGTGCCAGCATAGCGGTCTGGTGATTGAGGGCCAACCGCAACAGCCAGGTCCGGCGGCCTGCTCTCGGAATGAGCATAGCGGTCTGGTGATTGAGGGCCAACCGCAACCAGATTGCCGTCGACACGCTGGAAGGCGAGAGCATAGCGGTCTGGTGATTGAGGGCCAACCGCAACCGCCTGCATAACTTCCAGGACGCTGCGCACAGCATAGCGGTCTGGTGATTGAGGGCCAACCGCAACGACACGTCCTTCGTCTGCGTCAGCGCAGAGAGCATAGCGGTCTGGTGATTGAGGGCCAACCGCAACAGAAGGGTTGCTGCGCAACCCTTCTGTTGCGGTTCAGCTGTTTTTGAAAGCGATTCACCATCGCCGGGCTCACACCAACGACGGTCAAAAACACATGTTGGCGCGCACGCCCGGTTGCCCGCTTTACAATGAGACCGCGCTAATTTCTCCGTCAATATGGTTCTTGTCGACGGTGTTCTGCGGCCTCTACTCGCGCGTTAGGCTCAAGCGGCCCGCCCGTAGACGATCACCTGTCCGATTTCCGACCGGCCAAGCTCGTAGTCGGCGGCAACATCGTCGAGGGATTCCCCGGCGTCGATCCGCCCCGCGATGGCGGAGGTCGAAATTCCTTTGCTGAACACCACCGGCCGAACGAAAGCGAGACGGGGATCGATGACGATGGACCGCTCGTCTGACGAGCGCGGCCGGCAGCCGCAGATAACGCGCGGCCTCGGAAAGCGTGTAAGCTGCGGTATTGCGGTTGTTGGCAGCGTCTTTCCTGCGGCTGTCGGTCATGCCAACATTCCATGGGCGAGCAGACTGAAAAGCCAGCGGGGCACGGTTCTCGAAGGCCGGTTGCGTGCCCAGCTTGCGCGCCTCAATTCCGAGCTGCCGCCCCAGCCATCGAGGCTACGCATCGGAACCTGAAGCGCGCGGTGGGGCCTTCGCTTATCGAGCGAAATCGGTTTACATGCATACCGATTTGGGTTACGGTGGTTTTGAAGGCCGACGCTCCTTCCATAGCTCGCGCGCAGCAGAGATCGGCCGTGCACGCGAAAGGATCGGTGGCGGAATTTGCGCGAACCGAAGATGAAGCCTGGCCGAGATCCATTTCTCAGGGATTTATTCGGACCATTCGCTCTTCTCGCTGTCCTTCGCAGGGACAAATCACGCCGCTCGGCCGGACGTGAAACTGGAAAGGGGACTGTCAGATGCCACCCGGGACGATTCTCAGGGAATTCTTGCGCCCGCGACCTCATTTGCCCTCAACGGCCCCGGGCAAGCTGCCCGGCCGATGCCCCGGAAGAGGGAACCGGCGACACCGCCTGCACGATTCTCAGGGAAAATTCGGCGGGTCCTGGTGCCATCGAGCCGGCCTTGGCCCCGGGGGCGGGAGGTTCCGTCGCACCGTCCCGGGACGCGCCACGTTCCGCGAGCCGGGGGAGGAAAAAGGAAAGACAAAGCTTGCCGGAACAATTCTCAGGGAATTTCGCGCTCACCCGCCGTGCGGCGCCGGCAGCCCCGCTTGATCGGCAGCTCTCCCCGGAAATGAAGGAGAGCAAAACCGAATGCACAGTTCTCAGGGAATTTTTGCGCTTGCAGACACGCGACTTCGGGGTTCGGCGAGCCGTGGCATGCAGGCCGCTTGCCCCCGTCACTCCAGTTGGGAGAGAACCGAGCCGAACGCACGATTCTCAGGGAATATTCGAAGGAGTCGTTGCGGCCTGACAGCGGAAACAGGATCTGTACTGCTATTTGCAATACAGCGATTTATGTCGGAGCACGAAGATCGAAATGGCCACGCGCACAGAACGCAGGGAATATCCGGTTCCGATGCGCCTTCCAGAGGCCCACTTTGCGATCATTGATCACGCGGCGGGCCTGCGTGGCCGGCCGGTCGCGCACATGCGCGAGGCAGTCCTTCGTTCGGCGGAGGATGGGTTCACAAGCGCTCGCCCTCAGGTTTCGGTGAAATGCGTCACCCAGACCGGCTTCCCGAAGAGGAGAAGAGCGAAGCCTGATGGACGATTCTCAGGGAATTTTTGAAGGGATTCGCGCCGATCTCACTCGAAGCAGCCTGGTGGGTCGGAGATAGCGTCGCAGCGACCGGCGCCACTACGCGGCCTTGCGGGTCCGCTGCCGGACTGCCCTGCCCTTTCGCGCCGGCTCGGCCGGTCGCGCCGCCAACTCCAGCCCCATGGCGCGCAGCACGCTGAGCATGGTTGCAAATTCCGGATTGCCCGTTTCGCCCAGTGCCCGGTAAAGGCTTTCGCGGTTCAATCCCGCAATCCGCGCGATTTCGCTCATGCCGCGAGCACGCGCGACGATGCCAATGGCATCCCGAACAAATGCGGCGTCGCCTGTCTCCAGTGCCGCGGAGATGTATTCGGCCTGACGTTCCGGCGTATCCAAATACTCGGCAGCATCGAAGCGCGTGGTCTTTGTCATCGGGTATCTCATCAAAGAAGTTCGATAAACTGTTCCACGCTCAAGCCAGCCTGGCGAACAATCGAACGGAGCGTTCCTGGCTTGAGATCGCGGTTTCCATGGACGGGCACTGTTACAGCACGCGTGATCTCGCCAGGAAACACGAGAACGTGGTGACTGCCGATCACTCTGTCGATGACAAAACCTGCTCTTGTCAGGGCCCGAACGACGCGCTTTCCCGATACGACGGGAAGCCCGGCTCCCATATTTACGCCGCGATCGTTACGCGACGCACCTCAGGAATCGCGTCAGACGGAATGGCGATGCCATGATCGAACCTGTATGCGAGCGCAGCGCGGATGGCCTCTTCGGCGTTCGCGAGCGCCTCGCCATCGGTATCCCCTTCGGTGACGACCTCGGGCAACGCCGGGACGAGAACCGTGAAGCCACCCCCTTCCTGCGGTTCGAGAACAATCGAAAAGCTGTAACGCTCAGCCATATCGCTCCTCGTTTTGACGCGCCCTTAGAGCAGATTCCGTTGATCTTGATGCAACACGCCCCCCTCCGCCTCGCTGCGCTCGGCACCTCCCCCACGATGGGGGAGGAAAGAAACGGTGCGCACCATTGGTTTCCTCCCCCATCGTGGGGGAGGTGGCGCGAAGCGCCGGAGGGGGGATTCTTCTGGAGCGATTCATCTCGACCGGAATCCGTTTCAAAAACTCCGCTTCACCATCAGCTGCTTGATCTCGCCGATGGCGCGGGCGGGGTTGAGACCTTTGGGGCAGGTCTGGGCGCAGTTCATGATGGTGTGGCAGCGGTAGAGGCGGAAGGGGTCTTCGAGCCGGTCGAGGCGCTCGCCCCTGTTCTCGTCGCGGCTGTCGGCGAGCCAGCGCCAGGCCTGCAGCAACGCCGCGGGCCCGAGGTAGCGCTCCGAATTCCACCAGTAGCTCGGGCACGCGGTCGAACAGCAGGCGCAGAGGATGCACTCGTAATACCCGTCGAGCTTCGCCCGGTCCTCGGGCGATTGGCGCCATTCGCGCTCCGGCTCCGCCGTCTGCGTCTGCAGGTAGGGCTGGATCGCGGCGTATTGCGCATAGAAATTCGTCATGTCGGGCACGAGATCCTTCACCACCGCCATATGCGGGAGCGGATAGATCGCCACCGAACCGGAAATGTCCGCGATTGCTTTCGTGCAGGCGAGCGTGTTGCCGCCATCGATGTTCATCGCGCAGGATCCGCACACCCCCTCGCGGCAGGAGCGGCGGAACGTCAGAGTCGAATCGATCTCGTTCTTGATCTTGATGAGTGCGTCGAGGACCATCGGCCCGCAGCTCTCGAGGTCCACGCGGTAGGTATCGATGCGGGGATTGCCGCCTTCATCCGGATCATAACGATAGACCCGGAAGTCCTTCGTCCGTTTCGGCTTTTTCCCATTCGCGGTTACCGGCGCCGGCCAAGACTTGCCCTTCCTGGGCTTGCTGCCTGCCGGCAGGGCGATCTGAACCATTTCGACCTCGGACTATCTCATGATCTGCATAGCAATCGCGGCGGCGCCTGACAAACGCGGGGGCCGGCAAAGGAAACGAACGCCCCTACTCCGCCCCGATCTGTTCGAACGCCCATGCGATTTCCACCGCTTCGTCCCTGGCCTCGCCGCTCAGCACCAGCTGCTCGGCGCGCCGCACGCTGCCGCGCCCGACATAGATGCTCTCCTCGATCGCGACAGGACCGCCATGGCGGAAACGCCACCCCTCGCCACCCGGCAGTTTCAGGAGCACATCGCCGCTCTGCGAGGGAGAAACGCGCACGTCGGGGTGGATGTGAAACCGGACAGAATAGGGCACGGCATGGCGATTGCCCCATGCTGCGTCCGGCAGAAGCCTGTCGCAGCCGGTGAGTTTGGTACCATTTTTCGACAGCGTCAGCTCGCGGCGGTGTGCGATTCCAAATTCCTCGGCGTAGAACTCATGGCCCGCCTCGACGCGCTTCCCCTGCGCCGTCTCCCGCCGATCCGTGTCCACGCGCGCTGACGTTGCGACGAGGCGGGGTCCGAGAAACTCCCTTGCAAGGCCCGGAGACAGGATGGCGGCCATGGAGGTGTCGGCCAGCGTGACCGTCGAGTGGGCCGCCGTTGCACGCAGCGCGCCGCGCCAGCGCGCCGTGTCGTCCTTTTCCGCGCCGCAATTCACCACAATGCGCTCTGCGCCGGTGCTGAACTCGAACGCCAGGCACCCCGCATGGGCGCGGCAGGAGAAAGGACCGGGCGGCGGAGCGCCGCAATCCATGATCGCGAGAGAGCGGGCGGAAGCGAGCCGCTGATACCCGGAATGCGGCGCGTGCTGGAACGGTTGACCGCGCACCTCGTCGCGGGCGAGCAGGGCCGCGAGCATTGCCGGATCGCCCTCTCCGCCATCGTTGAAGAGAGCAAGCGCCCCGTCGCCATGGCGGAAGAAGCGCAGCATCGGTGCCACCCGGTCATGAGCGCCCCGCAATCCCGCCGGCACTGCGACAGAAGCTGCCCGGAGCGCATCGATCGCCATCACGATCTGCCGATAGGCGAGCAGCAACTCCTCTGGCGACCGGCTCACATGGCCGCCATCGGGCAGGATTTGCGCAGCCAGTTCGTGCTCGAGCCGGTCGAGCCCCGCCTGAACGTATTTCGGATTGTCCTCGAGGCAGGCGCAGGCCAGCACATGAGCGACCGCGGCTTCGAGTCGTGGCAGGCCCGGCGGCGCTTCGTTGACGGTGCGTCCAACCTGCGCCATCTGCTCGCGCAGCGAGACAAAAACCCTGGAGCGCCACAACACATCCGAATTGGCCAGCACCAGGCGTCCATGCGCCAGTATCTGCACCAGTCGGCGGCCGGTGACCTCGGGAAGCCAGGCGGGTTCGCCATAATGTGCGTTGCGGGCCAGCCATTCCGTGACAAGCCGCGCGGCCAACGAACGGGCAGGTTCTCCGCCTGCCGCGGCGAGCGCCGAAAGCCAGTCGAAGCCGTGCAGCGCCGCGGCCCAGCCAGGGGTCGGGGCCGGATGGTCGAATATCGAGCCCTGTTTCAGCTCGATCGTGGCTCCGGCATAACGGAAACGGCCTTTGAGCAGGGCATCGGCATCGTCAAGCCGGCGCGGCAGCACATCGAGCGGCTGATGACGGATGCGATCGGGCATTCGGCCTTTCAGAAACTGCCGGTAGAGCCAGCTTCTTCGCATCGCCACCCGCAGCGGAGCGAGCGCACGCCTCACGGCAGCGTTCCAGAGATCGGGGAGCATCGCGAAGGTCACGCCTGCGCGCCACCGGGCCGCCGCTCGTGCGACCATGCGCTCTAACCGCGCAGCGCGGCGATATTGGCGGCGTAGCGCTCCGGCCCGCCGCTGAACACTGCCGTTCCGGCGACCAGCACGTCCGCGCCGGCGTCGATCGCGAGCCTTGCGGTTTCGGGCGTGATGCCGCCGTCCACTTTGAGCGCGATGTTCCGCCCGCTTCTGGCGATGCGCTCCGCCGCCGCCTCCACTTTTCGCAGCTGGCTCGCGATGAATTCCTGCCCGCCGAATCCCGGATTCACCGTCATGATGAGCACGAGATCGACCAGATCGAGCAGATAATCGAGCGCATCGATGGGCGTCCCCGGATTGAGGACCACGCCCGGCCGTTTGCCATGCGCGCGGATCAGCTGGAGCGTCCGGTGGATATGCGGACCCGCTTCCGGATGCACCGTCATTCCATCCGCGCCGGCCTCCGCAAAGGCCTCGATATAGGGATCGACCGGGGAGATCATCAGATGCACGTCGAGGGGCTTTTTTGCGTGCGGCCTGAGCGCTTTCACGACCACGGGCCCGATGGTGATGTTCGGCACGAAATGCCCGTCCATCACGTCCACATGGATCATGTCGGCCCCAGCCCGCTCGACCGCCTCCACCTCGGCGCCAAGGCGTGAGAAATCGGCGGAAAGTATGGAGGGGGCGATGCGGATTTGGGGGGTCATGAGGCGCCACTAACTGCCGGATTCGGCTTCAAGCCGCAAGCCGCAAACGAATCACCAAAGCGTTTTCACGCCGCAAGAAGCTATCGTCGAGTCACCCGTGACAAGGGTCAAATCCTCTGCACGCGATTGCGCCATGAGCAATCGATCCCGAGGATCGCGGTGCGGCCCCGCCAACTGCCCAGCCGCGATCGCGTGAGCCATGCTGACCGGTAATTCACCAAACCTCGCACTGCGCAGTGCAGTGGACAAAGTGTTCAACACAGTGAAGTCGATTTTGCCTTGCATGCACTTGATAGCGATCTCGTAGCCTGACACCGACGAGACCAGCGCCCGATTTTTCGTGTCTTCGATGGCGCAGCGCGCTGCGTGCGATAGACGCCTGCTCCCAAAAAGAAACCACACCAGCGCGTGCGTATCGAGCAGGAGATTCACTTCCGACGGACGTTCCTCTGCGCGCTGTTTCGGCCCAACTTCTTCACGTAGGACTTTGAGTAGAACCCATCCTTGTCCTGATAATATCCCTCTGCCCACCGCAAATCCTCTTCGCTCATGGGTGCGAGCAGGACGTCATCGGGTATCTCAGGCCAGCGGCCTTTCATCAGGCCAAACGGGCGCTTCGGCGGATCGGCCAGCGGCATGATGCGCGCCACCGGTTTCCCTGCCCTCGCGACAACAATCTCCTCGCCACGCGCCGCGCGGTCGAGGAGCTCGGAAAAGTGCGCTTTTGCTTCCGTGGCGTTGATCGAATCGGCCATAGCAGCCTCCGGTAATATGGTCATTTTTTATGACCCGGTCAGAGCTAATGGTCATTTGTCGTCGGCGCAAAGGGCAGTGCAAGCAGAACGGCGAACGGCGCCAGCCAGATCAGGCGGGACTGATAGCGGTCGTGGGGGCCGGAGAGGATGCCGCAGATCGCGGCGTTGCCCATCAGCGCTCCCAGCACGAAGCCCAGAAGCACTGTCGTGCGACGGTTTCCGAGTCGGATGGCCCGGACCAGCATCAGCAGGAGTGCCCCGAGCGAAAGAAATCCGACGGCGACGTCCAGCCTGCTGATCGGCCGGAAATCGATTTCGCCCCGTTGCTGCCGCGCGGCAAGATAGGCCTCCATTTGCGTGGGCATGTAGCGTGCGAACACGGGCGCGAGGACCCATTCCTGCGGCTCGATCTGGTCGCCGGTTCCGAATCGCACGAACTGCGCGGAGGCATCAATAACCGCGGCCCGCAGCTGCATCAGCGGATAGCGGCGGATCGCGTCGCGCACGATCCGTTCGGATTCGGCCGCCGTGCCCTGGAAGTGCCCGAGCGCGAAGAAGGGACTGCGGGGCGTCCACAGCCAGCCATCCGCCGTCGCGGGCAGCGAGTCGCGCCAAGCGCAAAGCCGATAGCCGGATTTCGGACAGGTGTCGTCGAGCAGCCGCATCACGATACCGTCCTGCAGCATGCGCGCAAACACAAACGAGGCCCCTGCCCTGCTTATGAACATCTGGCGCGTAAAGTGGTAGTTGCCGGCAACGACAAGCGCGAAGCCGAACAGGCAGACGAGCACGGGCTCCAGCAGCCGCGGCCTCGGCCAGCCGTTGGCTGCGATGCGCTTGGAAAGCTGCAGCAACACGCGGATGGCGATGAGCAGGATCAGCAAAAGCCCGGTGAGCACCAGAAGCGAAGGATGCGATGCCGCCGCAAATCCGCCCACGACGGCCAGCATGCCGCTTCTTGCGCGGCCAAGCGATCGCGATTGGAACGCCAGCAGATAAAGCGCAAGCACGGTGATGGCGGCAAAACAGTCAGGCTCGATCTGGCCCACATACCAGGGCAGGCCCGTCGCAACCACGAGTGCTGCACCGATCAACAGAAACAAGCCCAGCGGCAGCCGTGGCGAAATGGCACGGCCTGTTTCGGTCATCACGAAGGCCGTCGCCAGAGCTTGAAGGAGGGCGATGAACCACAAGCTCGTGCCCGCGCCGGCATATCGCAGAAACAGGGAATAGACGGGCGAGCGCTCCACCATGAAGTGGCCGCCCAGGCCTTCGAACACATAGGCGCCCGTGTCGTAATAGATGATCGGGAAACCGTTCCAGATGACGGCCGCAAGGAGAAGCGGCACCAGACATGCGATCGCCACGACCTCGCCCAGCGAATTTGAAAGTTCGAGCTTCCAGGAATCAGAAAGGCGGCGTCGCCGCCGTTGGATTTGCACGGGCACCAGGGTTTCTCCGCCGATCATCGGCGCGGCCATCCTCCGGTTGACTTGGTCGGGTTCACACCTAAACTCCGCCCCGCTTCGATATCCGGTGATCCTTCATGGCGGAACAGGCCAAAGGCGCGAAGGCCGTGCGCCCGCTCTCGCCCTATCTGCAGATCTATCGATGGCCTGTCACGATGGCCACATCCATCGCGCACCGCGTGAGCGGCGTCGGGCTGTCGCTCGGGACCCTGCTTGTGGCCTGGTGGCTGCTTGCCCTGGCTTCCGGTCCCCACGCCTATGATGTCTTCTCGGCCGTTGCGCGCAATCCTGTCGGACAGATCGTGCTCTTCGGCTTCGTGTGGTCTCTCGCCTATCATCTCCTGAACGGCATTCGTCACCTCGCCTGGGATATCGGGCGGGGTTTTGACGTCCACACCGCCAACCGGACCGGCGTGCTCGTCGTCGCCTTGTCGCTCCTGCTCGCCATTGCCGCATTCGCCTACGCCTATGTTGTCAAGGGACTGCAGATATGAGCGTGCAAACGCCGATCGCGCGCGTCGAAGGCCTGGGTGCAGCCCATTCGGGTACGGGCCATTTCTGGCGACAGCGGATTACCGCCGCGGCGCTCGTCCCCCTGTCGGTGTGGTTCGCCTGTGTCGCACTGGCCTGCATCGGCGCGCCCTGGAAAGTGGCGATCGGCGTTCTCGCGCAGCCGATCAATGCCATTGCCATGGCACTTTTCATTCTGGCGGCGCTTCAGCACATGACTCTGGGCCTGCAGGTGGTAATCGAAGATTACGTGCATGGCGAAGGCCCGAAGATCGCGCTGATTCTCTTCACCCAGTTCTTCGCCTGGATCGTCGGAGCCGCATGTCTGTTCGCACTGGTCAGGATCGTCCTCTGATGGCCGCCTATCCGATCACCGATCACACATTCGATGTCGTCGTCGTCGGCGCCGGCGGCGCGGGCCTGCGCGCCACTCTCGAGGCCGCCGCCAAGGGATTGCGGACGGCCTGCGTCACCAAGGTCTTTCCCACGCGCAGCCACACGGTGGCGGCGCAGGGCGGAATTTCCGCCGCGCTCGGCAACATGGGCGAGGACGACTGGCGCTGGCACATGTACGACACCGTGAAGGGGTCCGACTGGCTCGGCGACCAGGATGCGATCGAATTCATGTGCAAGAGCGCGCCCGAGGCCGTTTACGAACTCGAACATATGGGCGTGCCGTTCAGCCGCACGGAAGAAGGAAAAATCTATCAACGCGCATTCGGCGGCATGACCTCCAACTTCGGGAAGGGCATCGCCCAGCGCACCGCGGCGGCGGCCGACCGCACCGGCCATGCCATCCTCCACACGCTCTACGGCCAATGCGTCAAGCACGAGGTGAATTTCTTCATCGAATATTTCGCGCTCGATCTGATCGTCGAAGAAGGCGTGGTGCGCGGACTCATGGCCTGGAACCTCGACGACGGCTCGATCCACCGCTTCCGGGCGCACCGGGTGATTCTCGCGACCGGCGGCTACGGCCGCATCTACTTCTCCTGCACCGGCGCTCACACCCAGACCGGCGACGGCAACGGCATGGTGCTGCGCGCCGGATTGCCGTTGCAGGACATGGAATTCGTGCAGTTCCATCCGACCGGCGTCTACGGCGTGGGCGTTCTGATCACCGAAGGCGTACGCGGCGAAGGCGGTTATCTCACCAATTCGGAAGGTGAGCGCTTCATGGAGCGTTATGCGCCCAATGCGAAGGACCTCGCGTCGCGCGATGTGGTCAGCCGCGCCATGACGATCGAGATTCGCGAAGGCCGCGGTGTCGGCCCGAAAAAAGACCATATTTACCTGCACCTTTCGCATCTCGATCCGAAGGTCATTCACGAAAGACTTCCCGGCATCACCGAATCCGCGCGCATCTTTGCAGGGGTCGATGTGACGAAGGAACCGATCCCCGTGCTGCCGACGGTTCATTACAACATGGGCGGCATTCCCACCAATTATCATGGTGAAGCCGTAACCCTCAGCAACGGCAACCCCGACACGGTCATTCCCGGTCTCATGGCGGTCGGCGAAGCGGCCTGCGTGTCCGTGCACGGCGCCAATCGCCTGGGTTCGAACTCGCTGATCGATCTCGTCGTGTTCGGCAAGGCGGCCGGCGCGCGCGCCGCACAAGCCCTCACGCCGGGCGAGCGGCATGCCGATCTGCCGAAGGATGCAGGCGAAAAATCTCTCGACCGTTTCGACCGCTACCGTCACGCGAAAGGCGACATGCCGACCGCACAGATCCGCCTCGCCATGCAGATCGCCATGCAGGAAGACGCGGCCGTGTTCCGTACCGGAGAAACACTGAAGAAGGGCCGTTCACGCATCGACGACATCTACAAGCAATTGCCGCACGTCAGCGTTTCCGATCGCTCGCTCATCTGGAACAGCGATCTCGTCGAGACGCTCGAACTCGAAAATCTGCTGCAGCAGGCCATCGTGACGATCGAGGGCGCGGCGACGCGCACCGAAAGCCGCGGTGCTCACGCGCGCGAAGACTATCCCACGCGCGACGACGTCAACTGGATGAAGCACACCCTCGCCTGGCTCGATCCGGAGACCGGCTGGGCGCGCCTCGACTACCGCCCCGTTCACAGCTATACGCTCACCAACGACGTGGAATACATCCCGCCCAAGGCGCGTACATATTGAACGCGCAGTTGAACGAGCCGCTTGCGTGCGGTCGGGCGGTCACCCGTCCAATCCATAGGCCCGCTCCTGGCGGTAGAGGCTGCCGTGGGCGCCGAGCGTGCTGGAATAGAGGATGAAACAGTTCACCTCGAAGGGCACGCTGGCGTAGAGCGCGTGGGCGGCAAGAAACGTGATGACGCGGTCGCGCGGGGCGGCGCGCAGCCGCGCAAGCGTGACATGGGCCGTGAATTTCCGTTCCTCGGCGGGAAGGCCGATGCGCTGAAGCGCACTCTCGATCTTGCGCTGGAGGTGCAGCACGGGGCGATCATCGCGGACGCCGGCCCATAGCGCTCGTGGATTTTTTCCACCGAATTCGCCCATGCCTTTCAGCTCGAGCGTAAATCGCGCCGCGCGGATGGACGCAAGCGCGTCGTCGATCGCGGTGGCGTCGCGGCCGTCGACCTCACCAATGAAACGCAGGGTCAGATGCAGTTGCTCGCGGGCGCTCCAGCGCGCGCCGGGAATGCCGCCCTGCAACAGCAGCAGCCCCTCGGCGACCGCATCCGGCAGCCCAAGCGCCACGAAAAGCCGCATCATGGCCGCACGCCCGCTCGGCTCAGGCGACCGAGCGGCAGCGCGGTACGGAACAGGAGCGTCACTGTGCCATAGGCCGCGCCGCCTGCGGTAATCGCTGCGAGGAGCATCGCCTCGTCCTGCAACAGGCCGGGGTGCGTCAGCCTGCGCATGATTTCGGCACCCATCAGCGCGCAAGCCCCGGTGGCTACCGCGGCCAGAAGCGTGGGAGCGAGCGAGCGCGTGAAACTCGCGTGGATGCTGATCAACTTGCGAGATTGCGCGAGCCACAGGAGCACGGCCACATTCAGCCAGGCGCCCAGCGACGTTCCGAGCGCGATTCCGACAGCGCCGAAATGGAATCCCCAGACGAGTAGAAACTTGAGCGCGACGTTGAAGATCACCGAAGCGATCGTTGCGCGCACCGGCGTAACCGTATCGCCACGCGCGTAAAATGTCGGCTGCACGATCCGCAGCAGCACGAAGGCCGGCAGCCCCACCCCATAGGCCATCAGCGCGTGCGCGGAGATGAGCGCCGCGGCGAGATGAAACGCGCCATGCGCGAAGAAGCCGCGCATGATGACGAGCGGCACCGTAAAATAGGCGGCGACAAACGGCAGTGTGAAGAAGAGCGCCAACGCCGCCGAGCGGTTCTGCGCGTCATCGGCGCCGGCGCGGTCGCCTTTCGCAAGCCGCGTCGACATTTCCGGCAGCAGCACGGTGGCAAGCGCGATGGCGAAAATGCCGGTCGGCAGCTGGTTGATGCGATCGGCGTAATAGAGTGCGGTGAGATCGCCGGAGGGCAGGAAACTTGCAATCAGATTGTCGATGAACAGGCTGATCTGGACGCTCGCAGAGCCGAAGGTGGCGGCGCCAAGCGCAAGCAGAAACGCCCGGATTTCAGGCGTCCAGCGCGGCCGGCCGATGCGCAACGAGAGTCCGCTTCGCGCCGCGGCCCAAACGATGAAGACGAGTTGCAACAGCCCGGCGAGAAGTACACCCCAGGCCGCCGCATAGGCGGCGCTGGGAAAGAAACGCCACGCCGCGAGAGTGGCCATCATCGCGACATTGAGGAAGATCGACCAGGCGGCGGCTGCAGCAAACTTCTCATGCGCGTTCAACATCGCGGAAAGCTGCACGGCAACGACGGTGAGAATGAGATAGGGAAAGGTGATGCGCGCGAGATCGGTTGCGAGTTCTGTCTGGCCGGGATGCGCGGAGAAACCCGGCGCCATCGCGCGAATGATCCATCCCATGCCGGCGAGTGCGGCTACAAGCAGTATGATCTGGAATACGATCTGCCATGAAAAAACGCGGTCGGCGAAGCGCTGCGCGCTCGCATCGTTCTCCTGCGCGCGCAGCGCCGCATAGCGTGGCAAAAAAGCCAGGTTGAACGCGCCTTCTGCAAAGATGGAACGGAAGTTGTTGGGCAACCGGAATGCGACAAGAAAGGCATCGGACATCGGCCCGGCGCCGAGGATGATCGCCATCATGATGTCGCGTCCAAACCCGGTCAGACGCGACAGCGCGGTGTAGCCGCCGACCGACAGGAGGCGCCGGAACATCAATGGCGATCCTTCGGGATTTCGGCGATCAGCCTTTGCACGTAAGGAAACAGATGCGCGGCTATCACCTGCACGCCTGCCGGATTGGGGTGGATTCCGTCGGCCTGGTTGAGCTTTGGATCGAGCGCCACACCCTGAAGCACGAAAGGATAGAGCAGGTCGTCATTATCACGGGCGAGCTTCGGATAGAGGGCATCGAACGCCGCATCATATTCCGGCCCGAGGTTGCGCGGCGCCTTCATGCCGAGGAGCAGCACGGGAACATGCGCAGCCCTGAGCTTGGCAAGAACCGCGGCGATGTTTTTCTCCGTCCGGGCCGGATCGAGCCCGCGCAGCGCATCGTTCGATCCGAGTTCGACGATGGCTGCATCCGGATGATCGGCCAGCGACCAGTCGATGCGCGACAGGCCGTCGGCGGAGGTGTCGCCGGAGACGCCGGCATTGATCACAACTGCCTTCACGCCGGCCGCACTGAGCTTCGCCTGCAGCACCGCCGGCAACTCCGTCCCCGGCGGCAGGCCCAGCCCCTGCGTGAGGCTGGTTCCGAACATCAGGATTTTGACCGGCGCCGCTGCGAGCGCCGGCCGGCACAGGGCCAAAAGCGAGATGGCGACAAGGCCCGTTCGCTTGATTCGCGCGAAGTTCATGCCATATCGCCTATCATCATTCATGGCGATTCGCGTACTCAAAATTGTCATCCCCGCGAAAGCGGGATGACAATTGATATTTTGGGAAAACAACAGGAGTGAAAGTGCAGGCGGCGCCGGCGATCGTTCTCGACAACGTGCACCTCAATCTGTCGAGCAGCGCGGGGCCGGTCAATGTGTTGCGCGGGGTGTCGCTTTCGATTGGCGCTGGTGAATCGGTAGCGTTGCTGGGGCCGTCGGGCTCGGGAAAATCATCGCTGCTGATGATTGCGGCGGGACTCGAAAAACCCACTTCCGGCAAGGCAAGTCTCGCAGGCTCCGACATCACGAATCTCGGTGAAGATGCTCTGGCGCGCCTCAGACGTGAAACGGTAGGAATCGTATTTCAATCCTTTCATCTTATTGCGACCATGACGGCGCTTGAGAACGTGGCTCTCCCGCTCGAATTCGCTCGCGCCGATCACGCTTTCGAGCGCGCCCGCGAGGAGTTGGCCAGGGTCGGCCTTTCCGCGCGCGCGCACCATTATCCCGGCCAGCTGTCGGGCGGCGAGCAGCAGCGTGTGGCGCTGGCGCGCGCGATGGTTGCGCGGCCGCGGGTGCTGTTCGCCGACGAACCGACCGGCAATCTTGATACGGAGACGGGCAGCGAAGTCGCAGAGCTTCTCTTCGCCCTGCCCGCCCGCGCCAACACGACACTATTCCTTGTCACGCATGAAGTGACTCTGGCACGGCGCTGCGCGCGCATACTCCGGCTGAAAGACGGTGCAATCCTGAGCGACACCCGCGCCGACGCCGCATGAAGAGTTTGTTGCTGGCCTGGCGCCTGGCGCGCCGCGAGTTGCGGAGCGGGCTTGCCGGATTTCGCATCTTCTTCGCCTCGCTGGTACTGGGCGTGGCCGCCATCGCAGCGGTGGGGTCGCTCGCCGACGCACTGCTCACGGGACTTGCAGACAATGGGCGGGTGCTGCTCGGCGGAGACGTCGCAATCGTGTCCGTAAACCAGCCGCTTACCGCTGCCGAGCGCGGCTTCGCAGAGTCATATGGGAAAATCTCGCAGACCATCTCGATGCGCGCGATGGCCTACGCGCTTGCAAGTAGCGACACACCGCGCCCTTGTTTGTCATGGCCCGCGAATGCGGGCCACCCAGGTCGATTCGGCACTGAGCCAGAAAAGAAGGTAAAATTTCCACGCCCATCTCCTGAACCTTCCAGATGTCACCTGGGTGGCCCGCATTCGCTGGCCATGACAAGTGATTTTCAGAAATCCGTAACCGAGCGCACTCTCGTTGAACTGAAGGCAGTCGACGCCAATTATCCGCTCTATGGCAGCATGGGACTTGCGCCGCGGCGCAATTTCTCTGCCTCGCTGGCCTGTGGAGGCGGCGACATCTGCGGGGCGGTGGCGGAGCAGACGCTCCTCGACCGGCTTCATCTCGCACCCGGCGGCCTGCTGCGCATCGGCGCGCAGACGTTCCGCGTTTCCGCCGTGCTCACCGACGAACCCGATCGTCTCTCCGGCGGCTTCAGCCTCGGTCCGCATGTGATCGTGTCAACGGCCGCACTTCGACGCACCGGGCTTGTGACCCTCGGGAGCCTCATCGAATACAAAACGCGCGTGCGCCTGCCGGCCAATGCGTCGATCGCCGCATTCAAGCGCGCCGCCAAGGCACGCTTTCCCGGTGCGGGCCTGCAAATCCGCGACCGCGATCACGCGGCCCCGGGCATCGACAGATTTATCAAGCAGATCAGCGTTTTCCTGACGCTTGTGGGCCTCACCGCGCTCGCGATCGGCGGCGTCGGTGCAGGCCAGGCGGTGCACGCCTTCCTCGACCGCAAGCGCGAGGAAATTGCTACGCTGAAAGCGCTCGGCGCCGATGGTATGCTCGTCTTTCTCACGTTCTTTCTTCAGGTAATGAGCATCGCCGCACTGGCCTCTGCCGCCGGCACTACTGCCGGCGCGGCACTTCCCTTCGCCGTGGAGCGACTTTACGGCGCGGAGATACCGGTGCCCGCGAACTTCGGGCTCTTCGCCCCGCCGCTGCTGCTCGCCTTCGTCTTCGGCATGCTTTCCGCCGCCGCCTTTGCGATACCGCCTCTTGCGCGCGCGCGCGAGATCGCGCCCGCAAGCCTGTTCCGCGATCTCGTCGCGCCCACACGCACTCGCGGCCGCTTCCCCTATCTGGCGGCCGCAGGCTGCGCGGGTCTCCTGATCGTGGCACTGGCGCTTGCCGTGTCTCCATCTTTCTCCTTTTCACTCTGGTTTCTCGCCTGTGCCGGCGGAGGACTGATCGCCCTTTCGCTTGCGGCAGCCGGCTTCAGATGGGTCATTCGTCGGTTGCCCCCTGCCTCGCGACCGGCGCCGCGCCTTGCGCTTGCCAATCTGACGCGCCCTGGATCTGCCACGACAGCGGTGATCACGGCGCTCGGCCTCGGGCTCTCGCTGCTCGCGACGGTGACGATCCTCGACCGCACGATCTCCGCCCAGGTCAATGGCAGTTTGCCGGGAACCGCGCCGAGCTTCTATTTCATCGACATCCAGCCCGCCGAGGCGGCGGCGTTCGATCGCACGATTGCACGCTTCGCGTCCGGCCGGGATTATCGCCGCACGCCGATGATCCGCGGACGGATCGTCGCGCTCGCAGGCATACCCGCCTCGCGCGCGAAAGTGGCACGCGACGCGCGCTGGGCGCTTGCGGGCGATCGGGGTATCACTTACGCGGCGGTCGAACCGAAAGACACGGTACTGACCGCCGGCCGCTGGTGGCCGACAACCTACCGCGGCCAGACACGCATTTCTCTCGACTCGGATCTCGCCCATGGCATGGGACTGAGGATCGGCGACACAATGACCCTTAACGTGCTCGGACGCGACATCGAAGGGCGCATCGCCAATCTGCGCGATGTGGACTTTTCGACCGGCCGGCAGAATTTCGTCGTCATTCTCTCGCCCGGAATCATCGACAAGGCGCCCCACAGCTTCCTCGCGACTGTGCGCGTGCCGCCTCGCGACGAGGAGCCGATGTACCGCGCCGTGACCAACCGCTTTCCTTCGGTTTCGGTCGTGCGGGTGAAGGACGTGATCGCGGAACTCGACCAGTTGCTCCAGAAACTGGCCTTCGGGGTTCGCGCGGCAAGCCTCGTCGCGATCCTCGCAGGTCTCCTCGTGCTCGCCGGCGCGATTGCAGCCGGGCTGCGTGCGCGCCTTTACGATTCCACGATCATGAAAGTGATCGGCGCGACGCGGCTTCAGATAGCGTTGGTATACGCGCTTGAATATATACTTCTCGGGGCTTTGACCGGCGCGCTCGCGCTTGGCGCAGGCACCGCCGCCGCCTCTCTGGTAGCCCACCGAGTTTTCGAAATTTCGCCAGTTCTTGATTGGGGCGCGTTGATCCTCACCGTTGCGGGCGGCGCGACGCTTACCCTCGCCTTCGGCCTCGCCATCACCTGGGGCGCTCTCGCCACCCGACCGGCGCAGCAACTGAGGAATCTGTAGCGCGACCAGGACACGGGCAAGAGGCGAACGCCGCCGTTGATCATGCTTGCGATGGCTGTTTCCCGGTCATATCACCGGAACATCGAGTGATACGAATGGCGCGCATGTCCGGAAAATCTCAACGGAAAGCAACCCGCGCCCATCGCGAGTGCGCGGGCGCGCGGGGGTTCGTGCGCCTTGAGATCCAGACCCGCAGGGCGGACGCCGGTCTCATCTGGACGGTCGCCGAAACCTTGCGTGGCGAACCCGGCAAGGCGATGCAGCTTTGCACGACGCTGGAGAAAGCCCTCGTCGGTCCGCACGTGAAAAACGCCCATCCGTGAGTCGCGCAGTGGGTCGCCCGAACGAAAGTCAAGGAGATTGGTATCGGCGTGCCGGTCCTTGCCGAAATCCTTCGCGGCATCGAACTCGAGAGGCGCGGCAATCCGAAGCAGGCCGAGGCTCTCGACCGCTGGTTCACCCAGATGCGCACGCGCCTCGCCGATCGCGTGCTGTCCATCCACGAGCCGATAGCCGAGTCATGGGCACGGCTTGTGGCATTCCTCATCCCTTGACGCTCGTCGCCCAAAACGTCGCCGGCATTCCCCGCACCGGCGTGGCAGTTTTCGATCCGTTTTCTGCGTGAGACTTCGTCCAGCTGCCCGCCCGGCCCCCCCTTGCACCACAAGCGCGGGGCAGGAAAGGCTGGCGCGCGATGACTTGATCCCGCCGCACCGAAGTCCGATATTACGCGGGCGTGGTCCGATTTGCGGACCCAGGAGGATTTGCCAGATGGCTGACTACGACAATCGCATCCTGCGCGGCCAGGCGACGGCGGCCGGCGCAATCGACGCCGGGCTGCGCGCCCACATGCTGCGCGTCTACAATTACATGCTGATCGGCCTGGCGCTGACCGGCGCCGCGGCCTGGGTGACCGCCGAAACGTCCTTCGGGCAGCTATTCTATCATGTGAACCCCGCGACCGGTCAGATGGGGATGACCCTCCTGGGCCTGATCGCCCTGTTCGCGCCGCTCGGGCTGGTGCTGTTCATGTCGTTCCGGATCAACCACATGAGCGTGGGTGCTGCCCAGGCGACGTTCTGGGTGTACGCCGGCCTCGTCGGGATCGGTATTGCGCCGATTCTGCTCGTTTACACGGGTGCAAGCGTCGCACAGGTGTTCTTCATCACCGCGGCCACCTTCGGCGCCATGAGCCTGTGGGGCTACACGACGCGCCGGGATCTCTCGGGATTCGGCTCGTTCCTGTTCATGGGCCTGATCGGCGTCATGATCGCCATGGTCGTGAACATGTTCCTGCATTCCGCGATGATGACCTTCGTCATCTCGATCATCGGCGTGCTCGTGTTCACCGGCCTCACCGCCTACGACACGCAATGGATCAAGGAGAGCTATGTCGCCAATGACGACGGCACGGTGGCGGGTCGCAAGGCCATCTTCGGCGCGCTGAAGCTCTATCTCGACTTCCTCAACCTGTTCCTGATGCTCATGCAGCTGCTCGGCAACAGGCGGTGACAAAGCGTCGTCCTGACCCTCGAATGCGGACATCCAGGTAACACATATTCAAGGGTAATATCTGAGTGGCCCGGTCAATCCGGGCCACTACAGTTTTGGGGGACCGGCTATTCACGCGTCCTCAAGCGCCCTGATCAGTTTGCGGTCGAACAGGCGCAGCACCTGCGCAAGCTCTCTGCCACGCTTGAGCACATGCCCGCTCGCCGTAAACACCGCGTACTGGCCTTGCCGCGATTTCAGCTCCGGCTGCTTCTCGATGGTATAGAGCGGCCTCTCGCTGGCTCGGCGAAACACGGAAAACACCACACGGTCGGAAAGAAAATCGATGGCGTAGTCCCGCCATTCGCCGGTCGCCACCATGCGGCCGTAAAGGCGCAAAATCCGGGCGAGTTCCTGCCGGTCGAAGCGCACCTCGCTCTTCCGGATCCCCGCCTCTCCGCCCTCGCCAGCTGTCCGCGCGGCGGGGCGGTCGCCCGCGCGGAGGAACGTTATTGGTTCCTCAGCCATACCCCGACAATGGAACCGGCCGGAATGATAGGCAAGCCCTAGCGCTTTCGGGCCAGCATCACTCCGTCGGCAATGGTCGTAAGCGCCATGTCCACCCGTTCATCGGCATGGATTTTGGCGTTGAGCGCACGCAAGGCGCTCGTATCGCGATCGATGATTGCCGAATCGGCCACCGCGCCGCTCCACAGCATGTTGTCCAGCGCGACCACGCCACCCGGCCGAATAAGCTGAAGCGCGCGCTCGTAATAGGAATCATAGTTCGACTTGTCCGCATCTATGAAGCCCATGTCGAACGGCCCTTCGCGATTCTCGATCATCCTGTCGAGCGATTCGAGACCCGGACCCAGCCGCAGTTCGATCCGATGCTCCATGCCGGCTTCCTTCCAATAGCCGCGGGCGCGATCTGTGTATTCCCGGCTCACATCGAGTGCGACCACGCGCCCGCCCTCAGGCAGCGCCAGCGCGACGCTGAGGGCGCTGTAGCCGGTAAACGTGCCAATCTCCAGCGTCTGCCGGGCGCCCAGAAGCTTCGCCAGCAACGCCAGGAATGCGCCCTGCTCCGGCGCGATCTGCATGTTCGAATTGGGCAGTTTGGCTGTTTCTTCGCGGCAGCGACTCAGCACCGGATGCTCGCGCGCACCCACCCGCTGAACATAGGCATTCAATTCTGCCGTTACGGGAATCATCCGGCTCATGGCTACTCGTGGCTTTCCCAAAAGGTGTATCGGCGGGGTCGGCGACCGATGGCTTTCTCATACTTTCCGGCTGTTTCCGCGGCAAGCCGGCCGTAGCTCCCAACGTGCCTGTGGATGACCACAAAATTGCCACAATCTGGCCGTTGTGTCGCCTTTATTCGCCGGATAGATGGCGCTGCCGGTTGGTGCGTTTTGCAGGCTCGCAGATCCAGGCCCCCCAACCCTCTCGGGTTTGTTAACACGAGCCAACCGGCATTTCCCCAACATGCGGCCTAGCGCCAATCGGCGGCCATCTGGCCGTAAATGCCGCCCACTGCTCCTGTAACCACCGAGATCAGGTCTCGAATCAGCAGCATTCGTCCCGTCATGTCGCCCAGCAGGACGGATAGCGCGACGCCGACGAAGGCGCACAGCCCCCCGGCAATCGCTCCCCCATAAGCGCCTCTCGCGTAACCTTTCGCGACTTCCCGGGCATAGAGATAGCCCACCGTGGCCGAGGTCATCATTCCGGCGAACAGGAGTGCGTGCGTCTCGATCCAGAGGCTGAAATGCGCAATGAGCACAAACGAGACCTGCAGCAGGGCTCCTACGAGAATGGCCCGCTTCAATGCCATGTTGTCGATCAGTCCCGCGCGCATGTCCGTCGCCTGGCATCCTTTTGTCCGCAAGGACACGCATCTTCGCCGCTTCAGCCTCCCGCATTCAACCCGCAGACGGCATAACGTTCGGTACAGGGATTCCGCAAACTCGCCAAATCATGACTGCAACTTAACGTTCCGTGTCTTGCCTGCACCGACCGATTTCTTTAAGGGGGCTCCGGTTATTGAACACCTCACCGACAAACGCTCCGACATCCATGATCGCAATCGAGGGACTGACCAAAAGCTTCGGCCCGTTCACAGCCGTGGCCGGTATCAATCTGCGCGTCGGCCGTGGCGAGGTTCTGGGTTTCCTCGGTCCCAACGGCGCCGGAAAATCCACCACCATGAAGATGATCACCGGTTTTCTCGCGCCCACTTCGGGCCGTGTGCGGGTGTGCGGGTTCGACGTGGAAACCGACCCGATCCACGCGCAGCGGACGATCGGATACCTGCCGGAGGGCGCGCCCGCCTATGGCGACATGACCCCCCGCCAGTTCCTGGCCTTCATTGCCGAGGTGCGCGGGTTTTCGGGCGCGGAAGCCAGGAAGCGGATCGGCGAAGCAGTGGAAAAGACCGAATTGGACCCCGTTCTCGACCAGCCGATCGAAACCCTGTCGAAGGGCTTCAAGCGGCGCGT
The DNA here is from genome assembly GCA_036266955.1 of Rhizomicrobium sp. Classification (GTDB taxonomy): domain Bacteria; phylum Pseudomonadota; class Alphaproteobacteria; order Micropepsales; family Micropepsaceae; genus Rhizomicrobium. The sequence goes on from DATAWY010000014.1 coordinate 23,013, forward strand.
CGGCCTGGCACAGGCCGTCCTCCATGACCCTCCCGTGCTGGTGATGGATGAACCCACCGACGGGCTCGATCCCAACCAGAAACACTCGGTGCGTCAGCTTCTGCGCGCCATGGCACCGCGAAAGGCGATCATCGTTTCGACCCACCTCCTCGAAGAAGTGGAAGCGATCTGCACCCGTGCCGTGATCATCGACCGCGGACGCATCGTGGCCGACGGCACGCCGGCCGAACTGCTCGCGCGCTCGCGGCATCACAATGCCGTGACCCTGGCGATGTCGGCGGCCGGCGCCGAGGTGATCAAGGCCAAGCTCAAATCCCTGAATGGCGTTGCCACGGTCGAGGATGTGCTGCGCAGCGACGGAGCGATTGAACTCACCGCTTTCCCGAAGAGCGGCGCCCTGCTGATCGAAGACGTGAGCGCGCTCGCCACCGCCGAGAAGTGGGACGTGAGAGAACTCTACTGCGAAGCTGGCCGGCTCGACGAGGTTTTCCGCGCAATCACGACGCACGATGCGAAAAGGGCACGAGAGGTCCGCGCATGAGAGAACTCCTCGCCGTCTTCAAGCGCGAATTCGCGGCCTACTTCGCAACCCCGCTCGCCTACGTGTTCATTGTGATCTTTCTGTTCGCGATGGGCACCTTCACCTTCTACATCGGCCATTTCTTCGAAAACGGATCAGCCGACCTGCAGGTCTTTTTCGGCTTCCATCCCTGGCTTTATCTGTTCCTCGTACCGGCCATTTCGATGCGCCTGTGGGCCGAGGAAGGGCGCAGCGGCACCATGGAACTTCTGCTGACGCTGCCCATCCCGCTTTGGGCCACGGTCGCCGGCAAGTATCTCGCAGCCTGGGCGTTCACAGCCGTGGCGCTTGCGCTCACTTTCCCGATCTGGATCACCGTCAACTACCTCGGACATCCCGACAACGGCGTGATCCTCGCGAGTTACATCGGCAGTTTCCTGATGGCCGGCGCCTACCTCGCGATCGGCGCCTGCGTCTCGGCCTCGACGAACAATCAGGTGATCGCCTTCGTAGTCAGCGTGGTCGTGTGCTTCCTGTTCACGATCTCGGGCGCGCCGCTGGTTCTCGACTTCTTCCGCGCCTGGGCGCCGCTCGCGCTCGTCAACGCCATCGCCTCCTTCAGTTTTCTCACGCATTTCACCGCGATTTCCGCGGGCGTGATCGACTTGCGCGATCTCATTTTCTTTCTGTCGCTGATCGCGCTGTTTCTGGCAGCAAACGTCGTCATCGTCGATCTGAAAAAGACGGGTTGAAACTCGCATGAAGCCGCTTTCCCGCCGCATCTATGCCCTGGGCGCGATCGCGTTGGCCGCGGTCATTTTCGTCGCGCTCAACATCGCCGCGGACGCCACTTTCACGACGTCCCGTCTCGATCTGACTCAGAACAGGCTGTACACCCTGTCGCCGGGAACGGTGCACACGCTGGATCAGCTCGCCGAGCCGATCACGCTGAAATTCTACTATTCAAAGAAGGTCGCGTCCCAATATGCGCAGATCAACGCCTATGCAGGCCGCGTACGCGATCTGCTCGGTGAGTATGTAGCCCAGGCGCACGGCAAGCTCATCCTTCAGGAGATCGACGCCGAGCCGTTCACCTCGGCGGAGGACGAGGCCTCGGCCGCAGGCCTGTCGGGTGCCCCTACCGACACGGGCGATTTCGTCTATTTCGGGCTGGTCGGGTCCAACACCATCGATGGCAAGCAGACCATTCCGTTTCTTGCGCAGGAGCGCGAGCCCTATCTCGAATATGATCTGACTTCGCTGATCTACCGCCTGGCCACGCCGAAGAAGCCGGTTATAGGTATCGTCTCGAGCCTGCCGCTCGAAACCGGCGCTGGCGGAATGGCAGCCATGCTGCAGGGGCAGGCTCAACCCTTCATGATCTATGAACAGCTGCGCCAGTCCTACACGACCAAGATGATTGGTCAGAATTTCGATCGAATTCCGGCGGATGTGACCCTGCTGGTGCTTGCTCACCCGCCGCCGCTGCCCCCTAAACAGCTTTACGCCATCGATCAATACGTACTCGGCGGCGGACATGCGCTTGTGTTCGTGGACCCGATGTCCGAACTCGCGCAGGCGTCGCAGGGCGGCGGCCAGGGAATGGCGCCCTCGTCTTCCGACATGAAGCAGCTCTTCCGTGCCTGGGGCGTCGATTACGACTCCTCGAAGGTCGTGCTTGATCGCGGGTTGGCCCAGGCCGTTCAGACATCATCGGATCCGCGCAATCCGGTAGCGCGCTATCCGCTGTGGCTGCATTTCGACAGCGCCGATTTTGATCCCAGCGATCCGGTTACGGCCAATCTGCAGTCGCTCAATCTGGCGAGCGTCGGCGCGCTTTCCCCGCTCAAGGGCGCGACCACGAGTTTCACCCCCCTGGTCCGCTCTTCGGACCAGGCTTCGCTCATGGACGCGATCCAGGCGAAGCTCGATCCGAAGCCGCAGGATTTGATGGCCCAGGTGGAGCCCACCGGCAAGCGCTATATGATCGCCGCGCGCATTTCCGGACCGGTGAAGACGGCGTTTCCCGGTGGCCCCCCGACCCTGACGACAGCAGCGGATCCCCCGGGCAAGCCGGCGCAGCCCAAGAACGCGCCCGCGCAGATCAAGGCTTCGGTAGAACCCATCAACGTCATCATCATGGCCGACAGCGATATTTTCGATGACCGCTTCTGGGTGCACACGGAATCGCTTTACGGACACCGCCTTGCGACCCCGTTCGCCGACAACGGTGCCTTTGTCCTTAATGCGGTGGAAAATCTGACGGGGTCGAACGACCTGATCTCCCTGCGCACGCGCGCCACCAGCAACCGGCCGTTTGTCGTCGTCCAGAAATTGCAGAGTCAGGCCCAGGCACGCTTCCAGCAGGAAGCCGACGCGCTTAAGCAACGCCTGTCCGACACGGAAAGCCGGCTTCACGCGCTGGAACAGGGAGGAGGGGCGGCTGCATCCGCGCAATCGGGGACCGCGCTGAGCGCAGAACAACAGCGCGAGATCGCCCGCTTCAGACACGAGGTCGCTTCCACCCGCACCGAATTGCGCGACGTGCAGCACAGTCTCAGGAAAGACATCGACAGGCTCGGTGCCGTCCTCGCCTTCGTCAACATCGCCCTGGTACCAATCCTCGTGGCCGCCTTCGCGATCGTTCTGGCATTCCTGAGGCGCCGCAAACGCGCCCACGCAATGGCGATGTGAGGCATTCCCATGGCTCAGACGCTCACCTTCACCCAGGATCCCCGACGGCGCAATTTGCTGGTACTCGCCGGTATTGCCCTTGTCATGGTGGTTCTGGCGGTGTTCGCGCTGGTTCACCAGTCGGACGAACTCGCGCCGCACTACCAGGAACACGCATTCTTTCCCGGCCTCGCCTCGAAGGTGCGCGAGGTTGCGCGCATAAGGGTGGCGGCGAAGAACGCCGCGATCGACGTGCAGTTCAAGCCCGAGAAGGGCTGGGTGGTAGCGAGCCACGACGACTATCCCGCCTCGTTCGACATGGTGAGGGAAACGCTCGTGGGGCTTGCCGCGCTTCAAACGCTGGAGCCAAAAACCGCGCGCGCCGACTGGCTTCACTATCTGGATCTCGACCCGCCGCCGAAGGGCGATGGCGTGTCCGTCACGCTGCAGGATGGGCAGGGCCGCACGATCGCTGCGATCATCGCCGGGAAGAACGTCGATATCGGCGATCCGAGCGGAGCCATCGGTCTGTTCGTGCGCCAGCCGGACTCCACCCAGAGCTGGCTCGTGCGCAGCGTCTTCCAGCCTAAGGCCGATACCAATCAGTGGCTGGACAAGCAGGTGCTCGACGTCGAACTGGCACGTATCCAGGAAGTCGACGTCGATCCCGCCAACGGCCCTTCCTATGAAGTGTGGCGGGAAAAGCAGACGGTCGCCGATCTGAACCTCGTGGATCTGCCGAAAGGCCGCGAAATTGCGTATCCAGGCGCAGCTGACGGCGTGGCAGGCGCGATTACCGGTTTCACATTCGACGACGTCAAGCCGGCGAGGAATTTCGATTTTTCGGACGGAGCGCACACCGCGCGGTTGGTCGCAAAGACCTTCGACGGACTGACGGTCACGGTTCATACCATTCAGCAGGGTTCGGATTATTGGGCCACCGTTTCGGCGGAAGGCGCGCCCGGCAAGACCGAGGCCCAACGGCAGGCGCGCGAGATCGATGCGCGCGCGTCGGGGTGGGCGTATAAATTGCCGCCCTACAAGGGACGGCAGTTCATGACCACGCTCGAAAGTCTCCTCAAGCCATTACCTCAAAAGGCGGCGCCCGCGACAGCCGCCAAATGAGCGATGCGGGGGCCGAGGCGCACGGCGCACCGGCGTTCCTGCGCAATCTCTGGTACCGCGCCGCGCAGTGTAGAGACATTGGCCCGGGCGGGCTGTGCCGGCGCATTCTTCTTGGCGAACCCGTGCTGATCGGCCGCACCCAGAGGGGAAAGGCGTTTGCTCTGCGCGACATCTGCCCGCATCGCGGCGTGCCATTGTCGGCGGGCCGCATCCTGGAAGACACGGTCGAATGTGCCTATCACGGCTGGCGGTTCGCGACCGGCGGCGAATGCAAATACATCCCCTCGCTTGTGGACGGTCAGGACTTCGACCCCACCCGGATTCGCGTGCGGAGCTATCCGCTGTGTGAGCAGGACGGTCTTATCTGGGTTTTTCTGGCAGCGCCCGGGCAGGAGTCGGCGTCGGCCCCGCCGCCCCCACCCAAAGTACCCATGGCCGGTAAGCTGACTCCCCGCCTCGTCGAATCCCAGCTGTTCCGCTGCGCAATGGACCACGCGGTGGTCGGGCTCATGGACCCGGCGCACGGCCCATTTGTCCATCAGGCGTGGTATTGGCGGTCTCGCAAATCGATTCACGCCAAGGCCAAGCGTTTCGCGCCGTCGCGGCGCGGGTTCGTAATGATTTCGCACCGGCCCTCGTCAAATTCCTTTGCCTACCGCCTGCTTGGCGGAGATGTTTCGACCGAGATCCGCTTCGAACTTCCGGGAATGCGCTTCGAACATATCCGGGCCGGCGCAACCGAGGTCGTGGGTCTCACCACCTGCACGCCCGTCGACAACAGCAATACCGAAGTAACGCAGTCCTTTTACTGGAACCGGGCCTGGCTGGAATTGGTCAGACCGTTTTTCCGGCCCTTCGCTCGCGCCTTCCTGCGCCAGGACCGCGCGATGGTGGAACTGCAGCGCGAAGGGCTGAAATTCAACCCCTCGCTCATGCTGATCCCGGACGCGGACGTGCCGGCCATGTGGTATCAGCGGCTCAAGAAGTCCTGGACCGCCTCTGTCGAAACCGGCGAGCCGTTCGTGAACCCCGTCGCGGAGACGACGCTCAGATGGAAAAGCTGAACGAAGACTGTCGAAGCACGCAGGCAGTCGGTTGACCCGGCTTCCCGTGTTGGCCACATGATTTCATCCCTCAAGGGGAGGATCACGAGAGGGCATGCCCAAGCGTAGCGACATTCACACGATATTGATTATTGGAGCAGGACCGATCGTCATCGGACAGGCGTGCGAATTCGACTATTCGGGCACGCAGGCCTGCAAGGCGTTGCGGGCGGAGGGATACCGCGTCGTGCTGGTGAACTCCAATCCCGCCACGATCATGACCGACCCGCAACTCGCCGATGCGACTTACGTAGAGCCGATCACGCCCGAATTCGTCGAGAAAATCATCGCGCGCGAACGGCCGAACGTTCCGGCGGGCCGCATATTCGCGCTCCTGCCGACGATGGGTGGACAGACCGCTCTCAACACGGCGCTGTCGCTGCGAAAGCGCGGCGTACTCGCAAAATTTCACGTGGAGCTGATCGGTGCCAGCGCGGAAGCAATCGACGAGGCAGAGGACCGCGAACGCTTCCGGCGCGCAATGATGCGGATCGGTCTCGATGTTCCGCGCGGGCAGACCCTGAAAGGTTATCTTCGGCACAGGAAGGATCCGCGCGGAAACTTCCTTTATGACGGACAGAACAATCCGATCATGGAACTCTCGCCGGAAGCCTTTGCACACGCACTGCAGGTGCTAGAGGAGGTGGGACTGCCAGCCGTGGTGAGACCGTCCTTCACGCTCGGGGGAACCGGCGGTGGCATCGCCTACAACCGCGAAGAATTCTTCGACATCGTCGAACAGGGACTGGACGCCTCGCCGACCAACGAAGTGCTCATCGAAGAATCGGTTCTCGGCTGGAAAGAATTCGAGATGGAGGTCGTCCGGGACCACGCCGACAATGCCATCATTGTGTGTTCAATCGAAAATGTCGACGCGATGGGCGTGCACACCGGTGACTCCATCACCGTCGCGCCCGCGCTGACGCTGACCGACAAGGAATATCAGCGCATGCGCAGCGCTTCTATCGCGGTATTGCGCGAAATCGGCGTGGAGACCGGCGGCTCGAATGTGCAGTTCGCCGTCAATCCGGAGGACGGCCGGATGGTCGTCATAGAAATGAACCCGCGCGTATCGCGCTCCTCCGCGCTGGCCTCGAAAGCAACGGGGTTTCCCATCGCCAAGATCGCGGCGAAACTCGCCGTGGGCTACACGCTCGACGAGCTGCAGAACGACATCACGAAAGCGACGCCGGCCTCTTTCGAACCGGCGATCGATTACGTCGTGACGAAGATTCCGCGCTTCGCCTTCGAGAAATTCCCTGGCGCGGAAACCACACTCACGACGTCGATGAAATCCGTCGGTGAAGTCATGTCGATCGGGCGCACTTTTGCGGAGTCCCTGCAGAAAGCATTGCGCTCACTCGAGACAGGCATTGCAGGGCTCGACGAAATCGAACTGCCCGCAGATCCGAACGCTGTGCGCGCGGCGCTGGCGCGGACGAGCCCCGACCGGCTGCGCATCGCCGCGGAAGCGATGCGCGGGCGATTCCCGGTGGCCGAGATTGCGGCGATCACGCACTATGACAGGTGGTTCCTCGAAGAGGTGGAAGCGATCCTCGCGGAAGAAACGCGCCTGCGCAGCGAAGGGCTGCCGACGGGTGCGGACGAATGGCGCCGCGTCAAGTCACTGGGATTTTCCGATGACCGGCTGGCGGTGCTGTGTGGAACGACACAACAACACGTGCGCCTGGCGCGTGTCGCGGCCGGGGTGCGTCCTGTCTTCAAACGGATCGACAGCTGCGCCGCCGAATTTCTTGCGCTGACTCCCTATATGTACAGCACCTACGAACGTCCCGTCGGCGGGGTTGCGCAATGCGAGAGCCAGCCCACCAATGCCCGCAAGATCATCATTCTGGGCGGCGGTCCCAATCGAATCGGTCAGGGCATCGAGTTCGATTACTGCTGCTGTCATGCGGCCTATGCGCTGTCGGCGCAGGGTTTCGAGACCATCATGGTCAACTGCAATCCCGAGACAGTCTCAACTGACTACGACACGTCGGACCGGCTTTATTTCGAGCCGCTGACAGCGGAAGACGTCCTTGAAATCGTGCATGTCGAACAATCGAAGGGCGAGCTGGCCGGAGTGATCGTGCAGTTCGGCGGACAAACGCCCCTCAAGCTCGCGCGCACGCTGGTCGCGGAAGGCGTACCCATTCTCGGAACGAGCGCCGACGCAATTGACCTTGCGGAGGACCGCAAGCGCTTCCAGCGCCTTCTGCAGGAGCTTGGGCTCAAGCAACCGCGCAATGCGACGGCCATGACGGCGCAGGACGCGACGTCCGCCGCGCGCGAGATCGGCTATCCTGTGATTCTCCGACCTTCCTACGTGCTTGGCGGACGCGGCATGGTCGTCGTGGCAGACGAGTCGCAGCTCAAATCGGTACTCCAGTCCGGCGAAGTGTTTCGCATTTCGGGCGACAATCCCGTGCTCATCGACGGATTCCTCAGTCACGCCACGGAGATCGACGTCGATGCGATCGCCGACGAAACCGGCGACGTATTTGTCGCCGGCATCATGGAACATATTGAGGAAGCGGGAGTGCATTCGGGCGATTCGGCCTGCGCCATTCCACCCCATTCCCTCAAGCCGGAGACAATTGCGGAGATCGAGCGGCAGACCGTTGCCCTCGCGCGCGCGCTGGGCGTGCGCGGCCTGATGAACGTGCAATACGCGGTTCAGGACGGAGAGATTTTCGTCCTCGAAGTCAATCCCCGCGCGAGCCGGACCGTGCCCTTCGTCGCCAAGGCCACCGGACTGCCGGTGGCGGCGATCGCGGCGCGGGTCATGGCGGGCGAGCCGCTCGCCTCTTTCGCCCTGACGCGAAAGCTCTCCGGCCACGTTGCCGTCAAGGAAGCCGTCATGCCGTTCGCACGGTTTCCAGGCGTGGACACGGTCCTTGGCCCCGAGATGCGCTCGACCGGCGAGGTCATGGGGCTGGACACGAGTTTCGGCCGGGCATTCGCAAAGAGCCAGATCGGTGCCGGCGCCAAGCTGCCCCGCGGCGGCACGGCCTTCGTGTCGGTCAAAGAAACGGACAAGCCCGGCGCCGTCGAACCGGCCCGACAGCTCATTGCCATGGGTTTCGAGGTGATAGCGACCCGCGGCACGGCGAAATTCCTGCAGGCGGCCGGGCTCGAAGTGCGCATTGTCAACAAGGTGCTGGAAGGCCGGCCGCACATCGTCGACGCTCTCAAGAACGGCGAGGTGCAGTTGGTCTTCAACACCACCGAAGGCCGGCAATCGCTGGCCGATTCGCTGTCCATCCGGCGCACGGCTTTGCAAATGAAGGTGCCCTATTACACGACCATGGCGGGCGCCGCAGCCGCCGTGGAAGCCATTGCGGCCCTGCGCGAAGGCGCCCTGGACGTCCGCCCGCTCCAGAGCTATGCCCAGGGCGCTCTGGCGGGGGCGTCTCTTGAAGTCCGCCCCTCCCCGCCCTAACTTGTACCGGCTCGATCGATCGACGAGGGATCGTCGGGACGCGAGAGGCATTTAAGACAGAACCTGAAATCTCCGGATCGGCCCTGCCGCAGGCAGGCCGAGAGGGGTTTGTTTGTCACTGACAGGACCAGGAGGCCATGGAACGCTTACCCATGACGGCTGAGGGCTATAAGGCCCTGGAAAACGAGATCAATCACCTCAAAACGGTGGAGCGGCCGGCAACAATCCGGCTGATCGAGGAAGCACGCGCGCATGGCGATCTCTCGGAGAACGCCGAGTATCACGCGGCGAAAGAGCGTCAGGCATTCATCGAGGGGCGGGTCCTTGAACTGGAGGACAAAATCGGCCGCGCCGAAGTGATCGATATTTCGAAGCTTTCCGGAAACGCCATCACCTTTGGCGCGACAGTCACGCTGGTCGACGAAGATACACAGGCGAAAAAGAAATACCAGATCGTGGGTGACTTCGAAGCCAATGCAAAGAACGGCCGCATTTCGATCTCCTCGCCGATTGCGCGCGCTCTGATCGGCAAGTCCAAGGGCGATTCTGTCGAAGTTTCCGCGCCCGGCGGCCCCCGTTCCTACGAGGTGCTGAAGGTCGAATTCGTCTGATACCACCGGCCCTGATAGTTTCTTTTCATGTCTTGGCCCGCAGATGCGGGCCACCCAGGTGAATTTGCGCCGATCTCGACGGTCGCGCAGATATTCCCCGCGTAGATCTGAGCGGTTTCAACTGGGCGGCCCGCATTTTGCGGGCCGTGACAAGTTTGGGGAACGAGTCGGGACTCGAGGCCAGTGGTATGAACAGGCATATCGGCCGAACGATAATTTTTCGCCTGTCTCGATCCGCCTCAAGGCTTCGTCGGAGAGGGGTGAACAGTCGGCCCGCCGAACCCGCGATTTTCGTCCGGGGACAGGCAAGCTCAGGCCCGCTTCGCGATCAGCGCAGAGAGTTCGGCGATTTCGGCGAAGCGGCCGTCGGGCGACAGGCGGGAAAGTTCTGCGCGCAGATCGGCCTCGAATGCCTGCGCGCGCTGGCCCAGCTTCGCGGGCGAAAGCGCGGAGAGCGAATAGCCCAGTCCCACGATGTCGTCTGCGCTCAGTTCGCGGCGAATGATCACGCCCGTGCGCTCCAGGCGCGAAAATGCTGAATCGAGCAGTACCGATTCGTGGCTGCGATAGCCGGACGAGCGCGCCGCTCGAACATGGGGTGCGACCGCGCGCCCGAACCTGTCGGCTATCTCGCGCAATGCACTACGCCATGCGTTTTCCGCCGTCTCCGGATGATGGTCATGAACCAGCGCCAGCGCGCCGCCGGTCACGATCTGCCTGTCCAGCATCTCGAGCGCGGCCACCCGATCCATCCAATGGAACGCGCGCCCGATGGTCACCAGCCGGAACGGACCTATGCGGGGCGGCATATCAAAAGAGCTGCCTTGCAGGATTTCGATCGAAACCTGTGCCGCTGCTGCCGCGGCACGCAGTGCCTTCAGCATGTCCGGCTCCGGGTCGACTGCCGTGACGGCCATTCGGGCCCTCGCAAACGGAACGGCCAGCAATCCCGGGCCGGCGCCGAGGTCCAGTACAGGATCGCCCTCGCGCACCCCCGCGGAAGCCGCGATCAGGCCGATCAGCCTGTCGGGATAGCCGAGCCGATAGCGCGCGTAGAAGGGCACATTGGCCTGGAAGCGGCGCGGATCGTAATCGGGGTGGTTCATAGGCGACCCATGCGATTTCCGTTCTTATCGCCTATACTAGCCACGGACGATACCGGCTGGACAATGGAATGGCTACAATTGCGCTCGTCGATGACGACAGGAACATCCTGACCTCCGTGGGCATGCTGCTCGAACAGGAGGGCTATCATATCCGCACGTACACGGATGGGGCTTCCGCGCTCAGCGCATTGCAGGCGACGCCGCCCGATCTTGCCATACTCGACATCAAGCTGCCGCGCATGGACGGGCTCGAGTTGCTGCGCCGCCTGCGGCAGAACGCAGACATGCCCGTCATCTTCCTGACCTCCAAGGATGAAGAGATAGACGAATTGATGGGCCTGAACGCCGGCGCGGATGATTACATCCGCAAACCCTTTTCGCAGCGCCTGTTGCTGGAACGGGTAAAGGCGGTCCTTCGCCGCGCCGACGCCCGCAAGAATGGCGGAGCCGTCAGCGAAACCAAACGCGATGCGCTGGTGCGCGGCAAGCTCGCGCTCGATCCGCAGCGCCACGACTGCATGTGGGACGGCAGGCCAGTCCGGCTCACCGTGACGGAGTTCCTGATCCTGCAATGTCTGGCGCAGCGCCCCGGATTCGTGAAAAGCCGGGACAATCTCATGGACGCGGCCTATGACGATCAGGTCTATGTCGACGACCGCACGATCGACAGTCACATCAAGCGGTTACGCAAGAAGTTCAAGGCCATTGACGACAGTTTCGATGCCATCGAAACCCTCTACGGCGTTGGCTATCGCTATCGGGAAGGCTGAGCCGAAATCCGGCATGGCCTTTCTTCGCAGGATAGCCGGACCGCGGCGCCGGCGCATCTCTGCCCTGTCCCTGCGCATCGTCTTCTTCAACGCGGGAGCACTCGCGATCCTGATTACGGGCATGCTGCTCGTGCAATCGACCCGGCAGGGGCTGGTGGACGAGCGGCTCGCCGGCATACGGCAGGTCGCCTCGATCATCGCCAGCACTCTGGCCGAATACACAACGCAGGAGAAAACACGCTCGATTTCCGTGGACGAAGCTGCGCCCCTGCTGCGCCAGCTCCTCGCACCCACAAGCCTGCGCGCGCGCCTGTACGGAGCCGACGGTCATCTCGAGCTCGATTCGCGCGACCTTCTCGCCCGCAATGTCGTTGAGACGAGCGATCTGCCCCCGCTCGATTTTGCGCATCAATTCAAGGCGTGGCTGCAGCGCATGTATGACGGCATCATGGGCGTGCGGCCATTCAGCACGATGGAACCCTATGTCGAGGCCGGCGGAAACGGCCGCGTATACGCAGAAGTCCGGCGCGCCCTCCAAGGAGAACCGGCCACCGACCGCAGGCTCGACCGCCAGAACAAGCTGGTACTTTCGGTCGCCGTTCCCGTCGAGCGTTTCCAGACGATCTACGGCGTGTTGATGGTCACGACGGAAGGCGGGGACATCGACGATATCCTGCGCGAGGAACGCGCAAGTTTGATCGGCATTTCGCTTGTCGCCCTGATCGTGATGGTGATTTCCTCGCTTTATCTTTCCGGCACGATCGCGCAGCCGGTCCGTGCTCTGGCGGCGGCCGCCGATCGCGTGCGGAGCGGCAGGATGGGGCGGGAACCGATCCCCCTGATGGCCGAACGCAATGACGAAATCGGCGATCTCGCGGACAGCCTTTCCACGATGACGCGGGCGCTCTATGCGCGGATCGACGCCATCGAAAGTTTCGCGGCGGATGTTGCCCATGAGCTGAAGAACCCGCTGACATCGCTCAGGAGCGCCATCGAAATGTTGCAGCGCGCCGGCGACGACGAGTCGCGCAAACGTCTGATGGCGATCGTCGCCAGCGACATCGCGCGCATCGACCGGTTGATCACAGACATTTCGGACGCATCGCGGCTCGACGCCGAACTGAGCCGCGAGCAGATCCGGCCGGTCGATCTTGTTCACCTTCTGAGGGTTGTCGTCGACGTCTATCAGCTTGCTCCCCTTCCGCGCGGCGTAAAGCTCGACCTGTCGCTTGCATTGCCGCAGCATGCGTTCGTTCTGGGACAGGACGAGCGACTGGGACGGATCTTCCGCAATCTGATCGACAACGCCGTATCCTTCAGTCCGAAAGGGGGCACTGTCGCAATTTCGGCCGAAAGCCGCGATGGCCGCGTACGCGTGAGCGTGGAGGATGAAGGCCCGGGAGTTCCGCCGGAGAATCTGGAGACGATCTTCAACCGCTTCTACACGGAGCGTCCTCAGGATCATGGCTTTGGCCGCAATTCCGGCCTTGGTCTGTCGATTGCGCGCCAGATCGCGGAAGGTCTGGGCGGCCGCATATGGGCGGAAAACCGCCTCGGCCGCAGCGGCGCGCGCTTCCTTGTCGAACTCCCCCGGATGGAAGAGGGTTGACGCGCCAAACAGCATGGGTCGTGTGCCGCTTGAGCTGGTTCGATCGGGGCGCCCGATAGTGTCCCCCCTCCTCAACATCCACGCGAGCTGCGTGGTGCTGGGGCGCGCGGGCGAGCCGTTTGGTGCCCCGCACGATCTGGGCGTGCTGATCCTTGGCGAAAGCGGCGCCGGAAAATCCGATCTGGCGCTGCGGCTGATCGCAAACGGCGCCATGCTCGTCGCCGACGACCGCTGTGATCTGTTTGTCTCCGCCGATGTCTTGCACGCCAGGGTCCCTCCAAAGCTTCAGGGGATGATCGAGATCCGCGGCGCGGGCATCGTGAACCTTCCGCACCGGACATGCGCACGCATCGGGCTGGCGGTGCGGCTCGTTCCACCGGGGACGATCAGCCGTCTTCCTGAGCTCACGCGATACCGGCCGCCAGACCCGCTTGCCGTGCCCGAGAGCCGCTGGCCAACAGAGATCGCCATTGTGGCCTTCGAAGCCTCCGCGCCGGCGAAGATCGCGGCAGCGGCAGCGGCTTTTGGAGCGTAAGGGCTTCCATCGCGCGCGGCCTGCGCTATCGTCTCACCCTTTCGGGGCTGGCTGACACCGGCATGATCGGAATTGTGATCGTTACCCACGGGCGTCTGGCCCAGGAGACAGTTGTGGCCATGGAGCACATGGTGGGGCCACAGCCGAACCTGCGTGCGGTAAGCATCGGACCCGAAGATGACATCGAGCGCCGCCGACGCGAACTCGCCGCCGCCGTCAGATCGGTCGATCACGGCCAGGGCGTGGTGGTCGCCACGGACATGTATGGCGGAACCCCTTGCAACATCGCACTGACCTGCCTCGACCGCGGACACGTCGAAGTGCTTGCCGGCTACAGCCTGCCAAGTCTCATCAAGCTGATCGATGTCCGCGCGCGGCTGCCCCTGGAGCAGGCAGTAAATCAAGCCATCGACGCGGGCCGAAAATACATGCGCGCGGGCTCCGCGGATCTTCCGGACGGATAGCCACCGCATGGAGGGAGTCCATCGTGTGGTCGTCAGGATCGCCAATAAAAAGGGCCTGCATGCGCGCGCGTCCGCCAAGATCGTCGAGGCGGCCGCGCGCTTCCGCTCGCGCATCATGATTGCGAAAGACGGTCAGGCCGTCGATGCGCGTTCCATCATGGGGCTGATGATGCTGGCGGCAAGCGAAGGCAGCGAAATCGCGATCGAGGCAGAAGGTCCCGACGCCGTCGCCGCCCTGGCTGCGATCGTCGCGCTCGCCCAGGCCAAATTCGGCGAGGAGTAGTTGTTACCTGCCTTCAAAGGACATTTGTTCTCGTGATCGCAGTCCGGAACATCGGCCAGGGTGATCCTCTCCGTTTCGAAGTGACGGTGAGCCAGAGCGGCAGCGCGACTCGCCACGAGGTCACAATGTCTTGTGCAGTGTTCAACACACTTGGAGGCGGAGCCCAGACGCCGGAATGCTGCATCGAGGCGGCCTTCCGCTTTCTGCTGGACCGCGAACCGAAAGAGGCAATCCTGCGAAAATTCGACGTTACAGTTATCGAAGGCTATTTCCCGGAGTTTTCGCGCGAGTTTCCGCGCTATCTGGCCTCGCGCTGAACCGCGTCGCGTAACGGGCGTGGGCGGCCCGGCTCGCCCAACGCGCAGTCCAGCCGCTCACGGTCCCAATTTCCAAGATTGGCGGCCGCCAGATAGGTGCTCTGGAGAAACTCCATGAGCTTCCGCTTCGGATCGGACGCTGTGCGTACAGCCTCATACGGAAGCAGAAATTCGCCGAGTTCCCTGCTGAAGAAAGCCTCCGAGGGATGCACACGCGCCCCTGCAAATCTGGCCGGTGTCGGATAGGCATAGGAGTAATACGCCGGGTATTCGACGGCTCCGCCACCCGGCCAGAAACCGGCACTCGACACCTCGTGCGAATACGCCTCCCGGACGACCGCGTCGGGCAGATGCGGGATGCCGCCGGGATGCAGCGGCGCAGCGCGCCCGGAAAAGCGCGTCACCGCCAGATCGAAGCTGCCCCAGAAGAAATGGACCGGGCTCGCCTTGCCGAGAAAGCCGGTGCGGAATTCTTTGAACACGCGGTCGCATTGCACCAGCACGCGCCAAAACCGGTGGGCCGCGTCGGCATCGTAGGATTTGTGGATTTCGTCCCGGTCGAACGCCATCGCGTCCGGCACTTCGTTCGGCATCCGGTCGATGGCGCACGGCACGCCGAGCTGTTCCAGCGCGTCCATGACCGCGCGATAGAACGCGGCGACCGATTGCGGCCGCAGCGCGACGTGCCGCTCGCCGCCATTGTCGGCGCGGATCGCGAGCCGGTGCGCGACGAAATCGAATTCGCAATCGAACACGCCGCCCGCATGCCGGATCGGCGAAGTGGAAAGGCCGCGCGCCGTGACATAAAGCGCGCCGTGCCAGGAATGATTGAGCCAAGGCGTTTGCGCCACGCGCAGCTTGCCGACGATCTGCGTCCATAGCAGCAGCGTTGCCGCGGTGTCGCGCCACGCCGCATAGGGCAGGGCCGGCCAGCGTTCCGATTGCTGAATCATGGACGGCTCCGGATCGGTTTGGCGTCGTTGCCGGACCAAGGCATAGTCCGCCGCCATGTCCGCGGTCACGCAATTTCCGATCGTCACGACGCTCGGCCTGGTGTGGGCGCTGCCGTTCGCGGGGCTGTTGCTTAGCATCGCGCTGCTGCCGACGGTCGCCGCCGGCCATTGGCTGCGCCGTCACGGCGAATGGACCGCGTTCTGGGCGCTCGCCTTGCTTGTCCCCGCCGCCATCATCCGC
The DNA here is from genome assembly GCA_036266955.1 of Rhizomicrobium sp. Lineage (GTDB taxonomy): Bacteria > Pseudomonadota > Alphaproteobacteria > Micropepsales > Micropepsaceae > Rhizomicrobium. The sequence goes on from DATAWY010000014.1 coordinate 38,765, forward strand.
GGCGCGGCGCCAACAGGCGCGATGCTGGGGATGACGGCGCTGCATGTCTATCTGCCGTTCATCCTGCTGCTCGGGGCGCTTTATATCGTCACCGGCGGCATCCATATCGCCGGTACGCCGCGTGGCGGCGCGGGAGTGAACACGGCGCTGCTGGCGCTCGGGACCGTGCTCGCCGGGATCGTCGGCACCATGGGCGCGGCGCTGCTGCTGGTGCGGCCGTTGATCCGCATCAATCGTCATCGCCGCCGCCGCGCGCATCTCTTCGTCTTCTTCATCGTGCTGGTCGGCAATGTCGGGGGGGCGCTGTCGCCGCTCGGCAATCCGCCGCTGCTGCTCGGCTATCTCGCCGGCGTGCCGTTCCTGTGGCCGCTGCAGCATCTCTGGGCGCCGACCCTGGTCCTCAGTGCCGGGCTGCTGGCGACCTTCTATGTGCTCGACCGCTCTTTCCAGGGCGGCGCCGGCCCCGAGACGGTGGCGACGCTGCATCTTAGCGGATTGGTCAATCTGCCGCTGCTTGCCGCCCTTATCGCCACCGTCGTGCTGGCGCCGGAATATGTCGCCGATGCGCTTTATGTCGCGATCGCGGGTCTGTCGCTGTGGCTGACGCCGGCGGCGGCGCGGCGCGGCAACCAGTTCGCCTGGGCGCCGATCGCCGAGATCGCGATCCTGTTCGCCGGCATTTTCATCACCCTTATTCCCGTGCTCGGACTCATCGCCACGGGCACGCACGGCCCCGCCGCGCCGCTGGTGACGGCGCTGATGCGCGGCGGCGCGCCCAACAATCTGTTGTTTTATGGCGCGACGGGCATCTTGTCGGGCTTCCTCGACAATGCGCCGACCTATCTGCTGTTCTTCGATTTCGCCGGCGGCGATGCCGCGCGCCTCACCGGAACGCTGGCCTCCACGTTGGCCGCGATCTCGGCGGGCGCGATGTATTTCGGCGCGCTCTCCTATATCGGCAATGCGCCCAATCTCATGGTGAAGTCGCTGGCCGAGGCGAGTGGGGTGCGCATGCCGGGTTTCTTCGCTTATACCGGGCTCGCCTGCCTCATCGCCGGGCCGTGGTATGTGTTGGTCGCCGTGCTGTTCTTTCGCTGAGGATCGTGCCGATGCTGCGCCGAAGTTTCTTGTTGCTGTTTGCCTTGCTCGGCGTCGCCACCGTGGCGCACGCCCAGTCGCTGCAGACTTTCGATCGTTCGACCCTGACGATCGACACGGCGCAAGGGCCACGGCATTTCGCCGTCGAGCTGGCGGTGACGCCGGGGCAGGAAGAGCAGGGGCTGATGTACCGCCGCGAACTCGCGCCCGATGCCGGCATGCTGTTCGATTTCGGCGATACCGCGACGCGCACCTTCTGGATGAAGAACACGCTGATCCCGCTCGACATGCTGTTCATCGCCGGCGACGGCCGCATCGTCGACATCCATGAGCGCGCGGTGCCGATGTCGGAGGACATCATCGCCTCGCAAGTGCCGGCGCGCGCGGTGCTGGAACTGAACGGCGGCACCGTGGCGCGGCTCGGCATCAAGCCCGGCGATATCGTCCGCTACAAAGGCTTCGGCAATGGGGGCGGGTAGCAGGTGCGTCCTCGAAGCACGATTCAGCGCTTCCGTGCCAGGGTCAGGCCGTCGCCGACCGGCAGCATGCTGACATCGACGCGCTCGTCGGCCGCGATCTTGCTGTTGAGCGCGCGCAGCGCCTTGGTGTCGGCGCCGCCGCCGCTCGGCTCCGCCACCGCGCCACCCCACAGCACATTGTCGATGGCGATGAGGCCGCCGGCGCGCAGCAGCACCAGGCCGCGCTCGTAATAGGAATCGTAGCCGCTCTTGTCGGCGTCGATCAGCATAAAGTCGTAACCGCCGGTGCCGCCCGCCGCGATCAGCTTGTCGAGCGTGTCCAGCGCCGGGCCGAGCCGCAGCTCGATCTTGCCGGCGATACCGGCCTTCTCCCAATGGCGGCGGGCCACCGCGGTATAGTCGTCGCTGACATCGCAGCAGACGAGCCTGCCGTCGGCGGGCAGGGCGAGCGCGACCGCCAGGCTGCTATAGCCCGTGAAGGTGCCGACCTCGATGCCGCGCTTCGCGCCCATCAGTTTCAGTATCAGGGCGAGAAGCTGCGCGGATTCCGGCGTGAATTGCATGTTGAAGCGCGGCCGCGTCTCGTTCTCGCGGCGCAGCGCCTTCAAGGCCGGCGGCTCGCGGAGCGAATGGTCGCGGATATAGTCCTCGATGCTGGGCGTGGAACGGGCCATGGGCGTGTTTCTCCGGCGGCGGACGACAGGCCTAGAATCGCGCGGTTGCTTGAACTTTTCCA